>CAZGRP010000015.1:48066-72271 GCA_964527995.1 uncultured Cytophagia bacterium | reverse complement strand
CTGCCGGCCGATGTGAGCGACTTTTAACTTGACATACTCGGTGGGCTTTTGTAACTAGGACTGTGACGATGTCGAGGAGCTACGACAGCGCAGTCCTCGGTTCGCAAGGCGGAAATCGAGAACTTGTCATGTGTCGAAGTCGTTTCAGAATCGCAGCATTGATGCCAGAGAGATAATCAGCCTCTGAGGTGACCAGATGAAAGAATACCGCTATACCGTCTTATTCGAGCCGCTCCCGGAAGGTGGCTACAATGTTGTTGTGCCAGCCATCCCCGAGATCTGCACTTTTGGCGAGACGTTGGAGGAGGCGCGGGCCATGGCTGAGGACGCGATTCGCTGCTACCTGGAGAGCGCCGTGCAGTTGGGTGAGGAGATTCCTGAAGACGTCCAACTCAGTGAAGAACCGCGCAAGGAGCGTCTGGCAGTGAGGCTGAAAGCTGCCTGATGGCCAGACTACCAGTTCTCAAGCCGAAGCAAGTCGTCCAGGCGCTGCAACGCGCCGGGTTCTATGTCCACCACCAGACAGGCAGCCACGCTCGACTGATTCACTCGACGGAACCAGCGCGTCGAGTGACTGTGCCAATTCACAGCAAAGACTTACCGAGGGGAACTCTTGCCAGCATCATCCGTCAAGCTGGTTTGACGATAGACGAATTCTTAAAACATCTGAGTTAGCTTCGAAAGGTTGCGTTGGAAGTAGGGAATCCCGTGCCCAGTCAGCGTTCACGAAGACAGAGCACGGACCAGGCGCATGTGGTCACTGCCACCCCCAGATCCTCCACGTGACCCTATCCCAATGAGGTTGACTTTTTTCTCCTGCCACCCATTTTCCCCTTGACTTTTTCCAAAGGCTTCCCTACCATATGACACCACATCCTGCCTGTCTTTCCACGAGCGACACTAGATATTGACAATCTCCACACCCAAAGAGAGGGTTCGACATGCCCTTTGTCGCCGATCTCCACATCCATTCCCACTACTCCCGAGCCACCAGCAGGCAACTCGATCTCGAGCACCTGCACCGTTGGGCTCAGCTCAAGGGCATCCGCGTGCTGGGGAGCGGCGATATCGCTCACCCGGGGTGGCTGGCGGAGATGAAGGAGCGCCTGGTGCCGGCCGAGCAGGGGCTCTACCGCCTGCGCGATGACCTTGCCGCCGCCATCGACCCGCTGGTACCGGCTGCCTGCCGGGCTCCGGTGCGTTTCCTGCTCGCCGGCGAGATCAGCAACATCTACAAGAAAGACGACCGCGTGCGCAAGGTCCACAACCTGGTCTTTCTGCCCGACTTCGAAGCGGTGGAGAGGTTCCAGGCGCGGCTGGCCGGCGTCGGCAACATCGAGTCGGACGGACGCCCCATCCTGGGCCTGGATTCCCGCGACCTGCTGGAGATCGCTCTCGAGAGTCACCCCGATGCCTACCTCATCCCGGCCCACATCTGGACGCCGTGGTTCTCGGCCCTCGGCTCGCAGTCGGGTTTCGACTCCATCGAAGCGTGCTTCGGTGACCTCACCGGCCATATCTTCGCCGTCGAAACCGGCCTCTCCTCCGATCCGCCGATGAACTGGCGCCTCTCCAGCCTGGATCGTTTCACACTGGTCTCCAATTCCGACGCCCACTCGGTCCAAAAGCTCGCTCGCGAGGCCAACCTCTTCGACTGCGAGCTTTCCTACGCGGCCATCGCCGACGCCATGCGCACCGCCGACCCAGATCGCTTTCTCGGCACCATCGAGTTCTTCCCGGAGGAGGGCAAGTACCACTTTGATGGCCACCGCAAGTGCCAGGCGCGGCTGCACCCGCGCGAAACCCGCGACCACCGCGGACTCTGCCCGGTGTGCGGCAAGCCGGTGACGGTCGGGGTGATGTACCGAGTGGAGGAGCTGGCCGACCGCCAGGAGGGGGCACGCTCGCCCCGGGCCCGCAGGTACTGGAGCCTCATCCCGCTGCCAGAGGTGATCGCCGAGGTGCGCAGCACCGGCGTGAACACCAAGGGGGTGCAGAAGCTCTTCGACCGGCTGCTGTCCCGGCTGGGGCCGGAGCTCAGCATTCTGATGGAGGTGCCGCTCGAGGAAATCGACCGGACTGGCGGCCCGATGCTCGCCGAAGCGGTGCGCCGTATTCGAGCCGGACAGGTGCATATCGCCCCCGGGTACGACGGCGAATTCGGTACCATCCGCATCTTCACGGAAGAGGATCGGCGGCATTTTGCAGCGCAGACGACCCTGGTCGACACGGTTGTGGCAGAGGCCGAACCCGAGCCGGAGATTGGAGAGATCGCCCTCCAGGCGCCCCTGGCGGTGCAGGACGTGCCTGCCACGCAGGCCGACACAACTCCGGCTGTCGCACCCCTGAACGACCCCCAGCGGCGCGCCGTTGAGCACGGCAGGGGTCCACTGCTCATCGTGGCCGGTCCTGGGACCGGCAAGACGCGAACGCTGGTCTACCGTATCGTGCGCCTGATTCGCGACGGCCTGGCCAAGCCGGAGGAGGTGCTGGCGCTCACCTTCACCAACAAAGCTGCCGACGAGATGCGCCAGCGCCTGAGCGAGCAGCTCACTGCTGCGGCCAGGGTGACGGTCAAGACCTTCCACGCTCTTGCCGCCGGACTTCTGCGGGAATTCCACCAGGCGGCCGGGTTGCCGGGGGATTTTCGCATCCTGTCGGAGGGCGAGCGCCTGGGAGTGATCCAACACATCTGGGCTTCGCAGCAGCGCCAGGAGCGCCGCCGGCTGGCGGAGAAGCTGTCGGCCATGGCAGCGCGCATGCAAACCGCTGAAGACGTGGCGGAAGCAGACCCCGGCCTCGCCAGCCTGGCCAGGTCGTATGACGCTGAACTGCAGCGCATGGGAGCGCTGGATTACGACCGGCTTCTGATCCACGCCCTGGAATTGTTGCTCGAGCACGGCGACACTCTCAGCGCGTTGCGTCATCGCTTTCGCTGGATTCTGGTGGATGAATACCAGGACGTCAACGAGGTCCAGTATCGGCTGCTGCGGCTGCTGGCCCCTGGCAACGCCAACTTGTGCGTCGTCGGCGACCCGCGCCAGGCGATCTACGGCTTTCGTGGCTCCGACCGCGGCTACTTTCTGCGTTTCGAGAAAGACTATCCGGAGGCGACTGTGGTTCGGCTCGGCCTGAATTACCGCTCGACTCCAGAGATCGTCGATGCGGCCTCGCGGGTGGTCTCGACGGACCCGGCCGGGCCGTGCGAGCTGAAGGCAGTGGCTGCGGCTGGCGCAAAGATCGCCTTCTGCCTGGCACCGACCGACAAGGCCGAGGCTGAGTTCGTTGTCCATCAAATCGAGCGGCATGTCGGCGGCACCAGCATGTTCTCGGTGGATTCGGGCCGCGTCGACTCTGGCAGCGGCACGGGCGGCGGCTTCTCCGATGTCGCTGTGCTGGCGCGAACCACGGCGTTGTTCGCGCCGCTGCGCGAAGCCCTGCAGCGTGCCGGTGTGCCCTACCATGTCGTCGGCGACAGGCCCTTTTGGGAGAACCGCGAGGTGCAGTGGGTGCTGAATTACCTTCGCCTGGCTGCAAACCCGAACTCCGCCTCCGACGCACTGGCAGTGCTCAATGTGCCGCCGCGCGGCTTTGGAGAAGCCGCTCTCGAAGCCCTCCAGGAGCACCTGGAGCGAAGCAGCGGCACGGAGGCTGCTCTGGCGAGCTTGCTACAGTCGTGCCCGAGGTTGACCGCCGCGCAACGTGCTTCGCTGCAACATTTCTTCGATACCATCGATGAGCTTTCAGCCAAGGCGGGTACCTCGCCTGTGGTTGAGCTGGTGGACGATGTTCTGGAGCGGACCGGGCTGGGGGCATACTTCTCTGGGCGCGAGCGTGATCGGAAATGGCTTCCTCGGCTGAAGCGGCGGGCACTGCTGTTCGAAAACCGCCTGGATGACTTCCTGGTCGAAGCTTCTGTTCAGCAGGCGTATGATGACCTTTCCCCCAACGCCGACCACGTGATGCTGCTCACCCTGCATGCGGCCAAGGGGCTGGAATATCCTGTCGTTTTTCTGATCGGCTGCGAGGAGGGCGTGCTGCCGTTCATCCGTGAAGGGGAGGAGTGTGATATCGACGAAGAGCGCCGTCTCTTCTATGTGGGCATGACGCGTGCCCAGCGTCGTCTATTGCTGACGGCGGCCAAAAGGCGCTGGCTGTTCGGCAGACAGCGGCGGGGAGAACCGAGCCGCTTCCTGAGGCAGGTGCCGGCGGATCTGATCGAGACCATGGAGACTGGATCGCCCAGCGAGCGGACGCGCAAGGCGCGCATGCCACAGATGAGTCTGTTCTGAAGGACCCGGCGATTCCGCACCCTGCCGCCGCCATTCCGGCCGCAAAAGGACGCCCGCGCACGCGAATGTCGCGATGCCAGCCAACGTCGGTTGACCCCATGACGGAAAGCGGAAAAGGCATGTCGCCCCGACCTGATTCCTAATTCCCATTTCCCGCTACCCGACCTCCACCCGGCCTGCCTACACAGACCTCTCCATCCACACCCGAGGTGAACCCATTTCCGCAACCCCAGGTAACGTGGCGTATTGTTACTTTACGGAAAAATCACTTTCATTCAGCGACTTTTTTGCTTAAATTCAGCCTGCATCACCACTTGCGAGCCGGAAAGGACTCGCCCGCATCTGAACGCACCATCAACAGACCGAGGTATCACATGAGCAACCGCCGTCGTACCTGGACGGGCGCCCTCATCGGGGGCCTGGCCCTGGCAACGTTCGCTCTGTTGTTAGGGTCGACTACGGCGAAGGCACAGGTAACCTGCAGCGGCAGCAATCTTCGCCTCGAAGAGATCAGCGCACCCACCTTCGATGCGGTCTTTCTTTCCAATTTCAACCTGGTATCCCTGACCAGTTCGACACCTCTTTTCGTGCTGCAGATCCGGGAAAGTCAGGGCGGCACCGATGTCCGTATGACCTTCGACCTGATTGCTGAGCAATTCTCCAGCGGCGGCCCCATCATCGAGGCCGTAACCAACCCGTTCCGGGTTACGGGCATGCGCAAGATCACCAGCAACGATTTTACCTCCCAGGGCGACATTACCGGCGACGTGCGCTTCAACACGGACGCGGCGCAGAAGCTCCAGGACGCCATCCTCAGCACGGGGAAACTGCCGTCCGGCAAGTATGTGCTACGGGTCAGGGTGGAGAATGCTGCCAATCCGAGTGACAACTGCGTCTGGGAGAAAATCTACGATATCAGCAATCCGACTACGATCGATCTGATCTCCCCAGGCCGGGTTGCCGGCAGCGGCGAATGCCCGGTGATCTACACGACGCTGCCGCTCTTCCAGTGGGAATCGAACGCCCGGAAATTCATCTTCCGAATCGCCGAAAAGCGTCCGGAAAACACCTCCCCGGAAGATGTCATGAACAATGAGTCCCGCGTGCCTGGAGACACTCTGATCGCCGGCAGGGATTTCTTCGGCAAACCTTCCTTCCAGTATCCTTCCAGCGGCGTCTTCCCGCTCGAAGAAGGCAAGACCTACTACTGGCAGGTCACGGCATTCATCGAAACACCCTCGGGAGATATTCCGATCGAAAGCCAGATCTGGTGTCTGACCATCGGTCAGATTTCCGGTGGAAACACTTCCGCCGCACAACTGCAGATCATGAACTACCTGCGCGCCCTCCTCGGCGATGCGGCGGTCGATCAGATGTTTGGTGAGGGCGGGGACCTTTACGGCTTCATCGCCACCGGAGTGATCCAGAAGAACGGCTCTTCCATCAGCGTCACCGACCTCGGAACGCTGGTGGGTCAGGTTCAGAGCGGAAAACTGCAAGTCCGCAGCGTGACCGTCGAGTAAAACATCAGGACAACGAAGGACTCATCCGGGAGGGACTACCATGCGCGTTCGTGTAGCGCTACTTTTGGGGACTGCGGTCGCACTGTGGTATGCGGGAGACGCGGTTGCCCAGTCGGCAAAAGATGTCGCCTTTTTATTGAAGGCGAAAGGCACTGTTCAGGTGTCGGGTGGCGCGCGCGCTTCCTCATGGCGCCCGGCCCGGCCCGGCCTGCGGCTCAACTCAGGGTACAAGCTGCGGACCGGTGAACGGTCCCTTGCGTCGGTCATCTTCACCGACGACAAGAGCATGCTGAAGATCCGCGAGAATTCCAACGTCACCATCCGGGGGCAGCGCAAGCGAGGAGGGATCTTCAAGCGGCTGTTCCTGAGCGCCGGTCAGTTGTGGGCGAAGGTGACCAAACAGCGCGGCGAACTGGTGGTCGAGACTCCCACCGGCGTTGCCGCGGTGAAGGGTACCGAGTTTTATCTCCTTCTCGATGAATCGGGCAACACCATCGTGTTTTGCATCGATGGCCTGATTGATCTCATCAATCGCTATGGCACTATTACGGTGGGTGCCGGCGAACGTGGCTTTTCCAACGGGACTACCCCTCCGACAAGGTCACCCGCGATCAATCCACCGCAGTGGGGACCTGGCGACGAAGAGGGCGCAGACGTGGAAATTGAGTTCCAAGACAGCGACGGCAACATCAAACGTCTCAAGATCCATCTGCAGAAGCCCTAAACCTGCAACTTACGGACAGAATTTGGGCTGATCGGGCTGATTCTTTTGACCGATCAACAACGTCAGGGACGGGACATCGGGAGGGATCTACGTGGTGAAACAGCGAATCTTGCGAGGCCTGCTCGTGTCGAGCGGGCTGATGTTCCTTGGGGTTGGATTCCTGGCAGAGGCGTACGCCCAGCCGACCGCGCTGATCGAGCATCGACCGGTCAGTCGGGCGAAACGGGGCGAGAAGGTGACTCTTGAGGCTCGCCTGGTCAACGCCTCTTCGTCACCGATCTACGTGCGCTTCTACTATCGCATGCCGGGGCAGACCGCATTTGAGTTTCTCGACATGGCCCCCTACGGCGACTCGTATCGGGTCACGTTGCCGGCCAAGCTGCTGGAGCGCGGTCGCCTGGAGTACTTCATCACCGCGCTTCTTGCCGATCGCACTGTGGTCACATCCCCGGCTTTTGATCCATACGGACGGCCCCACGAGATGGAGATCGTCGGTGCCGCAGCCGCGGTGGAACAGAAGCCGGCGGCTCCGGCCGTGCCGACACCGGGCAAAAAACCCCCGTCGGCGCCGGTGCGGCAACCACCGACTGAGATGGCAAAGTCGGCGGCCAGAGCTGCGCCGAGTGGCGGCGGGCAGCCACAGGTGCTCATCCTGAGCCCCGATGCAGGGAGCACGGTTGCCCCGGACGAGGCAGCGATTGCCGCGTCGTTTCAACTGGAGGAGGGCCAGATCGATACGGCTTCGGTCCGCATCCTTCTGGACGGGATGGATGTGACGTCCGAAGCCGACGTGTCCGAATACCTGGTCAGCTACGTTCCAGTCGACATCGGCGCCGGGCGCCACGAGGTGCGGGTGACCGTGCGGGACCTGGAGGGGCGCGCCGCCGAGGCCGAATGGAGTTTTCGCGTGCGGTCGGTGCGCCGAGCCAGGCCGGCCGCGGGCGCTGCGGCCGCGCCTGTGGCGACCTTCCAGGGGCGTGCCTTCGCCAGTCTGCGACAGGAGAGGGTCAGTGGCCGTAAGCTGAACACAAATCGCCTGGGTGGCGATTTTTCCGGGCGCTACGGTCCCCTCACTTTCGGCGGGCAGGTGCTGATCAGCTCTGTGGAGAGCAAGTTCGCGCAACCGAGGAATCGTTTCACGTTCCGCTTCGGGCTGCCCTGGCTGCAGTTCATTTTCGGCGATAGCTACCCGAGGATGAACGACCTGATCCTCTGGGGCAAACGGATTCGCGGCCTGCAGGGTGGACTTCACCTGGGCTTCTTCAACGTGGATGTGGCTTTCGGGCAGACGCGCCGATCCATCGTGTTCAATGACAGTCGCTCACCCGTGTTCGAGCAGAACCTGATCGCCTTGCGGCCGAGTTTCGGCAGCGGCCGCCACTTCCAGTTGGGCCTGACGGTGATGCGGGTGCGGGATGATCGCAACTCCGTCGCCGGTGGGACCAACCCGAAGGACAATCTCGTCGTCGGCCCCGACCTGCTGATCGCCATCCATCAACGGCGAATCGAGATCCGTGCCTCGGCAGCATTCAGCTTGTTGACCAACGACACCGGACCCGGCGCTCTGAGCAAGGACTCGGTGGCCGCCAAGTTCGATATCGACCTGCCCTTCGACCCCGTGTCCCTGGAGAAATACTTCATCGTGAATGAGAGCACCGTGCCGCTGGATCCCCGCGACGGGACCTCGGTTGCTTATCAGGCGGCGGTGATTCTGCGCTACTTTCACAATCAGTTCGAGTTCGGGTACCGCCGACTGGGGCCGGAGTATCATTCGCTCGGACAGAGCTTTCTGCGCAACAATCTTCGCGGCTGGTACGTGCGCGATCGCATCGGGCTGGCCAACAACCGCGTTTTCTTGAACGCCGGCTTCGAGAACTTCGACGACAATTTCACGGGCAAGGAAGGGAATCCGGCGCTGGACTTGCAGACGACGAGCTTCGGTCTTTCCATCTACCCGGCACCTTCGTTGCCTACCATCACCTTCTCGATCCGGAACCACGACCGCGACAATGGCGTTACGCAATTTGACCCGGCCGTCGATGGTTTTGACCGGCGTGAGTCGACCGTCAGCCGGGATGTCTCTTTCCTGGTGAACTACGACGCCTACGTGCAGGGCGTGCAGAACACCATCACGCTGAACATCATGAGCTCCAACCGCAACGACCGTTTCGGGCAGCAACGGCTGAATGGGATCAACCTGAACAATGTAGATTCGGACCTGCGCAGCGTCACCGTGCGCACCAAGTATCGGGCTCCCTTCATCTCGACCCTGAGTTACGCGGACAACCAGAACCGTGCTGCCGGTGGGCGTAGCAATTTCAAGTTCCGCATCTACTCCGGGCAGCTCGACTACCTGCTTCTGAACGAGAGCTTGCGACTTTATGGCGGCTTGCGGGTGACTTCGGCCAGCGGTCTGGTCAAAAGTGCACAACCGACTGTCGGCACGCAACTGAACATCGACTTCCGCCAAACGGCGTTTCGTTTCGGGGGCCAGTACCAGATCTCCCGCAGGCACGTGCTGATGCTCGATGTCGAACTCGTGCGCTTTCGCGACGACGGCTTCGCCCTCGATCTTGCTTCCGGTGTGAAAACGCCGAATCCGAGCTTCAACGACCGGCGGATCCGCGCCTACTACGAGGTTCGATTGTGAAGTCTCGAACCATCCGGCGGACATGAGGTCAATTGCCCAAATCGCTGACTGGAAGAAGCTGCTGCGAAACCGAACGGTGGTCGGCGGGGCGATTACGGCAGCGGCGCTTCTTCTGGCCTGGATTCTGTCCAACTTCCAGGCTTTCGAAAACCTCGACCTGAAAGCCTACGACACGGCCTTCCGTTTTCGTGGCGCCCAGGATGTCGGCGACTCCAGCATCGTTCTGGTGACCATCGACGACCAGACCTTTGCCTCGCTGCCAGGGCGCTGGCCGTACCCGCGCAGCTACTTTGCACGTGCCATCCTCAACCTGGCCGACGCCGGTGCCAGGCTGATCGTCGTGGACGTCGAATTCACTGAGGACGATCGTGTCGACCCGCGGCGGGACAAGGTGCTGGCGGCCGCGGTGCTGCATGCCG
This sequence comes from uncultured Cytophagia bacterium, assembly GCA_964527995.1. GTDB lineage: Bacteria > Zhuqueibacterota > Zhuqueibacteria > Oceanimicrobiales > CAZGRP01 > CAZGRP01. The sequence goes on along the minus strand of CAZGRP010000015.1, from coordinate 62,663 downwards.
GCAACGTGGTGCTGGCGGGCAAGTGGGTTCGGGAGGTGGCACGTGGGGGCACCGAAACCACTTATCTCGCCAAGCCGATTGCGCCGCTCTTGAACACCGGCAGCCGCTGGGGTTTGGTGAACGTGCTCGAAGACAGCGACGGCTTTGTGCGCCGCTATCTGGTTTCGCTGCCAGTGGGGGATAAGGTCTACCACCCGATGGCGGTAGAGGCGCTGCTGGCTCTGCGTGGGCTGACCGACGGCAAGGTGCCCCACAACGAGGATGCCACTCTGCGGCTGGGAAACACCACCATCCCATTGCAGAGCCGTCACTCCTTTCTCATCAACTACCGCGGGCCGGCACAAAGCTTTCCGACCTACCACTTCTCCACAATCCTCGACGACAGTAAGTTTCAACTGGCGGACGACGAAGATACCGACATCTTCGATCTGCATCGGATGTGGGGCACCTTCAAGGACAAGATCGTCTTTATCGGCGCCTCTGCCGAAGAACTCCAGGACACCAAATTCACGCCCTTCTTCAACTATGGCGGCCGGCGTCAGAAGACGCCGGGGGTAGAGGTGCACGCCAACGCCCTCAGCACGCTGTTGCACGGGGATTTTATCCGCCAGGTTTCGGGATGGGTTTCCTTGCTGGCTATGCTGTTTCTTGCTCTTGTCGCCTGGGCGACAACCAAGAAGCTCCGGCCGGTGCGTTCGCTCCTGCTTATCGGCCTCATCGCTCTGGGGTTTGTGCTCGCTTCCTTCTATCTGTTCAGCAGCAGTCGACTCTGGCTTCCGGTCACCATGCCTTTGACCACCCTGCTGCTCGCCTATGTCGGCCATGTGGTCGACCTTACGGTGACGGAGCAACGCGAGCGCTGGCGCGTGAAGAAGACCTTTCAACACTACGTCGCCAGCAATGTGGTCGACAAGATGCTGGCCGACAACGAGCTGCCGCGCTTTGGCGGGGAGCGCCGCGAGTTGACGGTGTTGTTCTCCGACATCCGCGGCTTCACGTCCTTTTCGGAGAAACGCGGTCCGGAGGAGGTCGTGCAGAACCTGAGCGAATACCTCACCTCCATGGTCGAAATCATCTTCGCGAACCAGGGGACCCTGGACAAGTTCGTCGGCGATGAGATCATGGCGCTCTTCGGTGCACCGCTCTATTTTGCCGATCATGCCGAGAAGGCCTGCCAGACCGCACTGCAGATGGTGACCAAGCTCAGGCAGATTCAGAAACGCTGGTCGGCCGAGAAGAAGGACTATTTTCAGATCGGCATCGGCATCAACAGCGGCAAGATGATCGTCGGCAACCTCGGTTCGGCACAACTGTTCGACTACACGGTGATCGGCGACGAGGTCAACCTGGCCGCTCGCCTGGAGGGCACCAACAAGTACTACGCCACCACCATCATCATCTCGGAGTCGACCTACGAGCAGGTCAAGAACAAGGCGATCGTGCGCGAACTCGACCTGGTCAGGGTCAAGGGCAAGGAGAAGCCCGTGCGTATCTTCGAGCTGCGGGGGCTGGGAAGCATTCCGCAGATTGAAGAGGATCTGCTCATCAATGTCTACAACGAGGGGCTGAAGCTGTACAAAGAACACGATTGGTACAGGGCACTCACCGAATTTAAACGAGTGCTGCGCTACTTTCCCTCCGATGGTCCGGCTCGCGTCTACGTCAGGCGCTGTCTGGATTTCCTTGAAGAACCTCCCCCCGAAGACTGGGACGGCGTCTACGAATTCAAGACGAAGTAGAGAGCGTTCGGCACCGTCCGCTTCGAGCCCGGCGATGATCAGCCTGCGGTCTGCGCTGGGAAAAACCCGTTGACAATGCCTGGAAGAATTGTTAATTTGCCCGATGGTGTCGGCAAAACATGCGGGAGTAGTATGGAAGGTAAGAAAGGCAAAATCCTCTGGGTCGACGACGAGATCGATCTGCTGCGTGCACACATCTTGTTCCTCGAAGAGCGCGGCTACCGCGTCACTCCGGTGACCAACGCTGAAGACGCCCTGACCCTCATCGACCAGGAACGGTTCGATCTGGTGCTGCTGGACGAGATGCTGAACGGCAAGGACGGGCTCACAGCCCTCGGCGAGATCAAGGAGAAGCACCCGTGGCTGCCGGTGGTCATGGTGACCAAGAACGAAGAAGAGAGTCTGATGGAGGAGGCCATCGGCGGCAAGATCGACGACTATCTCACCAAGCCGGTCAACCCTAGCCAGGTCCTCTCCACCTGCAAGAAGATTCTCGAGCAGAGGGAGATCGAGCGCCAGCGGCTGTCGCAGAACTACATTGCCGCCTTCAACACCGTTTCCCGCATGCTGCTGCAGTCTCCTACCTGGCGTGACTGGATCGAGATCTATCGGAACGTCAGCCAGTGGGAAGTGGAGCTCGACAGCCACCCGGATCTGGGTCTGCGGCAGACATTGCTCGATCAAAAGCGGGAATGCAACGCGGAGTTCGCCAAGTTCATCGAGCGTCACTATCGGAGCTGGATCGCGGCCGAGACGCGTCCCAGCGACGAAGCGCCGCCGCTGTCGGTGGATCTCGTGCGCCTCTACCTGGCCCCGCTCCTGCGGCAGGGCCGCCACGTCCTTTTTGTGGTCATGGACAATCTGCGGCTGGATCAGTGGTTCACGCTCGAGCCGTTGTTCTACGAGGACTTCAAGATTTCGAAAGAATATTACTACTCGATCCTGCCGACGGCGACACCTTATGCCCGTAACGCCATCTTCAGCGGTCTTTTTCCCAGTGAAATCGAAAAGCAGCATCCGGACCTGTGGCAGCGCAGCGAGGAAGATGAGCACAGTCTGAATCGGTACGAGCGCCAGTTCCTGGATTTTCAGCTCGAGCGTCTCGGCATCCAGCTCAAGCCGGAGCCAAAGTATATCAAGATTCTCGATGTCAGTGAGGCCCGCAGCCTGGAGAACAAAATCAACTCCTACTCGAACATTCCTTTGATGTCGGTGGTCCTCAATTTCGTCGACATCCTGGCCCACAGCCGCAGCGATTCGGAGGTGCTGAAGGAGATCACGCCGGATGACTCGGCCTATCGTTCTCTGACGAGGTCGTGGTTCGAACATTCGGCGATCTACCGGATCATTCGCGAGTTCGGCCGGCGGGGGTACACGGTGGTGCTGACCTCGGACCATGGCTCGATTCGAGGTATGCGAGGTGCCAAGGTGCTCGGCGATCGTGAGACTTCGACGAATCTGCGCTACAAATTCGGTCGATCCATCAAGTCGGATCCGAGATTTGCCATCATGGTGAGGAATCCGGCCGACTTCAAGCTGCCTGCCCGCGGCATCAACACCAACTATCTCATCGCCAAAGAGGACTTCTACTTCGTCTACCCGACGAACTACCATCATTACCTCAACTACTACCGCGACAGCTTGCAGCACGGTGGCGTTTCGCTTGAAGAGATGGTGTTGCCGGCGGCGATTCTCGAGCCGAAGGTGGTGGCGTGAAAAGTGGGGAAGGAAGCGGCAGAGATTCAGCTACCAAACGTGATCGAAGGAGAGTGCATTACGTCATCCGAAGAAGAGACCGAGGCGCTGGGGGCAAGCGTGGCGCAACACCTTCGGGCCGGGGATGTGCTTGCCTGCTTTGGGGATTTGGGCAGCGGCAAGACGGTCTTCATTCGGGGGGTCTGCCGCGGGCTGGGCGTAAACGACCCGGTGACCAGTCCTACCTTTACCTTGATTCATCATTACAAGGGCCGTGTTCCGGTGTATCACTTTGATTTCTACCGGATCCGAAGTGAGGAGGAGGCGCTTGCGCTCGGTCTGGAGGAGTTTTTTGCCGGCGATGGTGTGTGCGTGATTGAGTGGGCCGACCGCATCACCGGGCTGCTGCCGACGCCACGGATCGAAGTCCATCTGGCCCATCTGTGGGCACCGGGCGCCGCCTCGAAACGAAGGGTGCAGATCACGTGGAAGCGCTGAGGATCCTCGGCATCGAGACGGCCACGCAGGTATGCGGTGCGGCGCTCTGCCGCGGCGAGCAGCTCATCGCCGAGTCGCGCCTCAATATCAAGAACGTTCACAGTGAAAAGCTAACCAGGATGATCAGTGATCTGGCGGCAAGAACGGATTTCCATCTCAAAGGGCTGGACGGAATCGCCGTTTCCATCGGTCCGGGGTCTTTCACCGGGCTGCGCATCGGCCTGTCGGTGGCCAAAGGATTGGCCTTCGCGCTGGAGAGGCCTCTTGTGGCCGTCTCCACTCTCGAGGCCCTGGCGGCCCAGGCCCCGACGCTGGACGGCAGGGTGTGCGCCGTGGTCTCGTCCCGTCGCGGCGAAATCTTTGCCGCGGTGTTCCGGCGCCGTGGCAGCGAGGTGATCCGCGAGAGCGAAGACAAGGCGCTGGCGCTGGCCGATCTGCTCAACGAGGTCCCCGGCGCGGCACTGGTAGTCGGCAGCGGGGCCCAGCTTGTGGGCGAGCTGCACCCGCCGCGCAAGGTCATCGCGCCGGAGCCGTTCTGCCTGGCCAGCCCCTATGCCGTAGCCCGGCTGGGCGCTCAAAAGCTGGCGCGCGGAGAGACAGCCGCGGTCGACGAGCTGGAGCCGAGCTACCTGAAGGCTTTTGAACCAGGGGTGAAGTCTTCATGATCAGCACGCCGGAGAAAAAGGTCGCCGATCTCGATCAGCAGTCCCGGCATCGCCTGACGATTCGGCGGATGCGCGTGGAGGACGTCGACCAGATCGTTGAAATCGAAAAACAGTCGTTTCGGCATGCCTGGTCGCGCGAGGCCTTCTTGAACGAGATTCATTATCGCGACGTGGCCCACCCCCTGGTTGCCGAGATCGACGGTGAGGTGGTCGGCTACCTGACAGCCTGGTTTGTGCGCGACGAAATCCATATCACCAACCTGGCTGTCAGCCCGCGACACCGGCGGAAGGGCATTGGAAATGCGCTGCTGCAGGCCGTCCTCGAAAAAGGACGTCGAGAAGGTTACCGGCTGGCCTATCTCGAGGTCCGGCCGTCCAATCTGGCGGCGATCCGGCTCTATCGGAAGTGGGGGTTCCGTGTGGTGTCGGTGAGGTCACGGTACTATGAGAGCGATGGGGAGGATGCGTTGGTCATGGCGAAGCTTCTACGGGAGCCCGAATGAGCTGGTTTAAGCGCGCCAAAGAAGGGCTTCGACCTCAGGCAAAGAAGGAGATGCCGGACCTTTGGGTCAAATGCCCGAGTTGCGCTGAAATCATCTACAAGCCTGAGCTCGAACGGAACTTTCACGTCTGCATCAAATGCAAGTACCACTTTCGCATCCGCGGCCAGGAATATCTCCGCCTCCTGCTGGATGACGGCCGGCTGGAGGAAATGGATGCCGATATGCAATCGGTGGACTTCCTGAAATTCAAGGCCCAGAAGCGGTACGCGGAGCAGTTGAAAGCGGCGACAAAGAAGACGGGGCTGAAGGAGGCGGTGCGCACCGGGCTGGGTAAGATCAACGGGCATGAGGTCATCATCTGCGTCATGGACTTCAGCTTCATCGGCGGCAGCATGGGCTCGGTGGTGGGCGAGAAGATCGCCCGGGCGGCGCGCCGGGCTCTGGAGCGCCGGCTGCCGCTCATCGTCATCTCCGCTTCCGGGGGCGCCCGCATGATGGAGGGCGCGATGTCGCTGATGCAGATGGCCAAGACATCGGCGGAGCTGTCACGCCTGCACGACGCTGGCGTGCTTTTCATATCCATTTTGACCGACCCGACCACAGGTGGAGTGACTGCAAGCTACGCCATGCTCGGAGACATCAATCTTGCCGAACCCGGGGCGCTGATCGGCTTTGCTGGCCCGCGTGTCATCAAGCAGACGATCGGGCAGGATCTGCCTGCAGGATTCCAGAGGGCGGAATTTCTGCTCGAGCACGGCTTTGTGGACTCCATCGTGGAGCGCCACGAGTTGAAACAGAAACTGACGCAGATCTTGGAGTTCTTCCAGGAAGATCACGCTGGCGGCCCAACCAACGATGGTTTCATCGACCAGGCGGAGGCCGAGAAGCTGATCACCCGGGAGGCACAGACAGCGCCGCCGGCCAGCGACGGCGAGAGTGGCTGAGGGCTGACGCGAGGCATGCACAGGACCGACGGAAGCGGTGACCGACCTGTCCGGATCCTCCTGACCAACGACGATGGCATCGCTGCACCTGGGCTGCTGGCTCTCTATCGGGAAATGAAATCGCTCGGGCAGGTGGTCGTCGTCGCCCCCGACAGCGAACGCAGTGCTGTAGGACATGCCATCACGCTCTCCGATCCGCTCCGGGTTGCCGAGTATCATCGCAACGGCCGCTTTTACGGCTACGCTGTGAGTGGGACGCCGGCGGATTGTGTCAAACTGGCCTACTGGTCGCTTCTCGAAGAGAGACCCGATCTCCTTGTCTCCGGCATCAACCGGGGATCGAATACCGGAATCAACGTGATCTACTCCGGAACGGTATCGGCCGCCACTGAAGCGACGATTCTGGGGATTCCCTCCTTCGCGATTTCGTTGGCTACGTTTGAGCAAGCCGATTTCACCTACGCCGCGAAATTCGCCCGCAAGCTGGCCCGGCTGATTCTGCGGCACGGCCTGCCTGAACGTACTTTTCTCAACGTCAACGTGCCTCCGGTTCCCGAGGAGCAGATCGAGGGGGTGGTGGTCAGCCGCCAGGGCCTGACCGTGTACGATGAGAAGTTCGAGAAGCGCCTCGATCCCCAGAATCGGGTCTACTACTGGCTGACCGGCTTCAAGAGGGAGATCGAAGACGACCCCACGGTGGATGACCGCGCCGTGCTCGATCGCAAGGTGTCGATCACACCGATCCACTACGATATGACGAACTACCGCTTTATGGAAGAATTAAAGAGTTGGCCGATTCACAAGTAAATCGTCCCCCCTCTCATCATCCGGAGTGGATTCTGATCCTCGACTTCGGTTCGCAATACACGCAACTGATCACCAGGCGTGTGCGCGAGCTGAAGGTCTATTCGGAGATCAGGCCCTACTGGACGCCTGTGGATGAGATCGAGCGCAGCCGACCCACGGGCATCATCCTCTCAGGCGGGCCGGCTTCGGTCTACGAAAGCGACGCTCCTGATGTCGACCCGCGACTCTTCGAACTCGGGGTGCCGATCTTGGGGATCTGCTATGGGTTGCAGTTGCTGGCTCATCACCTGGGCGGAGGGGTGGAGCGGGCCGAGAAGCGCGAATACGGGCCCGCCATGCTCGATGTGCAGGAGAAAGAGCCCCTCTTCGTCGAGGTTCCCTCACCCACCCAGGTGTGGATGAGTCATGGCGATGTGCTCACCGCTCTGCCTGCCGGCTTTCGGACGTTGGCGAAGACCGATGCCTCCCCTTTTGCCGCCGTCGCCGACGAGTCGCGACGGCTCTACGGCCTGCAGTTCCACCCGGAAGTCGCCCATACAAAGGAAGGCGAAAGGGTTCTTCGGAATTTCCTCTATCGCGTCTGTGGTTGCCGCGGTTTGTGGACGCCGGCCTCCTTCATCCAGGAGACCGTGGCCCGAATCCGCAGCGAGGTGGGCGACCGGCGCGCTCTCTGTGCTCTCAGCGGCGGCGTGGATTCGGCGGTCGCCGCGGCTCTGGTCTATCGCGCCATCGGCGACCGGCTGACCAGCATCTTTGTGGACACCGGTCTGATGCGCAAGGATGAGGCGCAGGAAGTGCGGCAGCTCTTTGGTTCCTATTTCGAAGATCGCCTGGTGGTTGTGGATGCCGCCGATCGGTTTCTGGGGCGACTCCGGGGAGTGGAGCACCCGGAAGAAAAGCGCCGGATCATCGGAAATGAATTCATCACCGTTTTTGAGCAGGAAGCGCGCCGCATTCCCGGTGTCGAGTACCTGGTGCAGGGAACGCTCTACCCCGACGTGATCGAAAGCGCGGCCGGCACCGGCCCGGCAGCGACGATCAAGACCCATCATAACGTTGGCGGACTGCCCGAACGGATGGATCTGAAGCTGATCGAGCCGCTACGCGAGCTGTTCAAGGATGAAGTGCGCCAGGTCGGTGCCGCCCTCGGGCTGCCCACCGCGCTCCTCGGACGACATCCGTTTCCGGGACCCGGATTGGCGGTGCGGATCCTCGGAGAGGTGACGCCCGAGCGGCTGCGGGTGGTGCGCGAAGCCGACGCCATCTTCATCGACGAGCTGCGCCAGTCCGGCTGGTATGACCGGGTCTGGCAGGCTTTCGCGGTTCTCTTGCCGGTGAAAACAGTGGGTGTCATGGGCGATCAGCGCACCTACGAATTCGTGATCGCCTTGCGCGCCGTCACCAGCCGCGACGGCATGACCGCCGATTGGGCGCGGTTGCCGTACGATCTTCTCGGCCGCGTCTCCAGCCGGATCATCAACAAAGTCAAGGGGGTGAACCGCGTGGCCTACGATGTCAGCTCGAAGCCGCCGAGTACGATCGAGTGGGAGTAAGGCTGCCGGGACAGGCGCATCGCTGTTTGCCTTGCATTTGTAGTCTGCAAGTGATAGATTGTCGCAATGCAACTTTGGGAGACCTGACATGTGTGGTATCATCGGCTATGTCGGACAGCGTCCGGTCGTTCCTGTTTTGCTCGAAGGCCTCAAGCGCCTGGAGTACCGCGGCTATGATTCCGCCGGCGTCGCGGTGGTGACACGAGACAAGCTGCTGATCGAGAAGCAGGCGGGCAAGATCAGCGCCCTCGAAGAGTTGCTCGATGGCAAGCAGATGGGCGGCAAGATCGGAATCGGCCACACGCGGTGGGCTACGCACGGCGAACCGAACTCCACCAATGCCCACCCTCACGTCGACTGCAACGGCACCCTCGCTCTGATCCACAACGGCATCATCGAGAACTACCAGACGATCAAGACTCAGCTCCTCAACAAGGGGCACACGTTCCGCACTGAGACCGACACCGAGGTGCTGGTGCATCTGGTGGAAGAGTTCTACAACGGCGGCGTTTCACTCGATGAAGCTCTGCGATCGGCTCTCTCGCAGGTCGAAGGCACCTTTGGCCTGGCCCTGATCAGTACGCGCGAGCCCGACAAGCTGGTGGTGGCCCGGCGCGGCAGCCCGTTGGTCGTCGGCCTGGGTGAGAACGAGAACTTCGTGGCCAGCGATGTTTCGGCGATCGTCAATTACACAAAGAACGTCTCCTATCTCGACGACAACGAGATGGCCGTCGTCGCAGCCGACAACGTCTTTGTCAAGACCATCAGCAACGAGCCGGTCCGCAAAAAGGTGGAGCAGATCGCCTTTGACATGGAAAGGATCGAGAAGGGCGGCTACTCGCACTTCATGCTGAAGGAGATCATGGAGCAGCCGCAAACGATCCGTGACGCCATGCGCGGGCGGCTCCTGCCGGATGAGGGGATGGTTCGCCTGGGCGGAATCCGCAACGAGATCGATTCTCTGCTCTATGCCCGCCGCATTCTGCTGACCGCCTGCGGCACGAGCTGGCACGCCGCTCTGATCGCCGAGTACATGATCGAGGAGATCGTGCGCACGCCCGTGGAGGTCGAGTATGCTTCTGAGTTCCGCTACCGCGACCCGGTGATCGATCGAGACACCGTGGTTCTGGTGATCAGCCAGTCCGGAGAAACTGCCGACACCCTGGCTGCGGTGCGGGAGGCCAAGCGCAAAGGCGCCAAAGTCTTCGGCATCGTCAATGTCGTCGGGTCGAGCATCGCCCGGGAGACCGATGCCGGCATCTACCTGCATGCAGGGCCGGAGATTGGGGTGGCGTCGACGAAGGCCTTCACCTCGCAGGTCACGGTGTTTGCACTGCTGACCATCCTTCTGGCGCGGATGCGCAATTTGGGAGCTTCGCGAGGCGCCGACCTGGTCAAAGAGCTGCAGAGAATCCCCGACAAGGTGGCGTCGATCCTGGCCATGAGCGATGAGATCCGCCAGATTTCGGAGTCGTACTGCGACTGCCACAACTTCCTCTACCTCGGCCGCGGCTACAACTTTCCTGTGGCGCTGGAAGGAGCGCTGAAACTCAAGGAGATCTCCTATATCCACGCCGAAGGGTATCCCGCCGCTGAGATGAAGCATGGTCCCATCGCCTTGATCGATGAGAACATGCCGGTGGTGTTTATCGCCACGCACGACGCCACCTACGACAAGGTGGTCAGTAACATTGAGGAGGTGCGGGCGCGCAAAGGCCGCGTCATCGCCATCGCCACCGAGGGAGATGACGAGATTCGCAGACGCGCCGACCACGTGTTCTACGTGCCACCGACGCAGGACTTCCTGACTCCGCTGCTGACGATCATCCCGCTGCAGCTTCTGGCGTATCACATCGCCATCCTGCGCGGCTGCGATGTCGATCAGCCCAGAAACCTGGCTAAAAGTGTAACGGTTGAGTGAGGAGCCACATGACACGGTTTGGTTCCCGTTGTACAGTTTTTTCTTTGGTGACTTTTCTGGTTCTTTTGGCCGCTCCGGAATTGCTACGGCTGGGTGCGGCTGCTTCGCCTGGACTCTACGCCCAGGAACGAGCCTATCCGCTGGTGCCCGAGGTGGAGGACCTGTTCAAACAGGGCGTGCAGCGCTATCGGGCGGGGGACTATGCCGGCGCCTACGAGATCTTCGTCCGTCTGGTCAACTATCCAAGACCGCATCATCGCGCCACTGCCGCTCTGCTGATGGAGGGTCGCACGCTCTACAAGCTCGGACGGTATGACCAGGCCATCTCCGAGCTCCGCCGGCTTATCGAAGAGTTCCCGGCCAGCACCTACGTGGACGATGCCCACTATGTCATCGGCAACAGCTTCTACCGTCTTGGCTCCTTCCAGCAGGCCGTATCGGAGTGGCTGTGGGTGTTCGACAACAGTGATGCTCCGCCTCTCGTGGAACGCAGTGAGAAGCTGGCCGCTTCGGTGATGGAGAACAAGCTTGGACGGCAGGACCTGCTCGACCTGAGGAAAAAAGTGCGGGGCCAGCGGTCTCTGGGCCTGGTGACGCTCGAGCTGGCCATGGCCGACTTTCGCTCCGGGGCCAGCGGCCGTGGTCTGTCCGTGCTGAAGGAGTACGCCGAGAAGCATCCAGATTCTCCTTTCCTCTCCCGTATTCAGGAGATTCTTTCCAATCCATCTTTCCGGGCTGGCGGAGCGCCTCGAGTAGGTGTCATCCTGCCGCTGACGGGCTTCTACGCCGAGCAGGGAACAGCGATGCTGCGCGGCATCGATTTCGCACGCTTGCAGCATAAGGACGGTGATGCTTCGATCGAACTCGAGGTACGCGATTCCGAGGGCCGGATGATTCCAACGCTGCGCGCCGCACAGCAGCTCTGCAACGACCCCGACGTGCTTGCTATCATCGGAGAGCTCGAGCCGGACCTGACCGCCGGGGTGGCGGCCGTAGCCGTCGAACGTGAGGTGCCGCATCTGTCGCCGACTTCCGACGAGGTCGGCCTGGCGGCGCTCGGCCCGTACGTCTTCCAGATGACCCCCGATCTGGCGGCCAAGGCCGCCGCCCTGGCGCGTTATGCTTTCCAAGAACTCGGCCTGCGCACCTTTGCCACCCTCTCGCCGACCGACTACTACGGCTTCAAGATGACCGAGGTGTTCACTGCGGAGGTCGACCGTCTGGGTGGACGGATTGTGTCGCAGACATGGTATTACGAAGGCGCCCTCGACTTTCGGCGCCAGCTCAAGCAGATCCGCGAAGCCGGCCTGCGCCTGGCGCTGGAGGATTCGCTGCGGCAAACGGGCGAGACCTGGTCCAAGACCGCCATCGATTCGCTTTGGGAAGAGATCAATCGCGACTACCGCAGCCAGTCGGATAACGACGAAGATATGATCGAGTCCGATGAGATTCCGGTGCGCTCCATCGACGGTATTTTTATCCCTGTGCTGGCATCGAAAGAGATCGCCTATATTGCACCGCAGCTCGCCGGCGTCCGCATCGAGGCTCAAATCCTCGGCGGTGACTATTGGAACGACCTCGACGTGTTGCGTTCCAAACAGATCCGCCGACACGTGAACGGCACCGTGTTTGTGAGCGGTACGTACTGGGACCCGAACGACCCTGCCTACAGCCGGTTTCGGCGCGACTACCGCATGGCCATGGGTACCACACCATCGAAGTGGGACATCTACGGCTATGACGCCATGGGTGTCTTGCTGAAGGCTCTGAGCAGCGGGGCTCGCTCGCGCCAGCAACTCCGGGATGCGCTTGCCGATACCGACAGCTATCAAGGAGTGGAGGGCGAAATCTCGTTTCGAGGATCGCACAGAGTCAACCACAGGGTGTACATCCTACAGTTTCGAGATGGCAACATATACAAGTTGAGATAAAGATGCCATGAAGTCGGTATCAGAGCCGGATCTCTTCGTCAAATATGCTCGTCTCCGCGAAGTCTTGCGCGAAATGGGTTCCGTGATTGTGGGGCTTTCAGGCGGCGTGGACAGCACGCTGCTGGCGTTCGTAGCCCGCGAGGTGCTGGGGGAGAAGGCCCTGGCCGTGATCGGCGAGTCGGCCACGTTGCCCGAGCGCGAGAAACGCGAGGCGATCCGGCTGGCCAAGAGGATCGGCATTCGCTGGCGTGTGGTCCGCACCGAAGAGACGGACGATCTGAAATTCCGCGAAAATCCGCCGGACCGCTGCTACTACTGCAAGAGGGAGTTGTTCGGCAAGCTGCGCGACATCGCCGCCAAGGAAGGGTATGCCTGGGTTGCTGATGGTACGAACGTGGATGACGTTGGCGATTTTCGTCCGGGCATGAAGGCGCTGCGGGAGAAACAGGTGCGCAGCCCGTTGAGGGAGGCGGGAATGACCAAGGCCGACGTCAGGGCGCTGTCGAGGCATCTCGGCCTGCCCACGTGGAACAAACCGTCCTTCGCCTGCCTGTCCTCCCGGTTCCCCTACGGTACGTCCATCGACCGCGAGAACCTGAGCCGGGTGGAGCGGGCCGAAGATGTGCTCCGGGATCTCGGCCTGCGCAACCTGCGCGTCAGGCATCATGGCACCGTGGCTCGCATCGAGATCGAAGAGGCCGACCTGGCGCGCTTTCTCGATACCAGTTTCCGCCGCCAGGTGGTGCAGGCGTTGAAGCAGATCGGATACACCTATGTGACCCTGGACCTCGAGGGTTTTCGCTCGGGGAGCATGAATGAGGTGCTCGACGCGCAAGTGATCGCGCGCTTTCGGGCGTGAAATTTGTCTCAAAGGAGGTGAGTGTCGTGGAAGAAAAGGGTTTGCTCAAAAGGATGGTCCTGGCCGGGCTGGGAATCTACAGCCTGACGAAAGAGAAGGCCCAGGCGTTTGTCGACGAACTGGTGCAAAAAGGGGAACTGTCACAGGATGAGGCCTCGAAGGTCGTGCGCGCTATGTTGAACAAGGCCGAAGAGGAGACCGAGTACGTGAGGAAGATGATCGACAAGCGCGTGCAGGAGGCCGTCTCCAAGTTCTCCCCCTACGGCCAGGCGGAACTCAAGAAGCTCGACGAAAAAATCGACCGGCTGTCCGCCCAGCTCGAGCAACTGACCAAGACCCTGGAGGGGAAGAAGTCGCGAAGCTGATGCTCTGTCCGGTATGTTGGCCGTCGTCGGTGCCCCGTCGCGGTGCCCTGGGCGCACGGACCGGTGTAGGTTTGTCAGAACGAGCCAGCCGGGCGGCATCTGGCGCCGGGGAAGGACACTTTCACGATCATTCACAAAGGAGGAGCGGGTGAAGAGAATTGCGAGTTTGGCGCTTGTGGCATTTGGTGTGTGGATGGCTGGTTCTGCCGGCGAGGCAGCGGCCCAGCAGGCCGGCGGTCTCGGCTTTTACGGCGTTGGCGGCAGGCTGTCTTTTGTGAAAGCGGAGAATGTCAGCAGTACGCTTGGCATTGGGGGGCACGCTGACCTGGGTGAGATCGTGCCGAATCTGGTTCTCTATCCCAGCATCGCCTACTGGAAGAGGTCGGAGAACGAGGCTGGCGGCGACCGGTTCCGGAGTTCCTTCTCGGAGTTTACCATCAATGCCGATGTGCACTATTATTTTCCTTCCGAAGGAAGCTTTGACTTTTATGCCGGCGGCGGCCTGGCCTTGGTTTTCTGGAAATCGACAGCCCGTTTTCCCATGGGTGATTTCGGTACGGTAAGCAGCAGCGTGAGCGACTCGGACGTTGGCGTCAATCTGCTCGGTGGCGTGGAGACAGCGCTGTCGCCGACATTGACCGGCTTTGCCCAGGCGCGCTACAAGATCGACGGTGCCGATACGTTCAAGATCACCGTAGGTCTCACGGTAGCTGTGGGCGCCCATGGTAGCGCGGGCGGCCCGTAGAAAGAGGACCCCTGGCGGAACGAATCGAGCGGCGGTCCGACGGTCGGAGGACAGCAATTCGACTTCCTCTTCAGAGGTCTCACGGCCCGCGGTTGTAGCCGGCGCGGCCGTCCGGGTGAGTTGGAAGGCTTTGGGAAACCAAAGCCTTCGCTTTTGCTGTCTCTTTTCCTCTTGCAATTCCATGGCGAATCGGTTAAATTAGGGTCGCTTTTTCAAGGAGTTTGACGCTTTCACCTTTCTCGGGCGTAACCTATTGGCAATCTACTTTCAATAGCGACCGGCGAACGTTCAAGGAGATGAATTGACCCTCTGGGAAGCTGTGCTGCTGGGGCTGTTGCAGGGATTGACAGAGTTTCTTCCAGTGAGTAGCTC
>CAZGRP010000015.1:8106-47966 GCA_964527995.1 uncultured Cytophagia bacterium | reverse complement strand
CTGTGCTGCTGGGGCTGTTGCAGGGATTGACAGAGTTTCTTCCAGTGAGTAGCTCCGGTCACCTCGTCCTGGGGCAAGAGTTGTTGGGTGTGCACCAGCAGGGAATTGTTTTCGAAGTCATGGTGCACTTCGGCACGTTGATTGCGGTTCTAACTGTTTTTCGAAGCGATATCGTCGGGCTGTTGAAAGCCTTTTTTGGTTTCCGGTGGCTGCGGCCTGGGCGGCTTGCATCCGCTGCTTTGAATCCTGGCTACGACCGGCTGCTGTGGTTTCTGATTGTTGGCACCCTGCCGGTCGTCGTGGTTGGACTGCTCTTTGGCGATACCCTCGAGGCCGCCTTTGCGCTCCCGAGGTTCGCGGCCAGCATGCTTCTGGTAACCGGCGTGCTGCTGCTCTTCTCTCGTCTGGCAAGGGCGCCCAGCGGCGAGATGACGGCCTGGCGGGCCCTGTGGGTTGGCCTCAGCCAGGTTGTGGCCATCCTGCCGGGAATCTCGCGCTCTGGTACAACCATCGTCACAGCGCTGTTCACTGGTGTGAATCGCGAGGAAGCGGTGCGATTCTCCTTCCTGCTGGCGATTCCTGCCATCGCCGGTGCCACGCTCCTCAAAGGGATCGAGCTGGTGCGAGTGACGCCGGCGGCTGGGCAAAGCATGAACCTGGCGGCCGGTGCCATCGCCGCCTACGTCAGCGGCCTGGTGGCGATTCGCTGGCTCCTGGCGGTGGTTCGTCACGGTCATCTCGATCGCTTCGGCTACTATTGTATCGCCGTCGGCGGGCTGGCGCTCGTCTTGATGATGTAAGCCCATGAAAACTTTACGGTAGAGGCCAAAGATGACTCGGAGGGAGCATGCAAGAACGAGAGCATTTTTCATCCCGATGGGGATTGCTGGTCAGCGTACTCGGCATTGCGGTGGGTACGGGGAACATCTGGCGTTTCCCCAGAATCGCGGCCAGCAACGGGGGTGGCTCGTTCTTGCTACCATGGGTCCTCTTTCTTCTGGTCTGGTCGATTCCGCTGATCATCGCCGAGTTCGCCATCGGCAAGTACACGCGCTACGGCACCGTGGGGGCGATGGCGAAGATGCTGGGCTCGCGCTTTGCCTGGATGGGGGCCTTCATCGGCTTCGTGACGACGGCCATCATGTTCTACTACTCTGTCGTCACCGGTTGGTGCTTGAAATACCTGTTCGCCACTCTCTTTCAGGGGCTGCCTCAGAGCAGTGACACCGCCAGGGCCGTGTGGACGAGCTTCACCGGATCCTTTGAACCCGTCGTCTTTCATTTCATCGCCATCAGCATTGCTGCCTTTGTCACCCTCGCCGGTGTGCGTGGCATCGAGAGAGCAAACCGCATCCTGATCCCGACCCTGGTGGTGATTGTTTTGGTCGCAGCCGTACGAGCAGTCACTCTCCCAGGAGCCTGGGACGGCATCGTTTACTTCTTCACGCCGGCGCGTGGAAAGCTCCTCGACCCGAGCGTGTGGCTCAACGCTCTGACTCAGAATGCCTGGGACACCGGCGCCGGGTGGGGCTTGATCATGACCTATGCCATCTACATGCGGCAGCGCGAGGACATTCCATTGAACGCAGCGCTGGTCGGCTTTGGAAACAATTCGGTGTCACTCCTGGCTGGCATTACGATCTTTGCCATCATCGCTTCGGTGGCGGGCGTCGGCGCCTTCGACAAGCTTGCCAGTCAAAGCAACACCGGTTTGACTTTCATCTGGATGCCGCAGCTTTTCGCCAAAATGCCCGGAGGCCAGGTTCTGGCTCCGCTGTTCTTTCTGGGCCTCTTTTTCGCCGCGCTTAGCTCGCTCATTTCGATGATTGAGTTGGCGGCCCGGATCTTCATGGACGCCGGTCTGCAAAGAAAACAGGCGATCCTGCTTGTGGCGAGTGCGGGGCTGCTGTTCGGGCTACCCTCGGCTCTGAACATGTCCTTTTTCGAGAACCAGGACTGGGTGTGGGGCGTCGGCCTGATGATCAGCGGCGCCTTCATTGCATTCTCGGTCATCCGATTCGGCACGCGCCGCTTCCGCATGCAACTGATCAACCAGGAGGGGGCTGACATCCGCATCGGCCGCTGGTGGGAAGGGATCATCCGCTACCTGGTTCCCATCGAGGTGATCGTCCTCCTGGGATGGTGGGTGCTGCTGTCGATCTACAACTTCGACCTGTCAGCCGGCCAGGTCAATCCGCGTTGGTGGTATCCGTTTTCGACCTCGAGCGTCGGCACGCTGATCTTCCAGTGGTCGATTGCCTTGGTGGTCTTTGTTCTCATGAACGGCTGGCTCAGCCGTCGAATTCTTGCTCGGGAGGAAACTTCGTGACCCTGGAAACCTCCGTCACCATGGTTGTCGTGCTGGCCGTTGTGTGGGGCGGCTTTGCCATTGCTCTGGCGACGGCCATGCGCAAGGAGGCGCGGAAGCTATCGAATCGCGATCAGCAGCAGGGGGCCGAGTGAACTATCGAGAGGTGCTGGCGGCGCTTGACCGCGGCAGAGTGGAACCGATCTACGTTCTCGTCGGGGACGAGGAATTTCTGAAGGAGTCCATCCTGCGCCGCCTGATCGATCTCGCTGTGGATCCTTCCACCCGCGATTTCAATTTCGACCTGTTCTATGGTCACGAGGTCGAGCCCGGCCGGGTGGTCGAAGCGGCGAGCTCCTACCCGATGATGGCGGAGCGTCGCGTCGTGGTGGTGAAGGCAGCGGAGAAGCTGGGCCCGAGGGGCCTTCAGCTCATAGGGAAATACGCTCTGCGGCCCACACCGAGCACGGTGTTGATCCTGCTGGCCGAAAAGCTAGACTTGCGAGGGAAGGGCGTCAAGGATCTCAAGAGTCGTGCTGTCTGGGTCGAATGCAAACGGCTTTACGACCGCCACGTGCCGGGATGGATCCGCGGATATGTCGGCACGCTCGGCCTGGATATCTCGGATCGTGCCAGCCATCTGCTTCACACTCTGATCGGTAACAGGTTGCGCGATCTGGCCAACGAACTGGAAAAGATTGCCATCAACCTGGGCGACCGGAAGCAAATCGAGGAGGAGGATGTTCGCACGGTAGTGGGCTACCAGCGCAGGTTTGGTCCGTTCGATCTGAACGATGCCGTGGGTAGCCGCGATCTGCCGGCGGCTCTGCGAATCCTCGATCATCGCCTGGATGCCGGTGATGAACCGACAGCCCTGGTGGCGCGGCTGACACGGCACTTCACCATGCTGGTCAAAGTGAAACGGCTGGCCGAACAGCATCGCGCCAAGAACGAGATCGCAGGCGAAATCGGTTTGCATCCCTATTTCGTCGATCGCTACAAGGAACAGGCATCGAAGTTCGAGACCGAAGAGTTGGGCAGGGCGTTTGAGGCATTGCTGGAAGCCGATGTTGCCCTGAAGAGCAGCGCGCGGTCCCCTCGTCTGACGCTCGAACTCCTGTTGTTTCGGCTCTGCGAAGCGATCGCTGAACCCTCTCCGTACTCCGAGCAACCCGCCTGATTCGCCGGAAAAGTGACGACACTTCCGCCTCGCAGCCTCGGAACTTTCGGGTGCACGTGGCGTTACACAGAAGGCTTTGCAAAGCATGAAAAGTGACACCTGGAAAAAAACCGAAAAGCAAGTCGAAGACCCCAAATCCAGCGAGCCGACCGATGAGGAACTGATCGAGCGATTTCAGCATGGTGATCTCTATGCCTTTGACATGATCGTCAGGCGCTACAAAGATCAGTTGCTCAATTTTGTCTACCGCTTTGTCGGCAACATGGAAGAGGCCGAGGATATCGTTCAAGAAACTTTTTTGCGCGTTTATCGGAATCGCCAGGCCTACAAGAGGATCGCGAAATTCTCCACATGGATCTACACCATCGCCGGCAATCTGGCACGGACCGAGCTGCGCAAGCGCAAGCGCCGGCGTATCTTCTCGATCACCGATCTGGGTTATGAGGACAAGGATTACGAGATCTCCGACGAGGTATTCAACCCGGAAAGCCATGTTGACAGTCGCATGCAGGAGGAGATTATCCAACGTGAAATCAATAAGTTACCACCGAAGTTTCGAGAGGTGATCATCCTCCGCGACGTGCAGGAACTTTCATATGAGGAGATCAGTAAGATTCTCAACGTGCCGATAGGGACGGTGAAATCGCGGGTCAACCGGGGACGTCTCAAGCTTCAAGAGAGGTTGACCAAGATCCTGGGTCGGCGCATTCAGCCGCCACCTTCGGAGGAGGGAGAGCCGGAATCGGAAACCAAGGGAGAGTCGAAAAAGGCGCCTAAATCGGCAACAACACCGCGGGATCCATAGAGCGCTTCGGTGTGGGATTTGGGGGGGTCAAGCTCTTGTGACTCACCCGGGGCGGAAACCCAAAGCAATGTGCGGGCGTTCATCATTTTGGAACAGGATGCCAGAAGGAGAGCCTATGAACGATTGTGACAGGTTTGTTGGCCGCGTATCCGACTACCTTGAGGGTTTCCTTGCAGGCAGCCAAAAGAAAGTTTTCGAGTCCCACCTGACGAGATGCCCCTCATGCCAACTGAAGGTGCAGCAGATGCAAGCCCTTCGCCAGCAGCTTCGAGCTCTTCCGAGGTTAAAAACTTCAGCTGACTTTGATACCGTACTCAGGGCTCGCATCGGCTTCGAGAAGCGTCTCAAACGACAAGGCGTGGCTGGATGGTTCGCATTTTGGCCTGTCAAGGTTTCCTTCTACGGTGCCGCAACGGCGCTTGTCGTGATCGCCGCAGTGATGGTGCGGGATCAAATAGCCAGCCCGAGGGAGGCAGAGGGGAGGAAGCAGGTTCCCACCCGTTCCGCCACCATGTATAACCAACCCACCTACATGCCGCAGGTGGTCTTTCCCATCGATGCTATTGCACCGGACCCGGTCGGATCCATTCGTTCCCAAGGGCAGCGCTCGGCGGTAGAGGCCGATATCGATTCCGCCGACGCTCGGCGGCAGCGTCTTAATGCTATCGAGCGCCAAATCCAGCCAGTCCACGTCAGGATGTAGTATGGGATAGGCGAAGAAGTCCATGAAGTTCCTCACTTTCACTCCTCGAGCACCATGGGTCGGCGTCTGCCTGGCTGGTCTGTGGTTCGCGATTCCCCAAATCTCCATTGCCCAGGATTACACTTTGCTGCAGACGCTCGAAGGAGAGGTTTTCCGCATCGTCGAACGGGTCAAGCCGTCGGTGGTGACGGTTGTCGGTCAGTTCTCCACCTCGATTAAGGAGCCAGGCAGCAACGAGGGACTTTTCGGTTTCTTCTCGGACAAGCCCACCTCGCGTAACTTCAGCTACATGAACATCGCTTCCGGCCTCGTCATCGATTCGACCGGATGCATTGTCACCAAAACCTCCGTTGTAGAAGGGGCCGATTCCATCAGGGTGAAGCTTTCGGACGGCCGCACCTTCCGAGGGGAGTTGATCGGCGCCGATCCCCAAAGCGGCCTCGCCCTGATTCGCATACCCGACGTGAAAATCCAGCCGCCGCCCATATCGTCGGAGCCGCAGGTGCGAGTGGGGTCGTGGCTGGCCATTGTCGGCAACTCTCTTGGAGTCTCCCCTTCGGTGTCGGTCGGGTTTGTCAACGGCCTGCGCAATGACGGCATGATCCAGCTGTCCGGCCATCTGATCCCTGGAAACATCGGCAGCCCCATCTTCAATAGCCGTGGAGAAGTCGTCGGAATCGTGGCTGGCTGGGTGAGCCTATTGGACGGCGTCACCAGCCCTGAGCCGGTGCCTTATGTGACCGAAGGGACGATCGCCTATCCCATCCAGACCGTGCTTGCCGTCAGGGACGAGGTCCTGGCTGCAGGGCAGCAAACAGGCGCCTGGCTGGGGATCGAGGTGCGTTCCGACGACCAGGACGGCGCGTTGGTGACCTCTGTCGATTCCGGCAGCCCTGCTGAGCGGGCGGGCCTCCAGGTTGGTGACCGCATCGTTGCCTGCAACGGCAGGCCGCTCAGTGATGTCCGAGAGCTGAAATCGGACGTCACTTCTGCGCATCCCGGCGAGCATTTCCATCTCTCGGTTGTGCGAAATGGCGCCCCCCTCGATTTGGAGATCGTCCTGGGGGAGAGGCCGCATCCGCGCCTGGCGTTGCGCCCGGGCGACCATCGCGTCGCCGCTGGCTACCAAGGCAACGCTTTTATCAGCCGCGGCACGTATTCTCCGACCGATACGCGCTTTCTGGAACGCCGCATTCGCCACCTGGAAAGGGAGCTCGAAGCACTCAAGACGATGCTCCGTAAACGGCCGTAGCGGGCCGACCCCCTGAGAGTCTTCTCAAACCCCACAAGAATTTCCCTCTGTGCGACGTGTACTTCGCGCTGCGCTCCGATGGACCTCGGCTGCAGGAATTTCGCCTGTTTGTAACTCCTCGACATTGAGGTTGACTTTTTGAGATTTTTCGGCTATTTTCATGGCTGACCCGGAACACTCGATGTGAAAAAGGAGACGTACGTCCCATGGCAAAGAAGGAAAGAAGCTTCGCAGCAAAACTGGCAAAGTCCGCAGGGGAATCGGGCCGCGTCTGCCCTGCCTGTGGCGAACATGTGACATCGGTTCGCCTGGTGGTCTCGGAGCGCTCACCCCGTACAGGCAGCTGGAGATACAATCAACGCTTCGTGGCGGTCTGCAAGTGTAATGAGAAAGAGGTGTACGGCTGATTCGGTGAGGTCAGCCTCAACTCAGGAGCCTCCCTGTGATCCTGGCAAAGGTGATCGGCACGGTATGGGCGACACGGAAGGACGACAAGCTCGTCGGGATGAAATTCCAAATCGTGCGCCCGGTTGACCTGGAGGGGCGACCGAAGGAGGGCTTCCTCGTCGCAGTCGATGCCGTGGGAGCCGGGGTGGGGGAAACCGTGCTCGTGGCCCAGGGAAGCTCCGCTCGCCAGACCACCCTTACCGAGAACAAGCCGGTTGATGCCACGATTATGGCCATCGTCGACAAACTCGATGTGGAGTTTGAGGCATGAATCTCGCCAGGGTGATCGGCACAATCTGGGCGACTCGGAAGCATGAGAACCTCGAGGGCGCAAAGATGCAAATCCTGCAGCCGATCCGCCCCGACCGGCAGGCGCTCGGCTCGCCCATTATCGCGGTCGACACCGTTGGCGCTGGGCCCGGTGAGATCGTCTACTACACGACAGCCCGTGAGGCCGTAATTGCCTACGGTGTTCCGTTGACACCGATCGATGCTGCCATCGTTGGTATTGTGGATCGCATCGACCTTTCTTCAGCCGCGCCCACCTCGGATTGAGATGATGAGACGGAAACTGCTGCTGGCCACACGCAATCGCGACAAACTGGTTGAGCTGAGGGGGTTGCTTGAGGATTTGGAGATCGATCTCCTGTGTGCAGCCGACCTGCCCGGTGCCCCTCATGTTGAGGAAGATGGCGAGACTCTGCGGGACAACGCCCTGAAAAAGGCGCGTGTGTTGCATCGCTTCTCCGGCCTGCCGGCGGTCGCCGACGATACCGGCCTCGAAGTGGACGCACTTGAAGGCGCACCCGGTGTCTACTCGAGTCGCTACGCCGGTCCGGAGGCGAGCTATGAAGACAACGTGGAACGCCTGCTTTTCGAACTGCAGGGACTGCCCGACTCGCTGCGCAGTGCTCGATTTCGTTGCGCCGTAGCTTTCGTGGACGGAGAGCACGAGAAACTGTTCGAAGGAGTAGCGGAAGGTCGCATCCTCAGTGCGCCGCGAGGATCTGGCGGGTTCGGGTACGATCCCGTCTTCCTGCTACCGTCCCTCGGCAAGACCTTCGCGGAGCTGTCGCTGGAGGAAAAGAACAGGATCAGTCATCGCGCTCTTGCCCTTCGCAAGTTGCGTCACTTTCTGGAGAAAGAATGGCTCACAGCCTCAGAAACAGTCTAAACCCTGTCTTTTTCACGGGCCTTTCGGTCGTCACGATGCTCCTGGCCTTTTCGGGCTGCAGCGGCCGGCGAGGCCCGACCGCACCGGAACAGAGCGGTTTCCGCGTCGTCTCTTCCTTTCCGGAGAACGGGGCGACGCAGGTGGCGCGTTCCCTCACCTTCACGGTTACGTTCAGTGCTCCGGTGGATACCTCGAGCATCGGTTTTATTGCTGCACCCATCCCTCCGGGGATCGACACCAGCATCGTCATCAGCGCGGACTTGAAGACCTTTTCGGCAACAGCCGAGCTGGAAGCCAACACCGCCTATACCGTGATTTTCTTCCACGTGCAGGATCAGAATGGCAACGCCCTGGAGGAGCCATTCGTCCTGTCCTTTACAACCGCGGCATCTTTCCCCACCGCCACCGTCTCTGGTGTGGCCCGATTCGGGGATGGTTCGGACGCGCGCGGCAGCATCATCGGCATCCTCGACCGCAACCCATTCGAGCTTTTGAGTGCTGACGATCCTGTGGCTGCCTTGATGCAGTCGCTGCGTTCGATCACGATCGTCACACAGGAAACCGGCGAATATACCATCCGTTATGTGAAGCCGGGCACCTACTGGGTGGCGGGAACAAAAGATACGAACGGCGACGGCCGTCTCGTACCGGTGCAGGAAGACGCCATCGGTATCTATGGCAGCATCTTTGCGCCGGACAGCATCCAGGTGGCCGAGGGACAGGCGTTGACGGGGATCGATGTTCTCCTGAGCACGCCTTAGCCAGCCATGTTCCGGCCTCCGCGGCCTCGGCGTGACGGCCCCTTTCCGGCAAAGGGAAACGTCTTGATTTTTCGTCCGACACGGGCTATATTCAGAAAGTAAAATTCGGGGCGTGGCGCAGTCCGGTAGCGCATCTGCTTTGGGAGCAGAGGGTCGCTGGTTCAAATCCAGTCGCCCCGACCGGAGTGATGAGGTCACAGGGAATTCCGAGTCCCTGTGGCCTTTTTGTTTCTTCCAGGAAGAACGGAACCGGGCCAGGCGAATATCGGAGGATCTGGTGGAATGATATTGATGAGGAAGGAGCGGTATCAGAGGCTGTACCGCCGCCTTCGGGACGGACAGGTGGTCATTCTCGATGGCGGATTCGGAAGCGAGCTGCAGGCGCTTGGGTTCGTGCCGACCCTGCCATTGTGGTCGGCGCGGGCGCTGACCGAGACGCCGGAACTGGTGGCGGAGGTGCACCGCCGCTATCTCCGGGCCGGAGCCGAGGTGATCATCACCAACAGCTACCGGACCTCCAGACGCGCCTTCCGCAAGGCTGGCCGTGAAACCGAGTGGCGCAAGGCAGCGCTCCGCGCGGTGGAGATCGCTTGCCGTGAACGGGACTCTGACCCGATGGCCAGAGATGTTTGCGTGGCCGGCTCGCTGGGAGCGCTCGAGGGCAACTATGATCCGGCGCTGGCACCAGACTACGCGGCGGCACTTCGAGAACATGGTGAGGTAGCCAAGGCTCTGGCCGAGGCAGGCGCGGATCTGCTACTCTGCGAAACCATGAACAAGATCGGCGAAGCTCGCGGAGCAGCCGAGGCTGGTTGCCGAACAGGCCTGCCGACGTGGGTGGCGTTTGCGGTCCGGGATGACGGCTGCCTCTACAGTGGCGAGACCATTGCCGAGGCGGTGGCGGCGGTGGAACCCCTTGGCGTCCAGGCTATTCTGATCAACTGTTCCTCGCTACAGGCGAGCTGTCGTGCCTTGAAGGAGCTGGTTCGCCGCGCAACGGTGCCGGTTGGCGTGTACGCCAACCTGGGCCATTACGAGCCGCCGCAGTGGCGTTTCGATCCTCAGGTCACACCGGAACGCTATCTGCAGGCTGCGGCTGAATGGGTGGATGTCGGCGCCCGAATCATCGGTGGTTGCTGCGGCACGCGTCCGCACCACATCGAAAAGCTCGCGCAGCGATTTCGGAGGGCAGAGTTGCAATCGTGAGCGTCAGGGAGGCCTGAGGAGCGCCACAAAGTCGGCGGCCGGCCTCGCTCTGCAGGCAGAGGCTCAGCCTGCCCGTGCCCGGGATGTCTTCGCTATCGCGTCTGCAGGAGCAGGCTGGCGATCAACAGGGCCAGCACTGCGAAGGCCATGGCGGCATTCCATCCCTGTCTTTTGCGGGCGAAGAGTACCGCTGCCAGGAGTGTCACCAGTGCTGGCGTCAACAGGATAAAGACGAGCCCGACATCCATCAGGGCGATCGAGCTGCCCTGCATCAGGCGGGCGGGCAACTGTTGCAGAGGCAGGGCCCGGAAGCGTCCCACTGAGGAAGGGAGGCCGTACCGGGCCAGAAACAGGCCCAGGCCGGCGCCCACCACGGCCATCCCAGTCAGGAAGGCGGCCAGGAGCGTGGTGCTCAGTTTTCGGCCGAGATCCGTGTCGGTGGTCTTGTTCATCCGAACAGGTGGAGAGCCGAGTTGGCCATCAGAAGGGCAGCCAGGCCCATCAGAATCGCGAAGAGCTGGCGTAACCTGCGAACCGGAACCACGGCGCTGAGACGGGTTCCCAGCAGCGCTCCCAGAAAGACGCCGAGGACGGTGGGCGCCGCCGCAATCGTGTCCACATCGCCGCGTCCATAGTAGAGAAGGGCCCCGGCGGCGGCCGTGATGCCGATCATGAACTCGCTGGTGGCCACGGCGACGCGGAGCGGCACCCGCATGATCAGGTTGAGTACGGGCACCTTGATGATGCCGCCACTGATGCCCAGCAGCCCCGAGGCCAAGCCGGCGCCCAGGCAGCCCACCAGCCCTAGAGGTAAGCGAGACAGGTTCAGTCCCCCTGCAGTCAACGGTTCCTTGGCGTCGGCTTCCTTCACCTTCGGGTCGCCCCTGGCCATGGAGTAGGCAAGGTAGAGCAGCAACGGCCCGAACAGAAGTTTGAGCATCGCTGCCTTCAGAACACCCGCAAGCAGCCCGCCCGCGATCCCGCCGGCGGCCGTTGCAACCTCCAATGCTATCCCCAATTCGATGGCGACCAGGCCCCGGCGCAGGTAAAAGCCAGCCGATCCCGCAGAGGTGGCGATCACCGCGATCAGGCTCGTGCCGATGGCGGTGTGCATCGGCAGATGGAAGACCAGGACGAGCGTTGGCACCAGAAGGAAGCCACCGCCGACGCCGAGCATGGAGGCAACCGCGCCGACGACCAGCCCCGCGAGGGTGAAGAGGAGCAGGCTCAATGGGCCTCCGGGCGGATAAGGCCGGGAAAGAGACCGGAGACCCGGATCACTTGTCCCCGTTTCATAGGCACTCCGGCGGAATTCATCGGGGGTTGTCGATGTATCTTTCCTGCGACGATGCTTCAGACCCCTCGGTATGCTCCAACTGAAATCGCTGGTTTCGCGGTAGCAGGTCGCAAGGCCGTCCTGCCAGGATGGCCTCGACCTCTTCCTGCACACACTGCACGACCCTGGCAACGGCCTGCTCGACTTCCGGCGACAAGCCGACGCCAGCCTCGAAGCTCCTTCCTTCGATCCCGTACACGACCAGTCGCGGCGGTAGTTGGTTCAGGGCGCGGGCCATCTCGACGGCTTCGGCGACGCTGAAGGCATGGGTCGAATAGTTGAAGAACCGGCTCGGCAGAGGGAGCTCGCCGGCATCGAGGCGGTGGACCATGCCGGGCTTCGCAGCCGAGCGCACGGCATCGATCAGGATGACGGCCTCGGCATCTTTCCATGTCTGCATCAACGCGGCCCCCTCGCCGCTCTGCTCGATCACGGCGGCATGGCGGCCCAGTTTCGCCTCTACCGCGCGGGCGACCGCAAGCCCGACGCCGTCATCGCCACGGTACTCATTGCCGATGCCGATCACGAGGACCTGGTCGCTTTTGAGTTTCTGACGTGACAATGTGGTTTTCTCTGCTGGCCTGAAAATGGTTATGGAAACTTGGGTCAATGAGCTGTGTTGTGCTATCGGAGTGTTGAAAAACTGGAGCGATGGAGCGGCGTGCCCGGACGCGTTTGCTCCGGTACTCCATGATTCCATCAATCCACATTAAGTACAGATGAACCTACGCATCGAGCCCCATACGGATGGTCGTCTCTGGCGGCGACCCCACTCAATCCCTGCACGTGAGCCCTCAGCCCGCCGAAGCCACCGGAACGTCACGTCCATCGTCGGAGACCTACCCCCGGTCGACCTCCAGTTTCAGGAAGTGGGTCGCACACGAGATGCACGGGTCGTAATTGCGGATGGCCTGCTCGCACTGCCAGGTGAGTTCTTCTTCCTCAAGATCCAAATGCTGCGGCACGAACTGCCACAGATCATCCTCAATGGTCTTTTGGTTCTGGGAGGTCGGCGGGACGATCTTGGCATCGAGGATGCGCCCTTCATCATCGACGCGATATCGATGGTAGAGGATGCCGCGAGGGGCCTCGGTGCAGGCGTACCCGGTTCCGGCGCGCGGCTCGATATCGACGGCCGGCTTTTCCGGCATCTCGAACTCCTCGATGATGCGCAGCGCTTCATCGCAGGCGTGCACGGTTTCGATGCTGCGTACGATGATGCTCTGGAACGGGTTGCGGCAGCCGGAACCGAGCCCGGCCTCGCGGGCGGCCTCCTGGGCCAGGTGCGAAAGGCGGTCGAAGTTGAGGTTGAAGCGCGCCAGCGGCCCGACGAAATAGGCACCACGATCCTTCTGCACGGAATGGAGTGCGTTGGAATGCCGGACGTGCTCCTCGGCGAAGTGGTTGTCGTATTCGCGCACAGCGATGTCCAGGCCCTTGTTCGAAACCAGCCGGCCCTCGTTGAACGGGTACTCCTCCGAGTGCCGGAGAGCGACGAACTCGTAGTCCCGCTCGAAGTCGGGGAAGGGCAGCGTGGCCACCCAGCGGACGGTGTCGACGGCGGCGTCTCTCGCCCACTTCAGGTTCTCGGCCAGGGCAGCGAACTGCTGCTTCGTTGGCACCTTGTAGAAGCCACCGACGCGGACATTGATCGGGTGGATCTCTCTGCCGCCCACGAGTTGAACGATTTGGTTGCCGATCTTTTTCAGCCGCAACCCGCGCTGGACGACATCCGGATCATCTTTGGCCATCTGGATTGCGTCGGCGTAGCCGAAGAAGTCCGGCGCGTGCAGCATGTAGACGTGCAGGGTATGGCTTTCAATCCATTCTCCGCAGTAGATGAGCCGGCGTAAATCCCGGAGTGGGCCTTCGACCCGGATGCCAAAGGCATCTTCCATGGCGTGCACAGCGCTCATCTGGTAGGCCACCGGACAGATGCCACAGATCCGCGCCGTGATGTCGGGGACCTCGCCATACGCGCGCCCGCGCAGGAAAGCCTCGAAGAAGCGCGGCGGCTCGAAAATCCGCAGCCTGACGTCGGCCACCTTGCCGTTCTTGATCTTGATGTACAGGGCTCCTTCGCCCTCCACGCGCGCCAGGTAATCGACCTTGACGGTTCTGGTTTTCATGTTTGCGTCCAGCTTGGCCGGCTTCAAAGGGATGCTCCGGTTTCAATGCTTTCAAGCAGCTCGGATTGTTTGCGGAAAGAGTCGGCGAAGGCATTGAAGCTGCGGAAAGCGCGGACGATGTCCTCCTGTTTCACGCCCAGGTCGGTCCAGCGGTCGCTCAACGAACCGGTGTTGGGCGTCTCCTTCGGCCCAAAGCAGCCGTAACAGCCGCGATCATAACTGGGGCAGATCGCACCGCACCCGGCATGAGTGACGGGCCCCAGGCAGGGCGTTCCATGGGCCACCATCACGCAGACCGTGCCGCGTAGTTTGCACTCGATGCAGACGCTGTGCGGCGGCGTGTTCGGCTTGCGGCCGTGCAAGAAGGCGCTGATCACTTCCAGGAGCTGCTCTTTGTTGATGGGACAGCCGCGCAGTTCGAAGTCGACCGGTACATGGTCAGCAATCGGGGTCGACTTGTTCAGCGTCTGGATGTACTGAGGGGTGGCGTAGACAATCGAAAGGAACTCCTTCACATCGTTGAAATTGCGCAACGCCTGGATGCCGCCGGCTGTGGCGCACGCCCCGATGGTCACCAGGAACTTGGAAGAGCGGCGCACCTGATGGATGCGTTCGGCGTCGTGGGCGGTGGTGATGGAACCTTCCACCAGAGACAGGTCGTACGGTCCTTTGATCACGGCTCGTGATGCCTCTGGGAAATTGGCGATCTCGACCTCGCCGGCCACCGCCAGAAGTTCATCTTCGCAGTCGAGGAGGCTGAGCTGGCAGCCATCGCATGAGGCAAACTTCCACACGGCCAGCTTGGGTTTGCGTTTAGTCGCCATGGCCTAAGCCTCCCGTATTCCAAACAGTTTCCTGACACGGTCATAACGAAAGACGGGACCGTCTTTGCAGATGAAGTCAGGCCCGAACTGGCAGTGACCGCAGAATCCGACGGCGCACTTCATGTTTCTCTCCATGGAGATGTAGATATTTTCTGTCGTCAGGCCACGCTTCAGAAGCTCCAATACCGTGAAACGCATCATCACCTCCGGACCACACACCATGGCCACGGTATTCAGGCGATCAAACTGGAGCCGTGGGATCAGGGTGGTGACCACGCCGACGTTCCCTCGCCAGCCTCTGAGGGCGTGATCGACCGTGATCACCACTTCCAGATCGAACCGCCCGCGCCAGCTCTCCAGTTCCCTGCGGTAGAGGATGTCTTCCGGAGTGCGGGTGCCGTAGAGCAGGGCAACCTTGCCATACCGATCTCGTTGTGACAGGACATGGTACATGACCGGCCGCAGCGGCGCCAGGCCGATGCCCCCGGCGACGATCACCACGTCGTTTCCGATCGCTTCGGAGACCGGCCAGGGATTGCCGAAAGGGCCGCGGACGCCGAGGATCTCGCCTTGGCGCAGTTTCCTCATGGCCTGTGTCACAGTGCCGACAGCCCGGGTCGTGTGCACCAGAATTTCGGGCCGCGTGGGATCGCCACTGATCGAAATCGGAATTTCTCCGACACCGTACACGTAGAGCATGTTGAACTGACCCGGGGAAAAGGAGGGGGCTTGACTGCTGTTGGTCGGCTCCAGCTCCAGCGTGAAGGTGTCGGCGGTTTCGTTTCGTCTCCGCCGGACTCGAAAGAGTTGCGGCCGCATCGGATCGGCTACGGTCACCATCTTCCATGCCCTCAGGAGTGAACGCCGTAGAGATCCAGTAGCCGCAGACGTGTGGCTTGCAGGCGCTGCTCCATGATGTGAGCGAACCGTTTCAGGAGCTCATAGCCGAGATCGTGGTCGTCTTCGCACTTCTGGCGCAGGCACTTTCCATCCAGGGCGATGGCGCGCGTCAGTTCCGCGGCTCGGGCGTCGAAGTGCCAGATGTAGGGCGGGATCAGCCACGACCACCCCAGCACCTCGCCTTCCACCAGCGTGTCGATGATGATGGGGCCTCGATCCGGCGCGAAGACTTCCAGGGCGACCTTCCCGTGGCGGATGACATAGAACTCGTTGGCCTCTTCCCCTTCCCGGAAAATAAAATCTCCGGCGTTGAAACGAACATTCGAGGCGCATCCGACAATCAGGCTCAAATGACGCGGCTCCAGACCCTGTAAGAAAGGGTGTTCAGCCAGGATCGCTTCAAGCGTTTGCATGGTTCAGATCTCCTTTCGGGGCTTTCAAAAGGAACGGCGAAAGGAACCGAATGGCCTGCCGCTGAGGGGCCGCCTCCCTTTCACCGCGGCGGCCTCAGCCGGCTTGGGATCGCACAGTTTCGGTCGCGTTCTCGCTGTGGCGAATCGCCTGGACCTCCTCTGTGATGTCGATGGCAACGGGGCACCAGGTGATGCAGCGACCGCAGCCGACGCAGCCGGAGGATCCGAACTGGTCGATCCAGGATGCGAGCTTGTGCGTCATCCATTGCCGGTAGCGTGCCTTTGCCGATGAACGGACGCTGCCGCCATGGATGTAGGAAAAGTCCATGGTGAAACACGAGTCCCAGCGGCGCCATCGTTCGGCGTGCTCACCGGTCAGGTCGGTGACGTCCTCGACCGTGGTGCAGAAACAGGTGGGACACACCATGGTGCAGTTGGCGCAGGTGAGGCAGCGTGTGGCGACCTCGTCCCAGCGTGGATGCTCATAGTTCCGGTAGAGCAATTCCTTGATGTCGGTGGTATCCAGGGTGCGGCCCATGGCTTCGGCCGTCTCGTCGGCGATCCGTTCTGCAGCGTTCCGTTCCTCCGCCGTGGCTTCCCTGTGGCGCAGCTCGCTGAGCACTTCGGCGCCCGGCCC
Organism: uncultured Cytophagia bacterium; assembly: GCA_964527995.1. GTDB lineage: Bacteria > Zhuqueibacterota > Zhuqueibacteria > Oceanimicrobiales > CAZGRP01 > CAZGRP01. The sequence goes on along the minus strand of CAZGRP010000015.1, from coordinate 31,891 downwards.
CGAGCCGACCTCGACGACGAAGTAGTGCTGCTCGTGCCCTATGACCTCCGTCAAGGCGAGATCGAAACCGGAGGTTACCTTCGGGCCGGTGTTCATCGACACGCAAAAGCAGGTACCGCCGGCCTGGCCGCAGTTCACTGCCACGATGAACACCTCTTCCCGCCGCGACCGATAGGTGGGCTCCACGTAGTCGCTGCCGATGAAGACCCTGTCCTGGATGGCGATGGCATGGAGCTCGCAGGCTCGGACCCCCACGAACGCGAACCTGCCCGGATCCGGATCGTTGTCTTCGATTTCGAAACCGTTGCCCTGCCGCCGGGCTCGCCAGAGGCGCAGAATAGGCGGGTGCAGGAACTTCTTCCACGATTGAGGCCCGACGACATAGCCAAAGAGAGCTGCGTCGTTGCGTCTCTTCAGGCGATATGTGCCGCCGTCCTGTTCGTCCGTCCATCCAACCGGCAGGCTCGACAGGGAGTGAAGTTGATCGTAGACGATCGCTCCGTCGCGCACGGTCGGCCCGATAACCTGGTATCCTCTCCTTTTCAAGACCTCAAGGAGATGACCCATATCGGCCGCCTCCAGGAAGGCCTTATCACCCTTTTCGAGCATGGTCCCTTTGTTCCCTACAATATTCTGTTCAGGAAGCCCAGATCGCATAACCGCAGAAGCTGGCCTGCTGCAATTTCATGAGCCGAAGCAGCCGGGCCGGCAACGCCGGCCTTAAGCGCCGATTTCACGCAAGAGCTTCAGGTAGCTGATGACGTCATCGCGACCCAGAATGCCGAGCAGTTCGCCGTCTTTCATCACCGGGAGCTGATTGACGCCGTCCCGGTCCATCTCCTCCAGAGCGGACCACAGCTCTGTCTCCGGCGTGACCTGTCGGGTTTCGGCCGCTGGAGTCATCACTTCAGCGACGGTGGTCGATGTCCACTCCGGCCTCGGTATCTGCTTGACGTGGTGCAGGGTGAGCAGCCCCACCACCTGGTCGCCTTGTTTCACCACAAAGCTGCGCCGACCACTGCCGAGAATGTGCTCATTTACCAGATCCTGAAGCGTGGTTTCGGCCGGCACGCTGACGTAGTCTCGACTCATCGCCTCAACAACCTTGTGTCCGGCCAGCAAATCGTGAATGAACTGCTGCTGTGTCTGTGCCACGGCAGCGCTCTCCAGGAACCAACCGATGAAGGCGATCCACAGGCCGCCGATGAAGTTGCCTCCGAACATCTGCAACACGCCGACGAAGATGAACAGGAAGGCGAAGACGCGGCCCACGGTGGCAGCCGTAATGGTTGCCTTGCGCATGTTGTGCGTCGCCCCCCAAACGATGGCGCGAAACACCCGGCCGCCGTCGAGCGGAAACCCTGGGATGAGGTTGAATACCGCCAGGGCGGCGTTGATATAGGCCAGGTATTTGACCAGACCGAAGAGGGGCGAAATCGACCGCACCGCGGGCTCGAGGAGGGTGAAGATCGCAGCCAGGCCAAAGCTGACGATCGGGCCGGCGATCGCAATCCAGAATTCAGCCGCTGGGCTGGGAGGTTGGGTGGCGATCTGTGACACCCCGCCAAAGATGAAGAGAGTGATGCTTCGCACGGGCACGCGGTAGCGCAAGGCGACGATGGAATGCCCGAGCTCGTGCAGCAGGACGCTGACGAACAGCAGGATAGACGTAGCGCCGCCGATAAACCAGTACATCCCCGTGGACCAGGTCGGGAAGGCGTTTGGAAAGTAGCCCACGGCGAGAGTCCATATAAGTAGCGCGAAGATGAGGAACCAGGAATAGTCGATGCCGATAGGGATGCCAAGGATGCGGCCAAGTGGGATTGTGTGTCGACTCATGCCCCTCTCCTTCCTGCAGTTTGGTCATGGCACTTCCCCGCTGCGGTGCGGCCACGCCATTGGGAAGCGCTCCGTTTTTTTCTTGCGCAACCGTTTCTTCTTTCTCACCAGCGGCGTCGCATCTGCTTCGCCTGCGGCCGGCGAAGAACCTCAGTCGGCTTCCAGTTGGGCGAAGACGCCGAAATGATCGGAGGCCACCGATGCGTCGCGGTTCTTGGGTGCGACGCCGCCCGATTTCGCCACATAGCGGACAGCTCCGCCGGACTGAAGCATGTCAGGCGATAGCAGGATATGGTCGATCCATACCTGATGGTACCCGCCGCGGCCGGTTTTGACGATCGGGTCCGGAAAGCGAGCCGTCCATAGCTCCTTTCGGAGATTGCGGTCCTTCGACATCCACCAGAGGGCGTTGTGCAGGATCTTGCCAGCTTCAAACACCGATCCCATGACGGTCTCCACAAAACTCCGCCCTACCATTTTCTCGAACGGATCGAGACCGGGGCCGTCGTTCATGTCGCCCATGACCACGAAGGGTATGGCCTGTGGCTCTTGAAGCAGTGCGTCGAGACGAGCGCGCAGCCGCAGGGCCTGGGCCACCAGACGCTTGCGGTTGGCTGCTGAAATCTTTTGGAATGCGTACAGATCGACTACCGAGAAGATCACCTTCGATTTGGCATGCACCAGGATCGTCCGCAGCCGGGGCCCATTTGAGCCGAGCCGGAAGACGACCTCGAGAGGTTTGCGTTCCCAGCGGTGCCGTTCCTTCAAGCCGTCATCGTCCACGTCGTCCTCCCACGGGTCATAGTAGGAGAGAGCCGCATCGACTGAGGCGACCGAGAAGGGCTCCCGGTAATAGAACACCAGGTTCTGGCCACCGCGACTGACGCCGTGCGCCAGTCGATAGCCGGCGCTGGCCAGAAAGGCATCGATGAAGTGGTTGTGCTCCTCCGGGGCATTGGCTGCTTCGCAGATTCCAAGGATGTGAGGGTGAATGCCCAGGATCACCGAGGCGATCTTTTCGGCCCGCTTCCTCTCCCGCGGCTTGATGGCGTTGGACTCGAACATCCGATTCATGTGCCGGATGTTGTACGACATGATCGTGTACTGGGGCATGGCCGGCTCTCCTCCTGGATCCGATCGTGTAGGGACCCTCTCTGGGCTTCATTCCGCTGCCTGTGGCGGGGTCCTTTGGTGGTGTCGAGGAAGCGTGCGAGCTCCGCATTCTGCACAATCTGGCAGCCGATTGCGTTGAAGGCCAGCGCCGCGAACTGCGCCAGGCCCGCCGTCATGGCGAGTCCGCGGGAGTGTCTCCGGGGTAGGATCAGGATCAACGAGCCGCGCGGCAGTCGCTAGTAATGATACTGAAACAGGATTTCGCCGAGCTTGAGTTGGTCGGCTTCCGGCAACTTCGGCAGTCGGGATTTGTCGATGTGGCCGTTGCTCATGAGCTGCAGAGCCGGAAGGCTGAAGCGAGACTGCGAAAACTCGAGCCGAGCAGCGCGCCGGTCCGTGGCAATATAGAACAGGCACGGCCTAATTTCAAGTAAAAACTCCGGGTCTGATTGCTTCTTGCTTTGTCTGGGAAAAAGTACTATATTGCCAGTCGGCGATGGAGTCCGCCAAAACCGCCCACCCGGGATGATGACTCCTGCCTGTGACACTGCGACCAGCAGTCCAGCAGACAGGAGTTTTTTTATCCGATTCGGAGGAAGAGGTGAAAGGAGCAGCACAAAGGCGGTTACGGTCACAGCACAACATGCAGTGCCGGCGGGCCGACGGACGACACGGTCGGCTGCTCATTGGACTCGTGTTCGTGCTGGCCCTGCAGCCCTTGGCCGGCACCGTGCATGGCGAGGGTCTCGACACGGAGTTGCTCCGGAAGATCAACCGGGCCCACTCCCCGTGGGCGGACGATGCTTTCAAGGTGATCGAAAGCAACCTTTTCCTGGCCTATGCCACCGGCCCGGCTGTTTACGTGTACGGCTGGGTGGGTGATGATGCTTCAGCGCGCGACGCCGGCCTGTTGATCACGTCCACCATGCTTTTGAACGGCGGCGTCACGACGCTGACCAAGAAGATTGTCAACCGCCGCCGGCCGTTCGAAGTACTGCCCGACATCCGCCGCCTCGACAACCCAGGGAGCGCCTCTTTCCCTTCCGGACACAGCAGCTCCGCCTTCGCTCTGGCTGGCGCCGTTACCCTCGAGACCCGAGAGTGGCGACTCGCGGTTCCAATCTACTTCTGGGCTGCGACGGTGGCTTATGGGCGCATGTATCAGGGCGTGCACTACCCCTCGGATGTCGCCGTCGGCGCCATCTATGGTACCGCTTCTGCTCTGGCCGTACACCATTTTCGGCGACAGATCCTTTCCTTCTATTCCTGGATTTCGCGGACGGTCACCGGCCGGAGGCAGTCACTTCTCTACCTGGAGGGTCTTTCCATCGACCCGGGCCGCCGGGTGAGCGTTGGTTTTCGCATCGACTTTTGATGGGTGCCGGCCTTGTCGAAACAAAGGATCAAAGGAGTGTCCGGCTCACGCCATCATAACGCTTCTCTCGGCATCATCTTTCTGATCGTCTTCATCGACCTGGTCGGCTTCGGCATCATTCTGCCGCTGCTGCCGCTCTACGCCGAGACCTTCGGTGCCAGCCCGCTGGTCATCGGTCTCCTCGGCACCTCCTACTCTGGTGCCCAGTTTCTGTTCACACCGCTGTGGGGGTGGATCTCTGACCGCGTTGGCCGCCGGCCGATTCTGCTGATGAGCGTCGCCGGTTCGGTGATCTCCTACACGATCTTTGGCTGGGCACCGTCGCTTCTCTGGCTGTTTATTTCACGGCTGGCTGGCGGACTGTTCGGTGCGAACATCTCCACAGCACAGGCCTACATCGCCGACATCACCACGCCGGAGAATCGCGCCCGCGGCATGGGGTTGGTGGGGGCGGCTTTCGGCATCGGCTTCGTCGTCGGCCCGGCCATTGGCGGGTTGCTCAGCCGGTACAGCTATTCCCTTCCTGGCTATGCTGCCGCTGCCCTCTCTTTCATTGCCTTTGTTTTTGCTCTGGTGCGCCTGCCCGAGTCTCTGCCTGGAAAGGAGCGCGCCCGCTTGGCTGCAGAGCGTCAGCGGCCGGGATCGGAAATCGAGGCTTTGTTCAAAGCTTTGGGCAATCGTGATCTGGCCCGCACTCTGGCGGTTTACTTTCTGGCCATCTTCGCTTTTTCCAACATGCAGATGACCTTTCCGCTGTTTACGCAGGCGGTGTACGGCTACGACGCAGCCCACAACGGTTACCTCTTCGCCTTCATCGGCTTGATGTCAGCGGTGGTGCAGGGAGGCCTGATCGGCAGGCTGTCGCACCGCTTCGGTGAGGGGCCGCTGGCGATCACGGGTGTGTTTCTGACCATGCTCGGTCTCGGTCTCGTACCTCTGGCAGTTCATGTTGGCGAACTGATGGTCCTGCTGGCCGTGGTCGGCGTCGGAATTGCGCTGACCAACCCCACGTTGACTACCATTGTGTCGCTGCGCAGCGACCCTTCGATGCAGGGAAGCGTCCTCGGGGTCAACCGATCCACCTCGAGCCTGGCGCGCATGCTGGGGCCCCTTTGGGGCGGCTGGACCTACGGCGCCCTGGGCATCAATTGGCCGTACTGGACGGCCGGGATTGTGCTCTTCGTAGCGGTTGTTTTGGCCTTGCCGTTGCGACGTATCACGTCCCGGGAGGAAGAAGCGGTGGTCGTGCTGACGAAGTAGATCCCCGGAAAAGGTGGGAATTGGAAGTGGGGGTAGGAACTGGATGATCGCATCTGCCAGTCCGCAGTTTCCAATTTCCAGCTCCTGCCCGAGCGGCCTGCACCGAAGTGTCGCCAGACTGGTGCTGCTGGCTGCGATGCTCAGGAGGAGAGATGAAGCCAACCCGGTGGCGGAACCGTAACGTCGTCGCGATCGGGCTCACCAGCCTGTTCAGCGATCTGAGTCACGAAGCGGCCACCAGCATTCTGCCGGTTTTCGTGGCCAGCCTGGGCGCCTCTGCCTGGGCTCTCGGCGTGATCGAAGGGGTAGCCGATGGTCTCTCGAGCATCGCCAAGCTGGCCGGTGGCTGGCTCAGCGATCGCACAGGCGTGCGCAAGCCACTGGCCGTGGCAGGGTACGTGGCAACGGCGATCTTCACGGCAGCCATCGGTTTCTCGCAGCATTGGCTCCATGTGGTCACAGGCCGCAGCCTGGCGTGGGTCGGCCGCGGCGCCCGGGGGCCGGTGCGCGACGCCATCCTTGCCGATTCGGTCGAGGCAAAGGACTACGGCAAAGCCTTTGGCCTGGAGCGTGCTCTCGACACTGCCGGAGCCATCCTCGGTCCGATGGCAGCGCTGGCCATGCTGCGTGCCGTCTCCTACCGAACGATCTTTTTCCTGACGTTGATCCCAGGCCTGATCGCGGCGGCGATTTTTGCCGGAGCCGTGCGAGCGCGGCCGCTGCCCCGACCGGCGGAGCGTCCAAAGGTCAGCTTCCGGGGTCTCCCCAAACGATTCCGCTGGTTCCTGCTGGTCGTTGGACTGTTTGGTATCGGCGATTTTGCCCATACCTTGCTCATCCTGCGCGCCACCGACATCCTCAGACCGTATGCCGGCGCAGCCGCCACGAGCTGGGCGATCTCGCTCTACCTGCTGCACAACGTGTTCTATGCGGTGCTGTCCACGCCCATCGGTGCGATGGGTGACCGGTTCGGGAAGATTCGTCTCCTCGCCCTCGGCTACGCCCTGGCCGTTGTGACCAACGTCGGCTTCCTGTTTGGCCCTTCGCATTGGCTGGCACTGGGCGCGCTTTTCGTGCTCGCCGGCAGCTTCGTCGCTGCCGAGGATGCCTTGGAGCGCGCCGTCGCCGCCGATCTCCTGCCCGATCACCTGAAGGCCACAGGCTTTGGTGCACTGGCAGCCGTCAATGCTGTGGGGGATTTGATTTCGAGCGCACTGGTGGGCTGGCTGTGGGCGAAGGTCGCCCCAGCTGCGGGATTTGGGTATGCCGCTACCGTAACGGCGCTCGGCGCGATACTGCTTTTCGCATGGCAAAGCCGCTTGACGGGCACCTTCGAACGGTAGGGGTGCTGGGGGCTGAGGATTGCGGGTTTTGGATTTGGGATCTCGGATTGCCCGACCCAACTCCCTGAAGTCCCCCTTCGAAGAGGGGTTTAGGGGGATGTCGTGTTGGGATGGAAGAGGGCGCTGGAGCGGCTTCGATTTCGGATGGCGGTGTCTCGGTCGCCCAACGGACACAGGCGGCCCCGCCCATCGGTGAGGTTCCGCAATTTTCGGTGGTTTTCGACCTTGAAAGACTACAGCGCACCGAAGAACTACCCTGGCAGAGTCCTGCCGGTCAGCACCTCGAGCGCTTTCAGATAGCGGGTCCGGGTCTGCTCGATGATCTCCTGGGGCAAAGGCGGCGGCGGTGGTGACTTGTCCCAGTCGAGCTGGTCGAGATAGTCACGCAGGTACTGCTTGTCGAAGCTCGGCGGCGCCTGGCCAGGGGCGTACTCGTCGGCCGGCCAGAAGCGCGAGGAGTCGGGTGTGAGCAGTTCGTCGATCAGGATCAGCTCGCCTTCGTACAGACCGAACTCGAACTTGGTGTCGGCGATGAGGATCCCACGGGTGGCGGCATAGTCGCGCGCCTGCCGATAAATCTCCAGGCTGATGTTGATGATGCGGTCGGCAAGCCCGGGGTCGACGACCTTCTTCATCTCCTCGACGGTGATGTTCTCGTCGTGGCCGCTCTCCGCCTTGGTGGCCGGCGTGAAGATCGGTTCCGGCAGTTTACTCGCCTGTTGAAGTCCCGCCGGCAACTCGATTCCACACACCCGGCCGGTCTGCTGGTACTCCTTCCATCCCGAACCTGCAAGATAGCCTCGGACCACGCACTCCACCGGCAGTGGCTTGGCTTTGCGCACCAGCATGCTGCGGAGGGCCAGGTCGTCTCGGTAAGGCCTGCAGACTTCTGGAAACCGGTTGGCATCTCCAGTGATGACATGGTTGGGGCACAGGCTGCGAAAGCGCTCGAACCAGAAGAGCGAAATCTGTGTCAGGATTTTGCCCTTGTCCGGGACCGCATCGGCCATCACCACATCGAAAGCGGAGATGCGGTCGGTGGCGACGATCAACAGCTCGCCATCCACCTCGTAGATGTCACGCACCTTACCGCGTTTGACCAGGTCGAGGCCGTCGAAATCAGTCGTATGCAATGGTTCACTCATCAGGATTTCCTTGGCTTTCGGTTCGTCGAACGGAATATAGGCACGGCGGCGGATCAAGTCAACAGCGAAATGGCTGGTTCATGCCGCGCTGTGCCTGTGGGGGAAAGGGCGGCCGCTCGAGGCCAGCACCAACAGGATGATTTCACCCGGCCCCGGAGCACCCGCATCCGACCGCTGCATGCTTTCATCGGCTCGGTCGAATGGCGGGGCAGCGGTACGGTCCTTCTTCGTCATTTTCTCAGACACTGAAGCGGAACGTCATGATATCGCCGTCCTGAACGACGTAATCGCGCCCCTCCAGACGGAGCAGCCCACGTTGCCGCGCTCCGGCGAAGCCCTCGAAGCGAACGAAATCGTTGTAGGCCACGACCTCGGCGCGGATGAAGCCGCGTTCCAGGTCCGAGTGGATTTCGCGGGCAGCGGCACGCGCTGTTGTGCCGCGCCGGATGGTCCAGGCACGAGACTCGGTTTCGCCGGCGGTGAAGTAGGTGACGAGATCCAACAAGCCGTAGGACATACGAATCAGCCGGTGCAGCGCCGGTTCCTGGATGCCGAGCTCGTGCAAGAACTCCGTGGCGTCCTTCTCATCGAGCTGGGCGATCTCCATCTCAATCCGTGCCGACAGGGCGGCCACTGCCATGCGCGAGCTCCGGATCGTTGATCGGAATTCGCGTTCGATCTGCTTCGCCCTTGGCAGGTCTTGTTCGGAAATGTTGAGGAGGATCAGCAGGGGCTTGTCGGTCAGAAACTGGAACCCTTTCATCCGACGCCGCTCTTCCTCGCTGAAGTCAAGCTCGCGCAATGGCTGTTCGGACTCCAGTTGCACCCGGCAGCGCTCCAGAAGCTCGCGCTCTGCGGCCAGTGGTTGGCTATCGGCCTTTTTCATGGCCCGGGCAATGCGTTCGAGGCGGCGTTCGACCACAACCAGGTCAGACAGCAGAAACTCGGTTTCGATGGTGGCGAAGTCACGTCTGGGATCGATGCTGCTGTGCGGATGGGGGATCGACTCGTCAGCGAAGGCTCGCAGGACGAACACCAGCGCATCTACCAAGCGGAGATTCGACAGGAATCGGTCGCTGAACCCGTGTTCCTTGCCTGTCCCCTGCTCCATACCGGCCACGTCCACGTAGGAGACAGTTGTGGGCGTCTTCTTGGCGCTGTCGGCCAGATCGGCGATGCGATCAAGACGTGGATCCGGGACCTCGACACTACCGAGATTCGTATTTCTCCGGCCGCTGCCGAGGCCCGTTTCAGCATTCCCGTGGGTCAAAGCGTTAAACAGCGCGGTCTTGCCCGATAGCGGCAAGCCCACGATTCCAATCTGCATGTTTTCCTCCAAACAATGAAAAAGGCGAGATGAGAACACCTCGCCATGGTGGACGGTGGTGATAACTTTCAAATCTAAGGCCGCACCTTTTCAGAATCAAGCGGTTTCTTCCGCCGGTGCACCGAATCGCCTGCAGCGGTTTGAGCGAGTAGACAGGAGCTCGTAGAGCTCAGTGCTATACCATGAGACTGCTGCGACCGCCCCCTGAGGTGGGGCTCACTCGATGCCAAACATTCCGGCCGGATCGCCGTTTTCCTCGATCGCCTTCTGCAACAGCCGATCGAGGCGGCCTTCGAATCTCACGAGGACCAGTTCGTCGGGATCGAGGGCCACGACGTACAGATCGCGGACGGTATTACGGCGCGCCCGATAGAGCACCCAAACCATCTGGTCCTCCTCGCGCGCTTTGACGGCTACCTCCCAACCGTCTCTCTCCAGCAAAGCGCGCAGACGGCGAGGCAGCCGCAGATCGTCCAACGGGGGCAGCGACTCAGTACGATAGACGGCCAGCTTCACGCGATGGATCGTGTTCAGGTATTCGTTTGCCTCTCGGGCGTCAGGCACGAAGCCGGTCACCAGTCGTAGTAGACCCAGCGTTCCGGGCCCCAGAGTCAGCTTGAATTCACTTTCGAATCGGGCACCGGGTACCTGGCGCTCGATTTCTCGGCGCACGTCGTCGAGTTCCGGTGCCCAGACGCAACCGGAAACCGTAACCGCCAGAAGCACCAGCGGCAGAAAAAGGGAAACGCTTCGCTTTCGCATGACATGCATCCTCCGTTCCTGTGGCACACGGCCGCTGCGCGTCACCGCCCACAAGCGTGGGTTTGGCCTGCCGACCCCGCTGTCTGCCGCGGCAAGCCAATGTTACCTACGGCTTTTCGATTTCTTGAAGTCAATGCGAATGCTGTCGAGGGGCTGGATGTCGAACTTGCGGCCCAGCCGGCCGATCTGAGCCGGATCGATATCGCCCACGATGTTGATGAAGGCGGCCTCGTTTCCAGGCTCGACCGACATCACCGCCAGACCGGCGATGCGGTCCTTGACCGACTTCAGGTAGACGTATACTTGCTCATCCCGGTCGCGCACGCGGACCACCATTTCCCAGCCCTTCTTTTCCAATTGTCTGGCCATCTCCGCAGCCTTCTTCGCGACCAGAGCCGCCTTCTGACGGCGTAATGGAAACACTTGCACGCGGATCAGCCTGAGTCTCGACAACATGTCGGCCAGCTCGGAATCTTCGTCCTTGGTCGCTTCCGACACCAGGCGCAGCAGCGGTCCTTTCAGGAAGACCTCGACCGTCGACTCCTCCTCGCCGAAGATTCCCATCGCGCTGAAGTCGACGTAGCCCGGCAGCTTCTTGTAGTCTTCTTGCGCCCGAACTCCCGCCACCGGGACCAAAACGAGCAGTGCTCCCAAGAGACAGCTTTTCCACTTCATCAGGAACTCCTTCTATTGTAACCGATCTGCATCGGCGGCGCGCATCGTTTGCATGGCGCGTTTCATAGGCAGAACGACCTGGGTTTCGATGACGTCATCCCGAACGAGGAGACCTGTCCGCAGGCCGATTTCGCCCATGTAGGCCAGTGTCCACTTGACCTCGGCCTCGGCGCGCGCCAGCTCCTTGGGGCTGATGCTGTCCGGCGGCTGCGTTCGATGACTGGTGAGCAGAGTGGCGACAATTGCCAGCACCAGCAGCGCCGTGGCCAGAGCAGGCCGCCAGACCGGTTCAAACCACGCTCCGAGCCAGTGCCGTAGCTTTGACGGTGCTGGCGCGCCGTGTTCCGCCCGGACCCGGTCCAGCACCTCGTCGGTGACTCGGTCGGGGCAGACCATTTGCGGTAATTCACGCAGCGCCCGGCGTACCTGGATGGCCAGATCGAACTCGGAGGCACAGATCCGACATTGTGCCAGATGCTGTTTGAGGTCGGCCTCCTGCTGCTCCGGCAACTCTCCGTCCAGGTACGGCTCGATGAGGGCTTGCGCCAGGCTGCAAGTCCGAATTTCTTCAGATGGCGTCATTTCCCACTGCCTCACGCAATTGATCACGCAGCATGCGCCGGCCACGATGCAGGTATGCCTTGATCGTGTTCAGTGGCATGCCCAATGCCTCGCTGATCTGTGCGTATTTCAGATCCTGCACTTCTCGCAGGATGACGATGGTGCGATACGGTTCGGCCATCCGGGACAACGCCCGCTCAAGGTGCCCGCGGAAGTCCGACGCCTCGGCCTGAGCCTGTGGATCAGGCTCGAGACAGGCCGCTCTATCCACCGCATCGCCGGGGCGATCGCTCGCAACAACGGATCGGTAGGCCTGCCGCCGGCGCAGGGCATCGTAGCAGGCGTTGCGCGTAACCCGCACGATCCACCCCGGAAGACGATTGCGATCGATTCGCTGCCAGTTCTCCCAAAGCCGCAGCAGCACCTCCTGCGTCACGTCCTCTGCCTCTTCGCGGCTACCGAGGCAGTAGTACGCGAACGTGTAGATTCGGTGCCGGTACTTGTCGACCAGCTTTCGGAATCGTCGCATCATCTCCAATGTAGTAACGGATGGGGTTGCGAAAAGGTTACGGTGGTGCGAATCAACCCCAATCTCGGCGGCCTTGCCAGCGACTCCCGCCTGCGCCAAAACCCTCGCAAACTCTCCGCCGTTCCGAAGGGAGCGGAAGGGGCCATTCGCTCTGCCATGGGGCAGCCACCGAGCCTCTTTCGCCTTGGCACCGCTTCGGCCTCCTCGTCCGGCGTCGCCGGACTGCGGGGTCCTCCGCGGGCTGCGGGCGCCTCCTCCCCCGTGGGATAACCGTACATGCAGACGTTCAGATCGATCAGAGGGGATTGGTCACCCCCGAAAATCGTCGCTCAAGACCAACTATCCCACGGGGTGCGGGGTCGCCCTCCGCACCCTTCTCTTCGGGGGCACGACTCGTTGTGAGTTAGACCTTGGAGCTTCGACGGTCAACATTCAGTGTTCGTCGCAAGAGGTTCCACTTCAACCGGCAAATCTTGTTGCGGAGGCTGTTAGGAAACACTCCCCCACCGAGGCACGCTGAAGGCGCGCCGGCAACCACGCCGCATCCGTTCAATCGGTGTACGAAGACGTCTCGAAGAGGCCGGACCTTCTCGAGGCCAGGTGTTCCAACTCCTCTTCAGCAAGAGTCTTCCTTCCCAACAGAAAGACGGGCTCGACAGGATAGCGTCAGCTTGAATTTGGTGATGCGGTTTCGTATCTTCCCGATGGCTGCCGTAACAGCGCGCCCCATTCAGCGGTGGGGAGGCCGGCAGGCCTGGATGTGACAGAAACAGATCAATCTGAAGCGAGGGATATGACGATGGCGACGATCTACAAGGACAGTTTTGGTGCCCGAGCCACCCTCGATGTGAGGGGTGCATCGGTCGATTATTTCAGCCTGCGAAAGCTGGCTGACCAGGGGATCGTCGATCTCGATCGACTGCCGTTCAGTGTGCGCATTCTTCTGGAGAATCTGCTCCGCAACGAGGACAGCCACCTGGTCACCCGAGACGACATCGAGGCCATGGCACACTGGGATCCGAAAACACCGGCGGAGCGCGAGGTCCCCTTCATGCCTTCCCGAGTTTTGTTGCAGGACTTCACCGGGGTGCCGGCAGTGGTCGATCTCGCGGCGATGCGTCAGGCCATGAAGCGCCTTCACGGAGACCCCAAGCGGATCAATCCTCACATTCCGGCCGACCTGGTCATCGATCACTCGGTGCAGGTCGATCGTTTCGGCTCGGCCTACGCGTTCCTGCACAACGCCGAGCGAGAGTTCGAGCGCAACCGCGAGCGTTACGCCTTCCTGCGCTGGGGACAACGCAGCTTTGACAACTTCAGCGTGGTTCCGCCCGACACTGGAATCTGCCACCAGGTCAATCTCGAGTATCTGGCCCGGGTGGTTTTTGTCAGCGACCGAGAGGGCCAGCCCGTCGCTTATCCCGATACCCTGGTTGGCACGGACTCGCACACGACCATGATCAACGGCATCGGAGTCTTCGGTTGGGGTGTGGGCGGCATCGAGGCCGAGGCCGTGATGCTGGGGCAGCCGTACTACATGCTCACTCCACAAGTCATTGGCTTTAGACTCACTGGTCAACTGCGCGAAGGTGTCACCGCTACGGATCTGGTGCTGACGGTAACCCAGATCCTGCGCAAGAAGGGGGTGGTAGGAAAGTTCGTCGAATACTATGGGCCCGGATTGAGTCACCTGAGCCTGGCCGATCGCGCCACCATCGCCAATATGGCCCCTGAGTACGGCGCCACCATGGGCTTCTTCCCGGTCGATCAGCAGACTCTGGACTACCTCCGGTTGACTGGCCGCGGGGAGGAGCACGTCGCCGTGGTCGAGGCCTACTGCAAGGAGCAGGGGCTCTTCCGCACCGATTCGACCCCCGACCCCGTTTTCACCGATACGGTCGAGCTTGACATGGCTGAGGTGGAATCGAGCCTCGCCGGTCCGAAGCGCCCGCAGGACCGTGTTCCTCTGCGCCAGATGAAGCAGGCCTTTCTTACCTCGCTCAGCAGTGTGTACGGCCGCGACGTCGAACTCCCTGGCGAGAACGGGGACGATCCCATGCAGTGGGAAGAAGAGGGCGGATCGAGCGTCATGCCCGAGACAAAGCCAGAGGTGCGCCGACACGATCTCTACAAGAACTATGGCGTCGAGGTTGAAGCGAACGGCGTTCGCTTCTTGCTGACACACGGCTCCGTAGTGATTGCGGCGATCACGAGTTGCACCAACACCTCCAACCCGCAGGTGATGCTCGGCGCCGGGTTGCTCGCCAAAAAGGCGGTGGAGCGCGGCCTGAGTGTGAAGCCGTGGGTGAAGACGAGTTTGGCTCCGGGCTCGAAGGTGGTGACCGATTATCTGAAGGCCGCCGGTCTGACGCCCTATCTGGAAGCCCTGCGCTTCCATCTCGTCGGCTACGGCTGCACCACCTGCATCGGCAACAGTGGCCCGCTGGCCGCGGAGATCGCTCGGGCGGTGAAAGAGCACGACCTGGTGGTGGCTGCGGTTCTGAGCGGGAACCGTAACTTTGAGGGCCGCATCAACCCGCTGACCCGGGCCAACTATCTGACCTCACCGCCTCTGGTGGTGGCCTTCGCCCTGGCCGGGACGGTCGACATCGATATGGAGAATGAGCCTATCGGCCTCGATCCGAGCGGCGAGCCGGTCTACCTGCGCGACATCTGGCCGACGATCGAAGAGATCAACGAGGCGATCCGCAGCGCCGTGAAGCCGGAGATGTTTCGGCAGCGATACGCCAACGTTTTCGAAGGCGAAGAGCACTGGAAGTCGCTGCCCGTGCCGGGAGGGGAGCTCTACGCCTGGGACCCGGAATCGACCTACATCAAGGAGCCGCCGTTCTTCCAGGAGATGACGCCCGAGGTTCCGCCGTTGCGCGACATCGAAGGCGCCCGGGTGCTGGCCTTGCTCGGCGACACGGTGACCACCGACCACATTTCTCCGGCTGGAGCGATTCCTGTGGATAGCCCGGCCGGCCGTTACCTCATGGAGCAAGGAGTGCAACCGGAAGAGTTCAACTCCTTCGGTTCGCGTCGCGGCAACCACGAGGTGATGATGCGCGGTACGTTCGGCAACATCCGCCTGCGCAACCAGCTCGTGCCAGGCGTCGAAGGCGGCTGGACGGTGCACTTCCCGGACGGCGAAAAGATGTTCATCTACGACGCCGCCATGCGCTACCAGCAAGAGGGTGTGCCGCTGCTGGTGATTGCCGGCAAAGAGTACGGCACTGGCAGCTCGCGCGACTGGGCCGCCAAAGGCACCTTGCTGCTCGGTGTGCGTGCTGTCATCGCGGAAAGCTTCGAGCGCATCCACCGCAGCAATCTGGTGGGCATGGGGGTGCTACCGCTGCAGTTCAAGCCGGGGCAGAATCACCAGACGCTGGGCCTGACCGGCAACGAAGTCTATGAGATCCGTGGCATCGCCGACGGCCTGAAGCCGCACAAGGAGCTGACGGTGCGGGCTCGCCGCGACGACGGCAGCGAGGTGGCTTTTCAGGTGATCGCCCGCGTCGATTCTGCCGTGGAGGTGGATTACTACCGACACGGTGGCATCCTGCAGGCGGTGCTCAGGGGAATGGTCGAGAGAAGCTGATCGGCTGGCGGATTGGCTGATCGTGTCAGGCGAGGCGGGAAGCGCTCGATTCAGCTTGTTCGCGCAAAGCCGCCAAGGCGCAAAGGGGGGAAGGCAGACGTTCGCCAACCTGGTCCATGAGATGCTTTCATGGACCAGACGCTGAGAAGGGGATGGCATCCCCGGAAACGGTGTGGCACTGGCAGCACCTTCTGTGTCTTTGCCGGGGCCTTACACGCCCATCCCCCGGATCACGCTTCTTCCTTCTTCCAATAGACGTCTGCCACACCGGCCGCGTGGTTTTCGTACCTGGCGAGAACGAAGAGCGCATCCGACAACCGGTTGAGATACTTGATCACGACGGCTCCCACCGGTTCGGCTCGGGCCAGGGCGACAACCTGCCTTTCAGCGCGGCGGCAAATCGTTCGGGCCAGGTGCAGGGAAGCAGCCGCACGTGTTCCACCCGGAAGGATGAATTCCTCCAGGGGCTTGAGCTCTTTGTTGAGCCGGTCCATGAGCCGTTCCAGATCATCAACGTGACGCTGTTCGATCACCCGCATGGACCACTTCCCTTTGTCCTCCTCCAGGACGCACAGATCGCCGCCGAGGACGAACAGCTCATGTTGGATGCGCTGCAGGGGTTCCCGGACTTCCGGACACGGGTCGAAAGCCAAGGCGAGGCCGATGGCCGAATTCAATTCATCCACCGTGCCATAAGCAGCGATGCGCGGACTGTCCTTGGCCACCTTCTGGCCGCCACCGAGGCGGGTCTCTCCCTGGTCTCCCTGGCGGGTGTACACTTTTGATATTCGCACTGGCATTCTTCACTCCGCTGTTCTGTGGGCGTAGTATAGGGTTTCGCGCTCACAAAGTCAAGTTGCAACCCGCACCCACCTGCGCTGAAGAAAAATCCCGGCAACACAAGTTTTCCCTTGACAATAAGTCCTCGAAGAGGTATATTAGTGCATGATAATGATTACCGCAAGAGATCTTCTATCATGAATGAGCACTTCGTAGAGAGGTTGCAGCAGAAGGGCCTGAAGCCGACGCCGCAACGGCTGCTGATCTGCGAGATTCTCGCCGCCACCCGCTGGCACCCGTCGGCAGAGGAGATCTTCGTGGAAGCCCGCAAGCGCTATCCAGCCCTGTCTTTGAACACGGTCTATAAGACCCTGGAGACGCTCGCCAAGGCCGGCGAAGTCGTGGTGGTCGAGACCCCGCACGCCAAGGCGCGCTATGAGATGCGCCGGGAACCGCACCACCATTTCCTTTGTCGCGGCTGTGGCGACATCATTGATATCCCCAGTTCAGTGGCAAAGGACCCCATCCTGCCGAAAGGATATCGTAGCACTCTTGAAGTGCATGGCTTCCAGATTAATTTTTTCGGCCTGTGCGGACGCTGCAAGGCCGATAGCTACAAACAAAACGGAGGTGAATGATGGACAAGGAGAAACTCATCGAGGGACTCAACCAGGATCTTGCCGCCGAGCTCGGTACGATTCTGCGTTATCTCTATCAATCCAGCAAGGCCACGGGTTTCACCGGCATGGAGCTGCGCGAGCTGCTCAGCAAAGAGATCACTGACGAGTTGGGCCACGCTCAGTTCCTGGCCGATAAGATCGTCGCCCTGGGCGGTGAACCGGCGGTGGAGCCGAAGCCGTTCGAGAGGATCACGGATGTGCGCAAGATGCTGGAGACGGACATCGCCCTGGAGCGCCAGGACATCGCGAGCTACAAGAAGCGCGCCGAAGAAGCCGACGCCGTCGGTGATATCGGCCTGAAGGTGAAGCTGGAAGAGATCGCTGCCGACGAGACCACCCACGCCGAGGAGTTGGAGCGCATTCTGCGGGGGCTGTAAACCGCACCTCGAAGTGATTCGCTCTCGCGCAAGAGGCGCGTATCTTGTCACAGACATACCATGAGCCTGGTCCAATCATGTGGGCCAGGCTCTCTTGTTGCCACCGCAGCCAGCGGTTTTGTTCTTGACAATCACCGGCAGCTTTTCGTATATTCACAAGGCTTTAACGGTACACGGTGGGCGTAGCTCAGCTTGGTAGAGCACCAGGTTGTGGCCCTGGTGGCCGCGGGTTCAAGTCCCGTCGCTCACCCCAAACCTCTTGAGCAAGTGTGGCGCAGGTTTCCCGGTGCGAACCTGCCCATCTTGTCCCCATCGTCTAGCCTGGTCTAGGACTCCAGATTTTCGATCTGGCAACAGGGGTTCAAATCCCCTTGGGGACGCCACGGCGCCGCGCCGCACTCCGGCTGCATCTACATGACTTGAGTCGCCCTCCCCACAGGTGGAGGGCGTTTTCGTTTTGCCCCACCCAAATATAAGAGTGGACCATAACCTTACGGAACCAGGATCATGAGAAAGACCGGTAAAGCCCCGAGAATTCTCGCGGCGGTAGTCGCTTTCGCAATCGCTTCATGTCTGGCGTCTGCCCAGAGGGCCGCTGCCCAGGCAGCCACCGCTCGGGTGCTGACCGAACTCCAGGAGCTGGAGCCACAATGGCGTTCCCTGCCGCGCCTGGCAGATGAGATCCGAAGGATCCGCACCAGTCTGGTGGCCGGGCGCCTGCTGACGACCGATCCCCAGGAGCTTCTCTCCGAGAAGTCGTTTGCGATCGATATCTCCACGACTCCGCCAGAGCGCCTGGCGGCCTTGCGCAAAGTGCTCGACGCCGCGGCTCAGCAGCTCGACCTCTCGGCCCTCGAAGAGGGTCATACGAGTGCTTTTCTGCAGTCGCTTCGTCGTGCCCGCCGAACGCTTGCTCCGGTGGCAGCCTTCGCCAAGGAGTACACCGTCTATCTTGCCGGCAACGCCCACATCGACATGGCATGGCTTTGGCGCTGGCGGGAGACCGTCGAAGTCTGCCGCGCCACGTTCGAGCAGCAGCTCGAGTTGATGGACAAGTACCCGGACTACAGATACAGCCAGAGCCAGATGCAGGCCTATCTTTGGATGGAGGAGCGCTACCCCGATCTCTTTTCTCAGATCAAGCAGCGGGTGGCCGAGGGTCGCTGGGAGGTCACCGGGGGCATGGTCGTCGAGCCTGATTGCAACCTGCTTGGCGGGGAGTCATGGGTGCGGCAGATCCTCTACGGCAAACGTTATGCCCAGAGCCGCTTTGGCGTCGACATCGAACTTGGCTGGAATCTCGACTCGTTCGGCTACAACTGGAATCTGCCCCAATTCCTGGCACGAACGGGCATCCGCTCCTTTATCACGCAGAAAATCAGTTGGAACGACACCAACGAGTTCCCCTACCATCTCTTCTGGTGGCAGGCACCGGACGGCAGCCGCGTCCTGACCTATTTCCCTTTCAGTGGCTACGTCAACACCTTGCAGGCGGAAAATGTCTTACGCGATCTAAAGCTCAGCGAAGCCAACACCGGCATGAAGAAGGTGCTGATTCTTTATGGACTTGGAGACCATGGCGGTGGCCCCAACCAGGAGATGTTGGATCGGGTGCTTTTCTACGAATCGTCCTCCGTGTTCCCAAGAGTCGTGTTCTCTCGTGCCATCGACTTCATCGATCAAATCACACCAGAAGTGAGAGCCCGGCTGCCGGTGTGGAAGGATGAGCTGTACCTGGAGTACCACCGCGGGGTGTACACCACCCAGGCGGCGGTCAAGAGAGCGCAGCGCAAGAACGAGCAGTTGTTGGTCGACGCCGAGAAGCTGGCGTCGGTGGCCTACTTGCTCGGCCGCCACTATCCCGCCGATGGCTTGCGCCGGGCCTGGTGGAAGCTGACATTCAACCAGTTCCATGACATCCTGCCTGGATCGGGAATCGCAGCCGTCTACCGCGATGCGCTGGAGGATCATGCCGAGATTCGGCGCGTCGGGAAGAAGATCGCCGACAAGAGTCTGGCCTACCTGGCGAGAGACGTCGATACACGTGTGGCAGACGGCGTCCTGCCGTTGCTCGTCTGGAATACGCTGGGGTGGCAACGTACCGGCCCGGTCGAGGTGGAGCTGCCCGACGACATCCAGGCCCCGGCGGCAGTGATCGATACCGGTGGCGTGGCGGTTCCTTTCCAGATTGTTCGCAGTGAAGGCGGTCGGAGGCTTCTGTTCATCGCCAGCGATGTTCCCTCCCTCGGCTACAAGCTCTACCGCCTGCTGCCCGAGAGAAGCGGAAGGACCTCGACTGGGCTAACGGTTTCCGGAACCGAAATGGAGAACAGCACCCTGGTTGTCGCTGTCGATACTGTTTCTGGTCTCATCCGACGTCTGTACGACAAACGCAACCGCCGCGAGGTGCTGGCCGAGGGCCGGGCCGGCAACGAGCTCCAGCTTCTCGAAGATGTCCCGGACGCCTTCGACGCCTGGAACATCAAGTACACCGGCCGGGAGTGGGATCTCGACAAGGCGGACAGCGTTCGTGTCCTGGAGCGCGGCCCGGTGCGGGCGACGATTCGTGTTTACCATAGCTTCCTCGGTGACAGCAAGGCTCGTCGATTTCCGACATCGGACTATCCGTCGTCGTTCTTCATTCAAGACATCAGCCTCTACCAGGGCCTGCCGTGGGTGGAAGTGCGCATGCAGGCGGATTGGTGGGAAACGCACGTTCTGGCCAAGGTGGCGTTCCCGCTGAACGTCCACAACGACTGGGCCACTTTCGAGATTCCGTATGCCACCATTCGCCGGCGAACGACGCGGGACAACCTCTGGGAGGCCGCCCGCTTCGAGGTTCCGGCGCTGCGCTGGGCAGATCTGACCGAGACCGATGGCTCCTACGGCGTCAGCCTGCTCAACGATTCCAAGTACGGATATGATGTTCTCGGAAATGTGATGCGCCTGACGCTGTTGCGCTCGCCGGTCAATCCGGACCCTATGGCGGATCGTGGCAAACATCGGTTTGCGTACGCGCTCTATCCCCACGCCGGAGACTGGCGCAGCGGCCAGACGGTCCGGCGCGGGTATGAATTCAACGCACCCCTGATCGGTATGCTGGTGGGGAGGCATCCCGGCGACAGACTAGCCGTCCAGTCCTTCGTGCAGATCGAGCCGGACAACATGGTTGTCACCGATCTGAAAAAGGCCGAAGACGTGGAGGGCGTGATCGTGCGCTTTTTCGAAAGTGAGGGCAGAGACGGCGTGGCGCGATTGACTTTTTTCAAACAGCCCAAGGCGGCCTTTGAATGCGATCTGCTGGAGAACCGGCTCCGTCGCCTGTCCATCGACGGCCGGAGCGTCGCCGTGCCTGTCGAGAAGCTTGCCACTGCGACCGTGCTGGTGGAATTCTGACTTCCTAACCCAACACTGAACGACACCGAGTTTTTCAACGCGGAGATTGCAGAGTTGATTGTTCGGCGGGCTATGCGTTGAAAAACACTGGATTCTTGGATTGATGGAGCAATGGAGTAAGCGGATCAAAGTACGCGGCTTCATTATTCCAGGCCTCCAGCAATCCGGCACGTAACATCAAGGAAAACAATTCATCGACTCAAGCCTTGATACCATTTGTGAATTGTTCAAGCCAAGAGACAGGCGGCGGGGTCTGTCTGGCTCCCTCCGCGATTGGGAGTGTTTCGGTGTTGAAAATGTGGTGAGCAAAGTCGGAGCTCAGAGATGATCCTTCGTTGTATCGTCCTCTTGCTTGGTCTGGTGCAGGCGCTCTGGGCGCAGGAGCCAGCTGCCACCCGTTTCTCTGTGAGCCCCAAGGGCTTCGTCACCAGTTGGCTCGTGCGCGGCCCTTTCCCTGACCCCGGCCGAACAAATCGTGATGTCGACTTTCTGCGCGACGATGGGGGAGAGAGCGCGGTGCCGGCATGGAAGGTCATTGCCGGGCAGGCCGTAGCCAAAGGCGCCACCAACGACAATCGCGCCTGGCGGCTGCACCTGTCGACTCGCTACTTCATCGACTTTCTGCCGGTGATGCAGCCCGGGGAAGAGGGGATTGCCTATGCCTTGACCTGGGTGGAATCCCCCTCCGAGCAGAGCGTCTTCGGCAGGCTCGGCAGCGACGACGGTGTCAAGGTGTGGGTCAACGGCCAACTGGTGCACGACAACCCGGTCTATCGAGGCATGCGGGTGGATGAGGACGTTTTCCCGGTCCATCTGTCGCCGGGTCTCAACTCCGTTCTGGTGAAAGTGAATCAGGGGGTTGGCGACTGGCGCTTTTGTTTGCGCTTCACCAGCCGCGCTGACGAGCCGGTGCAGAATCTTACCGTGCTCTTGCCGCGGCTCCTGGACGATGGCGCGTTGCGGCAGTTTGCCGCCTCAGCCTTTCGCGTGTCGACCTTGTTGACAGAGGAAAAGCGAAACAGGGTCTTCCGGTTTTCTTTGAGTTACGAATGCGGCATGCCGGTGGTCGATACGAGGTTCGAGGTCGTGGGTAGGGTCAAGGACATCGACGGCCGGGAGCTGGCGCAGGTTTTCGAGATGGAGACGCGGCCGGGAGAACCGCTGCCCGGCCCTTCGGCGAGCTGGAGGCCGAAGCGGCTGAAGCCAGGGATGTACATTTTGGAGACGAAGCTGTACGAGGCCCCCGGGGCGGCGGGTAAGAGGTCAGCAGCGGCGTCTGCAGCAGTGCCAATTTTTTGGTATTGATGTGACGGTCACTTTGTAGCTGCGGTTGGGTGCGTGGTCACGGCAGGTATTGAACGGGCAGTGGGACGCTCGTTCGAATACTGTACTTCAGCCTGGTCCGGGACATCGTCGCGGAAGTATCGGCTCAACTCCGCAGGGGTGCGCAAGTCCACCTTCCGCCCGACAATCTCGCTCGGTTCCCGCTCCAATGCAGCCATGCCGAACAATCCCACCGTGTGTCCTGGCTCGAATTCCACGAGAAAGTCCACGTCGCTCTCGTCCCGGAAGTCGTCTCGGAGAGCGGAGCCGAACAGGGAAAGCCTTTGGATATGGTGCCGCCGGCAGAAGTCAGCAAGCCGTTCCTTTGGGATGTCCAGACGTGCGTAGTGCGTAGGGCGTTGCGGCTCTTCGGTTTTGACTCGCTACGAATGTACTTCTGACAATTGCACATGTCAACGGTTTTGCCGGAATGTTGGCCAGCTCATACTCGCACTTTACGGAGAAGTCCGGCAAACCGCAAAGCGCGTTAAGGAGGCGCAGAGAGCGCGGGCGACCGAATGGATCGGATGACACCATGTTGCAGCTCGCTCCTTCTCTCTTTGCGGACTCCGCGCCTCTCCAGCGTTCTCCGCGGTTAGAACACACTCGGTTTCGAGAAACCACTGCGCCCTCGATCTGGTCCTTCCGACCCTCACGCCTCCACCTCTTCCCTGTGCGACATCCGGTATTTTCGCGGCGAGGTGCCAGTGAGTCGCTTGAAGATACGGTAGAAGTGCGCCAGATCATTGAAGCCGGCTTCGAAGCAGACGGTCAAGATTTCCTGGTTCGTGTGTTTCAGGAGGTCTTTGGCGTAGCGGATGCGATGGTAGTGCAGGTATTCCAGGAAGGTCACCCCATGCACGGTTTTGAACTGGTGGGTGAACTGGCGCACGCTCAGGCACGCCATGCGAGCCGCCCGTTCGACGCTGATCGGCTCGTAGAAGTTGGATTCGACGTACCGAGCCACCTGGCGGATGCGGGATACTGTCTCGTTGGTCACTTCGCCCGGGCGCTCGACCGGTACATGCTGAAAGATGCGGTTGAGTGAAACGACCAGGTTGACCACGGTCGCCTGGATGGTGGCTACGTAGCCGTCGCGCCTCATGCGCTGTTCATAGAGGATGCGCCGAAACGCCCGTGGAATGTCGTAGGCGGCGTGGTCGCGGTGCGAGATGACATGCAGCCGCTGTGCCGCCAGCTGGTTGAGCCGTTCCAGTTCTTCGGCAAAGGTCGACAGGTTCTCCAGGCAGTCATCCTTGATCCCGAGAATGTAGAGCGATAGAGGGCGGTCCTCGGCGTCCCGGAGATAATGGCTGGCATTCTTGGGGATCACGAAGACACTCTGTGGGCTGAGTTGCTGCCGGTGTCCGGAGATCATGAAGTCGGCTTCGCCGTCGAGGACGTAGTAGAGCTTCAGGTAGTCGTTAGCGCGTGGTTGCATGCGGAAGCCGCTCCGGTGGTTGCTTTCGACGATCTGGATGCCGTAGGGCGGAAATGTGATCCTGAGCGGGCGAGACGTCAGCACACCCATTTTCTTCACCTCCTTGCGCTGGTTGCGGGGAATGTAATCACCGGCCGCCAAATATGCAAATTTTTTTCGCTTCGAATACCAAGAAATTGCACCGGCTATTGCTAAATTGTCTTGTAATTCGATGTGGGACAACCCGCGAAGCACGATGCCGAGTATTCCTCGATGTCG
>CAZGRP010000015.1:0-8006 GCA_964527995.1 uncultured Cytophagia bacterium | reverse complement strand
GTAATTCGATGTGGGACAACCCGCGAAGCACGATGCCGAGTATTCCTCGATGTCGTTGCAAGGAAACAGGCCACTCTGGCTGCGGGCTTCGGCTCTCCTGCCCCTCGAAGCGCGCACGGACGGGGAGGGGTAAGGGTTTTTTCTTCTGGGAGCGTTGAATCCTTCGCCAGAGTGGCCAGAACGATCCTTGGAGTAGACGCTGCCGGTGGCCTGTACGAGCGGCCCGGAGACGAGAATGGAACGCCGCAGCCATGCGGAGCTGAATACGGAATCGGAGTAACTGCGGCAAAGCAATGTCATCGGCACGCCTTCTCCAAGGCGGGGTGCGGCAGTGGGTTTGGCGGTCCCGACGCAGGAACCGCTGGCGGTGGGCATGGGTACCTGCGATATCGCCCGGAGAGGAGGAAGCAGTGAGGTCGATCGATGAGTGACCCGGCGCCGGTCTCGAGCGGCGTCCTGCGGGGGCTCGACATTTCTATTTCCAGCGAAGCCGTCTTCCGCGAGCTGGGTTATCCATCTCCCGAACAAACTCCGGCTGTTGTCCAGTCGACTTTCCGGCGGATTCTTTCCCACGGGCTGCCCTTTCTCAACGCTTGCATCATCTTCCGAACCTTTCCCGGGTACCCCGCTTTCGCGGGGGCGCATGATAACACCTTCTCTTGCTCCACACCCACCGTCACCGATGCGATCCAGAGCACGGGTCTGACGGCCTACTTCGCCGGTACTCTCGGCGAACGCTTCGACGCCCATCTTCGCTTCCTCAATCGACGCGGGGAATTTCTGGCCGCAATGGTCTGGGACGCTATTGGAACCGTGGCTACCGGCGGCTTGGTTTCTTCGCTCAAAGCGTGGCTACGCCAGGAGTATGAAAATTTCGGCTGGACCAAAGTCCGCTCAGGTCCCGCAGCTGTGACCGAGCTACCCGGGGTATTGCGATTGGCCCAGGCAGAGCGGCTTCCAGTGGTTCTCTCCGAGCCCAGCAAGCTTCTCAGCCCCAGTAAGAGTCTTGCCGGGTATCTCCACATCGGTCCTTCCTGAGCCCGAAGCAGATCCTTCCAGCCTGCCGCGTCGTTGAAAACCACCACCCTGGTTCATATCCCGCACTCTGGTGTATTTCCCCACTCTTCCTGTCTTCCTCCGGTTGTTGGAAATTTGCCCGGCCGAAGGCGAGAGTCGTGTCACAACATACTGATTTTCTGTAACCTGACATAGGCGGTGTTGCCGGATCGCCGATTTTCAAGAAACTGGCATGCGGATTGCTTGAGGAATAGGCGTACAACGAAGCACCAGCCGGACGGTTTTCGGGTGCCGTTCGACTGGCAAGTGATACAATGGGTCGGATTCCTTTCGGGATTTGCAGTGGAGCGGCGCTGCGGCAGGCAGAGAGATTGCGGTGAAGCTGCGTCGGGTTTGGGAGATCGAGCTCTGCCTTGGTTGTTTCTGTGCGTCTTCCGTGCGTCGTCGTTCCGCAGGTAAGAGGCCGCGCGTTTTGTCGCGGCCTCTTTCTTTTTGAGGGTTCTCAGATCTTCCAGATCGACACACAGCTCCCCTCACGGCCTCCAGGTGAATCACCTTGACATTCCCGCCTCATCTTGCTTACTTTGACAACCACGATGTCGGCAGATGCTTCTTATCAGCGGGAGCAGCGTGCCGATCTTTGTCCACGAGGAAACGCGCTGCCGGCGGGAAGAGGCTGGGACTCCCCGTTGTTGCACGAAACCGGAAGCGACCATCCTGCCGGCGACTTACATGACCCACCGGGATTTGCGATGTCGATTCGGCCGAGCCTCAGTGTCATTGTACCTGTGCTAAATGAGGTGTACAGGATCAAAGTCCTGTTGGGCGACCTGGCTGAGTGCCAGGCGAAGGCGCCCTTCGGCATCGAGCTCATCGTGGTCGATGGCGGCTCGTGCGACGGCAGCGTTCCTCTTTGCTACGAAGCAGGAGTCCGCGTGATTGCCAGCCCGCCCGGACGGGGCATCCAGTTGCATCGTGGCGCATGCAGTGCCCTCGGTGACACCTTGCTCTTTCTGCATGCCGACACCCGTCTGACCCTGACACACTGCAACGCTTGCCTGCGCGTCCTTCGCACCACCAGCGTTGTTGCCGGGGGATTCGAGCTCCGCTTTGACTATCAGCACCCGATTCTGCGTCTGGCCGAAAGGGTCAACCGCGTGCGTTTTCAATTCACCCGTGTGCTCTACGGGGACCACGGCCTGTTTCTGCGCCGGCAGATCTACCATGAAATCGGGGGCTTCGCGCCGTGGCCATTGTTCGAGGATGTCGACTTTTGCAAGCGTCTCCGCAGCCACGGGCGCATCGTGATGATTGAGCCGGCCATCGTCACCTCTGCGCGCAGGTTTTCAAGTCGAGGTGTCGGCCGGACGTTTCTGAAGATGGCCCTGCTTCATATGCTCTACTTTCTGGGAGTATCGCCCTGGACGCTGGCCCGGATTTACGGCTACCGGCTGGAAGGGGTGTCTGCAAGCCGCGACGGCGCCGGAGCTTCGGTCCGCCAGAGCGCTACTTCCAGGCCGTCCGCCAAGTTGAATTCCTCCTGAAAAGCGGGTTGCAAAAAACGCCGGCCGGGGTTATATTCAACGACCCGCGGTGGTGCGAGCCGGACTCCGGTCGTTCTTTCGGCCGACAACCCAGACCACGGCCTCCTGCCGGCATCATTGCCGCACCCACATTCAACCAGGAACAACGAGGAGGATTTGCATGAAGGATGTCGACGATATCATCCGCGAGGCGGCCGTCAAAGCGAGGCAGGAAACCACTGACGAGCCGGAACCCTCCCTGGTCGGGTCGGTGAGCTGGCCGGTGCAGGTGGCGGTCAACAAGGGGCTCGAGGGTGCGCTCGCCTGCGAGACCAGGATTGGCTATGTGAATGGCTCGAAAGGCTGGCTGATCTACCGTGGGTACGATTGCTTTGAGCTGGCTGAGAAGTCTTCCTACGAGGAAACCGCCTACCTGCTGCTGTTCGGCACACTGCCGACCCGGGCGGAACTCGATGAATTCCGCAACAAGCTGGAGGCGTACCGGCCCTTGCCGCCGGAACTCCACGACGCCTTCCAGATTATGCCCACCGCAAAGACCCACCCCATGTCGGCATTGCGAACGGCTGTGTCGGTGCTCGGCACTCTCGATGCGCAGGCTGAGGAGGCGACGGTCGAGGCCGAATCGGAGGTGGCCATCAGGCTGATCGCGCAGATGGCGACGATCGCAGCGGCAATCGGCCGCATCCGCGATGGCAAGGCGCCGGTGCCGCCGAAGCCGGGACTCGGCCATGCCGCCAATTTTCTTTACATGTTGAGCGGGCGGGAGCCCGACCGGGTTGCCACCCGCGTCATGGACGTGGCCTTGATTCTCCACGCCGACCATGGCATGAATGCCTCCACATTCTCGACGATGGTGATCAACTCCTCGCTTTCAGATATGTACAGCTCGGTGGTGGGAGGGATCGGCAGCCTGAAGGGGCCACTTCATGGTGGCGCCAACGAGAGGGTGTTGTACGATCTGCTCGAGATCGGCTCCCCCGAAAACGTGCCGGAGTGGTATCGCAACGCTCGGCAGACAAAACGCAAGATCATGGGCTTCGGGCATCGAGTCTACAAGGCCTACGACCCGCGGGCCCGCATCCTCGAACCGCTGGCGGGCCTGCTTGCGGAACAGAATCCGGAGGTCGCGCCCCTCTACCAGACCGCAATCCGCCTGGAGCGCGAGGTCGTCGCCGATCTTGGCAAGCAGAAGAAAATCTTCCCAAACGTCGACTTCTACTCCGGCATCGTCTACCGGGCCCTCGGCATCGACACGCCGATGTTTACGCCGATCTTTGCGGTCAGCCGAGTTGCTGGATGGACAGCTCGCACGCTCGAGTACCTCGCCAGCAACCGTATTTTCCGGCCGCGGGCTGTCTACACCGGGCCGCTGCACCTGGACTATGTGCCGTTCGACCGGCGCCCGTAGGGTCACGCAGTCCTGGGGAACGGAGCCGGGTCGTCGGAGACGCCCGGCTTTTTGTTTTTACGGAGGTCTAACGGGGGGCACCTGCGCCAGAGGGGAACTTCGTCGCGAGGGTTAGAGCTCCGGTGGAAGCGCTCCGGCGTCGGGAAGGCGAGCTAAAGCCGCTGACGGAGCCGGCTCGCTGTCGTTCAGCTCGTTCACCAGCCCGGCATAGCGCTTCTCGGTGCGGAAGCCGAAACGGTAGAAATACTCCGGCCGGAAGAACCCGGTGGTCACCGTCCGGATGCGGCGGGAGCGAAGCCGATTGAAGAACTCGGTCATCAAGGCATCGCTGACACCCTTCTTGCGGTGGCGCTCAGCGACCACGATTTTCTCCATGTGCACGGTCTGGCCATCCACCTGACGATAAAACAGGCCGCCGATGACCAGACCTCGATCATCGACCGCCACCAGGTACTGGTGCTCGGGGCGAAACTCCACCGGCAGGTTGGCGAAACGAAACAGGCGGTGCAAACGGACAATCTCCTTTGGGTTGACCGGATGCCGAACGCTGAGCGTCTGGCCGTTCGAGTCCTGGAAGTAGACCACCAGGTCGGTTCTCTGCACGCCTTCGGCTTCCAGCGAGATCAGTTCGGCGGTGTCTGTCGGCTGCAGATGGCGATAGGTCATGCGCGCCAGGTAGTACTCCTCTTCATCGGTGAGGTCTGCGGTGCCGCGGAGCTCAGCGATTCGGTCGAGGAACTCCTCCTCCGACAAGGGGCGTCGCCGTTGTGCCTGGATCAACAAGTCGAGCCGTCTGGCAAGCTCGTCATCGGCGCTGGCGAAAACGGTCTCGCGGAAGAAGCGCGTGCGCGTCGCCGGATAGCGCTGTTCGGTTTCACTCAGATTGTACGTCCCGTAAAGCTCCTGGAGCGTCCGCGCCCGCGCCAGAGGCGTGGCCTCCGGATTCAGTTGCAGCCATCGATGGTAGCGCCGGATGGCGAAGAACAGCCGGCGCGGCAGGAAGCCGCTGCGATCCACCTTGCCGATGAATTCGCGCAGAGGTTCCGCCCACTCATCTGCGCCGGAATCTGCTTCGTCGAGCGCCTGGCGAAGAAGGCGCAACCCCTCTCGTTCGCCGAGAACTTCGACGAAGGCGGAAAAGATGGTGCTCCACTTGCAGACACCGTTCAACAGCGGGTACTGCTGCTCGATCGCTTCGACGAACTCGCGATGAAAGGCGCGGACCATCTGGGCCACCGAAGTGAACGGCTGGCGGCCGGTGATGGAGACGATGCGGATGCCGACCTGGTAGTCATGAGACGGCACGATGACGTTGGCGGGAGATGGGTCCGCCAGGATCCACCGCCGCCCGGTTCGGTTCCAGAAGTCCACATAGGCGGCAAGGCCACTCCAGACAAAATGCGGCCAGATATGCTTCATGCGCTCCTGCCAGGTGGCATCGACGTAGCGGTCGATGCGGCGGACGAAGCGGTCGACGGTCTCGCCGGGGATGAACTCCTCGCTCCAAAGATCGTACTCCGGCCAGTAGCCGCCGAAGTCTTCCACCAGCCGGCCACCGGCGTGCTCGGAGGAGGCACGGATGAGCCAGGTGATCTCGGAGGAGACCTCTTCCGGGCTCAGGGTCTGGTTGAGATTGACACCGATGTCATAGGCTCCCAGGTGGCGGGTCTGCACTGAAATGCGGTAGACCGATTTGCCGTGGCGCCTGCCGAGTTCGCAGACCCAGATGCCTCCCGGCGGGATGTCCTGCAGTCTCAGCAGCGTGCCCTCGGAGAAAAGGAAGACCGCCTCTCGCAACAGAGCCGTCAGCTTGATAGCGTCCAGCAGGCGGGCCCGGTCTGCCGCATCCATTCCCTCCTCGAAGGCGATCACATCATCCCAGCGGTATTCGAGCCCCGTCTCCGGGTCCACGGCCACCCGCTGGTTGGGCCCGAGCCAGTTGCGGAAGCCTTGCAGCAGAACTTCTTTCGCCTCGCGAGCCATCCGCACCACTTCGGGGTCGTCTTCGAAGAGCGTCCAGCTCACCAGCTCCGCCCGGATGCGCTTGTAGGAAGTCGGGTGCGAGGTTCCGTATTCAGTGAGGAGCTGGAAGAGGGCCTTGATGCGTTCCCGGCGCCCGTCGTCCGCTGTCGGCTGCTCCGAAGCAATATGCTCCAACAGATCGCAGGCGGCCTGAAGTTGTTCCATGGAAAGGCCTTTTTCGCACAACACGGCGATGGTCTGGCCGTCGAGAACTTCGGCGTCGCGGTCGAGGAACTCCTGCAGAAGCATACCGAACTCGCGTCCATCCTTCCCCGGTAGAAGGACTTGCAGCGCGCGGCGTCGGATGTCGGGCAGGGTGGCGTCCGCGGCTCTTCTGAGAACGGCGCGTGCAAGCCGCGACAGATCCTCGGGCCCGTCGCGCTGGACCGACTCGAGGTATGAGATCGACTCCGTGGCCTGTGTTTGGCCTGCGAGAAGCATTTTGGCGGCAAGATGCACACCGGGCAGGCTGAGCTCCTGGCGCTCGCGAATCTGCCGAAAACGCGGCTCGATATCCTCGTCCGCCGCTGAGGCGGGTCTGGCCGAAACAAGCTTTGTCTTGACTGGGAAATGCTCCGAACGGCGGGACCAACGGAAGATGTCGTCACCGGCGAAGCGTTCGATGGCCAGATTGCCGACCCAAAGATACGGATTACCGAGGATGTCACCGAGCCATACCCTGCCGTGAGGCATGGTGTAGATGAACTCTCCGATCTGGATCTCGCCAGGGCGGGCCGGATCCGAGGAGATCGGCAGCTCCACCTCGGTGGTTCGCAGCACCAGGGCAGTGGGAGTAGCCTCGAAATCGTCGCCCGTGAGGCCTTTTTCGCGCAGAAACCAGTTGGGGATCCGTACCTCGGTGCCGGCGACGAGGAGAGAAAGATAAGCCTTCGAATACATAGGCTCGATGACGCGGGCGAAGTGTTTCTCGACCACCTTTCGCTTGTAGGAGCCCTTGGCAGTCAGCTCTCCCTTGGCAGCGCTGAATGGCCGGTCGATCAGGGTAAAGTCGACGATGCGCTCGTAGGGAGCCAGGAAACGATTCACCGAGACGATAAGCGCGCTGAAGAACTCCCGGAGCTGGGTGCGGCTCATCTCCCGCAGATTCGCCTTCTTGTAGTCGAGGTTGGGGTAGATGAGCACGGTGTTGAACTCGCGACCATCACCGACGAGGAAGACATGCTTTACAGACTCAAAATCGCGGAAAAGATTCTCGATCCTCTGCGGTGCGATCGTCTGCCCTTTGACATTCTTGTAGATCTCTTTCTTGCGGTCGACGATGCGAAAGTGGCCCCGTCGGTCGCGGGCAAACACGTCGCCGGTGCGGAACCAGCCGTCTTCGAATGCCTTGTCCGTGGCGGCCGCACCCCAGTAGCCCATGGCGACGTACGGCCCGCGGATCAGCATCTCGCCGTCTTCATCCAACCGGACCTCGATTCCGGGCAAGGCCCTGCCGACCGATCCATCGCGGTATTGCCCCGGTGGTGTCATGGTGATGCCGCCAGTGGCCTCGGTCATCCCAAAGCCGCTCATCAGCTCGATGCCATGGCGCTGGAAAAAGCGAAAGATCTCCGGTGCCAGATACCCTGCTGCCGACAGTCCCCAGCGCAGTCGGCCTCCGGTCATCCGGCGGACGACGGCTGTGATCGTCTCGCGTTCAGCTTCTTCAAGATCTACCTCTTGCCCAATGCGTTCGTAGAGCTGGGACCATTTCTTGGGGATGCTGATGAAGACTGTCGGCCGGACGCGGCGCATGTTGTCCACCATCGTTTCAAGGGATGGATCTGCCATGAACGCGTACGTTGCGCCCCAGAAGATGGTGCCCATCATTTCGAAGTAGCGCCCGAACGTGTGGTAGAGGGGCAGGTAGCAGAGGAAGGCATCCTGCTCGCCGATGTCGGGCAGGGCCAGGGCCCGAGCGAAACGCTTGCTGACGATATTCAGCTGGCTGAACATGATGCCCTTGGGAGCGCCCGTGGTGCCGGAAGTGTACATGATCGTGGCCAAATCATGGA
>CAZGRP010000014.1:13980-75414 GCA_964527995.1 uncultured Cytophagia bacterium | reverse complement strand
CAAAGGGCACCTCGAAACTGGCGAACGAGGGCTACTGCAGAAGGCAGCCCAAAGTCCCCCTTTGAAGCGGGATTCAGGGGGATGTCGTGTTGGGATGGTGGGGCCGAGCGCCCGAGGGCCGGCGATCAGTAGCCCATTCTCTTCAGGATCTCGAGGTTCTTGCGGGGCTCTTCGAGATTTGGATCGAGCGAGAGGGCCTGTTCCCAATATCTTCTCGCCTCCCGGGGTCGGCCGGTCTGAATATAGGCCAGGCCCAGGTTGGTGAGGACGTCGGCGTCGGCGGCCCCGAGTTTCACGACCTCTTGGAGAATTTCCGCTGCCCGGCTGAACTCTTTCATGCGCAGGTAAGTGACGCCGAGGTTCTTTAGAGCACCGGCGTGCCCGGGCTGCAGCTCCAGTGCCTTCTTGAACGCCTCGATCGCCTGGCTGCCAGCCCCCTGCATTCCCAGGGCAATGCCAAGGTTGTTGAATGCGTCGGCGTTGGTCGGGTCGAGCTGGATCGACTTGCGGTATTCTGCGATCGCAGCCTGCCGCCGCCCCATCTCAGCATAAACGATCCCCAGGTTGTTGTGGATCTCCGGACTGTCGGGGTCGAGCCTGAGAGCGCTCTGGAAAAGCCCAAGGGCCTCATCGAGCCGGCCTTGGCGGTCATATTCGGTGGCCAGATTCAGGGTAATGTCGACATCGTTGGGATCCAACTCATAGGCCTTCTGAAAGGCCTGCAGCGCTTCGGCCCTCTTGCCGCGCTTCACCAGAGCCAGGCCGAGGATATTGTAGCCCGCTGGCTGTGTCGGCTCCAGCCGGACCGCCCGGCGAGCAGCCTGCTCCGCTTCTGCGTATTCTCCCTGTGCGTAGAGCAGGCTGGCGACGCGCAAGGCCTCCGATCCCCGTGATGTCGGCGCCGATGCCGCTGCCTGCAGAAGCCGAGACTCCCGTCCGACCTGCGCCAGAAGGTCCTGGGCTCGGCCTTCGTTCGGATTCTGTTGTAAGGCCTCCTGGAAGTCGGGGCGGCCGTAGCTGAGCAGATCAGGCCGTTTCGTCTTCAGGAGTCCTCGGAGCACCAGCCGAAAGGATTGCGCGTAGCTACGGAGCGAGTCGGGATCGACATGGGAGAACGCGCCCGCGGATGGACGGAGCAGGGCCATGAGCTGGCGCAGGTTCCGTTCTTCGGCCACGCCTCGCGGCGCACGGCGAAACTCCCGCACAGCACGAAACTCGATGACCGGATGGTCCCAGGCATTGATGGGACCGTCTCCGGCGAACTCCTCGAGTTGCTCTCGCCCGGCGACGTGCGAAGAGGCCAATATGTACGCGTTGCCGAGCCCGAACCTGGCGAGCTGCTGCCTCACTCCGTCTGCATCCAGCCGGCGTGACATCTGCCCAAAATCGAACGGTTCCCTTTCGTTTCTGCCCACGAGGATTGCGTGCTGCTGCGGGAAAAACCACAGATCGGCCGCCGGGAAAACCTTACAGAACGTCCTGACGACGGTCCGAAAGATCGACGGAGGAAGATAGAGCGGCACCCACTGCACGAACACGCCACCCGGCTTGAGATGGGCACGACTCCACTCGTAGTACTCCTGCGTGTAAACCAGCGCATTGCCGACGTACTCCGGATTCAGCTTCGCATCCGAGGAGATGACGTCGAACTTCTGCCGCGTGGTTCGGACGAAGTTGATGCCGTCGCCGATAACGACCCTGACTTTCGGGTTCGACAGGACAGCGCCGTGCTCTTCCCGGAAGAATCGGGCGGCGGCCAGCATGCTCGGCACGATCTCGACGGCTTCGATGGAAGTCAGGGCGGGATTTTCGGCAAGAGCTCCGAGGGTGATGCCACTGCCAAGGCCGATGGTGAGCGCCGATTTCGGCGTGCGCGCCAGCATCACCGGAAGGTACCCGAGGAGCCGCTGCTTTTTGTCGCTCTCGTGTTCGGTGGCGCCGATGAAGTGTCCATCGACGCTGACATACTTCTCGCCGGACGGCTTCTGGAAGACGACGACCGTCGCCGTGTGGTCCTCGGAATAGAACAGAACCCTGTCGTCGGCGGTCTGATTGGCACTCCGCATCGCCGGCTGCACAGGAAAGATTGCCAGGGTGACGGCCGCGAGCCCCAGCGCTGCGCCGACTGCGGAGGCCCGCAGGCGCGGCCTCGCCGAAGGATGGAGCAGCAGAAGCAATACAGCAAGTGCTGCTGTGAGCCACGCCATGCCGACGAGGCTGCCTTGCAGGCCCAGGTGCGGGATAAATACGAAGCCGGCGAGCAGTGATCCGAGGATGGCCCCGCAGGTGTTTAGGGCGTAGATCGTACCGACACCGCGGCCGACCTGTTCCAACCGTACGATGGTGATCTTGCACACCAGGGGGAACACCATCCCGAATAAAAGGGCGGGGGTGAAGAGAACGAGGGCGGCGGCGAAAAACTTGAGGCCAAGGTACGCAGCCCATGGCAGACGTGGTGCCATCAGCGCCGACTGGATTGCCGGGGCGTGGAGGCCTTGCCAGAGGATGGGGATCGTCGACAGGATGAGGAGAGTGAGAATTCCTTCCAGGAGGGCGAATGTCTTCAGCGGATCGGGCACTCGGTCCGCCAGCTTGCTTCCGATGAAACTGCCGATTGCCAGACCTGCCAGGAACGTGGCGACCATGGTGCTGAAGGCGTAGGTGGAGTTGCCGAGGAAGAATACCAGAACACGCGACCAGATCACCTCGCCGGCCAGGGCAGCGAACCCGGAGATCGAATAGGCGAGAAGGACTGCGGCCACGATGCGTGGAGTGTACGCCAGCGTCGGGCTTTGTCGTTTGGACCTCGGCCTCGGTTCGGTTGCGCCGCGTTCTCGGCTGTGAGGGGGCAGAGTCCTGGCGATCAGGAGAGCCGCACCGCCGATGAGGAGGTTTGCACTCACTGCAAGCACTTCTGTTTGTGCCAGACCCCACAAATCAATAAAGAAAAAACCGCTGAGAAAGGCGCCGGCCACAGCGCCCAGTGTGTTGATGCTGTAGAGGGCACCGATATCCCAGCCCAGAGACTCTCTCCGGCGCAGAGCAAATTTGCTCAGGACCGGCAGTGTCCCGCCCATGAGGAAAGTGGGCGGAAAAAGAAGTAAGAACGACGCCCCAAGGCGTAGCAGACTTTGGCCGAAGAAGGACGCTTCGAGCAGGGAGGCTGCACGCGCCACCAGCGGGTCGAGCAGGCGCAGGAAAAGCAAGACCAGCAGTGCAGCCAGGCCGATACCCAACTCGAGATAGCCGTATACGCGCAGAGCGTCCTGCCGGCGATCGACCCACTTGCCCACGACGTAGCTGCCGGCGCCGAGGCCTGCCATGAAAACCGCCAGCACCGTGCTCACCGCGAACACGGTGTTGCCGAACGACTGTGCAAGCAGCCGGACCCAGACCACCTCGTAAACCAGACCGATGGCGCCGGAGAGGAAAAAAAGCGAGAAGATCGTTTTGCGGAGGATGTTGTCAGGTGTCATGGTGGTAATCACAAAAAAGGCAGGGCGCAGTGATCCGCGCCCTGCCTGGTATACAGTCCCTGAAATTCCGTGCTCAGAACTCGAAGCCGATCGTGAAGCGGTGCGCCCGCGTCAGCCGGCCCAGGTCCGAGTAGGCGTAGTCCAGCTTGAGCACATAGTCCGAGCCGGGGTACTGCAATCTCAGGCCGCCGCCAAAGGTGAAGAACTTGTCCTCGGGATTGGACTCTTGGGCGTCGAGATTGTCGTTGTTGAACACCCCCAGTCCGGTCAGCAGGGCGCGATAGCCGCCGCGCAGATAGAGGAAGTTTCGGTAGGTGTATTCGACCCCGAAAGCGGTCTCAGGGTTCACATCGCGGGGATCGTTGTAGTCCAGGTTGCCGGTCAGGCGATAGTTATCCGATTCGAGGATGTCCATGGACACCCCGAGCCGGAAGCTCAGCGGCAGCGGCCAGCCGACGGTCTCCAGACGGGCCGGAGTGACGTCGGGGTTGGCGCCCAGGCTGGGGTCGATGTCCACGCGCACCAGCTGTTCGCGCCCCTCCATGCGCATTTTCGTGCCGAAGTTTGAGATGTTCATGCCGATGGTCAGGCCGCGAAAATTGGTCACGTACTGCGTACCGACGTCCAGGGCAACAGCGTTCGCTGCCATCGACGAGATGCTTTCCCGGATGTACTTGACATGAACACCCACGGAAAACCGATCCGTGAGGCTGCGGGCGTACGCCAGGCCGATGGCGAAATCGCTGGCGCCGAACGTGACGCCAGTACCGTCGGGCTGCTGCGCCGTGGTCTGTTCCATATCGCCCATGGTGAGCGAGTAGACGCTCATCGCCAGGGTGCCGAAACTCCCAAGGGGAATTCCTGCTCCCACAAAGACATGGCTGATGTCCAGGATCCAGTCGGTTCGGGCGATGGCTACTTCACTCTTGGTCATGCGGGCCAGCCCGGCGATGTTCCAGTAGAGTGAGGTGATATCGTCCACCTGCGCCACATAGGCACCCGCCATGGCTTCCCCGCGGCTGCCGACCCCGATCTTCAGGAAATTCGCCGCCGAGGTGCCTATGTTGTCGAACTGCGCCCACGCATCCGCCACAGCGAACGCGAGCAGCAGACAAACGACCGATGCAACTCTCTTCATCTCTATGACCTCCTTTGTGAATGGGCGAGAACGGGTTACTTCACCACGGCGAATTTGCCCATGGCTTTCTGGCCGTCAGGCGTCTCGATATGATAGATGTACACGCCGAAGGCAACCTCCTGCTTGTTGTAGGTCTGTAGATTCCATGGCTCGATGGAGGTGCCGTTGGTGTGCTCGATCTTGCGAACCAGGTCTCCCGCCAGGTTGTAGATGCGGATGGTGCACTGAGGAGGCAGATGGCGGAACTGCAGCTCTCTGGTCAGCAAGGAGGTCTCGAAGACGGAGGTGACAACGTAAGGATTCGGAACGACCTTGACATTGGCCAGGTCAGCCTTCATCTTCTCCGCATCGACCGTCTCCTTCTGGGTGGAGAATTCAAAAACATCGTCCGAGGAGAAGACCTTGTTCGAGATGATGGTGAATTTGTCACCAGGAGCGGCCGTGGACGCATCCGTGAAGTCGAACACGAAGCCGTAGTCGCTGGGCCAGTCGCCTTCCCAGCCGCCTGTGCCCTGATACGGCGAAATCACGATGGCAACGCGCTCGCCGAAATCGAAGATCCCGTCTGCGTCGCCATCCCTGGAATCGAAGATCTCCGCCGTGACCTGAGTGTTCGTGGTCAGATCCCAAAGCTCGAAGGTCGCCTTCACCGGCGTGCCGTTGTCCCAGTCGGTATAGATCAGGGTATCGCTGACGAAGCGGAATTCAAAGTCGTGCAGCGTTCCCTCTCCCGAGGAGTTTGCAAACTGCGTTCTCCGCAGGGCGATGGTCGAGGCCCCGGAAGTTTTCTTCACGCCGCGTTTCGTGTCGATGGCCTTCACCCGCAGGCCGTCGATGCTGGGGATTTCATCCTTGGTGACGTCACCTGGCTGGGCGGCCGGACCTTCGACGCTGGTGTTGGTGTTCAGATTGACAACCTTGACCGTGGTTGGAGAGGTGTCGGTGTTGAACGTGACGCGGTAGTTGTCGCCGGTGACCAGGGCCGGATCGAGAATCTCGACCTCGATGGTTCCGTCGGAGACGCCCTGGGAGTGCTGCACTTCACTGACCTGTGCGTCTTCGTAGCCGGCCACTGCTGGCCTCGGCACCACCCGCACCGTGTTATCCCCTTCGATGTCGGGGTTGTTCTTGCGCGAGTTCTCGAGAGGCCGGATGGTGACCACGCCGAACTCGTCGCGCGAGTCGTAGGCGGTGACGGCGTACCAGTATTCGTAGCCGTTGATGACGTTACGGTCGACATAAGAGTGCTGCAGCCCGGTATCGTCACCGAGGTAGAGTTCGGGCGCCAGCGGGTCGCTGCCGTTGATACCGTCGGCCAGGTCGTACTGGGCCAGCGGCACATAGCCGATGACCGTGCCGTTGATGTCGGTGATCGGCGTGCCCCAGGTGATGCCGCGATCGTCGCTGCGGTAGATGCGATACCCTTCGAAGCGGTTGTTCCCGGTCAGGCGGTCGGTGCCGGATTCGGACGGGAAGGCGTCCCAGTAGAGTGTCACCTTGCCGTCGCCGGGCACGGCCCGCACGTAGGGCTCGGGTGGCGGCTCCGGGGCGCGGTAATCGTTGTTGTAGAGAATTTGCGCCAGGCCGGCGTTGCTGAGGGCGTCGGATTTGTTGGCGCCAAGCACGTCAGCGATCGTGAACACCAGGCTCTTCCCAGGCGGCATGAGGAAGGGGCCGGACGCGAAGACGAAGGTGATGTCGGGACCATAGCTGTTGGGTGTCTGAGTCCAGTCGTCGGGGTTCGGGTCGACGTTGTCCGGAGGATCGACACCGACAGCCATCTGGTCGTTGTAGGCTTGCTCGTCGCTTTGGGCGTCCTCGCTGTAGAGGAACAGGTGCATGGTCGTCAGACCCTTCTCTCGCCCTGTCGTTTCATCAATCGGAGTTTCCAGCACTTTGACGGCAATCCACGGAACGTTGCTGGCGATGAAACCCTCGGACTTGTCGTCGCCGTCCCAGACCAGAACCGTGTTCCACAGCAGCGAATCCCACTCCGCCGATCCCTGGGGGATGAACAGGGCGAAGTCGTCGGTCCACTCGAAGGTGCCCTGCTCCGGCGTGTCCGGATCACCGTGCATGCCGACATAGACGTCGAAGAGGGTATCCTTGCCGACGTTGGTGAAAACCTGCCGCCAGATGATGAAGTCTTCGTTGATGACGTCGCTCCACTGCAGGGCCCAGGCGTCGACGCGGACGTCCAGGGGGCCGACACCGTCGTTGAAATCGGGGGTGTTGCCGTCTTTCGGATCATTGTCGGTCATGACGACATAGGCCTCACGGTCGGCAACGACCTTGCCGTTGAGGACGCCCGGGAAACGCAGCCCAC
This sequence comes from uncultured Cytophagia bacterium, assembly GCA_964527995.1. Taxonomy (GTDB): domain Bacteria; phylum Zhuqueibacterota; class Zhuqueibacteria; order Oceanimicrobiales; family CAZGRP01; genus CAZGRP01. The sequence goes on along the minus strand of CAZGRP010000014.1, from coordinate 68,474 downwards.
TGCCATCAGGGTTGTCCCTGTCGAGTGGGCGCTCCACGCCCTCGAACGTCTCGCCTGTGTATGGATCGGTGTACGTACCTGTAGGGTCTTTCTCAATCGGCCACTGTGCCGGCCAGGTATCGGGGCGGTCGCTGAAGGCGATGCCGAAAAAGGCCCCGGAGTCCTGCCAGCCGGCGTCGTAGCCGGGCAGCGGCTGGAATTCTTCTTCGTGGTCGCGAACCGTACCGCGCGCCCCGACCGCAACCGAGATCCCCAGCGAACCGTCCGGCATTCGCTTCTTGGCGCCGATCATCGGGGCCAGGGTCCAGTAGTAGGTCAGCTTCGAGCCGGCGGGCCACTGATGGTTCAGACCCCAACGGTCATAGCCCCAAGTGCCGGCGTTGTTGAATCGTACAACCAGGTTCCCGACGTCCAACACGCTACGCTTGCGGTCGGAGAAGGTGTCGGGTTTCCTGAGTGCCGGCCGACCCTTGAGGGGAGCCACATAGGTATTGTAAAACTCCCACTTGTCCATCGGCCGATCCGGCCTGGCCGGGATTTTGGGATTCTGCCCATTCGCCAAGTTCGGCAGCAGCATGCCTGCTGCGATGATGAGCAGCAAACAGTATTTGACAAAACTTCTCGCCATTGTCATAACCCTCCGAAGTGATGGGCTCAAAAGAATCGTCGCGTGGATAGCAGGGATGGCCGGCCAAGCGGCGCAGCCAGTCGCGTCAGGAAGGACGCGATACATCTAAAAGGTGATTTGGAACCCTGCTTCTACGTGACGTGGTGCCCCGAACCAGTGCGGTCGATCCATGAACTCCAGCGATCTTCCCGGAACCAGGTCAAACGTCGGGCTGCCGGTCGTGGAGAAGACGTTGAACACGTTTCTCTTGTCGAAGATGTTGGTGATGTCCACAAATAGACGCTCCTCCAGACCAGCGATGCGGAAATCCTTGTTGAACCGCACATCGACACTGCCGGACCACGGCAGACGAGCGCTGTTGCGTTCGGCCACGAGGCGGCCGCGGGCGTCGGTGGGCGAGTAGGGCAGACCGCTGCCGAACCGGCCGAAGAAGTTGAGACCCCAATTGCCCGGATTGCGGATATCGATCACGAAGTTGAGCGTGTGCGGCTGGTCCCAGGCAAGGGTGATCGTCTTCTTGGGCGGCACTTCCTGGAGTACCGAAGCATTGATGTACTCGTTGTAGTGGGTGAACTCGCTCTGGGAGTTCCCTTCGGCGCGGGAGAAGGTGTAGTTGATGCGTGCCGAGAAGTAGTTGCTGAAACGCTTCTCGACAGAGATTTCGATACCCTTGGAGTTCGCATAGTCCTCATTGACGAAGGTGAAGTAGTCCTGGGGCTGTGCAAACGGGAAGTAGCGGGTGGAGACGTAGTTGTAGATGTCCTTGTAGTACAGGGTGACATTGACGGCGATGTCTTGCGCGAGCTCGACAGCCGTGCCCAGCTCGTAGATCGTCGAGCGCTCGGGTTTGAGATTCGGATTGCCGACGATGAAGTGCCGGGCGATGTCCGGAAATGGGTAGAGCGGGCTGCCGAAGTTGAAGCCGCGGTAGAACAGATTGTAGTCCGGATTCTGGGTGAACATGCCGTAGGCGAAGTGCAACACCGCCTTGTCGGTGATGGGATAGCCGAATCCGAGACGCGGGCTGAAGTGGATCTTCTTTTCGGCGGGCTCGACTTTCCCTTGCTCTGTCAGGTTCTCGGAGGTAGCCACGAAGGGTGACTTCGGATCGAGGTAATCCCACCGCAGACCGATATTGATCACCATGTCCTTGAATTCGATCTTGTCCTGGATGTAGGCCGCCAACTGGATCGGCTTGAAACGGTAGGCAGTGGTGTCGTTGGCCGTCTTGATGCCATCGATGCGGTTGACGCGCAAGTCGAGCCGCTTGAACTCGATTCCAGCCTTGATCTGGTGCTGGTTGGAGACCTGCGAGGTGAGGTCAAGATCGAAGGTCATCGTTCGCGAGCGGTAACTCTCGTCGTCATTTTCCTCCGAGTAGGCCGGTGCCCGCACCGTGTCACCGTTGACGACCACCGTGCCGCCCTTCGGGTCGGGGTAAGCGCCGAGAAACTCATAGTTGGACTGCCCGCCGAAAGCGGCAAACGGAAAATCGCTGAACGGTCCGGAACGCAGAGGCACGACGATGTCCTCGTGGGGTTTGAACCGCCCGAACCGCGACCAGATGGTGAACAGCGCGCCCTTTGCCGTGTAGAAGGTGCTCGGGCTCAGAGAGTGGTTCCAGGTGAAGTTGGTCATCAAGTTCTGGACCTTCCACCGGCCGGCTCGTTCGGGGTTGGGCTTGAAGGCCGCACTGTAATTCTTGAAATCGTGGTCGGTTCCCGTAGCGCCGACGATGAGCTTGGTCCCGGCGGTCGGTTTGTAAGTGATCTTGCTCGTGCCTCGCCACAGCCGGTTGAAGGTGTTGTTGTTGTGCCAGTGGACCGCCCCTTTCTCCTGGCGCTGCAGCCGCAGGTTCGTGTTGGCCGGATCCGGCAGCTGAACGATGTCGTTCTGGTCGACGTAGAGATAGACCACCGAGTCGGGGATGGTGAAGTGCATGGCGTCCTGGCGCAGCACGTGCTTGGTGATGTTCAGGTAGCTGTTGGTGACGTTGCGGTCGCCGGAGAAGTAGAATTTGAGCTTCTGTTTCGTGGAAGGCACAGGGCCGCCGAGAGAGGCTTCGTAGCGGTCGGTCTTCCAGTTGTTGTCTTTGATGTTCCCGAGCTTGCCGACTTGCAGTTCATCCGTCGCGAAGCGCAGTTTTCCCTGGTAGTCGCTGCCTCCCTCCTTGGTGACGATGTTGATGACACCGGAGAGCGCTTCGCCATACTCGGCGTTGAAGGTGCCGGTGATCACCGCCAGCTCCTGGATGCCGTCGCGGGTGACATCGGAGCCCATGCCGCCGTAAAGGGCGTCCTCGACGTAGAAACCGTCTACCATGTATCCGAGCTGGCCGCCGCGGCCGCCGCGGACGTGGATGCCGCCGCCCTCACCGACCGAGACCGTGCCGCCTTCGCTGCCACCGGCGACGATGAACCCGGGTGCGATGATCATGGCAGCCTGAAAGTCGTTGACCGGGCTGTTGTCGATCTCGGCGCTCTCGATGATGTTTTGCGTAGCCGTCATGTCCTTCTGGATCAACGGCCGTTCAGCTACGACCGTGACGGCCTCCCCCAACTGCAGAACCGTGCTCGAGAGCTTGAAATTGACCGCCGTTGTGCGGTCCGCATTGACCCGCACGTTTTCGAGGCGCTCGGACTGATACCCGATCATCGACGCCACCACCGTGTAGGTGCCCGGCGGCACGTTGATGATAAAGAAGTTGCCGTTGACGTCCGCGGCGGTGCCCATGGTCGTCCCCTCCAGGAGGATATTGGCACCGGGAAGCGGCTCGTTGGTGTCCTTGTCCACGATCGTGCCAGCGATCTTTCCCGTGGTCCCCGCGAACAGTGCCACAGGAAAAAAAACAAGGACAATGAACCACAACATGCCTCGTCGTAGCATGTGGACCTCCGTTTTGGTTGGAAAAGGTGGGTGAATGGAACTGCCGAACGTCCTTCTACCCTCGGGGGCGGAGGACGGTGCTTTTCACCACATGAGATTCAGAGAGGGCACAGAGTGGCCTGACTCGTCAGGACGACTGAAAATGTGGATTGCGACGGCGGGCCACCTGAGCCTGTAGTTCGAGACACCCGCCGGGTTCAAATCCGCGATGCTGGAATTGAGGCAGGAACTCGAGACGCAGGTTGTGTCACTGAAAGTGGCTTTCCTCCTCCATGCTGCTCAGCGATGTGGGTTCGAGCAGAATACCGTGGTCTTGCGGGTGTGCAGTGTGATGCCGTGAATCTTCTCGGTTGGTGATGGATCCGTGTGGATCGTATCAGTTCTTTTCAGCAGATAAAAAGCTTCTTGGCGCCTTGCAACTATGGTGCCACAGCTCTTTAGTGCCTGTGCACGCCAGGCTCAAATTTACACAACATACAGTTTTTAAACAAATTACAAAGAGCCTCTTTGGGGCGCAACAGCCGAGATCTTATGCAAGGTTTTGCATAACTGGAACAAACAATTGCACAGAGGCATCAAGGCCTGGGCTTACGGCTTCGCAGCCACAAGCTTGACCGGCACCGAACTGCGCGCCACCATCCTTGAGTTCAAATCGCGCACAACCACTTCCAGCAGGAAGTTGCCCTCCGGTTGCTGGCTCAGGTCCAGGGCAATGCTCTCCACCTCGTCCCGGCTTACGCCCTGGCGCGTCTCGGTCACCGAAAGCAAGCCCGGGCCTGCGCCCAGCACTCCGCCGATCTTCCCCAACAGCCCCTTGCGTTTCTTGAGCGTGCGCAGTCGATAGTGGAGCTCGTATCTTGCCTGGTGTGCCGAATCGAGGGTGAGACCGTAAATCTCGAAGTAGACGTAGAGCGGGCGGTCCTTGCGGATGGTCTGGCCGGGCAGCGGGATGATGCGAACGCCATGTTTGATGAAACGGCTGGGGCCGCGGCGGCCACTGGCCAGCTCCGGGCCTGCCGCCTGCACCGCCGAACTGATTCGCGGCGACAGTTGTAAGTCACTCACCCGCAGCGAGTCGCTGGGATAGGCCCGGCAGACGAAATCGCTGCGCAAAATACCGAGACGCTTTCCCGGCTCGCTTTCGAATCGCAGGGCCAGATGATAGCGTCCCGGCTTGAGCGAGAAATTGTACTGGCTGATGTAGGCGCCGTGGCGTCTGGCCTGCTCCGTTGGTGCCACCAGAGCCACCTGGTTGGAGTCCAGAACGACCGGTTGATAATCCTCATCGAAGAGGGCGAATTTCTCCTTCAGCGGTGTGGTCCAGCGATCTCCCTGATACTGAAACTCGAGCTGGCTGTACGGAACGCCGTAATAGACTTCCACCCGCACCTTCCCGTTGGGGTCGCGGAAGCGGGCCAGGCTCTCAGCGATGGCCAGGGGTTTCTTGCCATAGTCATACCTGTAGAGAACGGGTGGCGCCTCTGCCTGGATCTTCTTGGTGGTGCCGACGAAATCGGCGATCCGTTGCCGTGCCACATTGATGTTGCCGAGCCACGGGTTGTGCTGCCCGGCTGACAACGGGTCCTCACTGAAGTCCGTGGCCAGGCTGCGGCGAAGTTCGCCGGCGAGTTCATCGTACCGCGGATCGATGTGCGCCCGGCTCTCGTAGAGGCTCAACAGATTGTACAGCTCGGCCCCCGGTTCGCTCCGAACTCCCAGTGCCTGTGACAGGTCGTCGACCAGGCGGTAGTACGGTCCTGTGCTGACGAAGTCGAACACCAGGCCAGGGATGATGGTCCCGTAGGACCATGACTCGTTCGGCCGGATCTGCAGGTCTCCGGCCGGCTGCGAGTAGCGCTCGGAAGGCTCACCGTACTTGACATAGATGACCCCACGGTCGTCGAAGCCGAGGCGGTTTCGGGCACGAAACCATTTGCGAGCATACTGGACTCGGCGCAGGTGTTCTTCGAGGCGTTCATTGCGCTCTGTCGTCGGCGTCGGGTCGTTTCGTTTCCAGAAGATTCGCACCCAGCGCTGCTTTTCCTCCCTGGTGTTCAACCGGTCGAATTCTTTCCTCTCTGGCTCGCTCAAGATCAGTCTCAGCGCGAGTTCGTCGGACACGCTCAGGGTGTCGGCAACCTGAGCGTAGACCTGCCGGTCCGGCATGGCTTTGAACAGCAAGAGGAGGGTCAATCCTGTCAATGCGAAGAACTTCATGGACATGGACTTATGAGCGGGGGATCCACCACAGCGCTACTCAGTTCCGGCTGCGCCCGCGCAACCGGCGGGATTCCAGTCGCGAAAAACATAAGTGACAAAAATGTGAATGTCAAGCAAAAAGCCATAGCTCGCGCGAACCCACACGGATTGCGGTCCTTCGGTTTCTTTCGATCGAGCCAGGCGGATGATCTGCTTCTTGTGGGAAATCGGAGGAGACGAAAAAGAAAGGCCCTCTGCGTCAGGCAAAGGGCCTTTCTTTCGGAGACGTTGGGTTTTCAGCGTCCGTTTGTCAAACCCAGACGCTGGTACTTGGTGCGGTACTTCTCGTACAACTGCGTGTGCCGGCTGCTGAGATCGATGTCGCGTCCCTGGATGAACTCGCGCTCGACCTTCGTGCGGATATCGAGCGGATTGCCGGTGGTGACGATCAAGGTGGCGTCCTTGCCCACCTCGATCGATCCGACCCGATCGGCGACACCCAGAATCTGCGCCGGATAGAGCGTGATGGCCTTCAGCGCTTCCTCTTCCGGCAGCCCGAAGGCGGCGGCCATGGCGGCATGGTAGGGCAGGTTGCGCTCATTGGGTGCCTCGAAGGATCCACCGCTGCCGGCGATGCAGAAGGTCACGCCGGCCTCGTAGAGCTTCCGGGCGTTGGTGAAGGGCGTATCGTACGGCTCCCAGCGCCGCATCGGCGTGGTCAGGACGCCTCCGATGATGACGGGGATCTGCTTTTCCTTGAGCAGATCGGTCACCCGCCAGGCGTCCTGCCCGCCCACCAGCACCATCCTCACCCCAGCCTCGCTGGCCCAGTCCACAGCAGCCTCGATCTGGCGGATCTCGTTGGCATGCACGAAGACCGGCAGCTCTTTTTTCAACACCGGGATCATCGCTTCCCAGCGCACGTCGGTGTCGTGGTAAGGGACTCCTTTCTTTGCCTCGGCTTGCTTGGCCTTCCAGTAGGCCCTGGCCTGGTCGAAGGCGTCGCGGATTTTCCGGATGCGCTTGTCGCGCTCCTTTCTCTGTTCTTCATCGCTCTTGGTGATCCAGGGTGCGTGCCTGACCCCCATCCAGGGCCAGTAGACGTGCAGGCCCACGGGTGACTTCAGCGTCATGTCTTCCCAGGTCCAGCCGTCGAGCATCATCAAAGCCGATGTTCCGGCGATCAGTCCGCCGGCCGGAACCGTCAGCGCCAGGGCGACGCCATTGGCGCGGGTGACCGGCAGCAGTTCGCTGTCCGGGTTGAAGGCTACTTCGGCCCGCACATTCGGCTTGATGTCACCGACCTCGGCGAAGTCACGTGTGGCGCGCACGGCGTTGATCTCCACCAGGCCCAGCATGGTATTGGCGGCGATCAGGGCAGGGAAGACATGCTTGCCCTGGACGTCGACTCGTTCAGCCTCCGGCGGCAACTCCACATTCTTGCCGACGGCGGTGATCTTGCCGTCGATGAAGAGGACCGTGCCGCCGTCGATGGTCGCGCCCGTCATCGTGTGGATGGTGCCGCCGACCAGGGCGATCGGGTGGCTTTGCTTGGGTGCCGGCACCTGATCGGAGGCATCCGCCGGCCGGCTCAGTGCCATCACCGCGGCAAGTGCAACGGCGAAGGCGAGACTTGTTCGATTCCTCATGATGTATGCGGTCATCGTTCTCTCTCCTCCGCGGTTAGACGCCCTGCATCGTCCGTGGGCCTGGCCGTCGGCTTGCCGGCCTTGCCCTTCTTCTGCTTCGCCTTCAGATACTTCTGAACGATCCGGGCCCTTTCCTTCCTGACCAGCTTGCGCATTTCGAGGTCTTCCTTGCGATCGAAATACTTCCGCCCGTCGATCCAGGTCTGCTCGCACACCGTCATCGTCGACAGCGGGTCGCCACTCCAGATGACGAAATCCGCGTCTTTCCCAGGCTCCAGAGAGCCGACACGGTCGTCGATGTGCAACTGCTTTGCTGGATTGAGAGTGACGAACTTCAGCGCTTCCTCTTCGCTCAGGCCACCGTATTTCACGGCCTTGGCCGCCTCGGTATTGAGTCGCCGGGCCAGTTCATTGCTGTCGGAGTTGTAGGAGACCACCACGCCGGCATCGTGCATCAGGGGGCCGTTGTAGGGAATGGCGTCGTACACTTCGAACTTGTACGCCCACCAGTCGCTGAAGGTTGAGGCGCCGGCACCGTGCTTGGCCAGGACATCGGCTACCTTGTACCCTTCGAGCACGTGCTGGAAAGCGGCGATGCGGAAGCCGAAGTCCTCGGCCACCCGCACCAGCATGAGAATCTCATCCTGTCGGTACGAGTGGCTGTGCACCAGCCTCTTGCCGCGCAGAATTTCGAGAAGTGCTTCCAGCTTGAGGTCTCGGCGCGGCGGGATGACGCCCTTCTTGTTCTTCAGCGCCTGGTACTTCTGCCACTCTTTCTCGTAGTCCAGAGCCGCCTTGAAGCGATCGCGGATGATTTGTTCGACTCCCATGCGTGTTTGCGGATATCGCGTGGTGAAGCGATCTCCCCAGTTGCTCTGCTTGACGTTTTCGCCGAGAGCGAACTTGATCCCAGCCGGCGCGGCGGTGAACTTCAGGGCCTCGGGCGGCTCGCCCCAGCGCAGCTTGATGACGGAAGTCTGGCCGCCGATCGGGTTGGCCGAGCCGTGCAGGACATTGGCGATCGTCAGACCACCGGCCAGCTCGCGGTAGATGGCGATATCCTCGCTGTTCAGCACATCGCCGATGCGAACCTCTGCCGAAACCGCCTCGGTGCCTTCGTTGACACTGCCGCTGACACCCGTGTGAGAGTGGGCGTCGATCAGACCCGGAGTGACGTGTTTGCCACGGGCGTCGATGATGAGCGCCCCTCGCGGTGCTTTGAGATTCGGGCCAACGCGGGCGATCTTGCCCCGGGTCACCAAAAGATCGGCGTTCTCGAGGCGGCCCTGGGGTCCGGAGGTCCAGATCGTGGCACCTCGCACCAGGACGTTTTCAGGCTGTGCCGGTGGTTTCAGGCGGCCGAACGCGCCAGGCGGCCACATCCGGATGGCTCCGGTTTCGGCCCTGGCCGCCGGTTTCTCTGCAGAGGGGGCTTTTTTCTGAGGCAGCGGCCCCTGCCACTGGGCCAGCCATTCAATCGCGCGGCCGTCGGGAAGCTCGCCTCTGCCCGAGATCCGTTTCTTTTCCACGGCTCCCGACACGCGGATAATGCCCGCATAGCCGAGACTGTCACCGGCAAAAACCAGCCCGAGCCGGCGGTTGTCGAGGAGGACGCGCTGAACTTTCACCTTGGTGTCATCCTTGGTGATGGTGGCGCTCAAACGTTTGACTTCGCCCTTAAGCTCGAGCGCGGCTGTCAGCGGAGCCGAGCCGGGAATGGTGAGGGTGAGCTGCCATTTGCCGCGCGGGTCCACCTCCGGTCGCCTCTCCACCTCGTAGCGTTTGCCGTCGATCCAGACATCGAAAATCTTGGTTTTCTCGGCAAACAAGTCACCATCGGTGACCACCAGGTCGGCGAGCTTGCCCGCCTCGATGGTTCCGAGCTGCTCCCCGACGCCCAGCAGGCTTGCCGGCGTGGTCGTCAGTGCCGCCAAAGCAGCATCGGCGGACAGGCCGCGCTGGATGGCCTGGCGAACTCTGTCCCGGAAGTCCGCTGGTTTCTTGAGCTTGGCCGTGGTCAGCGTGAAACGAACACCGGCCTCGGAAAGAAGTCGGGGATTCTCCGGCGCCGCATCCCAGTGCTCGAGATCCATCAAGCTGACATTCAGTGCTTCCTCCGGCGTGTCGACGTTCAGTTTCTGTGGGAAATCGACCGGCAGAATGACGGGCACCCCGCTGGCCTTGATCCGTTCGAGCTGGCGATACTCGTACCCGCTTCCGCGCACCCACAACTGCAATCCGAACTCTTTTGCAATTTTCAAGGCGCGGAGGAAATTGAGTTCATCGCTGACTTCGATCATGACCGGCTGTTTCCCCTGGGCGGCCGCCTGCAGCGCCTGCAGCGATTCGTTGACCTCCGGCCGTTCCTGGCCTTCCGGCTTCAGTCGGTATGCCGCCCAGGCCTGCCGGTACCACTGGGCGTCGAGAAACGTCTGGCGAATGAGTGCGATGGCTCCCATCAGCGAACCCGGATAGGTGCGCTCGCGGAAGCCGCCATACTGGAAAGCGAGCTGTTGCGCCACCTGTTCGCGCAGGATCTGCTCGTTAGGGGTGCCGTCCCCGAGACTGACCAGAGCGCTGGTGCCGCGAAAGACGCCCTTCTCAGGAACCACCAGGGCGGCGGTGAACCCCAACGACCTGAGCTTCTTCAGCTCCTTGGCGTCGGGTTTGAACAGCTCCGCGGCGTTCCTTTCCGGGTGAACGTTCGGGTTCCAGAACTGGGGTCCGCGTTTTTCTGTCGCCTTCGACGTCTCGCTGGCGGCCCCTGGCCTCTTTTTCTTTTCCTTGGGGAGGCCAACATGCGAGTAGGTCTCGATCAATCCCGGATAGATCGTCAGACCTTCACAGTCCCAGATGCGGGCATCGGGCGGCGGCGTGACGTTGGCCCCGACCGCCTCGATAACGCCGTCCCGGAGAACGACGGTGCCCTTTTCGATGACTTTCCCCGGCGCCTGCACGATGCGAGCGTTGACAAGGGCGTGAACCTGCGGCGTGTTCTCTCGGATGCCTACGACCGGTGCCGTCTGTGTCCAGGCGACGGCAGCGACAAACAGTGTCGCAAGCATGACGAGGCTCGCAATCCACGCGCTTTTCGCCGGATTTTGTGAACTCGTCATGGACGTTCCTCCTGGTTAGGTGAGGGATAGCTTGCCGGAAGCCAGACAGAGCCACCGCGGGCCAGCACGGACGAGCACGGAACCCCCTCCTTGTCCTGTGAAGGTGCACAGGCTACCGTGTCCAACGGTGCAGCTCCGTGGTTGCCGATCTCCCTGCCTCTGGTTCCGGCTCGTCCGAGTTTCGTAGATCGGTACCTTACCGACTCTGACGAAACCGTTCGGCCCGCGCCTCATTCCACGCTCGCTGTCTCCTCCTCGGCGACTGCGATGGCCGGCTGGCGTTTCTTGGGGACGGTCTGCACAAAGGAACCGAACTTCATGAGCTCCTCCAGGCGGCAAGACCACACGAGCTGGTCCTGCCATACCGTCATGTCAGGGCAGCCGTCGCACATGTTCTGCGAGCCGTTTTGCAGAATGTCCACGGGCTGGATGATCATTATGGACTGCAGGTGCAGCGGTTTGAACAGGCGCAACGGGTTCCGGACGACGTCATGGAGGTAGCGGACCGCTGTTTGCGCCAGCCCATGGTCGAGGGGCGACAGCAGCAGTAAGCTTCGTCCGCGCCGGTGTACCGCCGGTTTGGAGTAGGCAAGGTAGCGCCCTGTCCAAAGGTGATGTGCGGTCTGCGTCAGTTCCATGAACTTGGGCCCGGCGTAGCCGTAGATCCGATCCTTGGTGCCGACCCGCAGGGTGAGGAGCCACTTGAAGGAGTCGGGTTTTTCCGTGCCGTTGAGATAGGCACAGGGCTGGAAATCGGGGAAGCGTTCCCGAATGCGGGCGACGACTTCGGTCGACTGGATGTCGATGCGCTTGTCAGCCACGGAGCTGTAGACGACGGGGCTCATGTCGATGCGCCGGCCGCCGGAGTAGTACTCGAAGTCCGCCTCGATGGCGGCGGCGCGGTAGGCGATGAACACCAGGGCATGCACGATGTCGATGTGCTCCTGGCCCCAGGCGACCACTTCCGGGACGTACTGGATGGTGTCACCGAAGACGGTGGCATTGAAAGCGCAGGAGAGGTCGCCGACCTCGTGGATCATTTCAGCGTAGCTGAGGCGTAGCTCGTTCAGCTCGACCTCGGTCTTGTTCTTCCATTTGGGCCGGTGCTGCCGGCTGTCGATGTGAAGGGTGAGACCGGCCAGGCCGGCGGCCTTGAGTTCCCGCAGAAGCTCCCTTGTCAAGGCCAATCCGTTCGTGTTCAGAATCGGCTTGCGGCCTCGCTCGGCGACCATCCGCACGATCTCGACAATGTCGGGGTGCGTCAGCGGGTCACCGCCGGCGATGGAAACTCCGTCTGTGTTACGCAGGCGGATAAACAAGTCCAGTTCGCGCTCGACCTGGGCCAGGGGCTTGTGGCCCAGGGGATTGTTTTCACTATAGCAGCCGTCGCAGGTGATGTTGCATTTTTTTGTGGGCTCGAGCCAGGCGATGGCATTGTCTGGCAGGGTCCACGGCAGACGGTAAAGCTGACGATGGTCCAACGATTCAGCCATGGTTCCTCCTCCGTAGCTTTGGTTCGTTCAACGGCCACCCTCGTGAAATGTCCATTTCGTACCGGCAGAAGCAGTAGTTGAGCATCCTTGTCGCTCCTACTGGAGCACCGGATGCTTCAAATGAAAGTCGGTGGCGTCCTGGTATTTTTTGGCCACAGCCAGTACCGTGGCCTCGTCATACAACTTGCCGATGAAAGTGATGCTGGTCGGGCTTCCCTTGTCGTTAAAACCGTTGGGGACCACCACGGCGGGATGCCCGGTCAGGTTGGTGAGCAAGAGATTGTTGCCGCCGAAGGACGGCGCGACATAGACGTCCACTTTGGACATCATCTTGGCCATCTCCTGGATGAGCAGGTAGCGCACGCGGTTGGCCTGGATGTACTCGACCGCCGGGATGAAGCGCGACGTCCGGAAGACGTTCGGCCAGGCGTTTTTGATCTGGCGCACAAGCAGATCGTCCCTGCCAGATCGAGTCAGCTCATCGAATGCCGCCGCCGCTTCAGCGTTCAGGATGAACGAGAGCGGCCGCACCGGCACATCCGGAAGATCGATGGCGATGAGGTTGGCGCCCAGATCGCGCAGCACCTGCAAGGTAGCCTGGTCGTTGACTTTGTTCGGGTAATCCCGCTCGAAGAGCTTCTTGAGATAGCCGATGCGCAGTTTGCTCAGATCGACATCAGGGTTGTAGTTGAAGGGAAGGTCGACGACAGACTGGTCGATGCCGTCGGGGCCGCGGATGGCGTCGAAGATCAGGGCGCAATCTTCCACCGTGCGAGCGATCGGGCCGATTTTGTCCATCGACCAGCTCAGCGCCATGGCGCCGGCCCGACTGACGCGGCCGTAGGTGGGCCGCAGTCCGGTGACGCCGGTGCGCGTGGCAGGAGACACGATCGAGCCCCAGGTCTCCGTGCCGATAGCAAAGGCGACCAGCCCAGCCGAAGTGGCGGAGGCCGGACCGGCCGAGGAGCCGCTCGAACCCTGTTTCGGGTTCCAGGGATTACGCGTCTTGCCGCCGAACCAGACGTCTCCCCAGGCGAGGGCTCCAGTGCTGAGCTTTGCTACCAGCACAGCTCCGGCCTGCTCCAGGCGCCTGACCACCGTTGCATCGCGATCGATCCTCTGGTCTTTGTACGGCATGGCGCCCCAGGTTGTGGGGTAGCCTTTCACCGCCAGCAGATCTTTGGCGCCGTACGGAATGCCATGCAAGGGCCCGCGGTATTTGCCGGCGGCGATCTCCTCATCCGCCCTCCGGGCCTGTTTGAGCGCCAGGTCTTCGGTGAGAGTCACCACGGCGTGGAGAATGGGGTCATACTTTTTCAGCCGGGCCAGGTACATCTTGGTCAGCTGCACCGAAGTGATGCGCCGCGTGCGGATGAGTTCGGCAAGCTGTGCCACTGAGTAGAAAGCAATGTCTTCGAGGTTTTCGGGGAGCTGAACCTCGCCGACCGGAGAAGTCACCAGCGGCTTGCGCAGGGTGTCGAACCTGGCTCCGACCGGGATGGGGTTGAACTGCAGAGCGGGCGGCACGGCGTTGTCGATCTTGAGCTGGCGAATTTTTTCGTAGCTCTTCAGGTTCCTTTGCAATCCGTCGAGCATCGAGTCGCGTTCGGTGTCGGTGAACTCGAGACCGATCACCTTTTCGGCGGCCGCCACGATCTCTTTGGTGATCGGGTGATCGTCCTGAGCCTGGTAAGCTGCACCGAGCAAGAATAAACCCGCCGACCCAACGAGGAGGAATGGGATGCCTAGCCATTTCCTGTTCATGTTTCGACTCTCTCCTTTCGATTCCATGATCTTCGCAGTTTACGGGTCCCCGGAGCTACATTGCGGAGCGATCGTTGCGCGCCGCCACGATCTGTGCCATGATGGACAGAGCGATCTCCTCCGGTCTCTGGGCACCGATGTCCAGACCGATGGGGCCATGCAGGCGGGCAAGCTGCTCCTCGGTAAGGCCGTCGGCAAGCAGCCGCTGCCGCCGTTTCTCCTGCGTCTTTCGACTGCCGAGAGCCCCGACATAGAAGGCTGGACTTTGCAGGGCGACTCTCAAGGCAGGGTCGTCCAGTTTCGGGTCGTGAGTGAGGGCCGCAACCGCCGTGGAGCGGGTGAGGCCGATCTGCTCTAGCGCCTCATCCGGCCATGCCTGGATGAGCTGGTCGGCATGGGGGAAGCGCTCGCGATTGCCAAAGGACCTGCGGGGATCGACGACGATCGTGCGGAAGCCCACCGTTCCGGCAAGCGACACGAGAGAGACGGCGATATGCACGGCGCCGACGATGACCAGCTTGGGCGGGGGCAGCAGGACGTCGATGAAGAGCTCGACAGGTTCTGCCGCTTCCCGGCCCTCCCCCGGCTCGCGACCGATGGTCAGCCGCCGGCTGCTGCCTTCGGCCAAGCCCTGGCGGGCTGCACGCAGCGCCTGCCTGTCCAGGTCGGCGCCCAAGGTTCCGGCGACCTGGCCTTGTTCGGGCACGACGATCTCGCGGCCGACCAGGCCGGCCGGTCCGCGCACGACCACGGCAGCCGCCACAGGCCGCTCCTCGCTGACAGCCTGGCGCAACGCCTCGTAGGAGTCCTCGTCGAGGCGCTGGACAAAGACTTCGATGGTGCCGCCACAGGCCAGACCGACCCCCCACGCCGCTTCATCGGTGACCCCGAAATGGAGCAGCTGCGCACGCCCGGTTTTCAGCACATCTTCCCCGGCCTCTACCACGGCGCCTTCGACGCAGCCGCCGCTGACCGAGCCGGCGATCTTGCCACTGGCCGTCAGCGCCATCCTGGCCCCGATCCGGCGCGGCGCCGAGCCCCAGGTCTGCACCACGGTGGCTACTGCGATCTTCTCGCCCTCTCTCCGCCAGCGTTCAATGTCAGTCAGGATTTCTCGCATCGACTCCACCGGCCCGGTTCACCTCGGCAGGTGCACGGGCCTCACGTTCGCTCTTGATTTGAAATAGCCCGACAACTTGACTGCCACGGACGCACGCGGAAGAACACCGGAAACACCGGACAACATCGAAGCAACCGAACGGGGCCGAAGGGTCAACAGGTCGCGCAAGGAGGTTTCCGCTCTCCGTCGTTGCCCGCGGCAGAGTCTCCCCTCACCGCCTCCCCCCGCGGCGCTCATCCAACTGCGCCAGACGCTCGGCCAGCTCTTCCAGGCTGGCCAGGTTGTGTACCGGCAGAAAGTCATCGACATAGGGCAGCGCCGCCTGCATGCCGCGGGTCAGCGGCTCGTACTCCGGCGAGCCGAGCAAAGGATTCAGCCAGATGAGTCGATAGCAGCAACGCTGCAGGCGCGCCATCTCCCGGCGCAGCAGTTCCGTGTCTCCCCGGTCCCAGCCATCGCTGATGAGGAGAACGACCGCGCCATGCCCGAGGACGCGCCGGGCCCAATCGAAGTTGAAGCGCTTGAGGGCGTCGCCGATGCGGGTACCGCCGGACCAGTCGGGGACCACGCCAGAAACATCGCGCAAGGCTCGCTCCACGTCGCGGCCGCGCAGCTCTCGAGTGATGCGCGTCAGGCGGGTGCTGAACACGAACGCTTCCACCTGGCGGTCGAGACCTCTGGCCAGACTGTAAAGGAAATGCAGCAGCAGGCGCGAATACCGTTCCATCGAGCCGCTGATGTCGGCGAGGATCACCAGCGGGCGTGGCTTGAATTTGGGCTCTCGGCTGGCCCAGAGCAGCACCTCGCCACCGTACTTGAGATTGCGCCGGATCGTGCGTCGCAAATCCAGGGACTCGCCCGAACCGGGCTGCTTGCGGCGGGTGCGTCTTTCGCCCAGGTGCCAGACCAGTTCCATCATCAGACGATGGATTGCCTCGAGTTCCTCGCCTGTGACTTCCGCGAAATCCTTGCGGCGTAAAACTTCGCGGGCGCTGTAGGTGAAGGTCACCTCGACGACAGGCGGCGCCTCGCCTGCGGACTCACCTTCGCTGTTTTTCGCAGCCGGCAGATCGGGGGCGCGCAGAGGAGGAGGCATGAGGGCGGGACGGTTGGGGCTGGGAAGGGAGCCCGGCCCGCTCCAATCGACCTCCATCCAGGCGCCGTCCGGGTCGCGCCAGAACATCTGGAAGGCCTGGTCGAAGAGTACAATGTCCTCGTGACGATGGACCAGCAGGCTGCGGGCGGCGTAGTAAAAGTCGGAACGCCGGCGCAGGTCGATGTAGTCGAGAGCCTCGACCAGGTCGATCATGCGTCCCGGGTTGACGTCCAGGCCCAGGCCACGCAACAGACGCCCGAATAGAAGCAGGTTGTGCAGCAACTGGCCGGAGAGGGACGCCGCGTTGCTAGCCGGGTTTGTTTCCCGGCCCGAACTCGGATTTCGCGAAACAATCATCACTCACTCGAGCTACCCCGAACGGGTAACTTCTCATCGAAGTCACTTGCCGACTCGCAGAAGCAGCGGCCAACCAGGCCGCTGCGAAGCAACATCTTGCCAGCTCGTTGGCTCAGACTTAGACTGCCTCCTCTCTTACCTTTTGAATCAATTTCCGAATATCCTCTTTCTTCACCTTCTCCACGTCGTCCTGGTACTTGAGGATGACGCCCAGCGTGTTTTCGACTATGCTGGGGTCGAGGGCTTTCTGGTCGAGGGCGACGAGAGCGGCGGTCCAATCAAGAGTCTCTGCCACGCCCGGCAGCTTGTAGAGGTCAGCTCGGCGCAGTTCCTGAATGAAACCGGTGACCTGCCGGGCCAGCTTTTCAGGGGCCTGCGGAACTTTGGCGCGCACGATTTCGAGCTCCTTGTCAAAGGAGGGGTAGTCGATCCAGTAGTAAAGACAACGGCGCTTCAGGGCATCGTGCACTTCGCGGGTGCGGTTGGAGGTGATCACCACCACCGGCGGATGTTCCGCCCTCATGGTGCCGATCTCCGGGATGGTGATCTGAAAATCAGAAAGGATTTCCAGCAGATAGGCTTCGAATTCTTCGTCGCTGCGATCAATCTCGTCGATGAGGAGAACCGGCACCCGCTGGCGCGTGTTCTCGATGGCCTGCAACAGCGGACGGCGCAGCAAAAAGTCCCGGCCGAAGAGCTGCGCTTCGGACGGCCGCTCGCCCTGGGCCTCCATCAGGCGGATGTGCAGCATCTGACGGGTGTAGTTCCATTCGTAAACGGCGTGGTGGATGTCCAGCCCTTCGTAGCACTGCAGCCGGATCAGTTCCGTTTCCAGCATTTCGGCCAGCACTTTGGCGACCTCGGTCTTGCCCACGCCGGCGCCGCCTTCGAGGAAAAGCGGACGCTGCAGTTTGAGAGCCAGGTAGATAGTTGTCGCCAGACCATGATCGGCGACGTAGAGGCGTTTGCGTAGCGCGGACTGGAGCTGTTCAATCGATTCGATTTCCAAAGGATACCTTCCTGTTTGCGTGATTCTCGTACCAGCAACAGAGTTCGAGCGTGATGCCGTTTCGCCTCGCACCATCAACCCAGGGTCACTTCAGCCGTTCGCGCGGCATTGGCCGTTCGGGCACATCCTCCAGGAGCCCGCCGTGGCCAAGAGAGACGATATCGCTGCGAGTCAGATGATCGCCGGCGAGCAGGCGCGGCAACACCCAGTCGACGACGTTGGTTTTGCGGCTGCGGGCGCAGCCGGGGGCTCCCAGGATCGGCATGTCGCCCAGATAGGCAAGCATGAGCAAGTTACCGGGATCGACGGGGGAGCCCAGGCGTTCGACTCGGCCGCCGGCGCGCTCGATGGCCCGCGGAGCGACATCATGGACATCCATGATCGCGGTCTCCCCAGCCAGCAGCACGAGGTCCACGCCCTGTTGGTGCAGCCTCGCCAGCGCGTCGGCCAGGGCCGTCTCGCCGGACTCGTCTTCGAGTGAAATATACTCGGTGTCGATGAGGTGCGAACCGAGGGTTTCGACACGCTGCACCAGCGGCAGGAAGTCGCGCCGCACTTTTTCGTGCACGGCAGGTGAGCCCGACAAGATCAAGGCCACCTTTCGCGGTGGCAGCGGATCGACGCGGACCAGCGCGCCGCCTTCTGAGGCGACCGTCTCGGCATGGCGGACGATGGCTTCCGGCACGGCGAAAGGAATGATCTTTACCGTAGCGACGGTCTGCCGCGGCCGCACGGCAGTATGGCAGAGCAGTGTGGCGATGGTCAGGCCGTCGAACTCGTTGATCCGGGTGAGGCGCGCTGCATCGACCCGAAACACGCCGGCTCTTGTGGCGAGGAGGTTGACCCGCCCCGTCCGCGATCCGGACAGCCGCACACCGTCGCCGGCGGCTGCCTCAGCCAGGCGCCGGGCCGCGGCGTCCTCGTCGATGTCGCCCGGTTCCAGCTCGGCCACGTACACCATCGTGCGGCCGATCTTGCGCAGACGGTCGATATCGTCGGCGGTCAAAGGCCTGCCCTTGCGCAGCGCTCGCCGACCTTCGGGTCCGGCGATGTTGTGGCCAAGGATTTTACCCTCTGCCTTTTCCAGCGATGTCGGGCCGAACTTCATGCTTCGATCTTTTTGCGGACGCACTCGAAGAAGGCGTTGGTGAGCTTCTGAGTGACGCTCCCCATCATGCGTGCCGCCAGGCTGGCGATCGTGCCGCGGATGGTGATGTCGGCCGACCACTTCAGCTCGGTAACCCCATCGGGTCCGTCCGAAAGCACCATTTCGCTTGTGGTATCCATGACACTGCCAGGTGCCGTACCGTGGGCCTTCATCTTCGCCACATTGGGTGGATCGAGGTCGACCCATTCGACGTCGGTCTTGAACCTGGCCTTGACACTGCCGAGGCCGATGGCGGCCACGGCCCTGAATTTTTGTTTCGGCTCGATAATCTCGAGCGACTCGAGTCCAGGCACGCACTGGCTGACACCGTTCGGGTCGGTGAGAAACTCCCACACTTTTTCCCGCGATGCGTCGATGGTCACGTTTCCTTCGAAATGCATCTTCTACTCCTTGTCGAGATAAACTTTCGGCTGTTGATCGAACGTGCGCTTGCAACCGGCACAGCAGAAGTAGAAGGTGGCGCCGTCGAGCTTGGAGGTATACCGGGCGGTGGCAATGTCGACAGCCATGCCGCATACGGGATCGATCGCCTCGGCGGCAGCCTGCGGCGACTCGTCCTGCGGCCGGTGAAGCAGATCCGCCGGCCGGCGCCGGATCTGGACGATCTCGGCCAGGATGCTCAACGCGATCTCCTCGGGAGTCTCGGCGCCGAAGTCGAGTCCAGCAGGATACTTGACATGCGCCAGGGTCTCCTGCGGGTAACCCGATTCACGCAGGTAATGAAGGAGCGCCTCGGCCCGCCGGCTGCTGGAGACAAGGGCGATGTAGGAAGCATCGGTTTTCAGGGCCGCCTCGAGCGCTTCTTCGTCGTAGTTGCCGTGGCTGGCCACGACGACATAGGTCTGCGGGCCGACATCCACCTGCCCGAAGTCGATGCGGTCCAGCACCAGGTCTGCCTGTGAGAAACGCGCCGGAGAGCCCTCCAGGCACATGACGGTGACGCGGTATCCCAAAGCCTTGCCGAGAGTCACCAGCGCCTCGGTGACAGGCAGATGCCCGATCGCCACCAGGTGTGGCTCGGGCAGGTGCGGCTCGATGTACACTTCCAGAGTTCCTCCACTGATACACGTGAGTGCTACCTCGACGACGCCTTCTCGATGGTTCTGCCGCAATCGCTCCGGCGGACACAGGCGCACCAGCCGCGGCCGGCCGTCCTGCAACGCCCGCAGCGCCTCGCGCACGATTGTTGGCTGGGCGCAGCTACCGCCGACCCATCCCGTGAGCACGCCATCCGGGGTGATCATCGCCTTGGCGCCCGGCTTGGCCGAAGTCGGCCTCTCAGCGCGAACCACGGTAGCCAGAACGAAGGGCTTGCCCCTTTGTTGCAAGCGCACAGCTTTTTGAAGATAATCGTTCAACATCTATTTGTGCCTGGTCGCTGCGCCGAATCGGCTCATTCTTCCAGCAAAGCGCCTTTCTCCTTGAGGATCGCCCACACCTTGGGTGGGGTGATCGGGATATCGATGTGGCGTACGCCCAGGTGCCACATCGCATCGACAACGGCGTTGACGATGGCGGCCGGCGCCCCCACGGTTGCCGATTCTCCCACCCCTTTGGCACCGATGGGGTGATGCGGCGACGGCGTCACCGTCTCGCCGGTCTCCCATCGCGGCGTCTCCACCGCAGTCGGCACCAGGTAGTCCATGAACGTGCCGCCCTCGATGTTGCCCTCCTCGTCGTAGGTGATCTGCTCGAAGAGAGCGGGTGCCAGGCCCATGGTCAGACCGCCATGAATCTGCCCTTCGACGATCATTGGGTTGATGCGATTGCCGCAGTCGTCCACGGCTACAAAGCGGCGCACCTTCACCTCGCCCGTGCCGCGATCGATGTCGACGACGCAGATGTACGAGCCGAAGGGGAAGGTCAGGTTGGGCGGATCGTAGTAGGAGACCGCTTCCAGCCCTGCCTCCACGCCCGGCGGGTGGTTGGTGTAGGCGGCGAAGGCGATCTCCTGAATCGTCTTGGCCTTGTCCGGCGAACCTTTGACGTAGAACTTGCCGCGCTCCCACACCAGGTCTTCCTCGGCGGCTTCCAGCAGGTGGGCGGCGATCTTCCTGGCCTTGTCGCGAATGCGTCGCGAGGCCACGGCGGTGGCGGCGCCGGCCACAGGTGTGGAGCGGCTGGCGTAGGTGCCCAGGCCGTACGGGGCGGTATCGGTGTCGCCTTCCTCGATCTGGATGTCCTCGGGCGGGATGCCCAGCTCTTCGGCGATGATCTGGGCGTAGGTGGTCTCGTGCCCCTGGCCCTGCGACTTGGTGCCGAAACGCGCCATCACCTTGCCGGTGGGATGCACACGGATCTCAGCGCTGTCGAACATCTTCAGACCGAGAATGTCGAACTGCTTGGATGGACCGGCCCCGACGATCTCCGTAAAAGATGAGATGCCGATGCCCATCAGCTCGCCGCGAGCGCGCTTCTCGGCCTGTTCCTTGCGCAACTCCTCGTAGCCGATCATGTCCATGGCTTTACGCAAGGCGCGGGCGTAGTCGCCGCTGTCGTACTCCCAGCCGAGAGCCGACTTGTACGGAAACTGTTCGGGCTTGAT
This sequence comes from uncultured Cytophagia bacterium, assembly GCA_964527995.1. Lineage (GTDB taxonomy): Bacteria > Zhuqueibacterota > Zhuqueibacteria > Oceanimicrobiales > CAZGRP01 > CAZGRP01. The sequence goes on along the minus strand of CAZGRP010000014.1, from coordinate 47,444 downwards.
GAAATTCTTCATGCGAAACTCGGCCGGATCGACGCCCAGTTCGTGGGCCAGGATGTCGACCATGCGTTCGATGGTGTGGACAGCCTCGGTCACCCGGAACGAGCAGCGATAGGCGATGCCACCCGGCGGCTTGTTGGTGTACACCCCGTCGACCTCGACGAAGGCATTCTTGAAGTCGTAGGAGCCGGTGCAAATGTGAAAGAGGCCGGCCGGGAACTTGGATGGGTTGGCAGCGGCGTCGGTGTAGCCATGGTCGGCGACGGTCTTGATGCGCAAAGCCTGAACCGTGCCGTCCTTCTTTGCGGCTAGTTCGGCGGTGATATGATAGTCACGGGCGAAGGAATCGGCCTGCAGATTCTCGGAACGATCCTCGATCCACTTGACCGGTTTGCCGGTGAGCACCGAAGCGGCCACCGCGATGACGTAGCCAGGATAGACCGGCACCTTGCCGCCGAAGCCACCGCCGATGTCGGGGGAGATGATGCGGATTTTGTGCTCTGCCAGCCCGAGATGGCCGGCGACCAGAGCCACGACCGTGCGGATGGCGTGGGGCGCCTGGGTCGTCATCCACAGGGTGAGCTTGCCCTCGACCGGATCCCAGTTGGCCAGACAACCGCAGGTCTCGATAGAACAGACGTGGATGCGTGGGATATAGAGGTCCTGCTTCACGGTCAGATCGGCTCGCTGGAAGAGGGCGTCAGTGCCCTGCTTGTCGCCGACCTCCCAGTGCCAGATGTGGTTGCTGTCTTTGTCGTCGCGCACCTTGGGGGCACCCGGTTCGAGGGCCTTGAACGGGTCGGTGACGACAGGCAGCGGCTCATAGTCGACCTCGACCGCGGTCACTCCATCGGCTGCAATGTAGCGGTCGGTGGCGATGACGGCCGCGACCTCCTGGGCCTGATACTTCACGGTGTCGATGGGCAACACCATCTGTTTGTCGCTCATCAGCGTCGGCATCCACGCCAGGCCGTACTGGTCCAGATCTTTGCCGGTGATCACCGACAAGACCCCCGGGATCTTGAGAGCCTCTTCAGCATTGATATTCTTGATCTTCGCATGGGCGTACGGGCTGCGGACGATGTCGAGCCAGAGCATCCCCGGCAATTTGATGTCCTCGATATAGTTTCCCCTGCCGCGCAGGAAGCGCGGGTCTTCCTTTCGCTTCAAGGAATAGCCCATTCCACAGAACTCAGCCATGGTGTCCTCCCTTCATCTTCTCGGCGGCGTACTGGATCGCTTTGACGATGTTTACGTAGCCCGTGCAGCGGCACAGGTTGCCCGAGATTCCCCAGCGGATCTCCTCCTCGGTGGGATTCGGGTTTTCTTTGAGCAGAGCCAGGGCGGCCAGCATCATCCCCGGTGTGCAGAAGCCGCACTGCAGGCCGTGCTTTTCGTAGAATCCCTCCTGGATCGGGTGAAGATCCCCGTTGGAAGCCAGGCCCTCCACGGTGGTGATTTCGGCACCGTCGGCCTGCACAGCGAAGATGGTGCAGCTCTTCACCGGCCGGCCGTTCAAATGCACGGTGCAGGCCCCGCACGAGGTGGTGTCACAGCCGACGTGAGTGCCGGTCAGATTCAGCACATCGCGGATGAAGTGGACGAGCAGCAGCCGCGATTCGACGTCGGCCTCATGCGTCTGCCCATTGACTGTGACCTGAATGTGATGGGTGCTCATGCTTGTCCTCCCTTCGCGCGTTCGACAGCTTTCCGCAGAGCGCGGACGGTGAGCGTCTTGACCAGTGACCGCTTGTATTCCTCCGAGCCGCGCTGATCGCTGATCGGCTGGGCTGCCTGCGAAGCCAACTGGGCAGCCTGGCGGATGTTGCCGTCGTCGGGCTGTTTGCCCAGGAGGGCCGCCTCGGCATCGCTGGCCTTGATCGCTGTGAGGCCGACGTTGGTCAGGCCGATGCCGATATACGAGCATTTCCCGTCCGCATCGAGGGTAACCTGCACGGCGACAGCAGCGGTGGCGAAGTCCCCGACTTTGCGTTCGAGTTTCAGGTAGGCGCCGCCGCTATTGGATCGGGCCGCGGGAATACGGATTTCGGTGAGGATTTCGTCGTGGGCCAGGCTGGTGGTGAAGGCGTCCTCGAAAAAGTCGGCGATGGGGATGCTGCGCTCGCCCTTCGGACCTGTGGCAACCACCTGCGCGCCGCAGGCAAGCATGGTGGCCGGGTGGTCGTTGGCCGGGTCGGCGTGGGCCAGATTGCCACCAACCGTCGCCATGTTGCGCACCTGTGGGTCGGCGATCACTCTGGCCGTGTCGAGAAGCAACGGGTACTTTTCTCGGATGACATCGGAACGCTCCAGATCGGCCTCGCGTGTGAGAGCACCGATCTTCAGCCAGTCACCCTCCTCGCGGATGTAAGACAGACCGTTGAGCCGGTTGAGATCGATCACCAGTGCGGGTTCGGCCAGCCTGAACTTCATCATCGGAATCAGACTTTGACCACCCGCCAGGATCTTGGCTTCCGGGTTCTGTCCCAACAAGTTCACCGCTTCGGAGAGCGTCCGGGGCACGGCATAATCGAACGTTGGTGGGATCATGAGGTCCTCCTGAACTTGGGTTTGGAAAGGGATGTTGCTCAAGCATGCCGCGGCTGCTGAACCTGGGACAATTTCGTGCGCTGACAAGTTGCGGTGGGACTCAGGCCTTCTCCCTACAAAAAGTCCGTACACGGCTCGTGAAACGCAGACAGGCAAGTCATCCACCACGGCCAGGCTGCGGAGAGATGCAGGCTCCCCGTCCTCTTCTTGCCTGCCGTACTGCAAATGGGCTCGCATTATTCAACGCCCGACCCCAAACAATCGATTCCGCCGGTTTCTACAAATTTCGCCCGCTTATTCGCGCAGGCCAGGGCTGCACCGTTTGATGCCGCCCCGCTTGGTGGCTTCACCGTGTCAGGTGCTGAAGAAGCAGTTCTTTCGCACGGTTGAGAGCGGGTAGAGTCGGAGTCAAACTGAGCTGAATGTGCAGTTCGTCGCATACCGGCTGCAGCATCTGCATCAGAATGTGCGAGCTGACGGCGATCTCCTTGGGTAGCACCCCCGCGCGCATCAGATCACGCGCCAGTTTGCCGGGAACACTGCCCCACATCTCTGGCAGAGATGGAATCGGCTGAAGGAGATCGTGGCAAATAACCATGCCGGTTTCAGATTCCACGGCCATCAGGATGTAGGGGAAGAAGGGACGCTGGCCTGGTTCTTCAATAGCCATCGGAGCTGTGAACAGGTCGATCTCGAACCTCTGATCCCTCTGCTGGAAGTTTCGCAGTGCCTCGAGGACACGCTTGTCGAGGTTGATGACAGTCGCTGCCGCTGCCGGTGGCTCGACGCGCAACACGCGACTCTGCCATTGCAGCTCGTCCTTCCTTCGTTCCGGAACCCGCACCAGGTAGACGTCGTCATCGTCGCTGACTGCCAGAAACGATGGATCCTCTTTGAACCGGGGCGCCACGTCCAAGAGCTGTGACAGTGCATGGCCGAGGAAACGGACTTCTTCTGCCTCCAGATGCCAGGGCAGATACCCCGCGCGGAAGCTGCGAAACATCGGCCAGGCATTTTTCCCCCGAAACCTCAGGCCCAACTTCTTGATCGTGCCGCGATCCTCCTGGTCCAGTAGGTCCCGATCCTCAAAGGAAACCTGCAATTGGGGGATGTCGAGCAGTTGCTGCGGTGAACCAGGAGTGATGGCGTCTTTGAAGCCCCAAAAGCCATAGAGCCCTTCAGGTCCGAGATAAACCGAGATCGCAAAATGCTCCCCCAGAGCGCCCATAACGCTCACGAACCCGAGCGCATTCGTCTCCGGGTCTTGCACACCGAAGAGGTCGGTCTCCGTCATCCATTGCCACGGCGCCAATTGCCTGACGTGGCTAACGGTTTCATAGAGGTGCCGCCATTCTTCGACCGTTGGGATGTTTGCCGACATGGCCGACGTCTCGCTTTTGGAGAGGTTCAAACGCCGCGCGCTGAAAAAACGGCTTCAAAAGCTCGGCGCCAGTAAGATGCTGTTGAGCAGCAGCCGTTCCAGCCCGCGCCAGAAGAGGCGGAAGATCGGTTCATCCGCATAAAGGATCACATGTCCTCGTCCCAGGGGTTCGTCGATCAGGTAGGCTTTCTCTGGAAAGAGCTTCTCTGTGTCCTCCCAAACGAAACCGCTCAGCCGGGTATCGCTGGCGGCGAACCGAGCCACGTTCGCGCCGTCTTTGCTCGGGGTGAAGATATAGTCCGAATAGACCAGCACCGGAATCTCCTCATCGTAGCCGAGCGACAAGAAATAACGTGTGTCGAGTCGCACCCTGAGGATCGCACCCGGTGTGAAATCGGGCTTTTTCTCCGCCTTCGCCGGCTTGCCCTCCGCGGCAGCTTTCGCGGCTTCCTTCTTCTCGCCCTCGGGCGCCGCCGCAGCGCTGCCCAGAAGCCTGGCGGTGGCGAGCTTCACCTTCTTGTTGACAGCGAAAGCCGCTCCACCTTTGATACCCACAAAGACGCCGCCCTCTTCAACCCATGTTTTGATCCTGCGGACGCCCTTCTCTCCGAGGAGGCGAAGATAGCCTGCCGGCGAACCATGCGGGAAGACCAGCACATTGTACCGGTTCAAATCGACCCTGTCGAAATAATCCAGGCGGATGGCAGTGAAGGGGATGCCGTATCTCTTTTCGAGCAGGTACCACAGGGCGCCGTACGACGTCTGTCGTGTCGGCTCCTCGGTAACCACTGCGACTTTGGGTTTCTTGAGATTCACGAAGTTTCTCGAACCCAGCAGGATGCCTTTGTCGGTCCAGGCCGAGTTGAGGGGGACGACCGGCACCCCACACGAGTCGGCCAGGGCCCGGATGCGGGCGTGCAGCGTCTTTGGGTTTCGCGCCACGCGCACGAGGGCAGTGCCGCGAGGGAATGTCGTCCCCGCCGCGAAGAACTGCTTCTGGCCGATGGCGACCTTGAACCCTTCGCGCAGAAGTTGCGCCAGAAGCGCGGCGCCGGCGTTGGTCCGATAGGAGAAGGCGTAGGCATAGGTCGCTGAGCCATCGGTAGCCAGAACGCCTTTCGGCACCTGTGGACGCTGCGTCACGCGTTGCATCCTGCCGCGAAACGGGCGTTCGAGCCCATAGGCCTCGATGTTGTAGGCCAAAGGCAGCGACCAGGCGGTCACGTCGTAGAAGCCGAGGCGCTCTTTGGGGACCTTCTTGCCGAGCGTCTTGTTGTGCGCGTACTTTTCGCGCACCTCTTTGAGGAAGGTTGGTTCCAGTGTGGACTCCTCCGCCAGAAGCGCTCTGGCCAGCCTTTCCTGGGGCTGGTCCAGGGGGATCACATAGGTGCCGGCGGGGAACGTCTTGGCCACAAGTTTTTTGGGCAGATAGCTGTGCGCCCGCCTGTCAGTGAAACTCTCCTCGGTCTCGTAGACCTCGATCCGGTGCTTGAGCAGGAGGTCGACGAGGTCGGCAAGGCGGCCGGCATCGTCGCCGGGGACGAGGGCGATTTCCTTGACCGTTTCTTTTCTTGCTTCCAGCATACCGGTGCGGAAGAAATCGTAGTAGTCCTTGAGAAGAGCCCGGCGGTTTTGCGCCGCTGTCTTGATCGTGGTGATGCTGGCCACGACGTGATGCTGAATGCCATCCCGGAAGGTGACGATGGTCTTGTCACTGCGCTCGAACTGCAGCCCCTTGCGGCCGCCGCCATTGGTTTCGTACGTCATGCCGATGGCACCGTTGAGTGCCGGGTACGAATCCCAGTAGCCGGGGTAGTAGATGTCGAACACCTCGCGAGCGAAGTAGGTCCAGCCGAAGCGGTCAAAAGCGGCGCCGTTGTTCTTGCCGAAGACCTCGGCCCATTTCTTGGTGGTGGCTGGCAGGTTGAGGTTGACGGGTGTGGCATAGGGCGCGAAGAAGTATTCGCTGGTCTCCCCGTGATGGTCGACGAACACCTGCGGGTTCCAGCGGTGGAGCTGCTCGACGACGATGTTCGTCTCTTTCTGGGAGACTGCGAAGGCGTCCCGGTTCAGGTCGATCTGGTAGTGGTTGTTGTTGGTACTCATGCGCCAATCGCCGTGGTGCTCGGCGGCGGCCGGATCGGCCGTGCCCCGAGGGCCGACGACCGAGGCTTTCATCCAGGCGATGTAGCGCTGGTGGCTCTCCGGGTTGTGCGCCGGATTGAGGATGATGACGGCGTTCTTGAGGATCGACGTCGTCTCTTCGTCCACACCGGCGGCGAAATGGTAGGCCACCTGCAGTGCGGCTTCGAACGCCGCCGATTCGTTGCCGTCATTGGCGTAGTTCATCCAGGCGATCACGGGTGTGTCGGCGGCGATTTTGTCGGCCTCCGCCTGGCTGGTGGTACGCGGGTCGCGCAGTTTTGCCACAGCCGCTCGAATCTCATCCAGCCGGCGCATGTTCTCGGGCGAGCTGATGAGGATCAGGTACATGTTGCGCCGTTCATTGGACTGACCGATGGGCACGACTTTCATACGTTCAGGTGCCGCTGCGGCCAGGGCGTGAATGTAGCCCTCCATCTGCAAGTGGTCGGTGAAATAGTCGCCGATCTCATAACCGAGGTAGGACTTCGGCGTCGGGATCTTCGGGTTGTAGCGGGCTCCGGGGTAGAATTGGAAATCTTGTGCCCAGGCGACCGAGGCGACGAGCACGATGGCCGCGGCGTGGCGAAGGTTCTTGTGCATCGCTTCCTCCCTTCGGAAACGGTAAAGGCTGGGGGGATTGCAACCTGGACCGCTGTCCAGATGAGGTTGTCCGCTGCGAGTGCATCATCCTGCACAGGAATGCAACTCGGCGGCTGGGGTTGACCTTATTCCGGTTGCAAAAGATAGTGCAGCGTTGGACAAAAGCAAGAACTTTTTGCGGTGAAGTATGGATTGGGGCTCACACGGAAGGGGATTCCGGGTCTCGACGGGCCTATTTGACCTTCCACCAATCTTCGGCACGCACAAGCAGGGCACGGGCGTATTCCACATGCGACCACATCAGCGGTGTGGCGAACTGGATGTAGCCTCCTTCCACACTTTGTCTGTCGATCACCATGCACTTCTTCCCTGTCTCTTCATAGGAGCGAGCCATGTTGTTGGCTTCCTCCAGAATCTTGTCGAATTCCAGGCCGTCGAGCAGAATCGGGTTGTGAAATTCCTTGGCGAAGTCGAGGCCCGTCTTCCATTCGGTTTCCATGAACGTCTCGAACCGCTTGCACGTCGACAGATGTTCAGGGATTTCACCGCGCTCGTTCCGATACTTGTCGATGTAGCGCAAGAGCTGATCGCCGCGTTTGTGGTTGCCATAGTAGTAGTGGAATTGAGCCAGAATGGCGGTGTACTGCAGCCAGGGGCCGTTGCCGGCATGGACATGGGTGGCAAAGTCCTTGTAGAAGGGGAGGTAGCGCATGATCATGCTGAGTTCGGGGTCGCATAGCTGCTTTTCGATAAAGGCGACGCTCTTCTCCATGGCGCTCTTGTGGTGGAGGAAGCCGTAGTAGAATGGACTCAGCAGAGTGAAGTCGGGCCGCGGATCCATTCGTCCTTGCGGGTCGATGCGGCGCACATAGCGATCGCCAGACATGAACAGCTCGCTCACCGAGTAGAGAAAGTGTTTGCGGAAATCGAGATGCGAGCGTGCGATGATCTCCTTGGGATCCAGGCTCATGGCAACCTCGTGGGCCAGCGAGTAGGCATAGAGATACGAAAAATTGACCCAGCAGGTGTACCCCTCCTCCATGGCAGATTCGTGGATCGATGTGGTGGACTGGAAGAGATTCAATTCTCTCTGATAGAAGTTGTGTAGGCTGTGTCGGAGCGCCCGGTTGATGGCGTGAAGGAACGGCTCCAGATCTTGAACTTCGCGGTGGAGCCTGCGTGCTGCGAGCAGGTAGTTGCACAGAATCGCAATGCCGTGGGCAACGTTGTCTTCCTGCTTGTAGATGCTCTTGTCTTCACCGTCCAGGCTGTAGCGCTGCCCCCAATTGCCCGACTCAGCCTGCACGTCCTTCATGAAATGAGCCATCGACTCGATGAGTTCGAAGGCCTGGCCGGCGGTGTCGTACTGATATCGTGAGCCTGCCAGCCGTCGAAACAGCTGGATGGCACAGCTCGCGTCGCGCGGATAGACATACGGATAGCGCGACTCGGGTGGAGACGCCAACAGCAACCGGCCGTACTTCTGCGACGGTGCGGTACACTTGAGGATGATCTCCATGTGGTGCGTGATTTGATCGTTGAGGGCGTCGAAATTCGTCTGATGAGTGGCCATGGGTCGTCTCCTTTGACTTCAGCGATGGCACTACGGCTGGCTTCGTCCAGGCTAGCTGATACAGCCGTGGAAGCAGCGGGCAAGGGCGGAGTCAGATCCACGGAGACCTGCACACAGCGCTGGATTGCACTACGGGGGCAGAGCGGAAATCGGCGAGGCCTCTGGGCTAGCGGGAAGTGATCACGCTGTGGCTTGATCGCCTGGGTGACTTTCGGCAGGAGTTTGGGCGCCACGATGAAGGTAGCCCTCGCGGCTGGCATATTCCTTCAACAGGCGCTGGAGTTGCTGCCGGGCTCGCGACAGGCGCGACATGACGGTGCCGATCGGGCAGCCCATAATTTCGGCGATTTCCTTGTACCGAAATCCTTGCAGGTCCGCCAACAGTACCACCAGACGGAAGTCCTCCGAGAGCCGGTTCAGCGCCATGTGGACATCATCGCTGAAGATGTCGCGAAATGGCGCCTCCTCGCTGTGGCTGAGGTAAGCACCCGAGTCCGCCTGTTCGTCGTCGGTTTGCATCATGAATTCCACGCGCTCGAATTCGACCACGTAGGGTGCCCGCCGAGACTTTCGATATCCGTTGATGAAGGTGTTCCGGAGGATCTTGAAAACCCACGCCTTGAAGTTCGTGCCCTGCTCGAAACGGTGATAAAACCGGAAGGCGCGGAGATACACGTCCTGCACCAGATCTTCTGCGTCGAAGCGATTACGTGTCAGGTGCAGTGCCGACTGATAGAGCGCGTCCATGTACTCGAAGGCGATCTGCTCGAAAGAGATCTGACGCTCGGGAGAAGAAGCGGAAGTGGCCGCCTCTTCATCAATGAGGGCATCCTTCATGATTGGTCCTCCCTTCAAAAGCCTGCGTGCGACGCTACAAGGTGCGGCGATGCCATCCAGCTACAGCTCTTCAACCCTCCTTAATCGAGAATCCTGTCAGAAAGGCCTGCGGTCTGCAAAACGTTCCTGGCGTAGACCGGGCAATTCATCAGGTAGACGTTCTCGCTCAGACACTGCATGAGGGCTTCGACGGCCTTCGGGCTCATGAACGAAATCGACCATAGCTCCAAGATGACCTGTTGATCCGCCGAGCTGGCGACGGCGGCGATCTCTTTCTTCCAGTCGTTCAGCTCCGCCTCTGTGATTTCCCCCTCAGCCTTGACGATGACCGTCTGTTCGTTTTCGAAAAGCTTCTGGATCCGGAACATGCCCGCCTCGTAGTTTGGCATTTCTTCTAGCCAAAAGTGTACCAAGCCTCAGAGGCGTTTCAAGAGTGAAGACAACCGTCAGAAAAAACAGGGAGGTGGATCGATGTGGAGCGAGGTTCAATTGGGGCAAAGGTCACAAGTAACTGTCGCCATTTCGACTCGGAGTCGAGATTCCGTCACGGGTGCTGTTTCGGTTCGATGCCCAATTTTTTCATTCGGGAGAGAAGAGTGGTGCGGTTCATACCGAGGAGCTTCGCCGCCCCGGTGGGGCCACCGACCACGCCGCCCGTCTTTTCCAGAGCTTTTTGGATATGCAGGCGCTCGGCCTCTTCCAGGGTTGAAATTCCTGCATCCGCTGGCGGCGCTGATATCGGGATGCTGATATGGTTCAGAGCGATGGAGCCGCGGTCGCACAGAATCACCGCACGCTCGAGGACGTTGGCCAGTTCGCGCACGTTGCCGGGCCAGTGATAGCGCAACAGCATATGGAGTGTCTGCGGTGCAAGTCCGTCGATTCGCTTCCCCAATCGGTGGGAGAACTTTCGGATGAAGTGATCCGCCAGCAGCGGGATGTCCTCGCGGCGCTCTCGCAGCGGCGGGATGTGGAGTGGGAAGATATTCAAACGATAGAACAGATCGTCGCGGAAGGCGCCGGCCTCCACTGCTTCCTTCAGGTTGCGGTTGCTGGCGGCGATGATGCGGACATCGACCTCCAAAGTCTGGGTGCCGCCCACGCGCTCGAATTCCCGGTCTTGCAGCACGCGCAGCAGTTTGGCCTGCGTATCCAGCGGCAGTTCCCCTACTTCGTCGAGGAAGATAGTGCCGCCGTCGGCAAGCTCGAAGCGGCCCTTTTTCCGCATCGTGGCCCCGGTGAAGGCGCCCTTTTCGTGTCCGAAAAGTTCGCTTTCGATGAGGCCGCTTGGCAGGGCGGCGCAGTTCACTTTGACCAACACCCGGTCTTTGCGGTGACTGTGACTATGGATGGCGCGCGCCACGACCTCCTTTCCCGTGCCGGTTTCGCCGGTGATCAGAACAGTCGAGTCGGTCGCCGCGACCTTTTCGATGCTTTGAAAAAGGCGCTTCATGGGTTCTGAAGTGCCGACGATTTCGCCGAAGTTGTATTCGGCCTTGAGTTCCTCCTCGAGGTAGACCTTGGCGAGATGAAGTTTCGCAAGCTCCTCCTCGGCTTTCTTGCGATCGTTGATGTCGCGTAGAATGATGGTATAGAGCTTCTGGCCGGAGAGCTGCACGCGGGAGATCGTCGCTTCGATCGGGAATTCTTCGCCGTCGGCGCGCAGCGCGGTGAGACCCTCAGGAGCCCAGATTGTCTGCTTCCCCTGCTCGTCCGGCAGGGTACCCTCGACATGATCTACGAGCCAGCTACGGCATGGCTCGCAGAAGAAGCGCTCGAAGGGCTGCCCGATGACCTCGGCCGCTGAGCAGCGAAAGACCTTTTCGGCGGCCCGATTGAAGAGCGTGATACGCCGTTGCTCGTCGATGGCGAGGATGGCATCCATGGCAGATTCGAGGATGCGCGACAGCCGCTCCTCGCTTTCTCGAAGAGCCTGTTCGGCGCGCTTGCGCTCGCTGATGTCGCGCACCAGCGCGATCATGCAATTCTGTTCGCCGATGTCGATCACAGAGGCGGAAATCTCCGCAGCCAGATGCTGCCCCGACTTGGTGAGGCAGGTGAGTTCGTCGGTCCAGCCGCTGCCCTCGGAGAATACCGACGCCGCAAATCTCAGCAACTGCGGCAGCTCCTCCGGATGAATGGCCGAGATCGGCAGGGCCACCAGCTCCTCGCGGCTGTAGCCGAGCATCCGGCTGGCGCACGGATTGGCGTCGAGGATCTGGTCCCGTTTTGGATCGATCACCAGGATGGCATCGTTGGAGTAGTCGAAGATCCTGCGAAAACGCTCCTCACTCTTGCGCAGTGCTTCTTCCATCTGCTTGCGCTGAGTGATATCGCTGGCCAGGGCGATGACGAGCTGCTGCCCCTCCGACTCGCAGAGGCAGGCGCGCACTTCGACGGGAAAGGCCGAGCCATCTCTGCGGACATAGAGGGCTTCGGAGGTCACCGGGCCGGAGACTTCCATTTCCGAGGCCAGCGCCGCGAATCGCTCGGGCGTCCAGGTGGGCGAAATGTCCCAGATAGCCTTCGAAAGCAGTTCGTCGGCACCGTATCCCAGAGATTCGCAGGCGTCCTGGTTCACGTCCAGAATTCGGCCCTGGCGATCCAGTACGAAAAAGACGTCGGCAGCGCTCTCGATCAACTGGCGGAAAAGCTCTTCGCTGCCTGGAAGTGCGAGGCGCATTTTCTTGGTCTTGGTGCTGTTGGGCATGATAGGTCCCCTAAGCGGCGTGGAAATCTGATAGGGAGGACGGCAGCGGCTGGAGTGTTTCAACACGGTGCTGGCGCGGCCGCTCGCGAAAAGAGCAAGGCGGCCATTCACTGCGAACGAGACCAGTAGCCGGCTCCTCGGGTGTGTTCCTCGTCCGAGTCAATTTCGCAGGTGTTGTGGCCGTCGCGTTCTTTCCGGTGCCTGTCCCCGGTTCGGGTGAGTAGTCCTGCCGGTCCAGCCTACCCATCAGGCAGAAAGAATGTAAGAGGAAGAAGCCGCAATGTCAAGTGGGGTGCGCTGGAATCCTTCGCCTTGCGCGAGGAGGCCGTTTTTATCGAGCCCTTGCGACGATCGTCAAAAGCCGATCCGTGTGCTGCTGATGCGGTCACGTCCCGCTCAAACCGATCTGGGCCGCCCCCAGCAGCGCTGCCTTGGGGTTGACGATGACATAGACCGGCAGCCGCGAAAGCAGTTCGGAGAATCGCCCCTTGTTGAGGAAGGCTCTCTGGAAGACATCGCTTTGAAGGGCAGGAAGGATGCGTGGTGGGATGCCGCCGCCAAGGTAGACGCCGCCGGTAGACAGCACTTTGAGTGCCAGATTGCCTGCCTCGGCAGCGAGGATGGAGACAAAGAGTTCGAGCGTACGGGCGCAGAGCTTGCAGGGCGGCTCCGACTCGACAGCGGCGGAGAGGATGACGGGTGTCGGGTCGTCCGCCGAGGCCAGCTCCTCGGCAAGCCATGCAGGCTCGGCCGCGGCGCCGCTGTCTCTCAGAAAATTGTACAGGTTCGGCAGGCCCTTGCCCGAGCAGACACGTTCGAAGCTGACGTGGGCGTAGCGTTGTTGCAAATAGAGGAGGAGTTCCACCTGTAGTCTGTTGGTGGGGGCGAAATCGGCATGCCCGCCTTCGGAGGCTTGCGCCCGGTACCGCCGACCATCCCATGTCAGGAAGGCTTCGCCGAGTCCGGTTCCCGGCGCGATCACGGCGATGGCGCCTGCCGGTGCGGCGGTCCCCGGCTGCAGCACGAAGAGATCATCCGGTTCCAGAACCGGCACTGCCGAAGCGATGGCGACGAGATCGTTGACCAACAAAACCGATGAGATACCCAGATCCTGCCCAAGCTGCTCCCTGCCGATGACCCACGGGAGATTGGTGATCGTAGCTTGTCCCTGCACCACCGGTCCGGCCACGCCGAAGCTGGCCCGGCCGATCGTCAAGTTCGTTTCGGACAGGAACCGGCGCACCAGGTCTTCCAGGCTGGCAAACTGGCCGCTGGGGTAGGTGGCTTCCGCCACAGGTTGCCTCAACCCTCGGTCAGCGGAGAAGACCGCCAGGATGGTTTTGGTGCCGCCGACGTCGCCGGCCAGAAGAAGCTTGTCCCTCATTCCAGCCTTCCCACCTGTCGCAGGTCACCCCCACCTGCTCCGTTTTGCACTTTGCACTTTGCATTTTTCATTTTGCATTGCATCATCACCCGTGGCCGCCACACCCGCGCAGCCAGGCACGGCCGTCGCGCGCCATGAACTCATCCGCTTCGGCCGGCCCCCAGCTGCCAGACTCGTAGGTCGCCAGAGGCGGTGCCGAGGAGCTTTCCCATCCCTGCGCGATCGGGTCGATGATCGTCCAAGCCAGTTCGATGCCGTCGGCGCGGGTGAACAGCGACGCATCGCCCTGCAGGGCGTCGAGGATGAGGCGCTCGTAGGCATCGGGAATCGCCTGAGAGCCGAAAGCATCGGCATAGTGAAACTCCATGTTCACCGATCGTGTGTCGGCCGGGGTATCCGGTACTTTGACCTCAAAGCGCAGGTGCATTCCCTCGTCCGGCTGGATACACAGCCCGAGCATGTTCGGCTTGATCTGCTTGCCCGGGGGTAGCGGGAACATAACGTGCGGCGGGCACTGAAACTGGATGATGATTTCCGAAGTCTTGGCAGCCAGCGCTTTTCCGGAGCGCAGATAGAAGGGCACCCCTTGCCAGCGCCAGTTGTCGATGTAGAGACGGACCGCTCCGTAGGTCGGCGTCTGCGAGTCGGGTGCGACACCAGGGGCCTGGCGGTAGCCACGGTACTGCGCTCGCACAGTGTGTTCGGCCACATGTTCGGCGGCGACCGGACGAATGGCAGACAAGAGCTTGACCTTCTCGTTGCGTACCGCATCGGCGTCGAAGGAGGCCGGAGGTTCCATGGCTACCAGCGACATCAACTGCAACAGGTGATTCTGGAACATGTCGCGAAGAACACCGGCGGTGTCATAGTAGCCGCCACGATGGCCGACATCCACGGTCTCGGCAACCGTGATCTGCACGTGGTCCACGTGGTTGCGGTTCCACACCGGCTCAAAGACCGTATTCCCGAAGCGGAAGAAGAGGATGTTCTGGGCTGTCTCTTTGCCGAGATAGTGGTCGATGCGGAAGATCTGCCGCTCCTCGAACACCGAGTGCAGGATGCGATTGAGTTCCCGGGCCGAGGCCAGATCGCGGCCAAACGGCTTCTCGACGACGATCCGGCGCCAGCCGCCTTCCTCGCGGGCGAGTCCGGCGGCGCCGAGCTGCTCGATGACCTTCGGGTAGTACGACGGCGCCGTCGCCAGATAGTACAATCGGTTGCTGGGCTCGGCTTCCAGTTCACTCAGGAACCGGCCCAGACTGGCATAGTCTTCGGGTACGTTCATGTCGCCGCGATGATACCACAGCAGCGGGGCGAACCTGCGCCAACCCTCGTCGTCGAGAGCATTGGCTGCAAATTCTCTCAAGCCCGCCAGCATGCGGTCGCGGAACTCGTCGTGGCTGTAGGGCCGGCGAGCGAAACCGACGATGCGCGTTTTCGCCGGCAGTTTCTCTTTGCGAAAGAGATGAAAAAGCGCCGGGATGAGCTTCCGCTGGGTGAGATCACCGGAGGCTCCGAAGATGACGATGGTGGTGGAAAAGTCATTTTCTGGATTCTGCATCATGGCTGTCTCCGTACGCAACACGTACTCCGTCCTATGCCCCCTTGACCTCATGGCCACCAAACTGATTCCGCATGGCTGCCAGCAGCTTGGCAGCATAGCTTTCCTCCTGGCGGCTGACAAAGCGCATCATCAGCGAGGAAGTGATCACCGGGGCAGGGATGTCGAGGTCGATGGCCTCGGCTACGGTCCACCGCCCCTCGCCGCTGTCGGCAACCCACCCCTTGATGCCCGACAGCTCGGCATCCTCTTTCAATGCCGCTGCGGTCAGATCGAGAAGCCAGGAACGCACGACGCTGCCGTAGCGCCACAGCTCGGCGATCTGGTAGAGGTCGAGCTTGAACGCTTCTTTGGCTTTCATAATCTCAAAGCCTTCGGCATAGGCCTGCATCAGGCCGTACTCGATACCGTTGTGCACCATCTTCACGAAGTGGCCGGCACCGTTCGGTCCGACATGGCCCCAGCCTCTGTCCGCAGCCGGAGCCAGCGTTTCGAAAATCGGCCGCAGTCGGTCCACCACCTCTTTTTCCCCACCCACCATCATGCTGTAGCCTTCTTTCAGACCCCAGATACCACCGCTCGTGCCGACATCGACGAAATGCAGGTCGCGTTCCCGGAGTCTGGCGGCCCGGCGGACTGAGTCTTTGTAGTTGCTATTGCCGCCATCGATGATGACGTCGCCGGGGCTGAGGAGGCCGGCAAGCTCCTCGATCACCTGTTCGGTCGGGTTTCCGGCCGGCACCATGATCCACACGGCTCGCGGGGCGATGAGTGTTTGGGCCAGGTCCTGCAACGAATCCGCAGCCTGAGCCCCTTCAGCAGTCGCCGCCCGCACCGCCTCGGGGTTGCGGTCGTACACCACCATGCTATGCCCGCCTTGCAGCAGGCGCGTCGTCATGTTGGCCCCCATTTTTCCTAAACCAACCATGCCAAGTTGCATCATACTCCTCCATGATTTGCATTCTTCATCGTTGCAATCGCCTCCTGAACCACGGCAGCAAGGGTGTGCGGATCGTCCACCACCCAGCGCCGATCCAGCAGGTCGGTGCGCTTGAACTGTGCTTCTGTGAACGGCGTCGTCACCGCAATCACCCTCATGCCCGCGGCCAGGGCTGCCTTCACGCCTGCCGGCGAGTCTTCGATGACCAGACACCGGCTGGGGCTGACATCGAGCTCGCACGACACGAGAAGATAGATTTCCGGATTGGGCTTGCCCTGTTCCACATCGTCACGGCTGACGACGAGCTCGAAAGCGTCGGTGAGATCGAGAATCTCAAGGACGCGCTGCACCTGGTCGCGGTGCGACATCGTGGCCAGAGCGGTCTTGCAGCCGACACGGCGGGCTTGATGTAGAAGTTCGACGTTGTGCGGCCACTGATTGCGGCGCAACACCTCGGGGTCAGCGATCAGGTCCTGGTAGATGCGCAGGCGGATCTGTAAGAAGGCCTGCCACGGTGTTTGCACGCCGAGTTCGGTCATGCGTGCCCGTGCTGCCTGTTCCAGCCCGAAGCGTTCCAAGAGGGCCATGGCCACTTCCCGGCGCGACAAGCCGACGACGTCTTTGAAGCTCTCGACGACATCGGCCTCCTGCAGGTCGGTAGGGCATAGCTCGGCAGCCGCCCGCGCATACGACAGGGCCTTGAGGCGCTCGGTCTGCACCAGCGTGCCGTCCAGGTCGAAAATCATTGCTTGGAGCATTGCCATCCTTCCGCCGATAGACTTCTGACTGGGGCTGTCCCAAAGGCTTACTCTTTCTGTCATTCCCGCGCAAGCGGGAATCTACAGTCACCTCGGTCAGGGACTCGGTCCCTGACCGAGTGGTCGAGGTCAACCACAGAGCCACTCCACCACCAGCCTGTCGTGCCGAAGTCCGGCGGAGTTGGACGAGGGACCTCTGGCTCGAATCAAACGCCGCGGCTCCGGCACCGCCTTCGGTGCCGTGGCCACCGGCCAGGCATCGCGGGGTCGCATCACCGACGAGGCGTGCAGGGCAGGGGTTCGGGGGAACGGAGTTCCACCCCGTCCAAGCAGCGTCCATGGATGCAATCCATGGACGAGGTGGCGGCCTCCCGCAGGTCCGTAGGGCATAGCTCGGCAGCCGCCCGCGAATACGACAGGGAATGGAGGGCTCATCGGATCGCTTCTGTCAGCCGCGCCAGGCTGGAGACGACCTCGCCGGCCATATGCAGCCGGATGACCTTGCGGCCGTTGTCGAGCAGCGCCTGACGGTCGCCCAGAGCCTGCGCTTTGATGAGGACGCCGAACGTGATCGACGACTCCAGCGAGCCAGGCTGGTCAGGGATCGGCACATCCTCGGGCGGATCGGAGGTCAGCTGAATGAAGAGCCCTTTGCCGGCATCTCCCTTGTGAAGCTGGCCGGTGGAGTGCAGAAAGCGCGGGCCGTAGCCGACCGTGGTGGCCAGTTTGAGGCGATCGCGGAGTCTCAGGCGCAGCGTCTGCAGGGCGGCGCTGGTCGGCTCGTTCGGGGGGACATAAGCCTGGAGAGCGACATACGCGCCCGGCTGTGCCTGCCCCAAGAAGGCTTTGATAGCGCTCTCCAGTGTCTCTGCCTCTGTATCCGTGTAGACCGCCATGCCGTCGGCTATCAGAGACGGCTCCGGTTCGGGCAGCGAGCCGGTCTCCTGGTAGGCCGCCACCATCTTGCGCGCCTGCACCTTGGCTGCCTCGACGTTGGGCTGATCGAAGGGATTGATCCCCAGGCGGCGACCAGCGATCACGGTGGCTATCTCCCAGCGGAAGAACTCTCCGCCGAGATCGAAGAGATCGTGCAGGTGCAGCCACACCACCGGGTGCCCGGCCTCGGCGAGCGCCTGAACCGCGGCGTCGTGGGTGTCGTCCTCCTCCAGTCGCAGGTAGACGAAGAGCCGGTCGGCTGCGTAGCTGTCGGGCGGCCCGAGCGTCTCACCATCGACAGGCAGGATGCCGGTGCCGTCCTTTCCCGTACTCTCGGCGATCAACTGCTCCACCCAGGCGCCGAACGGCGCAATCGCGGGCGAGGTGACCAGGGTCACCTTGTCCCGGCCCTGAGCCGCAAGCTCGCCCATGACGGCACCGAGCCGGGCGCCTGTGTTGTCGCCGGCAACCGGGCAGTTGGCCGACTCGCAATTGCACGCCATGGTTGCAGCTCGTTGGAGCAAGGTCTCCAGATCGACGCCCACCAGCGCCGCCGGGACCAGACCGAAGTAGGAGAGGGCTGAATAACGCCCGCCGATGTTGGGATCGTTCAGAAAGATGGCGCGGAAGCTGTGCTTGCCGGCGATCTCTTCCAGCTTGCTGCCGGGATCGGTGATGGCGGCGAAATGAGCCCCCGCATTTCGGGCGCCGACGGCGTCCAGGGTCTGGTTGTAAAAATACTTGAAGAAGGACAATGTTTCGACGGTGCCGCCCGACTTGGTCGACACGATGAAGAGTGTCTTCGATGGATCCAGCCGGCGCGCCACTGCCAGCACGGCTCCGGGATCGGTGCTGTCGAGGACGCTCAAGTCGAGATGGCCCGAAGCCACGCCGAACGTCTTGCGGAACATCTCGGGAGCCAGACTCGACCCGCCCATGCCGAGCAGCAAGACGTGCGTGTAGCCGTCTTTTCTGACTCCATCGACGAAAGCCTGGATCGACGGAATCGCCTCCAGCATCACATCCGGGCTGTGCAGCCATCCGAGCCGGTTGCTGATCTCCGTCGGGTCGGATTTCCACACCGTGAAATCATGGGCCCAGATGCGGGCAACAATGTGATGGTCTCGCAACTCCGCCAGCGCGGCATCGACGGCCTCCTGGTATTTGCCCAGGCCGGCCGCGAAACTCTTCTTGCCCGCCAGCAGACGATCGCGTTTGGCCGCGATGCTCGACATCAAGACCTCGAACGACTTGGCAAAGGAGGCCACCCCGTCTTCCTGCAACTTGTCGGTGATGGCGTCCAGGTCAACGCCGAGTTGCTTGAGCTGGTTGATCTGTTCGGCGGCTTCGGCGGCATCCGCTGCCATCGTCACTGCCACTGTGCCGTGATCGAGGAAAGCGTTCAGAGTTGCCGGGGGCACCGTGTTGACGGTATCGGGAGCGATCAGGCTGTCGACATACAGGGTATCCGAGTAGAGAGGATTCTTGGTAGCGGTGCTGGCCCACAGCGGCCGCTGCACTCGGGCACCGCGGGTGGCGAGATCGTCCCACTTGTCGCCGCTGAAGAGCCGGCGAAACCGGGCATAGGCAAGCCTGGCGTTGGCTACAGCGATTTTGCCTTTCAAGGCCTGTGCCTCCGGCGTGCCGATGACGTCCAACTGCCTGTCCACCGCTGTGTCGACACGACTGACAAAGAAAGAGGCGACCGAGGCCACCTTCCCCAGATTTCCCCCGGACTCAGCCAGTTTCTGCAACCCGCGCAGGTAGGCGCCGGCCACGGCTTCATAGTGGGCCAGCGAGAAGATCAGCGTGACGTTGACGTTGATTCCCTCACCGATGGCGGTCTCGATGGCTGGAACTCCCGCTGCGGTGGCTGGGATCTTGATCATCACGTTGGGGCGATCGAGTGTGGCGAAAAGACGCCGGGCTTCGGCCACCGTGCCCTGGGTGTCATGCGCCAGCGTTGGGCTGACCTCGAGGCTGACATAGCCATCGGCCCCGGCGGTGGAATCGTAGACCGGGCGCAGGAGGTCGGCGGCCCGCTGGATGTCCTCAATGGCCAGGGACTCGTAGATTTCGTCAACCGGTCTGTGCGATTCCACAAGACGGCGCAAATCGACATCGTAATCGGCGCTGCCGGCGATCGCCTTTTCAAAGATGGACGGGTTGGAGGTTACGCCGCGGATACCTTGCTGAACCAGCTCTTGCAGCTCTCCTGAGGTCAGGAAGGCGCGGCGAATGTAGTCGAGCCAGATGGACTGGCCGAGATCTGCCAACTGATGTAGTTTCGACATGAGAGTCTTCTCCTTTGTATCAACCGGGGCGGTCGCTCCGGCAAAACCTTTTCCGTTCGCCCACTGCCTGCGTCGGCCAGCGACGATGGGCGTGCAGCCGGCTCATTCCGGAGAACTTCCGAGGCCGACGAGCCCCTGGCCAACAGGTTCGATGCCGCGCTGCCGGTTGAGATAGAGAGCGCTGTTGATGAGACCGAGATGGCTGAACGCCTGCGGGAAGTTGCCGAGCTGTCCTCCCGTCGCCGGATCGACCTCCTCGGCGAACAGCCCGAGGGGGCTGGCGTATTTTACAGCGCCGAGATAGATGTTTTCTGCTTCTTCCCTGCGGCCGCAAAGCGCCAGGGCATCGACGAGCCAAAACGTGCACAACAGGAAAGTTCCTTCGCCGCCGGGCAGGCCGTCGTCGCCGTTGTATCGGTAGACCAGGCCGTTGACCGTCAGTCGGTCGAGCGTGGCCTGGATTGTGCCCTGCACGCGCGGATCGTCGGCCGGCAAAAAGCCCATCGCCGGGATGAGCAGGCCGGTGGCGTCCAGCGCGTCGGAGTCCAGGGCCTGCACGAAGCTGTTCAGTCCGCGGTGAAACCCCCTTTCGAGGATGGCAGTGCGGATTGCAGCGCGCTGCCTGCGCCACCGTCCCAGAGGGGCCTGGAATCCGCGTCCCTCAGCGATACGGATGCAGCGGTCCAGGGCGACCCAACACATCAGCTTGGAGTAGGTGAAATGTTGCGGCCTGCCGCGGACTTCCCAGATGCCGGCGTCGGGCGTATCCCAGATCTGGCAGACATGATCGGCGATCCTGCGGATGAATTCCCAATCCTCGACTGAGATCTCCTCGCCGTAGCGAGTCGTCTCGAACAAAACGTTCACCAGCTCTCCGTAGATGTCGAGCTGTTTCTGCCTGGCTGCGCCGTTGCCGATACGCACAGGGGCGGAATTGCGATACCCGGAAAGGTGGACCAGCTCGTACTCATCGAGTTTTGTCTCACCATGCAGCCCGTACATGATCTGCAGCTCGGCGGGAGTCTTACGGCCGGAGCAGGAGCGCCAGAGGCCGCGGAGCCAGCGAAAATAGGCTCGAGCTTCGCGGGCGTGGCCGAGGTTGTGCAGCGCCTGCACGGTGAACGAGGCGTCGCGGATCCAGGCGTAGCGGTAGTCCCAGTTCCGCACACCGCCAATAGCTTCGGGCAGCGACGTCGTCGGCGCCGCGGCAATGGCCCCCGACTCCGGGTGTGTGAGAAGTTTCAACACCAGACCGGCGCGAGTGGTGAGCGCATGCCAGGGACCATCGAGGACGCACGGCGACCGGTCGCAGCGATGCGCCCAGCCAAGCCAGAACCTTTCGGTCTGTTGGAGCGTCTCCTCACACGCCTGCTCCGTCACGCCTTCGCTACCGCCGTAACGCAGCACAAACCAGCTTACCTGGCCGTCGGCAAGGGTGAAAGCAGCGTGCGCGTAGCCGCGGTCGAATTGCCAGGGAACCGAGCCCTGCAGGAAGAGCGTCTGGTCGTGCCAGCGCGCAACCACTCCGCCGGCGGCTTCCTCCCAAGAGGGCAGGCCGCGACCATAGTCGAAGCGCGGATCGAAATCGACCCGGATGCGGACGCTGCCGCCGAGGCTCTGCAATCGCCGAAAAATGATCCGGCGCCGTTCGTAGGCGGAATCATTGCTGGCCGGCATGAAGTCCGTGAGTCGGACCGTACCGGCCGAGGTTCGGAACGTCGTTTCCAGGAGGTTCGTCGTATCGCGGTAGCTTTGCTGCGATTCGAAGGGTTCCAGCGGCTGGATCTGGAATCGGCCGCCTTTGTCGGTGTCCAGAATGGCGGCAAAGACGCTGGCCGACTCGAGGTGGGGAAAACAGCACCAATCGATGGAGCCGTCGCAGCCAACCAGAGCGCAGGTTTCCAGGTTGCCGATAAGGCCGTAGTCTTCCAACTTTTTGTATTCGGTGGTCATGGGTTTTCCCGAGATGAACGTCTTTGGTGCGGCGTTTTCGTTCCCAGGGGAGGCCAAGGTCTAAACATTGAGCCGGTGAACCTCTATTCCACGCCGGGCAGCCTGGCAATGCGCAGCCAGCCGCGGAGCGTCAGTGTGACCAGAGGCCTCTCGGCCGGGCCCAGCGAAGAAGCAAAAGCAGGGAAGCAAGAGGGGACAGCGGTGAGAAAGTCGAGAGTCGTCGGCTCAATCATGGCCGCCAGGATCGTCCTGTTTCTCCGGCCCCTGCCCCTGGCTCGGCCTTTCCTCCGTTTTTCTTTTCGGCGACGATGCTTTTTCGGCGGTCGACCCCGCCCCGCGGGAGCGCGGTGCTTTGGTCTTTGCGGCGGGCGCAACCGGCGGAGAGCCGGAAGGTGTCCGACTCGAACCGGCATCCGGCGCCCTTCTGTGGCCGCGGATCAGCAAAATAAGCGCAAGAAGCAGGGTGACGAGACCGATGCCCAGCACGCCGTACGCGGTTCGTTGCAGCCGGCGTACGTGCTTTTCGCGTTCCGAGAGCTCCAACTCACGGGCGCGAAGACGGCGAGCCTGCATGTCGAGCCTGGCCTCTTTTTTCGCCATAGCGCTTTGCATCTGCCGCAGTTCTGCAAAAAGTGCCTCGATCTCCTTGCGAAGTTCTTCGGGGCTGCGTTCGCCGCCGCCGGTGCCCAATGCTGCGGTCGTGTCAGCGCCCAGCGTCGAACCGCGAGAGCCGCGTAGCGACGGCAGATTGGGACGCTGCTCGTTTCCACAACTCCAGGCTGCAGCCACAACCAGGACAAAAGCCACAATCAGCGTCTGGCGTTGCCATATCCAATGCATACCATCCCTCCGTGTGGCTCGTTCGCTCACGCGTCCATCGCCATAAACAAGTTGTTCAACGATTCCGCCAGGGTGGGATGAGCGAAGACCCCGTCTCGGATCACTGTGTAGGGCACCTTGCCCATCATCGCCATCTGCAGGACACTCATGACCTCTCCGCCTTCGATCCCAAGCACGGCGGCGCCCAGAATCTGACCGCTGTCAGCATCGACCACGGCCTTCATGAAGCCACGCGTCTCGTCGACTTCCAGGGCCCGGGCAACATAGCTCATCGGCAGCTTCGCCACTCGGATGTTGAGACCCTGTTCCCGCGCCTCGCGTTCACTCATGCCGACACGGCCGAGTTGCGGGTCGATGAAGACCGTATAGGGTACCAGGCGTCCCTTTGTTGTTGCCCAGCCGCCTTCGACCAGATTGGTGCGGATAACGCGAGAGTCGTCGTAAGAGATGTGGGTGAAGGCAGGGCCGCCTTTCACGTCGCCGAGGGCGTAGATGCCGGGGACGTTGGTTTCGAGGCTGTCATTGACACGGACGAAGCCGCGTTCGTCGGTCTCTACTCCGGCAGCCGCCAGATTGAGCCCGTCAGTGTTCGGTGTGCGGCCTACGGCCACCAGGAGATGCGAGCCGCTGAGGGTGCGTTCTCCGTCGGGGGTCCGCACCGTCATGCGAATGCCGCCGCTGCTGCCGGACTCGACACTTGCCGCCTGGCCCTGCAGCAGGATCTCCACGCCGTCCTCGCGCAGGATCTTGGCCACCTCCTCGGCGACGTCGGCGTCCTCGCGAGTCAGCACCTGGCGGCCGCGCTGTACGATGGTGACGCGGCTACCGAAGCGCCGAAACATCTGGCCGAATTCCAGGCCGATGTAGCCGCCGCCCAAAACGAGCAGATGCTCGGGTACGCGATCCAGTTCCATGATGCTGGTGGAATCGAGAGTGGGGACTTCGTCGAGTCCCGGCAGCGCTGGCCTGGCGGCTCGGGCTCCGGTGTTGATGAAGATCTTTTCGGCCGACAGGCGCAGCCTTTCGCCGTCTTGAAGGTGAACATCGACTTCCTTCGGACCCGCGAAGGTGGCCTCCCCCATCAGCAGGTCTACACCGTCGGTGCTTTCGATGCGTTTCCGGCTGCCATTGCGGAAGCTGTCGACGATGGCCTGCTTGCGCTGCCGCACCCTGGCCAGGTCGACGGTCACCGGCCCGGTGTGAACACCGTATTCCGCCGCTCTGCGAGCCAGATAGGCCACCCGAGCGCTGGCGGCCATGGTCTTCGTTGGCGTACATCCTTCGTTGACACAGGTGCCGCCCACATGGGTCCGTTCCACCAGTGCCGTTTTCCACCCCGCGCCTGCCAGCGTGGTCGAAAGCGGTCCGCCCGCCTGACCGGCACCGATGATAACAGCGTCGTAGCTCCTGCTTTTCACTGGTTGAAGCCTCCCTGTGTTTGCCTTTGTCGAAGAGAGCTTTGGCTTGCCTATGGCATGACTTTATACAACAAGAAACGGTGAGCAAAAAGTTCCAGGCGAGGGCAGCGGGCTGGGTCAGGCTGGCGCGAACGATTCCCCTACTCCTGTCTGTTGTTTGCTGTCTTAATGTAAAGATTACGAGGAGCAAAAGCAAACAGCGATTTTGCAGCGCTGATCGGCTTCCGTATGAGCATCGCAAGTTCTTTTCTTATCATTTGACTTTCTCGGGGCAGTGTTTTACATTAGCGTCAAATTTTCGAGGGTAGGGGGAGTACTTTGCCTGATGGAGAGCCGCTGAACCAACCTCACCGAGGCAGAACAGGGCAGTCCTATGTCGGTGGATCCTCGGAAGTTTCGCGACGTGATGAGCCGATTCGCTACCGGCGTGACCATTGTCACCACCCGCACCGCTGAAGGCCGCCACGGCCTGACGGTCAACGCCTTCACCTCGGTTTCGCTGTCGCCGCCGCTGGTGCTTGTCTGCATCGACTGCTCCGGCACGAGCGTGTCCTACATGAACAAGGCCGAGGTCTTTGCAGTGAACATTCTCGCTCGGGAGCAGCAGCCCCTGGCCGACCGCTTTGCCGATTCATCGTTGACGAGTGAACAACGGTTCGAGGGCGTTGAAACAGCGGCCGGCCACACCGGAGCACCCATTCTGCGAGGTACTCTGGGCTATCTCGACTGCCGGATTGTCGACCGGCACCCAGCCGGGGATCATACGATCTTTATCGGTGAGGTGGTAGATGCCGCCGTAGGGGCAGAGACAGCTCCCCTGATTTTTCATCGGGGTCGATACCGGGAATTGGAATAGTCTTCGGAACCAGAAAGGACCGACCATGAGATCACAATCCCGCCACAAGACCGCATCGCTCCTGCCGATGTTCGTCGGCATCGCTTTGTTCCTGGGTTGCAGCGGCTCGCAAGAGCGCAAGCCTGTCGAGATCCGCCGTGCCGCCATCCGGGCGCATCTGAAGTTTCTTGCTGACGATTTGCTCGAGGGGCGTGGGCCAGGAAGCCGCGGTGGTGACCTGGCGGCCAAGTACATCGCCGCCCAGTTCGAAGCTCTGGGCCTCGAGCCGGCGGTCGGCGATACGTCCTATTTTCAACCGGTGGAGCTGCTCGGCATGAATCCGGCCCCGCGGATCACGTTCTATACCAAACGCGGACGGCTGCAGCCTACTTATCGCCGCGATTTCGTGGCCTGGACACCCATCGAGCGAGCTACGGTGCGGCTGGCTCGATCGAACGTTATCTACATGGGGTACGGGATTGACGCCCCCGAGTACAACTGGAACGACTACGAAGGGGTCGATGTCGCCGGCAAGGTGCTGCTGATTTCGCCAAACGAGCCGCCCTCAACCGATGATCGTTTCTTCGACGGTAAGGCGCTGACCTACTACGGCCGCTGGACCTACAAGTTCGAGGAGGCGGCCCGGCGTGGTGCCGCCGGCGTGATCCTTATCCACACGACCGAAAAGGCAGGCTACGGCTGGCCGGTGGTGGAAGGCTCATGGAGCGGCGAACAGTTCTATGTCGGCGGCCAGGAGGCTGCCAGGCAATTGCGTCTTGAGAGCTGGATCACCCAGGAGGTGGCCAGCCGGCTGCTGAAGTCGGAGGGCTATGATCTGGCCGATCTGCTCGACAAGGCCGGCAAACCTGGGTTCCGGCCGATTCCACTCCGCTTTCAGGTGGAGGCGCGCATCTCCAACACCATCCGCCACATCGTCTCGCCCAACGTCATCGGCAAGGTGCCGGGCTCCGATCTTGCCGACCAGTACATCCTCTACACCTCGCACTACGACCACCTCGGCATGGACCCGACCAAGGCGGGCGACAATATCTTCAATGGTGCCGTGGACAACGCCTCGGGAACCGCCGGCCTGATCGAGCTGGCACGGGCGTTCACCGAGGTGCGGCCACGACCACGACGCAGTATCCTCATCGCCGCCGTCACGGCCGAGGAGGCCGGTCTCCTCGGCTCGAAATGGTACGCCCAGCATCCGGTGGTGCCGCTGGCGAAGACGGCGGCCGAGGTCAACATCGACGCCATCAACGTCAGGGGGGAGACCCGGGACATCATTCCCATGGGGGCCGATCTTTCTTCGATCCGGACCGTGGTCGAGCAGGTGGCCAAAGAGATGGGGATGACGCTTTCTCCTGACCCGATGCCGGAACAAGGTTTCTTCTTCCGCTCGGACCAGTTCAGCCTGGTCAAGGTCGGAGTACCTGCGGTCTACTTCGACCCGGGCGACAAGTACGTCGGCCAGCCCGAAGACTATGGTCGCAAGCTGGCAGAGGACTATATCAAGAACCGCTACCATCGACCCAGCGACGAGTACGATCCCTCCTGGAGTCTGGAAGGCGCTGAGCAGATGCTACGGTTTGCCTTCAAGACAGGCTATGCTCTTGCCAATGCCGACCAGATGCCGGTGTGGAAAGAAGGAGTACCGTTCAAGCGCGTCCGCCAGGAGATACTCTCCAAGAGCCGCGAGCCTCGGTCCAAGTAAACGGGGTGAATACCTGCGAGCGCAGCCGGGGTTTTCGGAACGGGTGAAGAAGGGGACCGACGACAGCCGCGCGTCCAGCAGATTCAGTCGGGGTCGAGGTTGACGAGACAGGCGGGCTGCTGCCGCTGCGCCGCCGCCTTGTAGATGCGCTCACCATCACGCATGCCGGCGTACGGACTTCCTTTTGCTGGCTCCGATCCTTCCCAGGTGTGCGTCAGCCGTTTTTCGACAGGAACCCCGCAAACCGCTCCATGGCGACATTGCCGCCGCTGATCAGAGCCACGATCCGGCGGCCCGGCAGCTCTACTTGCCGGGAGAGCAGTGCCGCCACGCCTACCGCGCCGGAGGGCTCCACCACCTGCTTGGCGCCTTCCGCCAGGAGACGGACCGCCTCCTCCACCTGATCGTCTGAGACGAGCACGACGTCGTCTACGTAGCGCAGGACGTGTTCGAAGGGCAGAGCACCCGGGCTGGTAGCTACCAGCGCGTCACAAATCGTCTCTACACGCTCGATGGTCACCCGCTTGCGCTCTCGAAAGGAGCGATGCATGGCATCGGCTCCTTTCGGCTGGACACCGATGACGGTTGTCTGCGGCCGCAGCGATTTGATGGCTGTGGCCACACCGGCGAGCAGGCCGCCGCTGCTGATCGGCACGAGCACCACATCGACGTCGGGCACCTGCTCGACAATCTCGACGCCGATGCTGCCGTGAGCGGCGATCACCGTCGGCGACTCGAAGGTGTTGATCGTGGCCAGGCCGCGCTCTTCATGGAGGCGATCGAGCGTCTCCCAGCGGGCTTCGAAGCGGTTTTCGCACAGGACAATCTCGGCTCCGTGACGGCGGGCTGCCTCAATCTTGAAGGGGGCCGTCTTTTGCATCATCACTACGACGGTGTGAATACCGAGCAGGCGCCCCATGTAGGCGAAGGCCGTGGCAAAGTTACCAGAGGAAGAAATCGCTGCGCCGCGCCGTTTCTGTTCGGGGTCGAGCTCGTTCAGGATGGCGAAGGCGGCCCTGGCCTTGTAAGAGCCGGTGACTTGAAGATTCTCCAGCTTCAGCGTGAGTCGTTGCCCGAGGTCCCGCTGCAGCGCTTCGGTTGGGAAAGCGGGAGTGCGGACGATATTGGAAGGTAGAGTGCGGCGGATTCGTTCGATGTCTGCAAGCGTTACCAATTGTGCCTCCTGATGGTCATGGTCTCGTCACTGCCGGTGGTGAATTGCACCAGAAGGTAGAAAGAGGAGGCCAAAGCGTCAAGCGAATTCTTGCCCGAAGTGCCCCTCGCCAGCGTGCCGGGCGGCGACAAAAAGCGTTTGCAATTTCGGTATTTTTTCTTAGATTAGTTGGTTCGATGCGGCCGAAAACAAGGCTCTGATTCTTTGCCACTTAGAGGAGATACCTGATGAAGCTAAGGGATATCTTGGGTGAGGAGCTTATCAAGATTCCACTCGAGAGCACGGAGAAGCGAAAGATCATCGAAGAGATGGTGGACATCCTCTACAAAGCCGGCAAGATTTCCAATCGAGACGAAGTACTGAAGGCCGTCCTGGAACGCGAAGCCGTCATGAGCACAGGAGTGGGCGACGGCGTGGCCATTCCCCACGGCAAGGCAAACGGCGTCAAAGACATTGTCGCTGCTCTCGGGGTCACCAGGGAGCCGGTTGACTTCGAGTCCATCGACGAAAAGCCGGTTCGCCTGGTCTGGCTGCTGGTGGGGCCGCCCGATCGCACAGGGCCGCATCTGAAAGCACTGAGTCGGATCTCACGACTGATGCACAAACCCGACTTTCGCGACCAGTTGATTCAATCGAAGAATGCCCACGACGCTATGGAGGCCATCGTTCGCGAGGAGGAACGCTATTTCGAGATGTAGCTTTGGGGTGCAGCCCGCACAGTCGAAGATGGATGCTTGAGTGGCTACTGGTAGCGGTGGCCTTTTGTTTTTCTAATAACACCGGGACGCTCTGATGAAGCTGCTGGTAATGGTCCTCAATCAGGAAGAGTACCTGGAAGATGTCCTCGAGGCGTTCGTGGAGTTGGATATCCGCGGCGCCACCATCATCGACAGCGTCGGTATGGGGCGAGTTCTGACCCACGATATCCCGATCTTCGCTGGTCTTCGTAGCGTTCTGTCGGGAGAACGACCGTTCAACAAGACGATCTTTTCGGTGGTCGAGGAAGAAAAGGTGCCGCTGGTGGTCGCCGCCGTCGAACAGATTTGCGGCGACTTCGGCGCGCCTGGAACCGGGGTGATTTTCACATTGCCCGTTGACTTCGTGAAGGGGCTGGCCAAGGAACTAATCTGAAATGCGATATCAGTCGATCAAAGGCACGCGTGACCTTCTTCCCGATGAATGTGCCAAATGGCAGTACGTTGAGGGAGTGATTCGCACGGTGATGGATCTCAGCAATTTCCGCGAGATCCGCACGCCGATGTTCGAGGCGACCGAGTTGTTCGAGCGCGGCATCGGCCAGTACACCGATATCGTCACCAAGGAGATGTATACATTCAAAGATCGCGGTGGCAAGAGCCTGACCCTCAAACCCGAGATGACGGCGCCGGTGATGCGGGCCTATCTCGAACACAACCTGGGCGAACAGCGGCCGCTGGTGAAACTGTACTACATGTCGCCCGCTTTCCGGCAGGAGAACCCGCAGGCGGGTCGCTACCGCCAGTTTCACCAGTTCGGTGTCGAGGTTATCGGTTCGCCCAACCCCGAGGCCGATGTCGAGTCCATCGCGGTATGGGTGGAGATCTATCGCAGGCTCGGACTGCGCGACTACGTCCTGAAGCTGAACAGCGTCGGCGATCCCCTTTGCCGCGAGCCGTATAAGAAGCTGCTTCAGGATTATCTGCGCCCGCGCCTTGGGAGGCTGTGCAAGGACTGCCAGGCCAGGTTCGAACGCAATCCTCTGCGTATTCTCGACTGCAAGAAGGAAGGTTGCCGTCGCGAAACCGAGGGCGCACCGGCGCTTTTCGACCACCTGTGCGAACCGTGCCGCCTGCACTTTGAAGGTGTGCGCGCGGGACTGGAAAACCTCGACATTGCCTATGAACTTGATAAGCGTCTGGTTCGAGGTCTGGACTACTACACGCGCACGGCCTTCGAGATCGTCAGCGGCGAGCTCGGGGCCCAAGACGCCCTCGGCGGCGGCGGTCGTTACGACCTCCTGGCCGAGGAGCTCGGCGGCAAGCCGACGCCGGCGGTTGGCTTTGCTGCCGGTTTCGAGCGCCTGCTGTTGGTTATGGAGCGCCAGGGTCTCTACCTCGGCCGGCCACAGCAGCCGCTTGTCTTCCTCGCCGCTCTCGGCGATGCTGCCGCCAGGTGGGTGCGTCGGACGGCCCAGGAGCTGCGACGGCACGGGATCTCGTGCGACTACGACTTTCTCGGTCGCAGTCTCAAGGCACAGATGCGCGAGGCCAACCGGCTGGAAGCGCAGTTTGCGGTGATTGTCGGCGAAAACGAGCTGCAGCGCCGCATTGCCACAGTGCGGGATATGGACACCAGCGAGCAGAAAGAAGTCGCGTTTGCAGACCTTGTTGCATTTTTCTGCCGCAACCAGGAGCTCGTTTCTGAGGTCTGATGCAGCTCTCCAAGGCGCAAGCAAAGGCTGTCACCGCCCTCACCCGCAAGAAGTACCGCCTCCAGCGCGGTGAGTTTCTTGTCGAAGGGGTGCGCCTGTGCGAGGAAGCCCTGACCTCGCGGTTTCGGACGAAAAGGCTGATCGTCTGCCGAGACTTGTTGCGCGGCCAGCGTGCAGATGCTCTCCTCCATCTCGCCGAGGAGAAAGGGGTGCCGGTGTTCGAAACCGATCGCCGCACTCTTGAGCGTATCTCGGAGACGGTTCATTCCCAGGGAGTTGTCGCCGTCCTCGCAACACAGTCCGCCGAACTATCCTCACTGATCCGCAAACGCCGGGGCCTGGTCGTCATCCTGGACCAGGTGAGCGATCCGGGCAATGTCGGCACGATCCTCCGGACCGCGGCGTGGTTTGGGGTCCGGGGCGCTGTTCTCGGCACGGGTACCGTCGAGTGGACCAACCCCAAGGTTGTGCGTTCTTCAGCCGGCGCCCTGTTTCACCTGCCCGTCGTTCAAGGGCTTGAGACCGAGCGGGTGCTGCGGACCTTCCGGGAGGCTGGTTTTACGCTCGTCGCCACCGACGTCCGCCACGGCGAGGTTCTGCGCTCGAAGCCGTGGCCGACAAAGACGGCCCTTGTGCTCGGAAGCGAGGCGCACGGCTTGCGCACGGTCCTCGTGCCCCTGGTCGACCGAGTCGTGCGCATTCCGCGCCGAGGGTACGGCGATTCGCTCAACGTCGCCATCGCTGCCGGCATTCTGATGGCCGATTTCGCCCTGGCCGGAGCATCATCGTCGATGAGCCAGCCGTCGACTTCCAAGCAATCCGTGTGATGCGCTGCATCTGCGTAGCGAATCTGTGAAGGCTGAAGGCCCCGGCTGCGCCGGGCTGGAAGGGAGATGAGGAACGATCCCAAGGTTTATCCAGGTTTCGGCAGAGTCACTTTGCTGCTCCTTCTCAGCATCCTCCTGGCCGGCTCCGTCTCGCTACTGACCGACATCCTGCCCTCCAAATTGGCAATCACCGTCAGCGAGCTGGTGCTGATCCTGCCGACCGCTTACTATCTCCGGCGCGACGGCTATTCCCTGCCGCAGGTCTACCGCCTGCGCCGGGTGGCGACGCCGGTGCTGGCGTACGCAGGTCTAGGCGCACTGGGGTTGACGGTGCTGACCGATGAACTGGACCGTGTCGTTCGGCCCCTCGTCCAGCGTGTGCTGCCGATGCCGCCGGGATTCGAGCACATGCTCGAGGACCTGCTGCGGGCTCGTTCGCCGTTCGAGTGGGTGTCGATTCTGCTTGGCGCTGTCGTACTGGCCGGTCTGTTCGAGGAAATGATTTTCCGTGGCCTGCTTCAGGGGGCGGTCGAGGAACGGGTCAATGGTGCCGCGGCGGTGCTGGTGGCGGCGGTGGTGTTCGGGCTGTTTCACCTCAATCCGTGGTGGTTTATTCAGATTGTCTTGCTCGGCTCCCTCTTTGGCCTCGTGGTCTGGCGGAGCGACAGCATCTTTCCGGGCGCGGTGATGCATGCAGTCAACAACCTGGTTTCCATCCTGTTCATCAACTTGCCCGAAAGCTCGTTGCGCTGGTACGCCGAGGGCGATCAGGTGCGGCCGGCGATCTTGTTCGGGGCCGCCGCGTTGACGGCGATCGCTGCATGGGAATTCTGGCAACGAACGGGCCCCGCTCGATCTCTTCAGCAAGAAGGACGGGACCGACTCAAAGACGATGAGGAAAGCGAATGAGCGAAAAGGTGCCTGTGGTGCGGATCGGCATGGTGACCGGCCGCAAGGAGATTGTTTTTTCTGGGACCGCACCTTTGGTGTGGGAAGATGACCACGGAGAGGAGATCGGGAGATCGGTGGAAAGCAAGGAATTCAGGGTGACTCTGGCACAGAGCAGGCCAGCCGAGACACTTTGGTACCTGCGGCTGTCGATCCACACAGATCTGGCGGAAGCCGAGCAGGAGGCTCGCGACCGCGGTGGAAACGATGTCGGCACCACCGTGCGCACCATGGGTTTGACGCTACCCGTCGGCGAGTTCACAGTCGACAATCGCGAGCATTGGGTGCTGGCCGGACCTTTTGCCAGTGAAGAAGAGGCGTCGGCAGCGCAGCCCCGGTTCGGTGCCCCATGGGAGAGCACGGTCGTACGTATGCCGCAACGGCCGGCGTCGGGCATCCTCCAGCTGGAGGGGCGTCAAATCGCCGGTGTGCTGAGGATACGACCGCTGACTGCGGAAGGCCGGGTGCTGCTCAACGATGTTCGAGTCGGCATCGGTTTCCACTGGGAGCACCTGGAGCGCCAAGCCTACCGCGGCCTGCTCGAGATTGGTGTCGGCACGGACGGCAGGCTGCAGGCAGTGAACGAACTTCCCATCGAAGAGTACCTGGCCAGCGTCAACTCTTCGGAGATGAGCCCCGACTGTCCGGTCGATCTTCTGCGGGCGCAGACCGTGGCGGCGCGCAGTACTCTGCTGGCAACCATGGGTAAACACCACTACGCAGAGACCTTCCACCTGTGCGCCGATGACCACTGCCAGTGCTATCATGGCAGCGGGGCGGAGCAGGAGACCTCCTGGCAAGGCGTGCGCGATACCTGGGGTGAGGTGTTGCTCTACGCCGGACGCGTCTGCGATGCTCGCTATTCGAAGATTTGCGGCGGAGCGATGGAGGACTACCGTTACGTTTGGGATGATCGCGCCGTCCCCTACCTGGTCAGCGGCACCGACGGACCCGAGCCGCTGGCTTTGCCTTTGGACGACGAAGAAAAGGCACGTGCCTACATCGACGCCTCGCCGGACGTCTACTGCAACACTGTCCTGCACCCGCTGCCCGAAGGCCAGAGTCAGAGCCGGGATCTCTTTCGCTGGGAAGTGACGTATCGGCGGGAAGAACTGGAGAAGATCATCTCGGAGAAATCAGGGCGCCAGATCGGTACGCTGCAGGAGATCCGCCCGCTGCAGCGCGGCCCATCCGGCCGTCTTGTGGCGATCGAGGTGGTCGGCAGCCGCGATCGCTTTCGCGTCGGCAAGGAACTGGCCATCCGCCGCCTGCTGTCCCCAAGCCACTTGTACAGCTCCTGTTTCTACGTCGAGCCGATTGTCGCCGCCGATGGCCGGGTGAGCCATTTCACGTTCCGGGGCGCTGGCTGGGGTCACGGTGTTGGCCTCTGTCAGATCGGCGCCACGGTGATGGCGTCGTCGGGCTTCTCCTACGAGCACATTCTGTTGCACTATTACAAGGGCGCCGAACTGCGGCGCATTTATACGCGCTGACGGTGGGGCGTCGGGTCAGGGATAGGGCACCAGGTGCCAGGAACTCGGAATCGGATTTGGGATGGCTTTCGGCTTGTGCCTGCTTGCCCAAGGGAGTCGAAGCCCATCCGTTGTCCGCCGTGGAGACTGCCATGCCGAAGTCGCACGGCCTCGGATCCCTCTTGCACGCTGGAAGCCTGCGCT
>CAZGRP010000014.1:0-13880 GCA_964527995.1 uncultured Cytophagia bacterium | reverse complement strand
CCCGAGACCCGAAACCCGAAACCGCAGCCCTTCACCGCCTGAAGGCATCCCTCCGTGTCTATCAGCCACCCTCCATCAACCGTCCTTCTGCCACCATTGCAGCAATCCGTTCGCTGGCCCCAAGGCGGTTCTCTACGAAGCGCCGCGCCTGGGCGCCATGCTGCCTGCGCATCTCTGCATTCCGCAGGTACTGGTGCAGATGTCGATAGATCTCCTCGGCAGAGGTGACTGCCGTGGCGAACTCGCTCTGGGCCATGAGCACCGCCTCAGCGGAGTTCTCGATGCGACTGCCGAAGAGCACTGGCAGGGCGTGGACGGCGGGCTCGAGTACGCTGTGTATGCCTGGGCCAAAGCCGCCGCCGACAAAGGCGACGCTGGCCAGGGCGTATAGGTTCGCCAGCAAACCGATCCGGTCGATGACGAGCACTTCTCCGCGGAAACTTGCAGTCTCTTCCAGTTTGGTGAGCGTACTCCAGGCCAACCCCAGGCGCCGCAGCCGGCCACCGATCTGACGAAGGCGATCCGCCGTCGGTTCGTGAGGCACGAGAACGAGGGTTGTCTCTTTCCTCTCGCCGTGCAGGCGGCGGAACGCGGGCAGCAAGCATTCTTCGTCGGAGGGCCAGGTGCTGCCGGCCACGACCACCCAGCGTCCAGACAGTTGTGTTGCGAGAGCGTCGACAACGTCCGGCCGCTCGAGTGCACGAGCCAGCACCCGGTCGTAGCGCGTGTCGCCGATCACGTGAACGCGATCGGGTTGCCGCGACAGGCGTCGCAGCTCCTCGGCAGCGCCGTCATCGACGGCCAGGATCTGATCGAAAAAAGAAAGGGCCGCTTTGTTGAGAGCGCGCACCAGGTGATTCGGGCTGGCAGAACCGCTGCGGGTCGAAGCATCCACGAGGATCGTGCGGGTCCCGCTTCGTCGGGCTTGCCAGAGATGGTTCGGCCAGATGTCGTGGCGAATCAATAGCAGCACATCCGGCTGGATGAGGCGAATGAAGCGCCTGGCCTGAAACCACGAGTCGAAAGGCAGATAGGAGACGAGGTCAGCTCCGGGAATTGCGCTGACGTGCTCGCGCGCCGAGGGAGAATAGAGGGTGATCGCGATTGCTGCTGTTGGCAGTCGGCGCCGCAACGCATCGATAATGGGCCGGGCCTGTTCCAGTTCCCCCATGGAGGAAGCATGAAGCCAGATGCATGGGTGGCGAGCGCGCATCTGGGATGTTTGTTCGCTGAGCTCGGACCAAAGATGACGGCGGCCGCGGATTCCCGCCCGAATCTTGGCGTGAAAGAGGCCGAGCACGTGAAAGCCGGCAAACAGCAAAGGGACGACCAGAAGGTTGTAGAGCGAGCGTACAATCCAGCTATGCGCGGGGCCCCCTGGTTTTGCAGGTTGTTTCGAGCCGTCCGGCAGGCTACCGCTCACGGTAGAGGCGAAGGTTCTTGTAGTCCTTGCCAAGGATGACGGTGACGTCCACGGCCCGATCTTCGTTCGCAAGAAAAAGGACGCTGCGATCCGGCACGCCCAGGGCCTTGGCAACCTCCTTGGCGTTTTGGCGGGAACGATCGACGCGATCGATCACCATTGTGCGAGGCTCGTCCCAGCGGACGCGGCCATCGACGACGTAGTTCTCAAACTTGACTACGTCGAAACGGCCGCCGGCATAGGCGCGAAGATAGTCGGTCACTTCCTTGGCGATCCCTTTGGCGCCGCAGCCGTTGAGGACTTCAACCAGCACGGTGTTTTCAAGAACGCCGTTGATGGTTGCCGGCTCTTCCGCCGAGGACTTGAGGATGTTCGAAAGGCTGGAGGCGATCAGGACGACGTTGATCAGGCCGAGAGCCCAGATGCCGATGGTCAAGAGGGTGGATTTCAGATCGTTCTTCTTGCGGCGGCCCGAGCGTCTTGCCGGCCGCCGTGCATACTGCCGCCGCCGTGAAGTGCTCCTGCGCTTCAAATGGCTCCTCCTGAATGGGAATGATGCATGAACAAGCGAACAGGGAAGAGGTTGTGCGCTTCACTCGGGGAGCGGGGATCCGTGGCGCCTTGCGCCGGGGTCACGCAGAATTACATCCGCCGTGCCAGTCAGGTCCAGCCAGTCACCGGGTAGGACGCCCTACCGGTGAGGATTCGAGCGCCAGCCGGAAAGGCCGCGGTAAGCCCCGTAGTAATAGCCGGTGTAGGGCAGTGAATTATACTGCACCTCGATCGACATGTTGCGGTTCGGCTTGAAAGAAATCCCCGCCGTCGACAGGAACAGCCGATTCGAAGTCAGAGGTTGGGCACCCATGGCGCCGAGCGGCTGGTTGAACATGCCCCACTGGACATAGACGCTCAGCGGGTCGGACAGTTGGTACTGTATCGTGTTGAGGTACACACCCTGGCTGTAGCTCTGACCGCCGGCTGTCATAAAAGAGAGGGAATAGCTTTGCTGCATGGAGAAGCGATTCGGGTTGAGACCAAGCAATCCAAACAGGCCTTGCGGTCTGACCGGGGCGGTCAGGATCTTGGCGAAATCGACCTTCTTAGGGTCCTGGCTCTTGAGTTGCCCCCAAGCCACCACGGGCACACTGGCGACCAGCAGCGCCACGATCATCAGCCTTCTCATTGCACTCACCTCCAGGAAGATTCTGCGAACTCCACCGGCCGTGTCATTCCCGCAAACGGCGACCCTCTCCCTTTACCTCGTCGTTATATTTAGTGAAATTCAAAGTGAATGTCAAGCAAAAACAACCGGACGCCTCAGCCCGATCGTCCGCAAAACCCGCCGCGCGATCACCGAACGCCCCGCACTTGGACGTTCCAGATGTCCGGTGCGCTTCGGTCTTTGGGAGTTGTGGCAGCAGCTCTCCTCATGGGGAGACCACGGTGTTGTCGATGAGTCGGGTCTTGCCGATCCACACGGCCAAGGAGATCAACGTCTCGGTATCGATGTGGTCGACGGCCTTCAGGTCGTCCGTGCGGTTCAGGCTGATATAGTCGATTCTCGCGCTGGCCGCCTGCTGGATGAGCTCGCGCATGGCTGCGACGATCTTTCCGGCGTCGCGTTCGCCGGCGGCCACCATCTCTTCGGCCTGCCGCAGCGACCGGAACAGCACCGTGGCATCGCGGCGCTCCTGTGGCGACAGGTAGACGTTGCGCGAACTCAGCGCCAGGCCGTCGGCTTCCCGGACGATGGGGCCGACGATCACTTCGATGTTGAAATTGAGGTCTTTTACCATCTTGCGGATGATGAAGGCCTGCTGGGCGTCCTTCTGGCCGAACACCGTCAGGTGCGGCTGCACGATGTGAAAAAGCTTGGTGACGATGGTGGCCACGCCGCGGAAAAAGCCGGGCCGGGATGCGCCTTCGAGAATGTCGCCCACCTCTTCCGAAACGACGTAGGTGTGGTATGGCTGCGGATACATCTCCGCCGGCTGCGGGTGGAAGACGATATCGCAGCCGACCGATTCGGCCAGCTTCAAGTCGCGCTGCAGGTCGCGAGGGTACTCGGCGTAGTCCTCGTGAGGGGCGAACTGCGTCGGGTTGACAAAAATACTGGCCACGAGCACATCGCAGCGCGGCCTCGCCAGCCTCATCAGGCTCAGGTGTCCTTCGTGCAGGTACCCCATGGTCGGCACAAAGCCAATGCGTTTTCCTGCCAGCCGCAAGCGGCCGGCCTCCTCCTGCATCTCTCGAATCGATTCAATCAGCTTCATCCGTCCGATCCTTGAGTACAAATTGCATTTTTCATTTCGTAGTTTGCAGTTTACGGCTTCGGCCTGGTGTGACCCTCGGATGTCGCTCGGCTCCTACTCCACGGCAACGGCTTCGCTGACCGGGACCGGCCTCTTGCCGGAGGGTTCGACGGAGACCAGGCCGATCGCCACAAGGATGAGAGCCGAGCCAGCCCACTGCACTGCCGCCATGGTTTCCTTCAGCAACAGAATCGCAAACAGTGCAGCGAAGACCGGTTCGGCGAGGAGAACCGCTGCCGAAACCGTCGGCGTCAGATAGCGCAGGCCAGCCAGCCAAAGCAGAAACGGCAGCACCGTGCAGAAGACCGCCAGATAGGTGATGACACCGGCCTGATGCCACTCCAGTCCCTGGGGCAGGCGGCCGAGCAGAAAGGCGGACGGCACAACGATCCAGGCCGCCAGAAAGACGACGATGGTTGTCACCCCGATGACATCGGTATTCGTCTCCGTGACCACGGTTTTGTTGACCACCAGGAAGGCCGCCCAGAAGAGACCGCTGAGGAGCACCAGGAGGTCGCCACGCAGGTCTTGCCACGACCAGATCCACGCACCTCCGGTGCTCAGCAGGTAAGCTCCGAGAATGGCGATCACAAGGCCAGCGGTCTTGCGCGGTCCGAAGGCCTCGCCCAGAAAAAAATACGACAGCAACGCCACGAAAACAATGCCCGAGTTCAACAGGAAGGCTGCGGCACTGGCGGTCGTATACTGCATGCCAACGAATTGCAGCACGTAGGCACCCGCCATCAGTGCGCCGAGGCTCCAGATGCGCGGCCGGCGCAAATAGGTTCTTAGTGAGCACCGCCGGCCGAACAGTAGGAGCAACAGGAAGGCCGCCAGCGCCAGGCGCCACAGTAGGAACCAGTACGGGTCCAGGTCCTTAAGGCCGAATTTCACCGCGACAAACGATGTGCCCCATAGAGCACTGGCGACCAGGGTAAGGAGTTGTGCCTCATAACGTACAAGCGCGTCTCGCATGCCCGGAGTGTACGAAATCCGGCATTGAAATGCAACCCCGGCAGCGCTCTGCTGTCGGGCCGCCCAGCAGGAACCAGCCACCGCTCTGGCGCCCGGGCTTTGATCCGCGTGATCACGGTTTGCAGGTGTCGTACCCGATCCTATTCTACTCGCAGCCATCGCCGGCTCGGCGAGACATTCTGCTTGAATCCGGCCGGCGCCCTTCGTATCTTCGAGCAACCGAGCACGGACCGCAAACGAGGGAGAGCTATGGCACAGTCTGCCGCCATTGTCGAAGGCGACGTTGTTCTCGTCCATGTTGAACAGAAGCCCGCCTTTTTTGCACGCGTGGAGCGCATCGATCCGGACGTCAAGCGCGGGTGGTGGCGGGTGAAATTCCTGATCCTGATCGTGCCCCTGACGACAGCGACCTGGATTATCGATGACGACCAGATCCGCGGCGCCGATTTCACCATGGGAGGCACGCCGGTTCGGATCGAGAAAGTCGTTGCACCGGAGGAAAGCCAGGCTGCGCCGCCCACTCCGGAGAGTGCACCGGGGCGCGAGGAATCAGGCAAGCAGGCCCGCATTCTCTCGCTGGGGGACCGAAAACCGAAGGGCGAATGAGAAGTGAGGCTGAATGTCGGATCTCGGGTGTCCGTTTCAGCTCTTGCACGACAAGCGACAGAAGGCAAGGCGGAAAATCCGCGTTCATCCATGCGGCGATGCGTATGGCCTTCATCCCGCAAACCCATCCCTCGAACACTCCTGGCACAAACGGAGAGGACCGATGCAGACATCACCCACTGGCGTTCTGGTTCTGAACCACGATGAAGTGTACCAGCTTCTGACCATGGATGAATGCATGGAGCTGATGGCCCAGGCGCTGAAGGCTCTGGCACGCGGGCGGGCTCTCAATCCGCTGCGGCACGGCCTCTGGCTGCCGCAGAGAACCGGCGTGCTCGGCATGATGCCGGCTTATCTGGAGGAAGAGGGAGCGCTGGGGCTCAAAGCGATCACGGTCTTCCCGGGCAATGAAGATGCCGGGTACGATTCACATCAGGGAGCTGTGCTGCTCTTCGAAGCCGAGCACGGCTGTCTGCTGGCCATCGTGGATGCCGGCGCCGTGACGGCCATCCGTACGGCTGCGGTGAGTGGCGTGGCCACCCGCGTGTTGGCCCGTGAAGATGCGGGCAACCTGGCTCTTCTCGGCTCGGGCGTCCAGGCTGCGACTCACCTGCAGGCCATGCTGCGGGCTCGCAGCCTCCGTCGCGTGCGTGTCTGGAGTCGTAACGAGAGCCATGCCCGCCTTTTCGCCGAACAGCAGTCGAAACGTCTGAACATCGAGGTGGAGCCTGTACGCGCCGCCCGCGACGCCGTCCTCGATGCCGACCTCATCTGCACGGTCACCGCTGCCCGAGAGCCTGTTTTGATGGGGGAGTGGTTATCGCCTGGGACTCATATTAACGCGGTTGGTTCGAGCACACCGTTTGCCAGGGAGCTGGACACCGCAGCAGTAGTGCGTTCTCGACTGTTCGTGGACCGGCGCGAATCAGCCATTCACGAAGCCGGTGACTTCCTCATTCCGAAGAAGGAAGGCGCCGTCGATGATGACCACATACAAGGGGAGATCGGGGACGTTCTGGTGGGCAGGATTCCAGGACGGGAATCCGAAGAGGAGATCACGTTGTTCAAATCCCTCGGCCTGGCGGTGGAAGATGTCGCCGCCGCTCATTACGTCTACCACGCGGCCCGGAAAGAAAAGGGCATCGGTACCACACTGGAGCTGGGCCGTGGTGATCCGCAGGTGAGACGGGCGCCTGCATCAGCCGGGTGACCGCGACTCAAAATCTACCACAGTAATACCCGCTTTCTACTCTCGATTTCCTACCACCAACCGAGGCCAGGTCGGCACCACGAGTTCGGAGAGATACCCCGGGCGCACGGCCATCATCTGGATGCGGGTCAGGCGGATTCCAGCGAGTCGGTCGCCGTTCACTGTGACCGCATACTTCTGCTTCAGCTCCTCCACGAAGGGCCTCAGGTCTTTCTGTCCGTCTGTCTCGATGAGCTGCTGCCGCAGCATGAGATAGAGGTAGTGATCGCGCCACATCTGGACCTCCTGGCGCACGCTTGCGCGTTTCTGCAAACCACGCCGATACCCTTCCCTGGCGAGGAACTCGTCGCGCACCATATTTTTTAGAAGCTGTTGCAACGAGCTGGTGAAGGCTGCATGCGAGCGCCGGTCGAGCGGCATGCCGGCCAGCCACATCTTATCCAGGGCCTGTCGCAGCGTCCAGCGGCCGCCGCGGAAGGTGATGAGTGGGTCATCCAAATGGGCGGCGAGTTGTTCCTGGGCCTGGTTGAATTCGATTTCGGTGAGGGTGTCGAATTTGGGCTTCAGACTTTGCCGGTTTTGCGGCTCGAAATCGACGAAACGCTCGAGCCCGCGCGCCAGGATTGCGAAAGCCGCACCTTTGAGGACCACATGCTTGTCGCGCATGAAGTCGCCTACGAACTCGGCCGACCTTGCCGACTCCTTTCGGGCCCGGATCACCTTCTCGAGGCTCCTGCGCCGGCTGGCAAAGTCTGATTCGGTAACCAGGGGATTGACGCTCGCATCGACGAGCTGCAGGATATAGTAGAGGCCGCGACTTTTGACCACCGGCGAAATCTGTCCCGGCGTCTTCAATTCATAGGCGGTATCCTCCAGCGCCGGGTCGTTTTCGCCCCAGCGCAACGTTGCCACCTGTGTGCTGTCGTCGACCGGGCCGCCGACGGCCTCGGCCAGAACGTCGAGAAAGCTTCGCCCCCGCTCCAGTTCCTGATGCCAGCGCTCAGCCCTCCGGCGATCGTCCGTGCGCAGGTAGCGCAGTAACAGTGTCGTCTGCGACCGGGCATACGCCCGGCGCAGCTCCGCCTCCCTGACTTCGACCTGCGCACGCACTTCGTCCTTGTAGAGCTCCCGGACGACGGCACGCGCCTCGACGCTGGCTACCAGCTTCTGCAGCAGTGGGTCCCGGTCCAATCCTCGACGCTCGGCCTCGTTGGCCATCAGCTTCTCGGCCACGAGAAGATCAAGCAGGGCTCTCTTGCCCTTCTCCGGATTTCTGGGAATACCCGGCGGACGCGCGGAGAACTCGGCGCGGCGCACGAATTCCTGCACGCCAACGGTTCGTTTGCCCACCTTCGCCAGCTCTTCGGTGGTTGCAGAGGATTTCTCTTTACGGCCGCAGCCGGTCCAGAGAGCGGCGGCGAATGTCAAGGCAAGCAGACTTCCGGCCGAAAGCCGAAAGAGAGTCCCGGATCCGCCGTTCCGAGCGCCATTCATCCTGCCCTCAATCCCTCTGTCGCTTTTGGAAATAGAAGTATACCGGCACTCCGAGGACGACGAGGAGAACTCCCAGCATGGACTCCGCCGGACGGTGCCACAGCGTGTAACTCATCATCCAGATGCTGGCGGCGATGAACAGAGCCGGGGTCCATGGGTAGCCGACGCCGCGATAGGCGAGAGCGCCGCGGCGCTGAAGTAGGAAGACGGCGGCGACGGCAACGGCGGAGAAGAGGATCAGAGCGAAACCCGCATAGGTCAGCAACTGGTCGAAGGTGCCGGTGACCACAAGCAGCGAGGCCCAGATGCTCTGGAGCCAGATGGCTCGCCCGGGTGTCGAGAACACAGGATGGATGCGTTCGGCGCCGCCAAAGAAAAGCCCGTCTCGGGCCATGGCGAAATAGACACGCGGCCCGGCGAAGATCATCGAGCTCATTGAGGCCAGAATCGACACAATGAACAGTAGCGTCATGGCCGCTGACAGTCGGGGGCCGAAGAGCGTCCGCGCCGCCACGTCGCCGATCCGCAGGACACCGCTCATCTTCGACATCGAAAGAGCATAGACAAACACCAGATTGAGGCCCAGGTAGAGCAGGGTGACGAAACCCGTTCCCCAAAGCAGGGCTCGTGGCAGATTGCGCTGCGGGTGGCGGATCTCTTCGGCGATGTAGACGGCGGCATTCCAGCCGCTGTAGGCAAACATGACAAAGATGAGGTTAACCGCGAACAGACCGACGTTGAGCTTAGCGCCGGTCGTCGGCGTAAAGTGGGACCAGTCGCCCTTGCCGATCGACAGCCCGAGAATCACCATGGCCACCAGGGCGCCGATCTTCAGCCCTGTGAGCGTCACCTGGACACCGCCGCCGAAGCGGAGGCCGACGTAGTGGGCCAGCGAAAGCCCCAGAATCAGGGCGATAGCCAGCGCGTGTCCCGGCGAAAAGGCGATTTTGATGCCGAACACCGTGAACAGCGCCGGCACGCTCTGCGTGGCGAGTCCCGGAAAGAAGCCGCTGAGATACTCGACCGCACCGATGGCTCCAGCGGCGATCGGCGCTGTGAAACCGATGAAGAACGACATCCATCCGGTGAGAAACCCGAGCAGCGGGCCGTATGCTTCGCGCAGAAAGACATAGTCGCCGCCAGCCCGCGGAAAGGTTACTCCGAGACTGGCGTAGGCCAAAGCTCCGGCCATGGCGATTGAACCACCTACAAGCCAGGCCGCCAGCAGCCACCAGGGATTACCGAGGTCGCGCGCCAGGAAGCCGCTGACCGTGAAGATGCCGCTACCGATCATGTTGGCGACCACCAGCGAAGTGGCCACCACCCAGCCGACACGGCGTGCAAGCTGTGCGGGCGTCGTGGCTGCTGCTTCTGCAACCCCGGTCACGTCCGATTCCGGCGCCATCAGCGCTTCCGATACGAAACCGACAGTCCGGACCAGCTCACCTGAACCACCTCCGTGATCAGTTCGGGGTTGTCGCGGATCGCGTGCAGGAAGTCCGGCATGTCGCTGGCGGCGTTGACGGTGTTGTGGGCCACCAGCAAGCCACCGCGTTCCAGGAGCGGTATGGTCAGGTCGTAGAACTTCTTGTAGTCTTCCTTCCAGGCATCGATGAAGATGAAGTCGAAGGTGGCTTTCAGTTTCGGAATCTCTTTGAAGGCGTCACCCTCCACCAGGGTGATGATGTCGTTCATGTGGGCTTTTTTGAAATTCTCGCGGGCCAGCGCCGCCCGATAGGGGTCGATTTCCATGGTGATGAGCCTGCCGCCGGTCTCGCGCAACCCCAGGGCCATCCACAGGGCCGAGACACCGTTGGAGGTGCCGATCTCCAGGACGCGCTGGGTGTTGGTGGCCGCGACCAGCAGGCGCAGGAAGCGACCGTCCTCGGGCGGGACGTTCATCATGCCGCTGCCGCGCTGGTACAGGTCGTCGAGGAGATCGAGAACGCGCTTCTCTTGCTTGGGCGGCACGATCGAAACATAGGCCGAGTCGGGACTGGCGCGATCACCGCCTCTGGAAGACTCGTTCGTGCCGCACCCCGGCACCACGAGCAAGGCTGCGAGCAATCCACCCGTCCACCAACGAACGGTACTAGCTGAAATATGGATCATGGTAGGGTCATCCTCCCGGTCAAAGGAAGCTGTCTTGCGCCAGCCTGCCGCCTCCGGCAGGCCGAATTCATGATACGGCTCGGGAGGATAAAATGCAACAGGAAACAGGGGTCTGGATTGCCTTTCGGCCGGGCACGGCCGGGAGGACGTTTTCGTCCTGTTGTTGCCAGCGCAAAACCGGGTCCGGCAACGTGGCCGGGAGCGAGCCCTCCAGATTTTGCGATTGTCCCCGATAACCAGAGTAGGAGCCATTGGGTGCTCCTTGAGCTTCTGTGCGCAAATCACAATGCGGAGCACAACCATGGAAAGATTCAAGATTCTCTGCGTCGATGATGAGCCGAACGTC
This sequence comes from uncultured Cytophagia bacterium, assembly GCA_964527995.1. Taxonomy (GTDB): domain Bacteria; phylum Zhuqueibacterota; class Zhuqueibacteria; order Oceanimicrobiales; family CAZGRP01; genus CAZGRP01. The sequence continues at coordinate 3,402 of CAZGRP010000014.1, read as the reverse complement.
CTCGAAGGACTGCGGCGTATGCTCCAGCGTGAGTACGACGTGCATCTGGCGTCAGGCCCTGCGGCGGCCCTCCAGGTCTTGGAAGAGAAGGAAATGGATTTGATCATCAGCGATTACCGGATGCCTCAGATGAACGGGGTCGAGTTGCTGCGCCGGATCAAAGAAGACCACCCGGATACGGTGCGCTTCCTGCTGACGGGGTACGCGGACGTGGACGTAGCGATCCAGGCCATCAACGAAGGCGGCGTGCACTACTTCATCCGCAAACCCAGCCGTGATGAGGAGTTGAAATTCATTATCCGGGACGCCCTGGAAGCCTATCGACTTCGGAAGGAAAATCGCCTTCTGGCGCAACGGCTTGCCAGGCAGTGTAAGGAGTTGACGCGGAGCAACGCCCAACTGAAAGAGCAGAACGAGGTCATCAAGGAGCTGAACGAAGAGCTGCAACGGGCGAAGGAAGAACTGCAGAGGAAAGTTCGCCAGATCGATGAGTTGCTTTTCGAGGCGGAAAGACGGGCCTCCAGGGTCACCGCCCGGGTCTGAGGGCATCTCATTTCCCCGTTGGTGCAAGGTAAGCAGCCCTGGCGGTCTGTTTTCCTGAATCTGAGAGCGGTTGCAAAAGGAGCGGCACTCCGCTTCTATAACCACTGTAGCAGGATGTGACGTGTCGCGGCGCCCTCGTTCTGAGCTGGTCTCAGTGGAGGAATTTTTGCGGCAGGGGACTAAAGTCCTGCAGCAATCGTTCGATAATAGATGTAAAATTTAGGGGACAAGACGCCAAACGGACGCCTTGTCGGGCAGGATCGAGACCTGCAAGTCGAAGGCACAAGGGAGACATTTCCAGACGCTGGAAGTGGTCTCTGTTGTGCCTTTTTTGTTTTTGTAGCAACGGCGGTCCACTCGAGCCATACCAGCGCAATTCGGAAAGGGCTGCGAAGCTCCAACGAAGGGAGAGGTTGCCATGCATGTGCAGCATACGTGGAGAGCGGCGGAACAGATGCCGCACCGGAAACCCAGCGTCGTCGCCAGGCAAGGCGAGGAAACTGGGCGTAAGCAGGTCCTCAGCTTTGCCATTGGCGGAAAGAAATTCGGCGTCCTTGCTGCCGAGGCAAAAGGGGTGATTCGGCTGCCGGTGGGCGGTTGGGAAATCCACGCGAGCGAGCTCGTGACCGGAGTAGCGGTGGTCGGGACCGTGGAAGTGCCCGTGCTGGATCTCAGTGCCAAGATGGGTCTCGACCCCGCTGATGGCACACGGATGGCATATGCTGTGATTGTTCCGATATCGGGGCGGGCTGAAGTGGGGATCGCAGTGGGGGAGTTACCTGAAGTCCTTTCGCTCCAAGTGGATGACATTAGAAACATCGGGGGCGTGAAGGCTGATGTGCCGGGCGACTGCTTTCTAGGAATCGGTCGCAACCTTGATGATGTAGTGTTTGTGTTCGATTCAAGGAAGCTATTGACGCAACAAGAGGTGAATTCGATCTCGGCAATATTAGCTGAAAGGGGCTGCGGACAGACATGGGAGACGCGTGGTGAGAGCAACCACGACTCCCGGTCGTGTTTCGCCCTCGCCATGCGCGATGCTGCAACCGCCATGGCCGGGCTGAAAACAATCCTGAGTGAACTGCTGGAGATTCATTGCCGCGCAGCTATCGAGGTAGCACCGGAAGATGATAGCGGCGGCTGTTCCAGCCATTCCGACTGAAGCCAACTAATAAGAAAAACAAGCGCGAACACCTGTGGAGGCGACCATGGCAAGGACAAGCAAGACGAAGCGAGAAAGCAGTCGACCGAGGACGTCTGCAACATCCAAGAGTACACCCGGACGCTCCTACCATGTCGGCCAGATTGCTGTGACGGATCCGGAGGTAAGAAGCTGCCTGGATTTCTGGGGTCTTAGCGAAGACGATTTGGGCGTTATCGCAACCTGGGAGGATGTCGCTCGTGGCGTCATCGACGAACTGGTGGATCGGTTCTACGATCACATTCTCGCGAATCGAACCACGCGCTCCATGCTGGAAGACCACACCACCGTCGAACGTCAACGTCCTCTGATCACACGTTATGTGCTGGGTATGTTTTCTGGCCGCGTCGACGACTCATATGTCGCCGATCGGCGGCTCGCGGGCGAAGCGGACGACGATGTTGCCCTGCCGGCCGACTGGTATCCTGGAATGTACGAGGTGGTCCGACGGGTGATCACCGATGCCGTTCGGAAGGCAGGAGCGTCAGCAGCGGAACTCCAGCGATTCTCGGACGCGCTTTCCCGCGTGATTCAAGTTGACGCTGCTCTACTCATCGCTTCGCTGATGGACTCAGGCAAGCGTAAGATCGAGCAGCTTAAGGAGGACCAGTCTCAGGAGACAGAGCGCCTGGTCTCTGAAATCGGTGCCATGGCTGCACAGGTCCAGGAGGGCCGGTTGGAGGCCCGCGCCGACACGTCGCAGTTCGAAGGTACGCTCGGGGTGGTGCTGAAGGCCGTGAATCAAATGCTCGATGCGCTAACGGCGCCTTTCAACGTGACGGCCGAGTACGTCGATCGGATCAGCAAGGGAGATATTCCCGAGAAGATCACCGACGAGTGCAAGGGGGATTTCAACGAGATCAAGAACAACCTGAATGCGCTGATTGACGCGCTCAACGGCCTGATCGACGGCGCGGCAACGATGGCCAACGCCGCCGCCGCCGGCGAGCTCGACACTCGTGTCGACGAGTCGAAGTTCCGAGGTGTGTGGCAGACCATCATCCAGGGCATGAACAATACGGCCGAGGGTGTTGTAGCGCCGATGCGGGACATCGGCAATGTGCTGGATCGCATGGCTGCCGGCGATCTGAAGGCCAAGGTCACCAACGACTACAAGGGTGACTACAACGTCCTGCAGGTTGCGTGCAACGAACTGGGTGAGCAGTTGCGAGGTGTCCAAGCAGTGCTGCACGCCCTGCAGGAGGCGGTAGTGGCCGGGAAACTGGATGCCCGCGGCGACGCCGGACGGTTCAAAGGGGAGATCGCCGGGATGGTGCACGGGCTCAATGGCGTGATCGACGCTTTCATGGCGCCTTTCAACGTGACGGCGGAGTACGTGGATCGGATCAGCAAGGGAGACATTCCCGAGACGATCACCGATGAATACAAGGGGGACTTCAATGAAGTCAAGAATAATCTGAATGGCTTGATCGATTCGCTGAATGGTCTGATTCAGGAGACGGCACGTCTGGCGGAGGGTGCCATTGCGGGTCAGCTGAATGTTCGCGGTGATGCTAGCCGGTACCAGGGAGCATGGGGTCGAATTGTTCAGGGGGTCAATGAGACGTTGGACGCGGTGATCAACCCGCTGAACGTGACAGCGGAGTATGTGGATCGGATCAGCAAGGGGGACATTCCGGAGAAGATCACCGACGAGT
>CAZGRP010000013.1:74284-75934 GCA_964527995.1 uncultured Cytophagia bacterium | reverse complement strand
TGACAACGGTCCCGGCATCGATCCCAGGCACGCAGACGAGATCTTCGAGCCGTTTTTCACAACCAAGAGCTCGGGCGGCACCGGCCTCGGCCTGCCTACTGCCCGCCGAATCGTCAAAGCCCATGGTGGCGAGCTGGTGCTGTTGAAATCTCATCGGGGCGTAACCGTATTTCGCGTCGTCCTGCCATGTTCGGGAAATGGGCAACCAGGCGCAACAGCATGATCTTCCATGGAGATGACTTTGCGTAACCGGCACTACGACTTGAGCGAACTCAACGTGCTCGTGGTCGACGATCAGGAAGACGTCCGCAGAGGCCTGAAGCGGCTGGTGGGCACCCTGGGGTGTGAGGTGGAGATGTGCGCGTCCGCCGAGGAGGCCCTGGATCTGCTGAACAGAGAGCGGTTCGACCTTGTCTTCACCGACCTGAAAATGGACGGCATGTCGGGCGAGGCCTTACTCAACGAAATCAACAAGCAGTGGACCGATATCGAGGTTGTGTTGATCACAGGTCACGGCACCATCGAGTTGGCCGTCGCCTGTCTGCAGAACGGCGCCTCGCATTTCATCACAAAGCCATTTGACAATCGGGAGATTCTGTCGTTCGTCGAGAGGACGGGCTACAAGATCCTGTCGCGTCGCGAGGCCCAGCGCAACCTGGCCAAGTACCAGGCCCGCACGATCATCGCTGTCGATCGGCGCATGCAAGAGGTATTGGAACTGGTGGACCAGGTCGCTCCCAGCAAAGTCCCGGTGTTGATCGAAGGCGCCAGCGGTACCGGCAAGGAGCTGATTGCCCATGAGATTCACACTCGCAGTCCGGTGCGCGACAAGCCCTTCCTGGCCATCAACTGCATTGCCCTGCCCGACTCGCTGCTTGAGTCAGAACTTTTCGGGTACAAGCGCGGCGCCTTCACCGGCGCCCACAAGGACACCAAAGGCCTGTTCGAGCAGGTCAGCGGCGGCACCATCTTTCTCGACGAGGTCGCCTCGATGTCGCTGATGTTCCAGGGGAAGTTGCTGAGGGTCCTGCAGGAGAAAGTGGTCCGGCCCCTGGGCGGCAATGAGGACGTGCCGGTCGATTTTCGTCTGATCGCCGCCACCAATCGCAGTCTCGAGGAGATGGTACGCAAGGGTGAGTTCCGCGAAGATCTCTACTACCGACTTCAGGTTATGAAAATCTCCCTGCCGACCTTGAGCCAACGGCCGGCCTGCATCCCGGCGCTGGCGCAATACTTCCTGGAACGCGCCGCCTCGGAACTCCTCTATGGTGATGACGGCTGTCCAGAGCTGTCGCCTGCCGCCATCGAGGCGTTGCAGTCGCACACATGGCCGGGAAACGTGCGCGAGCTGGAGAATACCATTCAGCGCGCACTGATCATGTGCAAGGGCTCGAAGATCCTGCCTTCGCACCTCGGGCTGTCCGACGGCGTGAGCATCGGAGAAAGCCTGTTCGAGGAGATGACGTCCTACGAAGAGGGCAAACAGAAAGCCATCGAGCAGTTTCAGCGGAGCTACATCCAAAAAGCTCTGCAAAAGACGCAGGGCAACATTTCGCAAGCTGCCCAACTCTGCGGCCTGACGCGTGCTGCCCTCCAACGCATCATGCGCAAGCTCGGCCTCGAGCGGGTTGACTTCGGGGCGTGAGGCGG
>CAZGRP010000013.1:69233-74184 GCA_964527995.1 uncultured Cytophagia bacterium | reverse complement strand
ATTCCCGCCGCCACCGTGTTCAGCTGTATGCGCTCATGCGAGATGGGGTGCGTACCGCCGTACTCACCACGTAAGTCATTCATTTTCCGGCACATTCTCTCCTTTCGCTGCCGCCGATGCATACCCGAGTATGCATTGCGGGCATTCTATTGGCGCGAGTCGGGGCCTCCTGCAGTGACCCTAACCACTTGATTTCTCAGCCGGTTACAAAGACACGCCGCGGCGACCCGAGTATCGTGGCATCCGAGTTGTATACCGTCGCTGTGGCCGAATCGTAAAAAACGAGTCCACCCACCCCAAATCCTGTGAGAGCAATGAGACTTCGTCGAAAAGCATGCAGGAATTTCACACCACCCCTCTGGGCTTCAGCGATTCTTTTGCTCGCAGCGTCTCCTCTGATAGCGCAAACCCCTGAATCCTATTTCCGGCAGAATTGCACCAGTTGCCATACCATTGGTGGCGGTCGTCTAACCGGCCCCGACTTGAAGGATGTCACAAAGCGCCAGGATCGGCAATGGCTGGTCAACTGGCTGCTCGACCCGGTAGGGGTGCTGAAAAGCGGTGATCCCATCGCCGTCAAGCTGCAGAAGGAAGCCAGGGGGGCCGTCATGCCGCGCCCCCCGGCCATGACCAGGAATCTGGCCGAAGCGCTTCTCGACCTCATCGACGCGGAGTCCAAGCTTGAAAAATCGCAGTTTGCGGGCTCACAGTTGAGCACCCGCCCTCTGCTGCCGGAAGACATTGACGAGGGCAGGGCGCTTTTCACCGGTCTACAGCGATTGAAGAACGGGGGCCCACCCTGCATGAGTTGCCACACCGTCAACAGCCTGGGTAGCCTGGGCGGCGGCCGCCTCGGTGTGAATCTGACCCACGCGTACGCCCGCCTCCAGGGCAGGAAGGGCCTTTCCAACTGGCTGGTCTCCCCTCCGAGCAAGACGATGCAGCCCATCTTCCAGAAGCATCCTATCGACAGCGAGGAGATCCTGCCGCTTGTCGCCTTTCTCAAGAACGAAACCGAGATGGATCGACCCGAGAACTCCACTGCGCTGATCAACTTTTTTCTTTCCGGTCTGGCCGGAGCGGTGATTCTTCTCGTGGCATTCGACCTGATCTGGAACCACCGTTTTCGCGGGGTACGCAGACCGCTGATCCGAGAGAGCTATCGGACTTGATGCATCGGGCCTGAAAGGACGAGGCGTTTTCGAAGGTTCGCCAACATAAGGAAAAGATCAATGAGTTTGAAGTCCTGGATCCGCGATGACGTTGTCCCGAAGCAGAGAAGCTGGGAGCAATTCTACCGCAACCGCTGGCAGTACGACAAGGTCATCCGCAGCACTCACGGCGTCAACTGCACCGGAAGTTGCACCTGGGACATCCACGTCAAGGACGGCATCGTTACGTGGGAGATGCAGGGCCTGGACTATCCGAGCCTGGAACACGGCCTGCCACCTTATGAACCGCGCGGTTGCCAGCGCGGCATCTCCTTCTCGTGGTACCTGTACAGCCCGTTGCGGGTGAAATACCCCTACGCTCGTGGAGTGCTGGTGGATCTGTGGAAGCAGGCGCGGACCGAGTACGACGATCCCGTTGAAGCCTGGGCCTCTCTGGTCGAGAACCCGGAATCGCGGCAGCGCTGGCAGAAGGCACGTGGCAAGGGCGGGTTTCGCCGCGTCAGTTGGGACACCGTTCTGGAAATCATGGCGGCCGCCAACATCTACACCATCAAGAAGCACGGCCCCGATCGGATCGCCGGGTTCTCTCCCATCCCGGCCATGTCGATGATCAGCTACGCCTCCGGGGCTCGCATGCTGCAACTGATGGGCGGCATCTCGCTTTCTTTCTACGACTGGTACTGCGACCTACCCAACGCCTCGCCCGAGACCTGGGGCGAGCAAACGGACGTGAACGAATCCGCGGACTGGTACAACGCAAAGCTCTTGGCCGTCATGGGTTCGAACCTCAACATGACCCGCACTCCCGACTGCCATTTCGCCGCCGAGGCGCGACACAACGGCACCAAGATGGTGGTCTTCTCGCCTGATTTCAGCCAGGTGGCCAAGTATGCCGACGAGTGGATGTCCATCAATGCGGGTCAGGACGGCGCCTGGTGGATGGCGGTCAATCATGTGCTCTTGAAGGAGTTTCATCACGACAGAAAGGTGCCGTATTTCCTTCGATACACCAAACAGTACACGGATGCACCTTTCCTCGTGGAGCTGCGTCAAAGCGGCGATCACTACGAGGCCGAACAGTTGGTGCGCGCCGGCTGCTTGAAGAAGTATGCCGACCAGGAGAATGGCGAGTGGAAGTTCCTGATGTGGGACGCCGGGGATGGAACTCCCAAGATGCCCATGGGCAACGTCGGACACCGCTGGGGCAAGGAGAAAGGAAAGTGGAATCTGCTGCTCAAAGACGGACAAGACGGCAGCGAAATCGACCCAGAGCTCACCTTTCTGGAAAAGAACGATGGTACCGTTCAGGTCCGCTTCGACGATTTCAGCCAGGGCAGGGCGATCTTGCGCGGCGTGCCCGTCAGAACGATCGACACGTTGAGTGGGCCCTTAACCGTCACCACGGTCTATGACTTGCTCATGGCACAGTATGGCGTGCCGCGCGGCCTGGAGGGCGCCTACCCCGAGAGCTACGACGACGAAGACGCGCCCTACACGCCGGCATGGTCAGAGAAATACACCGGCCTTTCCCGGCAGAACCTGATCAAGTTTGCCCGCGAGTGGGGAAAGACAGCCGAATACACCAAAGGCAAGTGCACCATCATCATCGGCGCCGGAGTCAACCATTGGTATCACGGTAACCTGATGTACCGCGCCGGAATCCACGCGCTGATGTTTTGCGGCTGTGTCGGCGTGAACGGCGGCGGCCTGGCGCATTATGTCGGTCAGGAGAAGCTGGCACCGGCCGAATCGTGGGGCACCATCGCCTTTGCCAAGGACTGGTACGGAGCGCCACGACTGCAGAACACTCCTAGCTGGCACTACGTCCATACCGACCAGTGGCGCTATGAGAAAGACTTCACCGACTATCACACGGTCCCGCCGAACCAGGGAGACGACTCGCTGGCCAAGGGACACACCATGGACGTGCAGATCCGGGCGGTACGCAACGGCTGGATGCCCTTCTTTCCGCAATTCTCGAAGAACTCCATCGACCTGGTCAACGAAGCCATCCAGGCAACCGGTTCCAGCGAGGAACGCGATATCCTCGACTATGTCGTGAAGCAACTGAAGAGCAGCGAGCTCAAGTTCGCGGTGGAGGACCCAGACGCTGCTGAAAACTGGCCGCGCGTCTGGTACATCTGGCGTGGAAACGCCCTGATGGCCAGCGCCAAAGGGCACGAATACTTCTTGAAGCACTATCTCGGAACCCACACGAATACCGAGGGTGACAGCGAGTTCGCAAAGGACTCTGTGAAGGAAGTTGTGTGGCATCAGAAAGCGCCGCAAGGCAAAATGGACCTGGTTGTCGATCTCAACTTCCGCATGGACACGTCGGCCCTTTACTCCGACATCGTCCTGCCGGCGGCAACCTGGTATGAGAAGGCCGACCTCAACTCCACCGACATGCACAGCTTCATTCATCCGCTGTCCCAGGCCGTGCCACCCTGCTGGGAATCGAAGAGCGACTGGGAAATCTTCAAGCAGATCGCCAGGAAGTTCTCCGAGCTGGCGCAGACACACTTTCCAGAACCAGTGCCGGACCTGGTCACCAAGCCACTGGCGCACGACACCCCTGCCGAGATCGCTCAGCCCATGATCAAGGACTGGGCCCGCGGCGAAGTCGAAGCCATTCCCGGTAAGACCATGCCGGGGATGCAGATCGTTTACCGCGACTACAAAAACCTGTACAACCAATACATCTCGTTTGGTCCCCTGGCCCGCGACGGTGGACTCGGAGCGCACGGAACGCACTATGCAATTGCCGACTTTTACGACAAGATGCTCGAGACCCACCCCACGCAGAGCTGGAACGGCAGGACCTATCCCTCTCTCGAGGAAGATGAAGAGGTCTGCGATGTCATTCTCCACCTGGCGACAGTCACCAACGGCGAGCTGGCCTATCGTTCCTACAAGAACATGGAGGAAAAAGTCGGCCTGCCGCTTGCGGACCTGGCCGAGAAGTCGCGCAACGTCAGGACCAGCTACAAAGATTTGCAGGCGCAGCCGCGGCGCTTCGTCAACTCGCCGATGTGGTCGGGGCTGCTCAGCGACGGCCGGGCCTACTCACCCTTCACCTACAATGTCGAAAAGCTGGTGCCATGGCGCACCCTCACAGGGCGACAGCACTTCTACCTCGACCATCCCGGCTACATCCGGTTTGGGGAGCATCTGCCGACCTACAAGCCGAAACCGACTCCGTCGCAGTATGCCGATATCCGGGTTTCGACAGAGGCCGGCAAATCGATGATGCTGAACTTCCTGACTCCCCACGGAAAATGGCATATCCACTCGACCTACGGCGACAACCACCGGATGACCACGCTTTCGCGCGGCGTCGAGCCGTTCTGGATAAACGATCAGGACGCAGCGGAGTTGGGCATCCGAGACAACGACTGGGTCGAGGTCTATAACGACAACGGCGTGGTGGTAACGAGGGCCTGCGTGAGTGCCCGCATTCCCCGCGGAATCTGCATCCAATACCACTCGCCGGAGCGCACCTACTCGGTGCCGAAGTCACCGCTGCGGGGCAATCGCCGCGCTGGCGGCCACAACAGTCTGACACGCACTCGCCTCAAGCCGAACCTGCTCATTGGCGGCTACGGTCAATTCACTTATCATTTCAATTACTGGGGACCGACCGGATCGAACCGCGACACGCACGTTCTGGTGCGCAAACTGCCGGAGCTGAAGTGGTGAGAAACGTGGAAGAAGCCAACCCTGTCAGGGTTTGACGAGAACGGAGAGTTTTGTCAACCCTGTTTCTTGAATTGTTGAAA
>CAZGRP010000013.1:36894-69133 GCA_964527995.1 uncultured Cytophagia bacterium | reverse complement strand
AATGAATCAACGGCATTTTGAATCTTTCGGGCAAACTGAGCGGCCCTGGCGGGAGAGTCGCTTGAAATCTCATCGATTATTTTGTAGAGGTCTTGCTCGGCTCGTCGCAACCACCGGACTTCGAATCGATTCTCCGCCACATTTCCTCCATCACCTCGTCATGGACCTTCCAGTGACCTTCTGTACGGTCACGCCGGGATTCGGCAATCTTCGCCCGGACGTACACTTCGTAAATCAGCCGGTCAAGATCTATTTCCGAGGGTCTGGCCTCAATAAGCTTGACAATTCTTTCTGCGTATTCCGCAATAGTCATGATGGTTCTCCTCAGGAATCGATTTGGATAAAGTTACGAGCTGGAGGACCAAAACGCAAGTTGTTTAACGATTTGTTACGCAAAGCAACACATCATAAAGGATACTAACATGGACATCCGATCACAGATCTCGATGGTCTTCCATCTCGACAAATGCATCGGCTGCCACACCTGCAGCATCGCCTGCAAGAACATCTGGACCGACCGCAAAGGCACCGAATACATGTGGTGGAACAACGTCGAGACCAAACCCGGCACAGGTTATCCGACGCGCTGGGAAGACCAGGATAAGTACGAGGGCGGCTGGCGGAACACCAACGGCAAGCTGAAACTGCGATCGACGGGCAAGATGCGCATCATCGGCAACATCTTCCATAACCCGCATCAGCCCAGCATGGACGACTACTACGAACCGTGGACCTACAAGTACGAGGACCTTTTCAACTCGCCCGAAGGCACCGACCAGCCGACCGCCAAACCGGTGTCCATGGTTACCGGCGAATATCTCGACATCGAAGCCGGCCCCAACTGGGACGACGACCTCAGCGGCTCGCCCGTCTACGCAGAGCATGACCCAAACCTGGAAGCGCTGAGCCCGGAACAGAAGATGCAGCTTTTCGCCATCGAACGGCTGGTCTTTTTTTACTTCCCGAGGATCTGCAACCACTGCCTCAATCCGGCCTGTGTGGCGGCCTGTCCGTCCGGCGCCCTGTACAAGCGTGGTGAAGACGGCATCGTCCTGATCGACCAGGAGCGCTGCCGTGGCTGGCGCTCCTGCATCGCCGCCTGCCCCTACAAGAAGACTTACTACAACTGGCAGACGGGCAAGTCTGAGAAGTGCATCCTCTGCTTCCCCAGAATCGAGTCCGGACAGGCCCCGGCGTGCTTTCACTCCTGTGTCGGTCGCATCCGCTATCTGGGTGTTCTCCTCTACGATGCCGAAAAAATCGATGAGGTTGCAAGAACCCCGAATTCCGATCTGGTCGATGCGCATCGCGATCTGATTGTTGACCCGCACGACCCCGCCATCATCAAAGCGGCTCGCCTCAACGGCATCCACGACGACGTCATCAGGACGGCGCAGAAGTCTCCTGTGTACAAGTTCGTGAAGGAATGGGGCATCGCCCTGCCGCCGCATATCGAGTACCGTACGCTGCCCATGCTCTTCTACGTGCCCGCCCTTCTGCCGGTGATGTCGAGCTTCGATGGAGAGACCGTCAAGAACCTGGCCGAAGGAATCTTTCCGGACTTCGACAAAGCTCGTGCCCCCATCGCCTATCTGGCCAATCTCTTTGCAGCAGGGAACGGAGGCAAGCTGCGGTATGCGCTGAAAAAGCAGATGGCGGTGAGACAGTACCGCAGAGCCGTCACCGTGGGCGATGTCTCCATGGAAACAGCCGAAAGGATGTTGCTGGACGCGGATAGTTCGGTGGAGGAAGCGGAGGCCATCTACAAGCTGACATCGTTGTGCACCTTCGAGGATCGGTTCGTGATCCCGCCGGCGCACCGCGAGGAGGCCATCGAGATGCTGCGCGATCCACTCGAATACAAGCAGTCGGTCGGATTCGGTCTGCGTGAAGAACCGAAACGAGGAGCATGAAGTGGAACATCTCGACAAAATCCTCCAGCATCTTGCCTATCTCCTCTCCTACCCCGATGGCCGGACGCTGCAGCACCTCGGCTCCCTGGCCGAACACGTGCGGGACCATCCGTTGGCAGCGGAGAAACTCCAACCGTTCAGACGGTTTGTCGAACATTCGAGCTCGACGGAGCTGGAAGAGCTGTTTACGCGCACGTTCGACATGAATCCCTCATGCTGCCTCGAGATCGGATGGCATCTTTACGGCGAGGACTACGAGCGCGGCCGCTTCCTGGTGCGCATGCGTCGGGCGCTCAGGCAACGTGGCATTCCCGAAAGCATCGAACTGCCGGACCACATGAGCCACTGCCTGCTGTTGCTTGCGCACCTGTCGGGCGAGGAGGCAAAGGACTTCGCGCAACGCTACCTGCAGCCAGCGCTGGGCAAGATTTTGCAGAGCTTCGACCAGACGAACCCGTACGAGTTCGTCCTTCGGCTGCTGCAAAGCTTGCTGCAGCATGAGTATGGCGCTGCAGTTGAGGTCTCCAGCGGGACGAGCACCGCCGAGTCAAAGCGACGTGTCTTGAATCAGATCTCTGGCAGGTAAGAATCCCGGGTAAACGTCATGACACAGCAGGCAACGATTTTCGACTACTTTAATCTCTTCTGGTTCATGGTGCTGCCCTACGTGGCGCTGTTCACCTTCTTTCTGGTCACGATCCAGCGCTACACGAAACGTGGCTTCACCTACTCCAGCCTGTCGTCGCAGTTCCTGGAGAACAAGACCCATTTCTGGGCACTGGTGCCTTTCCACTATGGCGTTCTCGTCATCCTCGCCGGCCACGTCATCGCCTTTCTTCTGCCGAAAGAGGTTCTTCTGTGGAACAGCAGGCCGATACGCCTCTATGCTCTGGAGGTGACAGCCTTCATCGGTGGCATCTTCACGTTGATCGGCCTGATCAACATCACCCTCCGGCGTCTGATCGACACCAAGACAAAGATGGTGACAACCGTTGCGGACTGGGTCGTCATCAGCTTCCTGCTTTTCCAGGTGGGAAGCGGCCTCTACACGGCGGCCTTCCACAGTTGGGGCAGCTCCTGGTTTGCAGCCGCGCTCTCTCCCTATCTCTGGTCCATCGTCAAGTTCCAACCAGAGATTGCCTATGTCACTCCGCTTCCAATCATGGTAAAGCTGCACATCATCGGTGCTTTTGCCATCATTCTGCTGTTCCCGTTCACAAGACTTGTCCATATCCTTGTAGTGCCCAACCCTTATCTCTGGCGCAAGCCGCAGTTGGTGCGCTGGTACTGGGATCGGAAAAAGATACGCGTGGCGGAAGCCGAGATCGAGGCCTGAGGAAGAGCGCAGCCTGCTGCCTGACAGCGGCGATTTCAAAGTGAGGTGGATCATGCAATCTGGCACTGGTGAGTACAAGCTCGTGGGGACGCCCAACCGGGGACTTTTCGGGGCGACGATAGGGTTCTTCATCGGCTTTGCCGGTGTATCGCTCTTCGGCCCCACCGCCAAGCTCATCGACAAAACGATGATGATGACTTCGGTGCAGTTGGGCCTGCTGGTCGCCATGCCCAACCTTTCCGGTTCACTGCTCCGCATCCCCTTTGGGGCCTGGGTCGATACCACGGGTGGGCGCAAGCCGTTCCTCATCCTTCTGGTCTCTTCGGCAGTCGGCATGGCAGGTCTGTCGGCACTGCTATACGAAGTCGGTCCAGCGAACCTCTCCATCGCCTACTACCCGATGCTGCTTTTCCTGGCCCTTCTTGTCGGCTGCGGCATCGCCACCTTCTCCGTTGGTATCGGCCAGGTCTCCTACTGGTTTCCCAAGAAAAAACAAGGCTGGGCCCTGGGGGCGTACGCTGGCTTCGGCAATATCGCACCCGGCCTGTTTGCCTATCTCATCCCGCTGTTGATAGGCACCTTCGCCCTCACCGGCACCTATCTCATCTGGCTCGGCCTTCTCCTGGTCGGCATCTGGCTCTATTATGCCTATGCACCCAACGCCTACTTTTTTCAACTGTACCAGGGAGGGAAAAAGAAGCCGCGCGACGAGGCCGCCCGCATCGCCAAGGAACACGGACAGGAGATCCTGCCGCAGGGCGGGGTTTGGGAAGGGCTCCTCAAGGCTGCAAAGATCTGGCGCACCTGGGCGCTGGTGTTTCTCTACTTCACGACTTTCGGTGGTTTCCTTGCCCTGACAGCCTGGTTCCCCACCTATTGGCAGCAATACTTCGGCAAAGAGCTGGCAACGGCCGGGGCACTCACCATGCTCTATTCCGTGCTCGCCTCGCTGATCCGGGTACCGGGCGGAATCGCCTCCGATCGCTTCGGCGGCGTGCCGACGATCTTCTTCTCCATCACCGCCATGCTGGTCGGTGCGATCTTTCTGACCTTCTCGCACCGGTTTGGGCCAGCCATCGCCGGGCTGCTATTGATGGGAATCGGTATGGGCGTGAACAATGCCGGGGTGTTCAAGCTCGTCCCCCACTACATCGCCGAAGCTGTCGGCGGTGGTGCTGGATGGGTGGGCGGCCTCGGCGCCCTGGGTGGGTTCGTCATCCCGCCTACCCTGGGCTATTTCGTCCAGAGACAAGGGGCGGTGGGCTATTCTCACGGTTTCTCCGTCTTTATCGGGTTATCGGCGGTGTCTCTCCTCCTGGTCTGGCTCTTGAAGAGAACCGAAGCTGCTGTTGCACTGCAGCCGGAACAGGTCGAGGCGGTGGAGGCCTAGGTCTGGAGATGCGATGCCGGGGGCATGACCCCGCTATCGCGTGAACCGCCAGGGTTAAGCAACCGGATCGAAGGAAAAGATGACGCGTCAGAATATCGCAATTATTCTTCTGCTTGCACTCATTGCCGGGACCGTAATCTACGCGCGCAGCGTGAACATCAATCTTCCCGGCGTCGACCAGGGATACGCGCCGCCGCAACCCATCGCCTTCTCGCATCGGCTCCACAGCGGCGACCTGCAGATCCGCTGCCTCTATTGCCATGACACCGCGGACAAGAGTCGCCACGCTGGTATACCACCGGCTGCCACGTGCATGAACTGCCACCGCTTCGTCACGGCCTCTTGGGACAAGGTCAAAATCGCTGAGCAGGAGGCCAAGAAGGAGAACCGAGAATTGCGCATTCCGGTGGCAGATGAACTCAAGAAGCTCTACGACGCCGTCGGGTTCAACACGGCGACGATGAAATACGACCCAAGTCGAACGCCCAGACCGATCCAATGGATCCGCGTGCACGCACTGCCCGACTTCGTTTATTTCGACCACCGGCGACATGTCAACGCGGGCGTTACCTGCCAGCGCTGCCACGGCCCTGTTGAAACCATGGAGCGGGTTGCGCAGGTGTCGGACCTGACGATGGGATGGTGCGTCAACTGTCACCGTGCCGTGAACAGCGGCCGCATCCCGGAGCTGCAGGGCCGGTACGCCTCCACCAGTTGCGGCGTTTGCCACTTCTGATTTTCGCGCAGGAGATGAATTGCTAAGAGACCAAGATGGCATCTGACAGAGAGAGATCGTACTGGAAAGGCATCGAGGAGAGAGAACACACTCCTGAGTTCGAGAAGAGCCTGGAAAGCGAATTCCCGGCACCGCCGGTGGACGTTGGGCGGTTGTTCAAAGAGACGGCGGCCTCTGAGTCGGGGATTTCGCGCCGTTCCTTCCTGAAAGCAGCCGGCTTCACTGTCGCGGGCTCCGTGCTGGCGGCCTGCTCGCGCGCGCCGGTGGAGAAGGCCATCCCGCTGCTGGTGCGGCCCGAGGAGATCAAGCCCGGCAGATCCCTCTGGTACGCCACAACATGTAGCGGCTGCAACGCCCGCTGCGGCATCCTGGCCAAGGTCCGCGATGGCCGTCCGATCAAGATCGAGGGCAACCCGCAGCATCCTCTCTCCAAGGGCGGCGTCTGCCCGGTCGGCCAGGCCACGGTGCTCAGCCTGTACGATTCGAAGCGACTGCAGAAACCGCTGCTCGACGGCAAGCCGGCCGAATGGGATCAGGTGGACGCAAGCATCAAAGCCGAGCTGGCCCGGATCAAGGCTGGAGTCTATCTTTTGACCGGAACCGTGACAAGCCCGAGCACACGGCAAGTGATCCGGAAGTTTCTGGGGCGCTACGAAAATGCCGGGCATATTGAATACGATCCGGTCTCGTACTCTGCCATCCTGGACGCCCACGAGCACACGCATGGAAAACGACTGCTGCCTCACTATCGCTTCGACCGGGCGGATGTCATCGTCAGCTTCGCTGCCGATTTCCTCGGCACGTGGATTTCGCCCGTGGAGTTCACGAAGGCGTACACGAGCCGGCGCACGCTGGCGGGCGACCCGCCGACGCTGTCTCGTCACATCCAGTTCGAGGGCCGCATGTCGCTCACCGGCTCCAACGCCGATCAACGGATCAAGGTGACTCCGGGTGAGGGGGCTCTGGTTCTCCTTCGGATCGCCGAGAGGCTGGCAGCCAAAGCGGGCGTCGCCACGCCACCCTGGCGCGATCCATCGGCCACGACCCGTGTTCCCGACAGCATCGTCGATGACATCGCCGACACCCTGTGGCAGGCGCGAGGGAAAAGCCTGGTTGTCTGTGGGCTGAACGACGTCGGCCTGCAGCGGGCGGTCAACTTCGTCAACCATGTGCTGGGAAATTACGGCAAGACGCTCGACATCGCCGTACCCGCGCTGCACTGGAAAGGCAACGATCGGGCGGTACGCGACCTCGTCGAAAAGATGCAGGCTGGAAAGGTGCAGGCACTGTTGATTGCGGGTGTCAATCCGGCCTACAGTCTGCCCCATGCCCAGGAGTTTGCGGCAGCGCTCCAGAAAGTGCCCGTCACCGTCGCCTTTACCGAGCATCTGGATGAAACGTCCGAGTCTGCGAAATACGTCTGCCCTATTCCCCACTCTCTGGAGTCGTGGGACGACGCCGAGGTCCTGTCCGGAGTCGTCAGCGTGGCCCAGCCAGCGATCTCACGCCTGGGCCAGACGCGCTCGCTGAGCGAGGCTCTTGTAGCGTGGATGGGCGAACCGCGCAGCGACCTTGAGATCGTCAAGTCGCACTGGCGGCGGCACGTCTTCCCGCGACAAAAGAAGCAGACTTCCTTTCAGAAATTCTGGGACAAGGCCGTTCAGGACGGATACGCACGGGTTCGACCGCGGGCTGAAGCGGTCTCGGCTTTCAAGATCGGCTCCAAAAAGCCTCTGAAGCTCTCCCCCGCTCCGCCACCGGGCTCTTTTGCGCTGGTGCTCTACCAAAAGGTGGGGATGCTGGACGGCAGCCACGCGCACAATCCATGGCTCCATGAGCTACCCGATCCGGTGACCAAGGCGGTCTGGGACAACTATGTTTGTCTGGCGCCCGCGACAGCCACAGCCCTCAACATCGAGGAAGGCGACATCCTGCGAGTTGCAGCCGGCGATGTAGCCATCGAGCTCCCGGCTCAAATTCAGCCCGGACAGCATGAGCGCGTCGTCGCCATCGCTGTCGGCTATGGCCGCAAGGGCACCGACCGCTTCGCCAAGATCGGACCCCAGTGGTTGTTGAGCAAACCCACGGTGGAAGAGGGCGGAACGGTCGGCAAGAACGGTTATCCTCTTGCAGTCCAGACTTCCCGGAGCATCCTGTTTGAGAATACCGTTTCGATCGAGCCGACGGGACGACGCACGCATCTGGCGTTCACCCAGACACATCAGACCATCACCGTGCCAAAGCACCTTGGCGGCAGGCGCCGGAACATGGTTCGCGAAACCACCCTGGCCGCCTATATTGAGGACCCGGCTTCCGGCAACCACTACGAGCACAAGGTCGAGCAGTTGTGGCCCCAAGATCACAAGTACACCGGCCGTCACTGGGCCATGGCCATCGACCTGAATCGCTGTACCGGCTGCTCAGCCTGCGTGATCAGCTGCCAGGCAGAAAACAATGTCGCCGTCGTCGGGAAAGATGAAGTCTACCGCAGGCGCGAGATGCATTGGATCCGCATCGACCGGTATTACTCAGGTGACGACCGCGACGTCGACGTGATCCACCAGCCGGTGATGTGCCATCATTGCGACTACGCTCCGTGCGAAAGCGTCTGTCCGGTCCTGGCCACCGTCCACAGCGACGAAGGGCTCAATCTGCAGATTTACAACCGTTGCATCGGCATTCGGTATTGCGCCAACAACTGCCCCTACAAAGTGCGCCGCTTCAACTGGTTCCAGTACTGGCGCAAAGAGGATGAGGAGCACTTGGTGCTCAATCCCGATGTGACGACGCGTTCACGTGGCATCATGGAGAAGTGCTCGTGGTGCGTGCAGCGCATTCAAGAGGCCGAAACGGAAGCGAAACGGCTCAACCGTCCCCTGAAAGACGGAGACATCAAGCTTGCCTGCGAGCAGTCCTGCCCGGCCGACGCGATCGTGTTCGGCGACACGAACGACCCCGAGAGCCGCATCTCGAAGCTGATGGAGAATCCAAGGCATTACCGAATGCTGGAAGAATTGAACATCCGACCGACGGTGGGCTATCTGACCAAGGTCCGTCATCGACAACAGCAGAAGGCATAGCGAGCCTGTCCGTATTCGTAAACCTTAATCGAAAACGCAGAGCACAACCGTATGTCGATGCAATACTCGCTGCTAAGAAAGCCTGTCATCGAAGGGACGAAATCCCTCGAACAAGTTACCGATGATGTCGCCAGGACCCTCGAGCGACGTCCAGGGAAACTGTGGTGGCTGGCCTTCCTCACTTCGTCCACTGTCCTGGTGATCGGTGTGGCGGCGGTGGCCTACCAGATCAAAACCGGCATCGGCACCTGGGGGTTGAACAAGACCGTGGGCTGGGCGTTTGACATCACCAACTTTGTCTTCTGGGTCGGGATCGGTCACGCCGGCACGTTGATTTCGGCCATTCTCTATCTGTTCCGGCAGCGCTGGCGCACGTCGATCAACCGGTCTGCAGAGGCAATGACGATCTTTGCCGTTACCTGCGCTGGTATCTTCCCGCTGATCCATATGGGCCGGCCGTGGCTGTTCTTCTTCATCATCCCCTATCCCAATTTTCGAGGCCCCTTGTGGGTGAATTTCCGCTCGCCTCTGCTGTGGGATTTCTTTGCCATCGGCACCTACTTCACGATTTCGATGGTCTTCTGGTACATCGGTCTCATTCCGGACATGGCGACGCTTCGCGATCGCACCAAGTCGAAAATCAGAAAGATCATCTATCGGCTGATGAGCCTCGGGTGGAACGGATCGCTGCGCACCTGGCATCGCTATGAGACTGTCTATCTCCTCCTCGCAGCCCTGGCGACGCCGTTGGTTCTCTCGGTCCACTCCATCGTCAGCATGGATTTCGCCACCTCGATCATCCCGGGATGGCATTCGACCATTTTCCCGCCATACTTCGTGGCCGGCGCCATCTTCTCGGGCTTCGCCATGGTGCTGACGCTGATGACGATCGCTCGAACGACGCTCCACTACGAGGACTACATCACCATCGACCACATCGAAAAAATGTGCAAAGTCGTTCTGGTCACCGCCGGCATCGTTGCACTTTCCTATGCCATCGAGATCTTCCTGGCGTGGTACTCGGTCAATGAATACGAACGATTCACGTTCCTCAACCGCGCATTCGGGCCCTATGCCTGGGCCTACTGGACGATGATGGTGTGCAATGTCGCTGTGCCCCAGCTCTTGTGGTTCAAGAAGATCCGCCGCAATGTCATCGCCGTTTTCTTGATCTCAATCCTCATCAACGTCGGCATGTGGCTGGAGCGTTTTGTCATTATCGTCGTCTCTCTGCACCGCGATTTTCTTCCATCCAGTTGGGTCATGTACAAGCCGACCATCATCGAAATCGCCACTTTGGCGGGCAGCTTCGGGTTGTTTTTCACCGCCTTCCTGCTGTTCGCTCGTTTCGTTCCCTTCATTGCCATCGGCGAGGTGAAGGGCGTTTTGAGCTACGCTCGCCGGCCGAAGCCGCGCGAGGCCGTGGCTGCTGCACCAAGAGATGTTGAACCTGGGCTCGAGGCTGCAGGGGTATCATGATGGACAAACAGTTGTTCCTCGGCGTCTTCGCCGATGAATCGGACATTCTCGAAGCCACCCGCGCCACACGCGCTGCGGGATACGACATCTACGACATCTACACTCCCTACGCGGTCCATGGTCTCGACCAGGCGATGGGATTGCGCCCCAGCAAGCTGACCTGGGTGTGTCTGGCCTTCGCCGTGCTCGGCTTCGCCTTTGGGCTCTATGCTCAGTTCTGGATCGAATCCATCAGCTGGCCTCTCAACGTCGGAGGAAAGCCGTTCAATTCGCTGCCGGCATACCTGCCGGTCATTTTCGAGCTGACGGTTCTCTTCGGCGGCCTGGGCGTTGTCTTCACCATGTTCCTCCGCACCAAGCTCTTTCCAGGGAAAACGGAGGCGCTGCCGTACGAGGGCATCACGGACAACCGCTTTGTTCTGGCGATCGAAGAGCGGGACGCCTCCTTTGACCCAGAGTCGTTGCGGCAACTTTGGCAGGGTTTTGGTCTGCTGGAAGCAAGACATCTTGCGGAGGGTTGGCATTGAAAAAGCTCATCTTCGCGACGCTCGTGTATGTGGCGGCTCTGTTTCTGCTGCGGGTGACGCTAGGACAAAAACCGGATCGACGGAACTATGTGTACACCCCCGACATGGCGCGCACGGTTGCCTATAAAGCCCAATCTCCGAACCCCTACCTGCCGCATCAACAGACCGAACAGCCGCCTCCGGCGGGCACGATTCCACGGGGCTTGCCGCCCCTTCACTATGGGCCTTCGCAGGCCGACTTCGAACGCGCCGGCGAGGAGTTGCGGAGCCCCCTCGACCACCAGAATCCCGCGAACCTCGCCCGCGGAAAAGAAATCTACCAGACCTACTGCCAGGTCTGCCACGGCGCCGGTGGCCGCGGTGACGGCCCCGTGGTCCAGCGCGGCTTTCCACCGCCTCCGTCCCTGCTGCTGCCCCATGCACGCGGGCTCAAGGACGGGCAGATCTTTTACATTGTCACTTTTGGCTACAACAACATGCCGGCCTACGGTGGCCAGATTGACCGAACTGACCGCTGGCAGGCCGTCTCCTACGTCAGAAAACTGCAAGAGAGCCAACCATGATCCGCGAGCTACCAAGGGTTGAAATATCATCTTCCGTAAAGCGCCTGCTGGCGGCGCTGATGGCCTTCGGGTTGTTCACCTTTATTCTGGGCCTGTTTGCCGCTCCGGAGCGTGTCTGGCCGAACTTTCTCATCGCCGTGTATTATGTCCTGAGTCTGGGGCTGGGCGCCGGATTCTTCATCGCTGTGCAGTACGTCTCCAACGCTGGCTGGAGCACAGCCATCCGCCGCATCCCCGAAGCAATGACCTCCACCCTGGCCGTTGCCGCCATCGGCGCCGCCGTGCTCATCTTTGGAATGCACACGCTTTATCAGTGGACCAACGAGGCGGCCGTGGCCAAGGATGCGGTTCTCCAGGGCAAACGCGCCTGGCTGAACGAGCCATTCTTTATCGCCAGGCTGTTCGGCTATTTTGTGATCTGGATTGTGTTGAGCAGGGTGATCGTGAAAAATTCAGTCAGGCAGGACGAGGACGGGGATGTCGTTCATACCCGGCGCAATGTGCGGAACTCGGCGATCTTCATCGTCCTGGGCGTGTTGACGGCATCTATGGCAAGCGTCGACCTCGTGATGTCGCTCGAGCCTCACTGGCAGAGCACCGTCTTTGCGTTCCTGAACCTCAGCGGCATGTTTCTCAGCGGTCTGGCGATGATCACGGTCTTTATGGTCATCCTGCGCCGCATGGGGTATGACCACATCTTTACCACCGCGCACATGAGGGACATGGGCAGTCTTCTGCTCGCGTTCAGCTTCTTCTGGGTCTACATGTGGGTTTCGCAACACATGCTGATCTGGTACTCAAACATTCCGGAAGAAACCTCCTACTACATCTTCCGTCACTTCGGCGGATGGGGCTCTCTCTCCTTCATGAATGTCATGTTGAACTGGCTCGTCCCCTTTCTCATCCTGCTGCCTCGGGCAACCAAGCGCAACGACAAAATCATGCTGCAGACCGCCATCATCATCCTGATCGGGCACTGGCTCGACCTGTTTATCATGGTGATGCCGGTCACGTTCGGCCCCACGCCGACTCTCGGCCTGTGGGAGATTGGCCCGTTTGTCGGCGTCATGGCTGTGTTTTTCTGGGCTGTTTTCCGAGCCCTCGGCAGGCAGAGCATCCTCCCCATCCGCGATCCCTACCTCGTGGAGAGCCTTCCTCAGCTTGAACATTGAGTCGGCGCTGCACGGCGCGCAGATTGGAAGCGATGGCACTCGCCGCCAGCCCACTACTCCGCTGTCGTTTCGAGCAAGACCGGGCAGGGCCCGGCGAGCGAAGGACTTCTGGGTTGAATCAAACGGTGTCACTCCACCGAAAGCTAGAGATTCCTGGTCCGGCCTCCGGCCGTCCTCGGAATGACAGCAAGGGTAACGCAGCGCGCGAACTGCGGGCGGCCACGATTTACCCGTTTCTGATTTCCAGTACCTGCCGCTACGATCGGGCGGGCTCCTTGGCGCGCTTTCGCCGCTGCGCAATCGCTTTGCGGGAACGGCCGACCCTGTCGGGCAGAAAGAGAACGAAGCTGCCGATGACAACGATCATGCCGCCGAGCCACACCCACTGCACCAGCGGATTGAGATACACTTTGAAGATGGCGCTCTTGTCCTCATTGGACTGGGCAAGTACGACGTAGAGGTCCTCCCGCAGTGTGCTGTGCAGGGCGACCTCGGTGGTCGGTTGCTGCTGGACTTTGTAGAAAAACCGCTGTGGCTGGAGCGTGCCCAGAGGCCTGCCATCGTGGTAGACAGCCATCTCAGCCTTCCAAATCAACTTGTTGGGATCCTCGCCCCTGATGAAGTTCGTGTAGGTAAGCCGATACCTCTGGATGTCGAGCGACTCCCCGATTTTCAGTGTGCCCTCAACCTCTCGATTGAAAGCAGATCCCGTGATCCCTATGAAAATCACCACGATGCCCAGGTGCACCACATAGCCGCCATAGCGACGTTTGTTGCGCAGAAGCAGGTGCCATAGCGCCAGGGGATAAGATTCACCGTGGGTACGACCACGAGCCCGGGCGCCGCGATGGAATTCGGCGATGATTGTGCCGATCACGAAAATCGACAGAGAGAACGATATCAAGGCGTAGAAATCGCGCACGCCGGCGGCGGCCATGACTGCCAACCCGACCAGAGCGGCGATTGTCGGCTTCAGGAACATCTTGCGCAGCAGCTTACCAGAGGTCTTGCGCCAGGCGACGAGCGGGCCTACCCCAGTGAGAAAAAGGAGGAACAATGCCAGCGGGATGTTCACAGAGTTGAAGAACGACGGCCCGACCGTCACTTTCACTCCGCGTACTGCCTCTGAGACAATCGGAAAAATCGTGCCCCAAAAGACGGCGAAGCAGGCGCCCAGCAACGCCAGGTTGTTCACGAGGAAGGCCGACTCCCTCGACATGATGGAGTCAAGATGATTTTCGCTCTTCAGGAGGTCGCGGCGTGACCATAGAAGCCCAAAGGAAAAGAGTGTCAGTATCACCAGAAGTCCAGAGAAAAACGGGCCGATGTTGGATTCGGTAAAAGCGTGGACCGACGAGATGACGCCACTGCGTGTGATGAAGGTGCCAAAAATCGACAAAATGAACGCCAGAATGATGAGGAACATGTTCCAGATGCGGAGCATGTTTTTCTTCTCCTGGATCATCACCGAGTGGATGAAGGCCGTAGAAGCCAGCCACGGCATCAGGGCTGAATTCTCCACCGGATCCCAGGCCCAGTAGCCGCCCCACCCCAGTTCCATGTAGGCCCATTTGGCACCCAACAACATCCCCATACCCAGAAAGAACCAGGGCAGCAGCGACCAGACGCGAATACTCCGCAACCACTGGTTGCCCAGTCTCCGGGTGATCAGAGCGGCGATAGCGAAGGCGAACGGAATTGTCAGACCAACATAGCCGAGGTAGAGCACGGGAGGATGAAGCGCCATGGCCCAGTGCTGCAGGAGCGGGTTGAGGCCGCGCCCGTCTGGGGGCATAAACGGAACACCGCCAGCCGGCTGGAAAACCGCTGCAATCACCCTGCCGTTGGGCAGTCTCCAAAACCGCTCGAAGACCTGAGAAACAAACAGATTCAGGATCAAAAAGAAGAGCATGATCGACGATGCGACCGCCACCACGTACGGCATCAACTCGGGGTGCCGGCGGCGATTGGCCAGCACGGCCACGGCGGTAAAGACGGAGAGCAACCAGCCCCAGAAGAGCAGGGAACCTTTTTGACCACCCCACAACGCCGTGGCCTTCAGGAGGCCCGGCAGCGCACGGTTGGTGTAGCCATAGACGTATTCGAGGTTGAAATTGCTCGACATCAGAGCCTGTAACAGAGCCAGGACGGCAAGCGTCAACAGGAAGGTCACAGCAAAGGTGGCGTTCTGCCCCGACTCAATCAGGTCTGGTCGACGCCGGCGCGCTCCGACTACAGATGCGATGACGGCATAGAAGGCCGTTGCGAAAGCCAGCAACAAGAATTCATGGCCATATTGCCACATACCCGAATCCTCTCTCTTGTTGGAACACGTTCACTCTCGACCAGAGTCTTCAGCATGCGTGTCGCCCCGCCGGCAGTCGATGAACCCGGCCGTGTTCCGCCGCGGAACCCGGGACGGTGTGCCGGCGCCCGTGCGGAACTTGGCTCACAGCGGGTCAATCACGAGCCGGCATGAGGCATCGCCGGCTTGTCGTGCAACTGATATGCCACGGACGCGTTTCGAGCCATCCGAAGAGGAGAATATGGTTAATCTAACCTATTGTTTTTATGGGGTGGGCGGTACCACGGCCAGCCCGGCAGGAGGGAAGTTAAGAACGTTTCCGAAAATTAAGACAGCTCCGAAATCGCAGAGCATAGGATAGGAGCTGCAAGAACTTGTAAAACATTTGCTTACACGCGGATGTAGAGCTGTGCTAAAACTAGGACACAGTCGCCTGCTTTTCGCGTTCTTGACAACCACGGCTCCGGTTGGATCGGTCGCATCATCGCTCCATTGTTCCAAAACTCCAAAACCGCTTGGGTAGAGCACTTCATTGCGCGCTACGAAGGCATCAGCTGGACGACGGCGGCAGACATCGATGGGGACGGCGGTCAAAAAGAGTTCGGCTGGAGCGAGAACATCGCCGGCGGCTTCGTCCGGCGGCAGCATAGGCTCCACGCCAACGTCGATCGGCCGTTCCCGACAGCACTCGCCGATATCGATTCCGATTACAA
This sequence comes from uncultured Cytophagia bacterium, assembly GCA_964527995.1. Classification (GTDB taxonomy): domain Bacteria; phylum Zhuqueibacterota; class Zhuqueibacteria; order Oceanimicrobiales; family CAZGRP01; genus CAZGRP01. The sequence continues at coordinate 53,919 of CAZGRP010000013.1, read as the reverse complement.
CATAGACATCGCGGTGTCGACGCTCGACGTGGAAAGCTCAAGGGGTGACGCCCGCTGGTATCGCAAGCCCGGCACCATCACGTCGGTTGCCGAAAGGCCGGAGAACGGTGCGCCAAGGGCCTTCGCCCTGTTGCAGAACCACCCGAACCCCTTCAACCCACTACCCAAATCGCCTGCCAGGTTCCGGAGCGCAGCCGTGTCACCCTGCGAGTTTTCAACTTGATGGGGCAGGAAGTGCGCAGGCTGCTGGAAGCTGACCTTGCGGCGGGCAGGTACTCGATCCAGTGGGATGGCAAGGACGCGCTCGGCCGAGTGGTGCCCTCGGGCACCTACCTCTACCGGCTCGAGGCGAAGGACTACACAAAAACTCGCAAGATGATTCTGCTCCGGTGAAGAACGGAGCGAGGAGGGCGAACCTTTCTGAAGCTCGCAGGAGGCCTGGCTGCGGGAACGCTGTGCAGGCCTCCTGGGGTCTTGGGTCTGTCAGATATTCACTTCTTCGGGTCGACCTGGATTCCTTCCTGGCACCTACGGCGTCCGCACCTGTGCCTGCTGCCGCTCCGCCCGCAAATAGACGTAGAGGCTTCCCATCTCGTTCTCGCCGAACTTCGGCCAGGGAAGCTTCTTGCGAACGACCATCTCCCGCATCTTCGGGGCATGGTTCCACATCGCCGTCACCATCTCCAGAGGCGAATCCAGCCCTTTCACCTCGGCCAGGTCGGGTGCCGTCTCCCCACCCTTCCCATGCAAAGAATGGCACGACAGGCACTTCTTCTTCTCGAGCACAGCGCGACCCCGCTCTTGGGTGCCCGGAACATCGTTAAGCCGAATCTGGTAAAGCGCCGCCAGGATGTTCGCCAGTTCCCCTTGTTGGAACGTCGGCGGTTGGACGCCGGTCTGTTGCATTGCCTTCCACATGGCCGGGCCGTGGTTCCACATCCTGCCGGCGAGCTCGGTGACGCTGTAGCGCAGTTCCAGGCTGGCGAAATCCGGGCCCACCTTACCACCTTCGCCGCGGATGGCATGGCATGTCAGGCAGCCTTTCTCCTTAAGAAGCTGGCGGCCTCGTGCAGGATCGCCGAGCCTGAAGGATCCAGCCGGTACCGTGGTCGGTGCCATCGAAGCGCGGATCGCTGCCGCGATGTCGACGATCTCACTTCCAGAGATCTTCGGCCATTTGACTTTCCGCTCGCTCGATGTCTTCAACATCTTGGGCCCGTGATTCCACATCGACTCGGCCAGCCGGAGTGGCGACACATACTCCTTGATCTTGCTGAAGTCGGGTCCGAGATCGCCGCCAACTCCTCCGAGCTTATGACACGAGAGGCAGCGCTTTGATCGAAGCAGCTTGCGGCCGCGGAATTCATTGCCGGGCTCACCGCGGTAGCGCATGGACAGCAGGTACGCCACAAGCTGCGCCATCTCGTCGCTGGTCAATGCGGCCTGCGGCAGGCGCTTCTTCTGCATGGCGGCCCACATCTTCGGAAAGTGGTTCCACATCATTCCGGCCAGGTCGATGTAGCTGCCGTAGAATTTCTGTTTCCCCAGGTCCGGCCCCACCTTTCCCCCTTCACCGAAAATAGCATGGCACTGGACACACCCCTTCTCCACAAACACCCGTCGTCCGGCTGTGGCCATGTCACCATCGGTCTGGGCACCTGCGTACAGGGTCGTCGACAAAACCAGTGCGACCATCAGTGCCCACGCCAGGCCGATACGGCCTGTCGGTTCGTCGTGCACTCTTTCTGCGAGCATGGCGCTTCTCTTCGTTTGGGTGATTCTCCCATCAGCCTGGCGGACCGCTCAGAGGCCCGCGCACAATCGATCTATTCGGAAGAGAACGTATCCACAAGAAAGAGAGGCTCCGATGCCCAAGCCGGTCCACTCGCTCTTTCGGAATCTGGGACCGTGGCGCGGAGCCGATCTGAGTGCACCCTCGGACGCTTAAGAACCGTCACTCATGCTTGTACCGCAAAGGGTAATGCTTGTGAGTCCCCTCGCTCTTGCGCTTCTCAAAATTGAACGGCTTCTTGGGGTCGAAAAACGGGCTCTTGGCGTTATGGCACAGAGACTCGCACGTCTCCTTCGTCGGCGGGTTGACAAGCCCCACCTTCACTAGATCTGCCCGCTTGTAGTTCTTATTTTTCAGACTCATATACTCCGGCTTCAGGTAGGAGCCGCCTGGCCCATGGCACATCTCGCAGCCGACACCGGCCAGTTTAGGCGTATCCTTGAGGTTGACGAAGCCACCCTTCTTTCCGTACCCCGTCGTGTGGCATTGCAGGCATTTGGGGTCTTGGGTGTAATCGGCGGAGGGGTCGAGACCGGCCTTCTTCTTTGCCTCCGAACGCACTCCAGGCTTGAGAAGCTCGAAGGCGTTCGCCATGCGTGTGGCCGACCAGGACTTGTACTGCTTCATGTGGCACACACGACACTTCTTGCTGCCCACGTACCGGTGACTGACCTCTTGATCCTGGGCCAGCACGGTTGTACTCAGAAACAGAAGGATCACGATGCCGCCAAACCAAGTCCAGGTCTTCATTTCTATTGTCTCCTCCGTAGGCTGAGTAGCTGGATCTGTTTAGTGTTCGGGTGATCCCGATTTGTTCAAGAAGGCAAAAATGTTTGCCATATCTCGCCCGGAAAGCTGCGGCCACTTCAGACGTCTCTCCACAACCAGTTCCTCCATCAACGGCGCATGGTTCCACATCACCTGTGCCAGGTCGATGGGGGAGGTGATATTCCGCACCTCGGCCAGATTGGGACCGACACTTTGCTTGCCCGGCTCGAGGGCATGACAGCCTGTGCATCCCCTGTCCTTCAACACTTGCGCTCCTGTCTTTGCGTCGCCCTTCTCTCCGGCAAACCGGAGAAAGTAGATATAGGCAATCAGGTCAGCCATCTCACCGCCAGAGAAGCGCGGCCAACGCATCTTCTTCTCGCGCATCAGCTTGTACATCTCCGAGCCGTGGTTCCACATCAAGCCAGCTATCTCGGTGACGCTCATGTCGAACCGCAGCTGGCGCAAGTCCACGGCCAGCACCTTCCCGTCCTTTCCAGGGGAATGACAGGTGGCACAACCCTTACTCTTGAACAAGGCCGCTCCCCGCTGCGGATTGCCGGGCGACATGTATACCCGCTCACGCCGGGCGCTCCGGCTCGCCTCGCGGATATAGGCAGCCAGATCGACAATTTCTCCAGGGGCGAACTTCGGCCTTTCCATACCGAGCTTCTTCAGCCGTTGCTCCATGTCGGGACCGTGGTTCCACATCGCCTGGGCGAGGTAGATGGGTGACACATACTTTGCCAGCCTGTCAAAGGCGGGGGCCGTCCCGCCGCCTTTTCCTCCAACGGTGTGACATACCAGACATCCCTTGGTCTTGACGAGGGTGCGGCCACGGTAAAGATCCCCTGGTTCTCCGAGATAACGCAAGTAGTACAGGTAGGCGACTAACTGCGACATTTCTTGAGTGGTGAAGCGAGGGAATGGCAGATCAAGCTCGCGCATGCGACGGAACATCTCCGGCGCGTGGCTCCACATCACGGCGGCGAGGTCGAGTGCACTTCCATAGAAACGGCGGCGACCAAGGTCCGGACCGATCTCTCCGCCCTCGCCCTGAATCGCATGGCAGGTGATGCACCCCTTCTCCTCGAACACCAGGCGGCCCCGCAGGGGATTCTCTGGCATTTGAAACTGCTGGGCATGCACGGTTTGTGCCAGCCCGAAAGCCACCACGATGACCACCAGCCAGCCAAGTCCGAGCGCCACCCGCTGACACAACGGACGTGTCGCGGAAGTTCGGGATCTCACAGTTGAAAGCGGAACGGTCGACATGGGTTCACTCCTTGACCTTGGGCTCCAGGTCTTTCCACCTCGTCACAGCGTCTCCAGGCTGGCCCCGGCCGGCGGTCGCCGCTGACGGCAATCCAGAGACCCGCCTACTTCGTGCCGGGCTGTGGGTGCGACCCTGCGACTTCATCCGGGTCGAACTCGTGACGCCTCAGACCAACGAAGACATACGTCAGCACACCGGCGATCGTCAGAAAAAGCGGAATGGCTACGATGCTGATGGCCACGGAGGCGTTGAGCGCATCGTGCAGCCGTTTGGCAACGCGCAGAAGGCTGAGGATCCAGCCGTCCACGGCCAGAACAAAAATCCAGATGTAGGTGATCGAGGCAATCTGGAGGATGCGAATCGCTTTCTTGCTCATTTGGACAGACCCTCTCAGAACCCTACTTTAACGACTCGGTAAGCTGCTCTTCCGACGGCGCATCCGGCAGGTAGGAGCGCAGGCGCTGGGCCACCTCTTTGACACTGGTCTCTCGGCCTTCTCGCACCTCCCAGACCGAGATCAGCGGGAAGAACTTGGCGAACAGCAGAAAGCCAAGCATGAACACGGCGGTTGCCCCGGCAAGAAGGCTCCACTCCGTCAGCGTCGGGATGTAGATGCCGGTGGGATACGGCAGCCGGGGGTTGGCCAGCGACGGCACCACGATGATGAGACGTTCGAGCCACATACCGATCACCACGCTGGCCGAGGCGATGAAGATGCCAGTGAGTGTGCGGGTCCTCCGATTGCTCAGCAAAGTGACGGGCACCACGAAATTGCACACCACCATCAGCCAAAAGTAAGGCGCGAACGAGCCGACAAACTTGTACATGAAGACCCTCATCTCATCCGGGGCATTGCCGTAGTAGGTAGTGAGGTACTCCGAAAAGGTGAAGTAGAACCAGAGGAAGGACATGATCAACAGCAGCGTCGACAGGTACTTGAAGTGGATCTCCTTGAGATAGCGCTCCAGATGATAGACCTTGCGGAAGACCAGCATCGCCATGAGCAGGGCTGCAATGCCCGAAAAAATCGCACCGGTAACGAAATAGGGGCCGAAGATGGTGCTGTGCCAGCCCGGTTGCACCGTCATTGCGAAGATATAGGAGATGACCGTGTGGACTGAAACAGCAATCGGGATGACCATGACCATGAGGATGTTGATGGCGCGCTCGAGGACGTGGCGCTGCTTGGGTGTACCACGCCATCCCCAGGCCAGAAACTCGTACAACCACCGCGGCCGGGTGCCGCGATCGCGCAGGATGGCGATGTCGGGAATGGCCGGCAGATAGAGGTAGACGGTGCTGGCGGCAAAGTAGGCCGTGATACTGGTGACGTCCCACAGCAGAGGCGATTGCAGTCGGCCGCCGGTAACCAGATGCAGCATGCGATCCGGACGGCCCAGGTCGATGATCGGATGCAGCCCACCGATGGCCAGGACGATGGCGGTGATGACTTCCGCCATTCGGGTGATCGGCCGGCGCCACTCAGCCTTCGAAAGTCTCAAGATAGCCGAGATCAGGGTACCCGCATGGCTGATACCGATGAAGAAAACGAAGTCGATGATGTAGAACCCCCAGGACACCGGCTGGGCCAATCCCGTCACGCCGAGGCCGAGGATGATCTGCCGGTAGTAAGTCGTCAGAGCAAAGGCAATCACCGCAAGCAGGGCGGCCACGGCCCAGTAGAAGCCGGGTCCGGTAGACTCGATAGAGCGAAACAGGTCGTCGTCCGTCAGCGATCGGTCTACAGTCTGCATCTCACTCGGTCTCGGTTAGGTAATACACCTTCGGCTCTGTCCCCAACTCCTCCAGAAGCCGGAACGTGCGTGGACTCTTGATCAGCTTCGAAACCTGGCTCTCCGGATTTTCCAGGTCGCCGAAAGCGATGGCCTGGGTCGGACAGCTTTCCACACAGGCTGGAATGTAATCCCCTTCGCGCAACTCGCGCTTCTCGGCTCGGGCCTGTTCCCGAGCTTTCTGAAGGCGATGAACGCAGAAGGTGCACTTCTCAACGACACCTACGGGCCGAACCGAAACATCCGGGTCGAGGCTCGCAGCCATGGTTTTAGGCCAGTACGGAGCGTACCAGTTGAAGCTTTTCACCGTGTACGGGCAGGCCGCCATGCAGTAGCGGCAGCCGATGCACTGGGGAAAGATTTGCGCGACGATACCTTCTTCGTCCAGGTAGGTGGCGCGAACAGGACAAACCTTGGTACACGGTGGGTTATCACAATGGAAGCACGGCCGCGGAATCTGGCGCACTTTCGCATGCGGGTATTCCCCGTCGACCATGGTAATGATGTCCATCCACAGCATGGTTCGACCCCGGTCAGACTCTTCGGGGCCGACGATCGCGACGTTGTTCTCGATCTTGCAGGCCGCCACGCACTCGCCGCAGCCGGTACACTTATTCAGATCGATGACCATTCCCCACCTAGGCATGGACCCTCCGCTCCACCTTCTTCGCCTTTTCGATGCGTACCTTGGTTGAGATCAGCGACGGCAGGCCGCTGAGCCGATCCGTATCGCCGCTGAAGATCTCCTGCGGGTTGGCCACAACGACCTTCCCGGCAAAGCTCGGCCGCTTCTGGCCAAAACCAAAGGGAACCGCCACCACTTCCGGCATTACCGTGGGAACGACACGAGCGCGAAGTTGAATACGACCATTGACCGAGATCACATTGACCCAGTCGCCATCTCGAATGCCCAGACGTGCCGCTGTATCAGGGTTGATCTCAACCCATGGATGCCAGTAGCGCCGCGTGTGCACCCCAGCCTGCTCCTGCATAAGGGCCAGGTTCGCGCCGCAGTTTTGCGGACTTGCCAGCAATCTGAAGGTCAGCAAGTGGTAGGGGAATCGAATCCCATTGCGACCAAATCGTGGCGTCTCGTAGTGGGGTAGGTACAGCAGATCGCCGCGCGCATCGACCTGCCAGCGGCGGAACAGTTCATGCCCTGCCTGGCGGCCAGTGAGACGCTCGACCTCGTTCCGCAGCCGCTGAGAATAGAATTCAAATTTGCGGGAGGGCGTCAGGAAAAGTCGGCGCCGCTTGACCGGCCGATAGAAAGGATTCCACCATCCCCCCTTCTCCAGCAGCACCGACCAGAAGTCTTCAAAGGTGGCGTACTGCACCGGCTGCCAGCCACGCTTCTTCAGAAACTCGATCCACGAAACTTCCACGGTCTCAGAAACCACGGTACCCTGGCCGGAGTCGAAGAGACCCCGGGCCAGCGTCTTCAGATAGGCCTGGGTATCCTGCCAGGGCAGCGCAGCGGCCACACTTCCCCCCAGCGCACGGGAGATTTCCAGAAACACGTCGCCGGTCTGACGCGTGTCGTAGAGCGGCTCGATCACCGGTTGCTGCACGCCAAAGTGCTGAAACTCCACGCCGTGCACGTTGATGCTGGCGTCCCACTTCTCAAGAAAAACGTGGTCTGGAAGGATCAAATCAGCAAAGGAAGCCGTGTCGTTAAGAAACGGCGTGCATGCGACAATAAAAGGTATCTTCCGCAGCGCCTCGGCAAATCTCTTCTGATCCGCCGACTCGAACAGCGGATCGCCGCTGGCCAGCACCAGCGTGTCGACGGGATAGGGCTTGCCTTCGAGCACGGCATCGGCCAGACCCTCGGCCGAAGGAAAGGCAAGCGACAGCTCATTGCCGGCGCTCGTGACACGCGGTCGACTCAGGCCGCGGCGGGCGGTCGCATCCAGGGGCACCGGGGACAGTCGCGATGGCTTCAACGGCAGCGGAAACAGCACCCCTCCCTCGCGATCCAGATTTCCTTTGAGCGCGTTGAGGCAGTAAATCGCCCAAAGCGTATACAGGCCATTGGTGCTGTTGGCCGCCTGACCGCCGGCCAACGCAAGCGCCGGTTCCGCCGCAGCAAAGCGGCGGGCGAGATCGATGATCTGCCTGCCTGGCACACCCGTAATATTGGAGACCTTCTCCGGATAGTAGTTCTCATCCACCAGACGGCGAAAACCCTGGTGTCGGACTCCCTTGGCGTCCCGCCAGTCTTCGAACCCGAAGCACTGCCGCCGCACGAATTCCCGGTCGAAGCTACCGTCCCGGATCATGACATGGGCGATACCGAGGGCCAACGCCGCCATCGTTCCCGGCTGGACCGGCACCCACTCGCTCGACTGGATCGCGGTCCGCGACATGAAGGAATCGATGTGCACGATGCGGGCGCGGCCACCGTCGCGGCGGTTCCGCAAGCGCGAGTAGATCTGGTTGAATCGTATCGGCGACGGTCCATCGTCGAGAAAGTTGCCACCGAAGTTGAGTACGAAGGCGGTGTTGAGGAGGTCGTACGCCACAGGCCACTGCCAGCCGTGGGTCACTGTCGAGGCGACGGCATTGATCTGTCCGTCATTGGCGCAGAGCAGGTTGGGCGAGCCAAACGACTTGAGGAATCTCTCCAACAGGCCCGTCAGCGCAGTGCCGACGTCTCGATTTACGACGACCAAGCGCTCCGGCGTGCCCTTCGCACGCAGGCTGCGGAGCCGATCGGCCAGAGTGGCAAGCGCTTCTTCCCAGGACACAGGCTCCCAGGCGCCGCTGCCGCGGCCGCCGGCACGCTTCAAAGGCTGCCGCAGCCGATCCGGATGGAACAACAGCTCGATGCCGGCCTCGGCACGCGGGCACACGGCGCCGCGGTTGATCGGATAGAGAGGGTTGCCTGCCACCCGCACCGGGATGCCATCGATTCGGCGGACGCGCACACCACAGCCGCCGCCGCAAAGAGTGCAGATGGACGCCTTCCAGGTTTCGATGCCGGGCCCTGCGGCTGCGCGCTGAAAAACCTTATCCGGGATCGACAGCAGACTGTCTGCCCCGAAGATACCGAGCGCAACTCCGGTCGTCGAAAACCCCAACAGCTTCATAAACTCTCGACGAGAGATATCCAACTCGACTCCTCCTTTACCGCTCGAAGGGCGCTACCTCGGTCGATTCAACGATGGCAGGCGGTACAGTCGTTGGTCACGGAGCGTTTTTCATGGCATGAAATACACCATGACATCTTGATCGGGCGGAATGGTCGCACGAACGGCGTCTTCATGTTCGCAACATCGCCGTGGCACGTGCTGCATTCGATTTCGCCCAGGGCGACATGACGGCGATGGGAGAAGTAGGCGTAGTCCGGAACACGATGCACCTGCCGCCAGGGGATGCGCTTCCCATCGATCACATACTGCCCCACCTTGCGCTCCTCAACGTTGTCCGTTTCGGTGTCAGAGTGACAATCGCCGCACACCTCGATGTTGGGGATCGTCGCCCGGGCAGCGATCTTGGCGCGCGTATGGCAGTCGAGGCACTCCATTTCCAGTTCGGTGACATGCTGTTCGTGACTGTAGATGATGGGTTGCTGTTCTTCACCGCCCCTGGCACCAAAGAACCCGACAACCGACACCAGAAAGAAAACTGCCAGAGCTGCGATTCGTAGCGTGCGAGACATTCAAGTTCCTTCAGTTCACCAAGAAAGCCAGCGTCATCCGATCATGTCGTACCCGATCGACCTCGCTTCGCACTAACTAAACCGGGCTTTGGGGGAAGGAAAAACTGTGCCAGCAGGAGGCAATTGCCCTAATTACATAAAAACCTGAGTGTTGTGGCACATCGTCCGTGCCTGCCAGATACCGTCGCGGGGATAAATCACCGCCTCAGTGACGGCACGCCGTCCGCAGGAAAAGGGTAGATCGTTGTAAGTATTTGATTCAAGAAAGGTTGGACAAGCGAGTCGAGGTGACGGTGATTCGCCACCCACGGGGCTCAATCCGTCAGCGGCGGTCTGCATCTTTGCGAGACTTGATCAATGCGAGCTTGTCTCGCAGGGTCGTCCTCGGGATGCTCAACAGCTCGGCCGCCTTGGCCTGGTTCCCGCCAGCTCGCTCCAAGGCCCAGAAGATGAGTTGGGCTTCGGTGTCGCGGATGACCTCGGCGAAATTCACTTTTTGCTCGCCGTTCAACGACAGCGAGGCGACCTCTGGCCCGGTCCCTGTCCGCTGCAGGTATTCCGGCAGGTCTTCAACGCAGACGGTGTCTGCCCGAGACAGAGCAACGCCATGCTCGATCACGTTCTGCAATTCACGGACGTTTCCCGGCCACTGGTAGCGTAACAGGATCCGTTGGACATCCGGAGAGAGTCTTTTCGCCGGCCTGTCCTGCTCCTTGCTCAGCCGTTCGAGAAAGTGCGAAGCCAGAAGGAGAACATCGTCGCCTCGGGCGCGCAGAGGAGGGAGCTCGATCTTGACCACGTTGAGGCGATAGTAGAGATCTTCGCGGAAGGCCCCGTCACCGACCATCTTGAGGAGATCCTTCTTCGTGGCGCAGATCAGGCGCACATCGACCTTCAAAGGTTGTTCTCCGCCAACGCGCTCGAAGGTCTTCTCCTGGATGACGCGCAGCAACTTCACCTGGAGATCGAAGGGAATATCGTCGACGTCGTCGAGGAAGATCGTGCCGCCGTCGGCCAGCTCGAAGCGGCCGCGCTTGCGGCGCAGGGCGCCTGTGAAGGCACCTTTTTCGTGCCCGAACAACTCGCTTTCCAGAATGTCGCGGTTGAGAATGGCACAACTCAGCTTCACGAACGGGCCGTGCCGGCGAGAGCTGTTATAATGGATAGCGTTTGCGAGCATTTCCTTGCCGGTGCCGGTCTCCCCCTGAATCAGGACCGTGACGTCGCTGTCGGCCACCATCTCAGCCTTTTCGAACACCATGCGCATGGGCAACGAACGGCCAATCAGGTTCTGGTAGCCGTACTGGGACTCGATTTTCCTCCGCAGCGCCTCGATCTCCTCACGCCCTTCCCGGTGCTCCATCAGCCGTTCCAGCTTGATGGACAGTTCCTCGTAAGGAAAGGGTTTGGTGATGTAATCGTAGGCACCTTCTTTCATTGCTTCGACGGCGTTCTCGATCGAACCGTAGGCCGTCATCATGATCACCTCGGTGCCGGGAGAGAGCTTCTTGATTTCGCGAAGGAACGTCAGGCCGTCCATGGAGGGCATGCGCAGATCCGTGATGACAACGTCGAAGCTGTTGGAACGAAGATGTTCCAGGCCGACGAATGCATTTTCGCCCGTCTCAACGACGTAGCCTTCGTCCTCAAGCTGCGTCTTCAGGGTGACGCGCTTCAGCTTCTCGTCGTCCACAACAAGGATTCTTCCTTTCATCGGTTCACCTCTGCGTGACTCACTGGCAGGGTGATGCACACCGTCGTTCCCCGCCCGACGACGCTCTCGACGGTGACCTCGCCGTCATGTTCCTCGATGATCTTCTTGCTGATGGACAGCCCCAGCCCCGTACCCCTCTCAGCATCTTTGGTAGTGAAAAACGGACTGAAGATCCGATCTAAATTCTCGGGCGGAATGCCGCAGCCATTGTCGTGAATGCAAATTTCCACCGCGTGCTCAGCGCGGCGGGATGCCCGAGTCTGAATGGCGATCGACCCATCGGTTCTGCCTTCGACGGCGTCGGAAGCGTTGATCAGAATGTTGATGAAGACTTGCGAAAGATGATACGGATCCCCATGCACCCTCGGCAGCGCCCGGTCGAAATCGGTTCTTAGTTCCACTCCCTGGTCTTCCAGCTTGTGGCGCACCAGCAGAATGGATTTCTCCACCACCTCGTTCACATCGATTGCCTCCTTGCTCAGTGTGTGGTGGCGCGTGTAGATCAGCAGTCGGCGAATGATCAGGGCAATGCGGCTGATGCCCTCGGAAATCAGATCGAGCATGGCGCGCACCTGTGCCTTGTTCTCCGGGTGCTTCCGGATGATCGCCAGGCAATTCTGGATGCCGTCGAGGGGATTGTTGATCTCGTGGGCAACGCTTGCCGCCAACCGCCCCATCGAAGTGAGTTTCTCGGACTGGATCAGCTGGTCTTCGAGTTGCTTGCGCTCGGTGATATCCCTGCGAACCTCGATCACCTGGAAGATCTCGCCGCTCTTGTCGTGCAGCGGGGAGCAGTAGATTTCGACATAGCGCTCGCGGCCGCTGCAATCGAGATAGGTGCGCAGGGTGGTCTGCAGGTTGCCGGTGCGAAACGTTTCACGAGCCGGGCAGCCGTTGGCAACATAGGGGCTGCAGCCCGACCTGCCATGCGGCTCGACTGCATAGCATTTGTGGCCGACGATGCCATCTCGGCTGCTTCCGCATGTCCGCAAGAAGGCTTCATTGGCAGCGACGATGCTGTAGTCGCGATCGACCACCACAATCTCGTCTGTAATCCCGTTCATGAGGTGCTCCAGGTACTCTTTGTGGCGCTGAACCTCACTCAGGGTTTCCTTGAGATGAGCCGTCATCCGGTTGAAACTGCGGGCCAGGTGACCAATCTCGTCCGGCTCTTGGAATTCGATCACCTCATCGAGCTGGCCGGCGCTGATACGCTCTGTTGTGTCGGTGAAGCGATTGATGCGCCGCAGAATCAACCGGTGCACGAGCAGCACCAACACGGCGATCGTCACCAGGACCATGACAAAGGCCATCAGAACAATGGTGCGGACGCTCGAAGACAGCTGAGCCCGGCTCTGCGCCATCGACAGGTCCATCACCAGGACCCCGTTGATCGGCTGCGCCGGATCGTGGCAGCCGTGGCAGCGAGGCTGATTGTAGATGAGGCTCATATTGCGGAAGCTCTCTTCGCCCTTCTCGTTGCGGACGATGGCGGTATTCTTCCGCCTTGTAGGCGAGTACTGGTGGCAAACCAGGCAGGTGGGGTCGGACTTGTTGTGATACACATGGCCGATCATCTCCGGGTCCGACGAGATGCGCACCTCGCCCTTCTTGTTCAGGATCATGATCCGCTCGACGTGCGATTGCTCCGAAAGGCGCTTCACCTCAGCATTGAGCAAATGCGGCTGTCTTTTGAGCATGGCGGCTTCGAGGCTGCCGACGACCAGTCGGCTCAGGTTGGTCGTCGACTCCTGCAGGCTGTCGATGAGTTGGTGCTTGTGGAAGTTGTAAAAGGCAAGCAGGAAGGGAAGTCCGACAGCGATCAAGGCGAACATCAAGCCGACGATGATCTTGAAGTCGAGGCGGTGATAAAAAGGACTGATACGCATAGCACCTCACCTCGTGCACGAAAACCCCGGGCGCAGGCCAACCGTCGCATGATCTCGGCGATGTTCAGCTCCTGGCACCTCCGGCTACTCCGAAGCGAGTATTCGTGCAACAATCGTACCTGGCGCTTCGTAGCGAACCGCAGACATAGGACCACGTTCGGCCGGCGCGGGAGCGGCAACCGATCAGAGCCAAACGCCCTGCCTCTTGGACCGCCGGCCCGTGCATTGCCAGCGCCGCCGCCATCGAAGCGAAAAAGATTGAGCCCCTTTGCGTGACCTCGTTGATAAAATAGACCTTGAAAAGTTGAATGTCAAGCAACCTCGGCCGTGTGGCCGCCGCTCGTCGTCTGAACGAAAAAGCCCCGGAAGGTCGAAACCTCCCGGGGCTTTTTTTTGTCTGCCTGGGTGATGGAGCCGGAGAATAATCTCCCAGGCGAAACACCCTTACTTCAACAGCACCATCTTGTGCGTCTCTGAGAACCCGTTCACCTCCAGGCGATAGTAGTAGATTCCCGAGGCAAAGTTGTTGGCCACAAACAGGGTCTGATACTGTCCCGGCTGCATGTACTTGTCAACCAGGATGGCTACGGTCTGACCCAGTTGGTTGTAGACCTTCAACGAGACCTTGCCAGCCTTCGGGATCGAGAACCGAATCATCGTCTGCGGGTTGAACGGATTCGGGTAGTTCTGCGCCAACTCATAGCGGCTCGGCACACCCTTGGCGGGACGGTCCGCCACCGAGACGAACTCTTCGAAGTGCAACTCCGCAAGGCGAGCGCGCAAGTCGTGGTTATCACCGCCGGCGTTGTTCATGATCGCCGTGCCAAAATAGTAGGGTTTGGTGAGATCGTCGAACTGGACGTCGTCGGCGTTGCCCGTGACCAGGTCACGCTCGTACTCAGCCGTCCACACGCCATCCTTCCAGATGGCCGCCTCATGCACATCGCCACGGCTGCCCGCGGGCGTCTGCATGATCCGCTCCGGCACCACGGCGTGGACGGCGGCATAGGCATCCCAATACTGCTGCACGTCCGAGGCGCTCAAGGTCGCGACCTCCACCGCCTCGCCATTGTCGATCTCGCTCTGATAGAGGACCATGCCGTCGATGTAGTCGGCCGGGGCCTTCTCCATATACATCGGAGCGGTCTTGTCGGCGTTGCGGTTGTGGCGGAATGGAGCGGTGCCGCTGTCGCCGTGGCGGCCGCCATCCTCCGGATCAAACGGATAGACCGGATCGAGCCGGGCCGCCACCACCTTGTCATCGGCGTAGCCGTTCAGCATGATGGTGCCGCCGGTGACCTGATGCGTATCACTGGGATCGTTCGTGCTGAAGGTCAGCGTTCCCGACTGCGCCGAGCTGATTGCCGGCAGCGCCCGTGATGCCTTCATATGCCACATGTCGGCGTATTCGCCAGGGATTTCCAGATAGGCATCATCCTCTTCACCCTGTGGGCCGTGGCACTTGACGGCACATCCGCGGACATCGAACTCCGACACGTTGATGTTCCACAAGATATTGAAGCGGTCTTCGTTCGCGCCGGTTTCCTGGGTGGCTTTGGTGTTCACCCAACTGCCGTTGACGTACTGCCACGAACCGCCGCGGGTCATGCTCATGGTCGGGTCATTCCACTTGGCCAGGATGACGATCTTCTGATTGTTGTAGGCCGCTTTCAGCGTGGCGCCGTTGGGGAGTTGCAGCGCCGGAGCCGTGGCCCAGACCGGATCGGAATCGTCGCCATCCACGGTGGGCATGTTGTCGGTGCGAACAGCAGAAAGCACACCGACGTTGTTGTTGGACGGATCGGTGTCCCACCAGTAGCCACCAGTACCAAAGAATTTCTTCAGCGTGTCAGCCAAGGCGACGTCGCTCTGTTCGCTCCAATCGGTCAGGCTGGCGTCGACAATCCCGAACGTCGGCGCACCTGCATCCCCGGCACGGTGGCAGGAGACGGCACAGGAGTTGGGCATGCCGCCCTGCGCCTGGAATTCGAGCGTCTTCTCAGGACCGATCGGATGGAAGGTGTGCCCGTGGATATCGTACGGAACCGCTGACTTGGCCACCTCTGGCATGTGGCACTTGGTGCAGCGGCTCGTGCCGGTGCCCTCTGGATCGTACGGGTGCCGCGTGTGCGTCTCTACGACAGCCTTGATGGTATCGAGATTGGCACCGGTTGGATCGAGCACCATCTCCTTGGAGATCAGGGAGAAATCACCATGCGTGGAGTGACACGCCAGGCAGAGGGTGTTGTTGTCCACGTCGGTTGGAATAATGAGGCCGTCTTCATCCAGCTTGTCACGCACCATGTGCTCGTTCGGGGTATCCCCGTGTGGGTCATGGCATGTGAAGCAGGTCAGGTCGACCCATGGCTTGTTGGGATCGTAGGCGCCATGCGGGCTGCTCAGAAAATCGATGTACTGCTGATGATGCTTCTTGGAATTCTCCAGGTCAGGCCACATGGTCGAGGTGTTGATCGTCTGCGTGTAGAAATCGGCCAACACCAACCCGGGACGATAATGACCTTCCGTGTCATTGTACGGGTAACCGAGGTTCTCGCCACCCAGTACCGCCTGGCTCTTGCCGCGGCCGTGACAGGCACCACAAACCTCGAGCTGGCGGTTCAGATCCGTCAGGTCGTGCTCGGGGTTGAGGATCTTGGTCGGATCAGCTGTGTTGGCGTGCTCGCTTCCCGGCCCATGGCACGCCTCACATCCGACGTTTCGTTCCGTCTTGGTGGCGGTCCATTCACCGGTCGACTGGTCGAAGGACACGACGGGATTGACCGCGTGGCAGCCGATGCAGCGGCGCTCGTAGGAGGCGTCCTTGGGAGGCGCCGCCAGAGGCTGGTTGCTCGAGTCGTACCAGTCCTTGGGATCGTAGGTCACCCAGTCGGCCGTTTTCTCGTTGTACTGGATCGGCAGGATGTAGATGCTGTTGCCGATTTTGGTCATGTAGCGCTGCTTCCAGTCTCCAGTACCGCCGAGGGTGTAGTTCACCACATAGGTCGTGGTGCCGATAGTGACCCGATAGCCACTGGTCTCGTCGGCCGGATCCTTTGCATCGGTGTTGTCATAGCTCAGCTTTGGTGCGTTGGTGCCGAACGCAGCAAAGTCCGGATCGGTCGACAGGTCCAGATTGTTCATGAAGGCGTCTCTGGCCCCGGAAACCACACCGATCCCCTCATCCGGATCGCGCCACTTCATTGCGTGCTTCGTGTTGACCCAGGTCGCCCACTGGTTGCCTGCGAAGTTGGACTCCTTGCCGTGACAGTTGTTACAGGTTTCTGTCCCGACATAAGTGGCTTGAGCACCCACATCCTGGGCACCCAGCAGGGCCAGCGCGAAGGTCAACAGCACAATCGTGACAAATCTTCGCATAGTTTGACCTCCTGATCGTTTGTCCCGACAGCCAAAGGGATGCTGCACCAGTGCAACAAGCAGACTGGAAAACGCAAGACGAAAGCCGGAGAATGGCTAAACCGGGCCGGGGGCATCAGCACTTGAGCTCCGCACTTGGCATTTTCCATTCAGCCTTTCAATGCCTCGCCGGCATGCATCAGGGAGGCTGTGCCAGGAGCGCATCCAGCACTTCTTGCAGCGTTTCTTTCGCCACCGGCTTCACCGAGTAGTACGCGACTCCTTCTTGAACCACACGCCCTCCCAGCTCCACCGACGGATTGCTCGACAATACCACCAGCGGGATCTTCGGCCGTATGCGGCGTAGAACTCCCACCATCTTCGCATCTCCGGCACAAGGAAGATCGAGATCGAGCACTACCAACTCATAATCAGACTCCAGGAGCTGCAGTAGCAGATCGGCACTGGTTTCGACTGCATCCCATTCCAAGCCTCTCTGCTGAACCAATTCACCAAGCAGCGTGACAACCGTTGGTTCCGTGCTCCCAATCAGAACCCGCCTGCGTGTCATCGACCTGCCCGAGCTAGTTGAGCCATCACCGACGCATTTGCAACAGCTGTGCCAGCCAACACAGAAGGACCGCCATCTGGCCAAAAAGTTCCTATCCTAACTCCTTGTTTTTACAAAACAGGCGCAGCGCGCTTCTGGGCCAAGGATGGGCCATTGCCACAGGCATGAGACAACTGGGACATCGATGTCTCACTGAAACTGTGA
>CAZGRP010000013.1:3588-36794 GCA_964527995.1 uncultured Cytophagia bacterium | reverse complement strand
TTTCTTTTCGCAAAATAGAGCACCGGCCAGATGCCCACGACAAAGAACCAGTACATGCGAATCAGTGTCACGGCCGTGTGCTGCTGCGCCGAATAAGCTCCGTGCAAAGCCCTAACTAAGACCAAGACCAGAGCGCCGACGGCCGCGGCCACGTGCAAGCCGTGAGCACCGATCAGCGTGTAGAACGTAGCTCCGTACAGGCTTGAAGCCCATAGCGCACAAGTCGGACCCACTCGCTGCCCTGCACGGTCAGAAAAACAGCGCCAAGAAGCGCCGTCGACAGAAGCCAGCGGCGCATTCCTTTGGCGTCGCCGGCGCGGATCGCCCGCAAGGCCAGGTACACTGTGACACCACTCAAGAGCAGAATAAACGTATTGGCGCCGGTCACAGCGACGGGGAGTCTTGGCTGACCCGGAGGCGGCCAGCCGGACGCGCCGGCGCGCAAGATCAAGAAAGCGCTGAGAAGACCGGCAAAAAACATGATCTCGGTCCCCAGGAAGAATCAGTAGATTTGAGATCATGTCCATCATCTTTAGTCGTGGGTGTGAATACGCCCTGCGTGCCTTAGTCGAGATGGCACGGCATCCCGGCCAGACCTCCTGGACGGTCCAGGAGCTGGCAGATCGCACCCGTACCCCTGCCCCTTTCCTGGCAAAGACGTTCCAGGCGCTAACCAGAGGCAAACTGCTCAAGTCCACCAGAGGCAGAGGCGGCGGCTTCATGTTTGCCCGTCCTGTCAGTGAAATCCGTCTCATCGATGTCGTACAGTTGATCGACGGTCCTTCCCTGCTAACCGACTGCGCTCTCGGCTTGCCAGCATGCGGCGATGAAAATCCTTGTCCGTTTCATTTCCACTGGGCCGGCATCCGAGCCGCCATTATCCAGGCCCTGACCGAAGAGACCCTGCAGCACCTTGCCCGGCAGACCTCAAAAGGCCCTGCCGGGGCCGGGCATGACCAGGCGGGCCCAGAGCTGTCCATCACGAAGCCTTCCGGTACACACTGAGTCGCCCAAAAGGGGAATCCATCGTCGTCCGCACAGATTCGTGATAGTCGGTTGTTCACGGATGAAAAAGGAAGGGACGGCAGGGTGAGCGTGGGGCTATAACTGCTTCCAGAGATGCGGATCGAGGTGAAGGCGACCGAGTAAGCGATGGAGTGTACGCCGATCGACCCCCGAGGCGTCAGCCGCACGTGACACATTCCCGCGGTGGCGTCGCAGCAGGCGAATCAGATAGTTTCGTTCGAAGTCCTGAAGCAGCTTCTCCTTGGCCTCTTTCAAAGGCAAGTCCATGTAGCCTGCCGAGTCGCCCGGTTCGCCGGCGATGTTGTCGGGCAGATCCGCGACGCGGATCCACGGGCCCGGAGCGAGAGCTACGGCGCGCTCGACGACGTTCTGCAGCTCACGCACATTGCCCGGCCATTCGTAGCGCTCGAGCAACCGCAGCACTTCAGGTTCGAACCCTTCGATCTGCTTCGGGGTGGCTTTGAGAAACTTCTCCAGGAAGTGATGGCAGAGGAGGGGGATATCCTCCCGCCGGTCCCGCAGAGGTGGGAGGTGTACGGAGATCACTTTGAGGCGGTAATAGAGGTCCTCTCTCAGTTTTCCCGCCGCCACCATTTCCTCGAGGTTTTGATTGCTGGCGGCGATGATGCGGACATCGACGTCGATGAGATCGTCGCCACCCACCCGACGAATCTTGTGGTCCTGCAGCATGCGCAGCAGTTTCACCTGTAAGGGCGGAGGGAGCTCACAGATTTCGTCGAGGAAAAAGGTGCCGCCGTGAGCAAATTCCAGCAGTCCGGGCTTGCGGCGGTAGGCACCAGTGAAAGCACCCTTCTCGTACCCGAAAAGTTCACTCTCAAACAGGTTCTCGGGCAGAGCACCGCAATTGACCGGTACGAAAGGACGGGCGCGGCGGCGGCTGCGCACGTGGATGGCGCGGGCGATGAGCTCCTTGCCGGTGCCGCTTTCGCCGGTGATGGTCACGTTGGCGCCGGACTCGGCAATTCGCTCCACCATGTCAAAAATGCGCAACATCGCCGCGCTGCGGCCGACGATCTGGTCGAGCTGATAGCGCTCCTGCAATTGCCGCAGCAGGTCACGGCGCTCGCGGTAGAGACGGCGGTGCTCCAGAGCCTTGCGGACGACGACCCGCAATCTTTCGGACGAAAACGGCTTTTCGACAAAGTCGAAGGCGCTGGCCTTCATGGCCTCCACCGCACGCTCGACCGTGCCGTAGCCCGAAATCATCACGACAGGGACCTCTTGCTGGCTCTTCTTGATCCTGGCCAGCACTTCCATGCCATCGATATCCGGAAGCTGCAGGTCACAGAGGATGAGGTCGAACTCCTGCTCCTCCAGAGCTGCCAGCGCCGTGGCGGCGCTCGAGGCCGTGATCACCTCGTACCCCATCTTGCCCAGGAGCTTTTTGCAACTCACCAGCAGTTCGGTCTCGTCGTCCACCACAAGGATGCGATTTCGTATCTCCATGCCGCCTATCCCCCGGCTCCGTTTTCGCCGCGCACAGGGAACCATACCGTGAACCGGCTTCCTCGGCCGGGCTTGGAATCAACCTCGATCTTGCCACCGTGGCGTCGCAAGATCCTGTGACAGATAGCCAGGCCAAGCCCGGTACCCTTTCCCTGTGCTTTGGTAGTAAAAAACGGTTCGAAGATGTGGCTGAGATCTGCCGGCGGAATGCCGCGGCCGCTGTCCTCTACAGCAATCAGGACAAAACGGCGTCCCTCCGCCTGGCGTTCCTCCGCCGTAATCCGAATCCTCCCTTTGTCTTCGATGGCGTCGACGGCGTTCTGCAGCAGGTTGATAAGGACTTGTTCGATCTGCTGCGGGTCCCCCCACACCGGCGGCAACTGCTGCGGCATTTCGGTCGAGATTTCCACAGAATGCGATCGCAGCCGGGGCCCGAGCAAATCGAGAGCATTCTGCACCGCCTCCTGCATGGACACCGCGCGTGGCTGGTAGGGAAGCCGGCGTGAGAACCGCAAGAGCTGCTGGGTGATGCCCACGATCCGCTGGATCTGATTCTTGACGGTGGCCAAATCCTGCCGCAGCTCTTCGGCCGGCATGCCGCCGTTCTCCAGCTCTTCGAGAACGTAATCGCAGCGTGACAGGGCGACCGCGGCGGGGTTGTTCACCTCATGCGCGACGGAATCGACCATCTCGCCGATGGTGGCCAGACGACCGGCCTGATTCACCTGCTGCTCGAGGCGGCGCATCTCCTCCGACTGCTGGGCTTCGGCCTCCGCGCGCGAACGCTGGCGACTGATTCTCACCAAGAGCGCCGCAGCGACACCAGGAGCCAGCACACCGATGCCGACAAGAACGAAGAACAGCCAGAAGCGATGCCCTGCAAGCACACGAACCTCGGACATCGCCGAGCTGACAACCACCGTCCAGGTCGTGTTGGCCAAGTGGATGCGATGCGTCGCAGCGACACGCAGACCACGGTTGCCAGCGCGGTAGGTACCCACCCAACGATCGGCGGACAGCATGGCGCGCTGGGCATTGAAGTCCACGTGACACTTCAGGCACTCCTCGCGTGGCTGGGTGACGTTGCGGAACATCATCTCGGGGTGACTCGGATGATAGAGCAACGTGCCGTCCCCGGCAATGAGCCAGGCTTCGATCCCGGGTCGGGAGCCGATCGGACCGAGAAAGCGATCGATCAGCGCGCTCAGGTTGACGTGAATGACCAGCACATCCTTCGCCCCGCCACTACCGTTCTTGCCCGCAGAACCTTTCAAAGGTGTTGCCAGCAGAAACCTCAACGAACCCGTGGCGCCATCCTCCTGGCCAGCGCCTTCGTACACAGAGCCGGCGATCACCTGGTTGATCGAGCTCGGCAACTGTAGCCGGGCCCAGGTCGCCTTGTCGATGCGCAACTTCTGCGCGTCTTCTGGGGCGGAGGTGTACTTTATTTCCCCCTGCGGTCCGAGCACCGTGATGCCGCTGACCGCCAGACCCTCTGCCTGGCGCATAAAAGCCCGCACGTGCAGTTGCATCACCGCTGGATCGGGCAGCGCGGGACCCGCCTCAAGCAACCGAATCGACGAGAGCAAGAGCAGATCCCGCGATAGGAAATCGACCACCCCCTCCATGCCGAGCGCCGCCTCTCTCGCCAGATCGACGGTGAGCAGCTTGTACCTTTCCTTCACCTCACCGACAGCTATGCGGTAGACCTGCACGGCCATCAGGAGCGTCGCCACAATCACGACCGTTGTCACGGCCACAATCGAGACTTCACGACGGTATGCGCTGAGTCGTTGCCTGCTCCACTTCATCTTTGCGGCGACATCCAATTTTTTCACAGCAGAGCTCGAGCGCCCCTTTCGAGCCAATCAGGTCGAATCGCCGGACATCATCTTCTTCCGGTCGACATCCTTGATCTTCAGATAAAGACCCCACGCCAGCAGCAGGATGAACACCGTCGAGATGGCCAGGCCCTTGCGGCGGAACTGCAGATCTTTGAGTGCCTGGCGCCCTGCCAGCAGAGCATCGCTGGCCTTTTTCATGCCATCGGCGATCACTTTGCGAACCTGCTGCACCGACAGACTGTGGATTTCGGTTCGAGCCTTGATCAAAGCATCATCTGCATCGTTCAATTCAAACTTCGGATCACTCACTTCCATTCCGGCTCGCTCCGCGACGCTGAGGAGGCTGTCGGCCTGAGTGATCACACCCTTCAGCTTGTCGATTTCCAGGCGCATGGTGACGGCGGCCAGGTAGCCCTTGCTGTCCGGCTCGTGGCAGTCGGTGCACACGCTCTGCGGTCCGGCTCCCAGCATGTCATCGGTCGGCGGCTTGATCGCATGATTGCCGTGACATGTCTCGCACTCGGGCAGTCCGAGCTCGTCGAAGGCGGCTTTGTGCGGGCTCTTCAAGAACAGCTCGGCGTTGTTGAGATGACACTGGCCGCAGATGTAGGCGATCGAGGGAGCTCCCGGAGGATTGGCGCCGTGGTTGCCATGGCAGTCGTTGCAGGCCGGCGCGGCCAGATCCCCCTTGTCCAGAAGAGTCTTGCCGTGCACACTCGACTTGTAGGCCGCCACCTGGTTGGTCGGTATGCCGTAAGGCGCCATATACTCCGCATTGGCATGACAACGGCCACAGGTTTCCGGAATGTTCATGGGATAGACAGGTGAGCGGGCATCGTCCGCCGGGCGAATCCCGTGCACGCCATGGCAGTCGATGCACGTGGCCACTTTGTCGTCGCCGCGCGCCAGGCGCTTGCCATGCATGCTGGTTTTGTATCTCTCGTATTGATCCGTCTGCACCCGGGGATTATACTTGCGCATGTAGCTCGGGTTGCTGTGGCAGCGGGCGCAGAACGCCGGGATTTCGGCGCGTTCGGGAGCGCCGACATAACCCTTGGCCGGGTTCATCGCTGCCTCCATGTCGCCGTCGAGCCCGGCTTTCGGATCGCCGCCGTGGCAGTCGGCACATAATAGACCCTTTTCGGCGTGCACGTCTTTCTTCATCCCCTCCACAGGCGCCGCCAGCTCATCTCCCAGATCGAGATGGCAGGAGACACAACTGTTCTCCTGCTCAGCACTCTTCTGCTCCTGTGTCTCCTGGGCTAGTGCCGGCACAGTCGCCATGACAAGGGGAACGATCCAGAATATCAACAGAGTGCGAAATTTCATTTGCCGGTCCTCAGGTTTGGAATTGCGCGCTCCTTCCGATGCCGACCCTCCGCTCCGCGCGCGGCGGGCTTACGTTTGCCCTGCATCGCCCGTCACTGCTAGAATGTCTGCGGCATCGTGTAGGAGATGAGTGTCATCACGATGATGTAAACAAAAGCGAAAATGCCGATCGCTGTAAAAGCCTTGCTCGTCTGACCACGGCTCGCTCGCCGATCGAGAAAAGGCACCAGGACGAGAAGCAACCCGGCGACGCCAAATGCCAGTACACCGAGCACCTCGCCGTCCATGAAGAGGATTTTTGCCGGAATGAATTTCAGGGTCTGGAACATAAAAACGAAGTACCACTCAGGCCGGATACCAGCCGGCGCCGGCAAAAACGGATCCGCCTTCACGCCCAGCTCCCAGGGATATAGCGCCGCAATGGCTGCCAGGCAACCCAGCGCCAGGATCCAGCCGAGAAAATCGCGCAGAAGAAAGTTCGGGAAGAACGGCATCGTTCGCAACGGCTTGCCCTCGCGCTCGATGCTGATCGGCACACTCATCCCCTGGATCTGCACAACAAGGAGGTGGAACAACAGAATGAAACTCGTGAACAGGGGAAGCCAGGCGACATGGATGCCGAAGAATCGGGTCAGCGTGGCACCAGTGACATCCTCTCCGCCACGCAGAAACCGTAACAGGAACCTGCCAACGACGGGAACGACACCGACGATCTCTGTCCCCACTTTGGTGGCGAAGAACGACAGCGTGTTCCACGGTAACAGGTAACCCGAGAAACCGAAACCCAGTGCCAGCATCAGCAGCACGGCACCGCTCACCCAGGTGAGCTCACGCGGCTTCCGGTAGGCCTTCAGAAAAAAGACGCTGAACATGTGGATAAAGGCCGCCGCGATCATCAGGTTGGCCGACCAGCTGTGAATGGACCGCACGAGCCAGCCGAAGCGTACTCTGGTCATGATGAACTGCACGCTCTCGAAAGCTGACTGCGGCGCCGGCCGGTAGTAAAGCAGCAGAAGGATTCCGGTCACGACCTGGATGATGAAAAAGAAAAGGGTGATGCCGCCGAAATAGTACCATATGGTGTGGCGGTGCAGCGGCACCTGCTTCTTTTGTATGAACTTCTCGATGCTACCCAAGTCGTACCGTTCCCGCAGCCAGGCGACGATGCGGCTTTCGCCTGGCCCGGGCTCTTTTCGGACAACAGTCCCCGGTTCCAGGTTGCTTACCGTACCTCCAGGTTTCGTTTCCAATGGTCTCTCCATAGCCTCTCCCTACCTTGCGTGATCATGCAGTACGGGACACGATGATATCCTCACCCCGAATATCGACCTTATAGGCTGGCAGCGGGCGAGGTGGCGGACCTGCAATGTTCTTACCCGTCAGGTCATAGTGGCCGTTGTGGCAGGCGCACCAGATATGCTTGAAGTCGGGCCGGTACTGGACAGTGCACTGCAGATGAGTGCAGACAGCAGAAAAGGCGCGATACTCCCCGGAAGGGGTGTGAATCAATATGGCTGGCTTGGAGCCGAAGCGGAAAACTTTGCCGCTGTTTGGCGCCAGCTCCCCCACCTTGGCAGCAACGACACTGGTCTGCACCGCCTCCTCCTGTTCCGGAGGCATGATGAAGTTGAGGATCGGGTAGAGGATGGATGCCAGTGTCGCGACAAGGCCGCTGCCCAGAATTGCACCCACGAACGTACGCCGGGGCACACCTTCTCCACCTTCATGCCTGGTGCGATTCTCCCCATGTTCTCTCGATGTTTGCTTCAAAGTCATAGGTTACCTCTCCTGTTTGTCTTGTGGTAAGAAAGACGTAGACCTGATTGAATCGTAAGAATTCTCACTTCGACAGGGCTTTGTTGATCTTTTCCTGCGCCCCCGACAGCAAGCTTTCGATTAGCTCATAATTGTGAACCCCGCGACTGCCATCCTGCTCAACGAGACGAATGACTCGCCGCGCCTCTTCAGCCGCCGCCTCCTGCTCCGGGGTCAGGCCTGCGGTCGGGAACTGTTTCAGGGCCGAGCGCAACGCCTCCAAAGCTTCCTGGGTGCTCGACTGCCAGTCGCCCAGAATGTCCCCATACCCGGGATCGTGGCAGTTCGCGCATGTCTGCGCGTTTGGACGAACGATCTGACCCTCGTCCGAGCGGTGGCAACCTTCACAGTCGATCTCAGCCTCGAACATGACGTCGGGGCTGACCTCCTGCGTGAACTTCACCTGGCCGCTAAAGACCTGCATCTGCGTCCGGTGGCACGTCTCACACTTTTCTTCCAGCTTGGTGTGATGGCACTCCAGGCACTTCTCCCGGGTGATGATGAGCTCCCCGTGTCTGCGCTCGTTCGAGTGGCAGGTGCTGCATTTCAGCCTGCCGATGGTGAGGTGGGGTTTGTGCGAATACTTGATGCCAAAGACGGGGACCTCGATCTCCTCGATGCCGGTGTGGCAGGTGGCGCAGGCCGACGGCACCACGGCACGAGACGAGCGCAACGGAGGCAGTCTGCTTGCGGCTCCAACCAACACCAGAGCCTTCTGCATCTTGGCATAGGCCAGGTCAAAGAGCTCGTTTGCATATTGAACATTGTGGATACTGCGCCCGTGCTTCACGAGATCCAGATAGTCCTTGGCCTCTGCCAGCAGCGATTGCGCTTTGCTGAACTTGGCATTGGTGGACAGCTCGCGCAGTTGCTTCTCCACCCTCTGGTAGATGCGATACAGTTCGCTGAGCCTCTCGTTGCTCGACTTCTGCCACAATCTCATCAAGCGACCGAACCCCTTGCCGTGGCACTGCTCGCACGACTGTGGTTTGGCGACCAGAGTCTGCCCAAATTCTCCAAACCCCTCGATGGTCTCGTGAAACACATGGCAGCCCTGGCAACCCAGTCCCCGGGTAAACATCGGATTCGGAACCGGTTTGGCCCCCGGCACTCCCCTGCCTGTGAACAGCGTCACCTGGGCTTGGTGAAACTGGTCGTGGCAGGTGCGGCAGTCGAGGGCGGTGTAGGCTCGCTCGGGGCTCGGTCGTTTGTGCTGGATTTCCAGATGACACTGGTTGCATTCCACTTTCCGATCGGTCACGTGCCGCTTGTGGAGAAATTCGGTCTCGCCGTAGCGGCGCAGCCGGTCCTCTTCCCAGTGACAGGTAAAGCAGCGTTCCTTCGGAACCGCCGCATCTCCGACGACCATCTCGCCATGGCAGCGCTGGCACTTGAGGCCGCGCTCGAGCACCTTCGTGTGGTCGTACGGCACCTTGTCACCGTCGCTGGTGCGCACCGGCGGGTCGTGGCAGAGGGTGCACTTGGCGGTCTCCAGCGCCTGGTGATCGCCCTTGAAATGGCAGATGAAGCAGGTCGTCTCGGTGACGGTGATGTGGGCGCCCTGGACGATTTGCGAGTGGCAGCTCGTGCACCGCAACTTCTTGTTCCGCCGCAGCTGCGTCAGGTGAGGGCGGTGATTGAACTTGACGGTCTTGAATATCACCTGACCGTGGAGGAGCCGAGTCTCGTGACACCCCGACTGCAGACAGGACTCATCGGGGATCTCGGCCCATGGCTTCGACTTCTTGTACGCCTGCGTCAGGTACCTGCCGACCTGCAACAACCCTTCGACCTTGGCGCGCAGCGTGCCCTGCAGTCCCGGTGGGTAGTGGCACTTCATGCACGGCACGTTGCTGTGCGATGACTGTTTCCAGCCCTCGTAAAAGGGCCGCATGTAGTGGCATGTCGGACAGAACTGCGGTCGGGACGTGTACTCCGCAGCACCGACGAACAGGATCACCAAAAGGAAAAAACCACCTGCCGCGCCAAAGAGCGCTATCTGTGCTTTCCTTCTCATCAGGTTGAGGTCACTCGGCGTCCACCAGAGGGATCACGATGTCGTGTCAGCTCGAATGGATTTGTCGAATCGGGGAGTACAGGGAGAGAACAAATGCCGGCCCCTGCCCCTCAGGTTCGCGAATCTGTGAAGGCGGTCAATTTTCCGCCAGGAATCCGCAAACCGCTGTTCGCCTTGCAAGCAGTGTACCAGACGCCGCCCCAGATGCATCGATCAGCCCCCGAAGTTGACACTCATTGTTTTTTAAGTAGTTGTATACGTTATGGTTCCATCCTCCTGGGCTACATTTTGTAGTGATCGCTTTCAACTCTGGGAAAAAACGAAGCCTCCTTTCCCATAAGTGAGAAGCCCCCTGGCGGCTGCACTCGCCTCCATCGCTTTGGCGAGCGCAGCTCACAGGGGGCGCCTCCACCCGCAGGAAAAGCTGGCAGAACCTCAGGCGGCCAAATGCGAAGGTCCGTACGTCCATGCATGACAGCCTCCTGCACTTTCCCCCAGGCATGCTACACCTTGAGCACTACCGACTTTCTGCCTTTTCCCGCAGCTCCTCGGCCATCGCCTTGATCTCCGTCAGGTCGGTTCGCATGGCGGCCCAGCCGTACCAGAGAGCGTAGTCGGGGTTGGCGTGGAAGCTGCCCTGGAAAGCCCGCATGCGATGCTCCAGAAACATCTCGAAGAGCTTCTGCTCGATCGGCGTCATCGCCTCGTGAAACGTCAAGAGATCAGGATAGGCGTAGGAGTAGTTCTCAGGTTTCTTGAGAATGCCGTCGCGGTAGAGGCCGGCAACAATCTCTATAGCTTCGGCCAGCAAGCGGTCGGCATGTTTGATGATCTGATCACTCTTTTCCAACTCACCCTTGGCGAAAGGCTCGGAGTGGCACTGCGAGCATACCGCCAGCATCTTGTTGCGTTCTTTCTCCCAGGAGGGCTGATCCAGTCGAGCCACATCGGCAGCCTTCACGGCCTCAAGACGGGCGGTCGGCTTGCCGCTGGGATCGAGGACACCCAATCCTTTGAGAATCGTCGTGCGATCCTGGGCCCACTGTTTGTCCTCTGGCATAGGAAGCCGTACGGCCAGGAAGCCCCATGCCGTACGCACTTCATGATCGCCGTCGGGCATGTGGCAGGTCTGGCACTTCGGCGCAGGCGCATCTTTGGGCAAGACACCCAGGCGCTTCAGCTTGTAGCGGACACCGTGCTTCGAATTGGACCACATCTCCCACTGCGGATGGTCGAAGCCCATGTGGCAGGTGGCGCAAGCCTCGGGTTCGCTCGCCTCGGCCACGGAGAAGGTGTGCCGCGTGTGGCAGGCATCGCACGAAGCCACCCCATGTCGCAGTCCCTGCGCCTTGAGTTGTTTCATCTCCTCTTCTGATTTGAGCCCGATCTTGTGGCATCCGCCGCACCCTTTCATGCCGGCGATGAGTTCCATGGGCTGATAGTGGGTGGCCGGCATCGCTTTCATCGCGGCCCAGGCAGCGGCGTGTTTGCCGCGCTTGAATTGCGCCACACGCTCCTCATGGCACTCGCCGCACACCGCAGGCGTCGGCAAGGTCGCTTTCTGCCAGTCCGTCATGGTCTTGTGGGCGTCACCATGGCAGGCGTCGCAGGAGACCCCCTGCTCGGCATGTTTGCTTTGCTTCCAGTCAGCAACCTGAAGCGGCGTGACTTCGGGCTTGCTGTGGCACTGGATACAGGCGTCGTCTTCCGTAGCGTTGTTCCGCGCCGGCTCTCCAGCCCAGGCCGGGGCTCCGCTGATAAGCAGGAAGAAAGTTGCTGCAAACAGGATAGCCCATATACTCCCGCTCACTGCGTCATGAACTTTGTCGCTCATGATTCCTCCTCGTGGGTTGGTTCTCGGGCATCAGATATTCGCTCAGGACATACCGCAGAGGCAACACTGCCCTCGCAGGCCTCGGGCCGCGCTTTACTCCTGCTTCAAAACGTCTTCAACCCATGTGTAAGCGGCAACAGCGGCAGGCAAGCCCAGGGTCCCAGCACACAGAGCGACGACTTGTTCGATTTCCTCTCTGGAAATCCCGATTGCCAACGCTTTGCGGACGCTGGCATGCACCGCGCCCTCGCGCAAGGCGCCGATAGCAGCGCCCAGCTTCACCAGCCGCGCCGTCTTGTCATCGATCGGGCCAGCCGCTCCAGCTTCGGCAATGAGTTCCCAGGCCTGCCCCAACTTAGGGTAGCGCTTCACAAAGGCCTGGTGCACATCCGGTGGAGGTGGTTCTCTTTTCATGTGCACTTTCCTCCTCGAGGTTAGAGGTGGGTGGTATCCGGACCGCCAGAAAAGATCCACAACGACGGCGCTACGTCCCCTTACTACTCAGATGCTGGATTCTTGCGGCTCGTGCAAAAGGCTCATAGATCCGAGAAGATCCATGTCGTGTCACGTCCTGCGCGTACGGTCAGGACAAAGACTGCAGAGGCGGGAAACATGTGGTTCAAGATGCAAGAGGTATGATCACTACGATGTCATTTAGTATACCAATCTGGCCGAAAAAATCAAGTCCTTTTTCTGCGCGAACACTGCAGGGCACCTCCGGGACTCAAGGCTGGAGCCGGCTGCAAGCCGGCGTTTCATCCGGCCGGCACCACATAGATTCTCGAAGCCACGTCACGGTCCATCGCCAGCAATGTCTCATCCACCTTGACCACAAAAGACGGGTGCTTCTGCTGCAGTTCGATGGCCGAGCCGGGTACGAGCCCCAGCGATCCGAGCCGATGAAGCCGTGACTCTGTATCCGAACTCACCGAAACGACTTGGGCTACCTCTCCCGCCCGCAGATCCGTCAGCGGCCGCACCACCGGTACGTCGCGAAGCCGTACCTCGCCAGCGGGAAGTTCTCGCCTGTCTGGCGCTGGGTGCGGCAATTGGACGTCGAAGGCCCGTAAAACCTCCGGAGCTGCGTCGGGCCCAAGAGGCCGATGGCGAAACATCCCCGGCAGCCCGCGGCCAAGAAGGCGCCGCATCCCCTTTCGCAGCAGGCCGAGGTGAGGCTGTTGAATCGAGCCAGTGCGACGCACCTCGGCCGCACGTCCCCGCCCGTTCAGGTGTGAAGATGCCCTCCGCGTGGCGTTCTCCGCGACTCGGAACGCGCGTTTCAGCCAGGAGACGACGCGCGAATCTTGCGGCCACTGGTACCCGCAGTTCGGGCAGCACACGAGCTGACAATCTCCATGCAGCGGACAACGCCGACACTGCGTTGTAGCGCTTTCGGAAAACTCACACCCGCAAAGTGGACACTTCATAAAGCGACTCCGTAGGCTCGCAGTACCCAGTTGAGCACCGCGCCCACTGCGACGGCGAACGGAATGATAAAGCTGAAGATGGCCAGGCCGATCGCCAGGCCGCGTTCCTTGATGATGATGAAGAAGTTTGCAATGCACGGGACAAACAGGGTGATCGTGACGAGGCTGACGACCACCTGCACGGGATCCAGCAGCCCGTTCCGGGCAAGATCGAACAAGCCCGCCGCACCGTAATCGCGCCGCAGGAAGCCGACAAGAAAAGCCTCGGTGGCAGCCGCAGGAAGCCCGAGCAACCCCTGCACAACTGGTGCGGCGGCGCGTTCAATGACTGCCAATGCTCCCGTCTTGGCAAACACAAAAAGAACCAGTGTGCCCAGAAAGAACAGCGGTACCGCTTCCCTCAGATACCACTCGATGCGTGCCACGGTCTTGATAGCAAGGTTGGAGAACGTGGGCCAGCGAATCGGCGGAAGCTCCAGGATGAAGTCGGAGCCCTGACCGGGGATCACTTTCGAAGCCAGGTACCCTACAGTCAATAGCAGGCCGACGACGACCAGGAGCCACAGCAGGGTGGCTCTGGCCGACAGCCCGCCCAGCATGCCGAGGATCACCCCGAGCTGGGCCGAGCACGGGATGCCCAAAGCCAGTAGAAGCGTCACCAATGTCCGCTCCTTGCGCGTCTCCAGAATCCGCGTGGTCAGAGTGGCCATGGTGTCGCAACCCAAGCCCAACACCATCGGCAAAACGGCCTTGCCATTCAAGCCCATGGCTCGAAAGATGCGGTTCAGCATGACGGCAAGGCGAGGCAGGTACCCCGAATCTTCAAGGACTCCGAAAGCGAAGAAAAACGTTCCCACCACCGGCAGGACGATGGCGATGGAGTAGTCGAGTGCCATCGTGATCAGGCCGTACGGACCGACCAGCAAGTCGCGTAGAAGAGCAACGGGCACCAGCCAGTCGACCAGACGTGCCGACCACGGTATGATGAAGCCGCCAAACAGGCGGTTCTCGAGAAAATCCACGAGCACCCCGGCGCCGAAGACGCCGACAAACTCATAGAGGAGAAACAGAATGAGGAGGACAACAGGCACTCCCCAGATCGGATGCATGGTCAGAGTGCTGATCCGATCCGCCAGGGTGCCGGACGAACGCCGATCAGCGCTGTAGATCTCGGCAAGCAGTTTCTCGACCGTCTGCCGGCGTGCTTCCTGAATCAGGCAGGCCACGGAGTCGGAAACCTGTGTGCGAACCTCGTCCCGCAGGCTTCGCACCGCTGCCATCGCCTCCGCATCCAGGTGTTCGCCGAGAAAGGATTCCACTCCCTTGTCGCCGGAGAAGAACATCAGGGCAAGTGCCCGACGTGAGATGCCGCTGTCCGGTAGCAGAGGCTCGATCTTCCTCACCGCCGCCTCGATCACCTCGGGATAGGAAGTACGGACGGTTGCCCGCGGCGGGTCATGCTGCAACAGCTGCCGCAGCCGCGATAGCCCATCTTTGCGGATGGCAACACTCGTCACCACCGGTGCCCCCAGACGGCGAGCCAGTGCGTTTGCATCCACGTCGATGCCGCGCTTCTGGGCTTCGTCGATCATGTTCAAATCGAGGATAAAAGGAACGCCAAGCTCCGCGAGCTGCACCGAAAGCATCAGTGCGCGCCGCAGATTCTTGGCGTCTGCTACCTGGACCACATGCCGTGCCCGACCGCGGAGAAGGATGTCACAGGTCACACGCTCTTCTTCGGACACCGGCAGAAGGCTGTTGACTCCCGGCGTATCGATGACGGCATGAACGCGACCGTTCCACCGGGCCTTGCCTGTGGCGATTTCCACAGTCGTGCCGGGATAGTTAGCGACGGTGACGTACCGCCCGGTGAGATATCCGAAGATTACGCTCTTACCAACGTTCGGATTCCCCACCAGGACGACGGCATCGCCGCGCTGCACCTCATCGGTTTCACTTCGACCACAGCAGTGCGGCATTCGATCCCTGCGTTGATTTTCCTGTCACGATCCGTGGATGGTTCCTTGCCCTCACGACGGCTGGTTTACGGCCGCCTCACGAAGCTTGAAGCGGATCGGAATGGACACCCATACCTTCACTGGCCTGTCGCGCTGTTTGGCCGGCTTCCATCTTGTGTGCATGACGGCCGTAGCCGCGGCTTCCTCGAAACCGATATGGGCTCCAGAGGCCTTGAGGATTTGCGTCTTGATCGGCTTGCCGCTCTCATCGATCAGCACGCCGATCATCACCACGCCTTCGATTCCAGCCTTGCGTGCCAGCTCCGGGTAGACAAGGTAACGCCGGATCGACGCCATCCCGCCAATCAACTGAGGCGCCTCGTCGTAGGGCACGAAGACGTACCCTGATTCGATATCGCCGCTCTGCGACTCAGGCGGTGGAGGCGGCGGAGGCAGCTCGCTCAGGTCGAGCTCGGTCGACTGGATGGTGACATCCTCTGGGACGTCTTCGCTTTCGGTCGGAATCGGCACGCTCGGCCGCGGCGGTGGCGGGGGTCGCTTGAACTGCTGCGTGACCGGAATGTCCTCGACACGGATCTCGATCGGCTTGGCCTCAACCCGACGCTCGCGAATCCCGATGCCCCGAAATCCCTGGAATAGCACAATGGTGACGAGCAAAGAGACGACCAGCGCCAACTCAAAGGCCTTTCGATAGTTCCTTCTCAGGTCGGCCATCGGCATATCGTATCTTTTCATGGCCCACCTCGCTTTTTAGGGAGTTACCGGACCAGTCTCCTGGTCAACCCAGGCGGTCTCTCCATGGCCTTCTCCCCCAGGGCGGTTTCCAGGCCATACGATTTCAGAACCGCCAAGGCGTTGCCGCAGCGATGACATCCCCGTGGCCCGACCTGTTCGCCCGCAGGGTCGACTGCCACGATGACGTCCGTCACGTCGCGACTCCTTCGGCCATGGAGATCCGGCTTACATCTTTAATACGGGCAAACAATGTTCCACACAGCCAGGCCAATGATGGGCTGCGCCCGGCGCATCTCAGGTCGATGTTTTTCAAAAGGTTGTACAAGGTTATCGGCGCCTTGCGGGGAACCATGGCCGGCAAGTGCTTTTCATAGATGGGAAAATCACTGAGATCAGTTCTCAATCGTAGGAAAGGCCCCGGCCCGGAAAGGCACCTTCAAGGGAAAGTCGGTGGGTTGGAGGAGTACCGCCGTCCCGAGGCTGATCGTGCTGCGTGCACGCGCCCACAAACAGCAACGGCTCCCTTGCAGGAGCCGCGCTTGAAAGCTACGATTGCCAATGTCGGTCCAGCGGACTTCACTCGGGCTCGGCCCCGTGGCAGTAGCCGCAGAAGCCGACTCCCGCCTGCCTGGTATTCGTATGACAGGCGAAACAGACGGCACCGTCGTCATTATGGAACTGGGCGTCTTCGCCGAATCGGTCTGCGAAATCACTGCTATGGGTTTTCGGGTCCGTCCCCTTGACGCCATCATCATCGCGGTGGCAGAGCATGCAGGTGGGATC
Source organism: uncultured Cytophagia bacterium (assembly GCA_964527995.1). Classification (GTDB taxonomy): domain Bacteria; phylum Zhuqueibacterota; class Zhuqueibacteria; order Oceanimicrobiales; family CAZGRP01; genus CAZGRP01. Next base: position 20,538 of record CAZGRP010000013.1, on the reverse strand, counting down.
CTGGCCCTCGATGTCATGGCAGGAGATGCAGCGCTCGATGTCGCGCCGGGCGAGTTCAGCATGACGGCCGCCGCGGGGGGGCACAACCCCGGCGAACGCCCCCCAGTCCGAGCCACCATGCCAGCTCGGCTTACCTGCCACGTCCACACCCTCGGAGGCGTGGCAGTCCGTGCAGAACGTTCGCTGGTCGTGGCAGACAGAGCATTCCTCGACACGACCCGTGGCCTTGAGAGGGTGTGTGAAGCGGAAATTCAGGTCGTGGACCCTCTCGACGACGAGTGCGCGAGTACCCGTTGCGTTGGGACGAAAGTTTGCTCCCAGCCTCTTGCCACTGTTGGCAGGTACACCGGTGAGGACGGCAGCGTCATGGCATTGCTGGCAGTCAGCCTGGGAGTGGCAAACCGCGCAATCGCTCAGGTCGATCCGCGCCGTGCGTTTGTGGGCGACGAGAAAATCCGGACTGTGCGAGACCGGGCGCAAACGAAGAGTGCTGACATGACAGTTGGCACACTCCCTGGGTGCCTGGCGGTCGTCATGGCAGCTAACGCAGTCCTTCATTTGCGGAAGGTTCGCTTTGCTGGCGTACTCGACTCCCTCGAGACCACGATGACAAGTCTGGCAATCCTGTTTCAGATCCTGCACGTGGAGCTTGTGCGCAAAAAGGATCTGCCGTGCAGGATTCTGAAAGGGCACCCGTGTCTCTTCCTTTTCGTAGTGACATTGGGTGCAGGTCTGTTCGTCCTCGACGTCGTGACAGCCACCGCAGTCACTCATCGTCGGCAACAGATTATCCGACGCCGACATGCTGGAATCCGCGGCGGTGTGGCAGTCCGTACAGCTCGCGCCGACATCCTCCAGATGATACTGGTGCGAGAACTTAATGACGTCCTTGCGCGCCATCTTTTTTTCTTGCGGCAAAGCCCACGAAGTCATCAAAACAAACAGCAGCGCGGTCACAAGAGTCCAGATTCGCCGTGTCATGCAGCCTCCGGGGGTTGCAGTTCGGAATCAGGGATCCGATATCAAGTACCAGATATCGGGTATCGGGAGCTGGAAATTGGGAACTTCATGCGTTCTTCGCACAAAGAACGAAAAACGAGCCGCGAACAGGCTCGGCCAAACACACATCGGAATCTCGGTGTTCCGTGATGCGGCTGTGTGCTCCTCCGCGGTGGCCGGTTGTCTTGGCTCCGAATCCGCCCTATCGCACGAACAGCCAGTAGCTCGCGCGCAGAAAGAGGCGCATATCGTTGTCGAAGAATTTGTTGCGCAGTCCGTGACCGATGAGGTCGATGGTCCACTGCCGATTCGGCCGGTACTGGAGACCGATGGACCCGGTCAACGAGGTATCGAAGTCGCCGCTGTCGCCAAACAGGCGATATCGCGCCAGCCCGGTGCCGGCGATCAACGCCAGATGAGGCCGCAATGGATACGCCAGTGAGCCCGTCAAGCCGTTGCTGGTGCCACCGTAACCGCTGCGGTGCTCGAAACCGAGCGTGCCATACCGGGTGACCAGACCGGCCGCGGCGCGGAAGCCGTTGTCGCCGTTGTACCATAGCCTGCCCGTCCGGACGAAAACCGAAATGTCCGTGCGAACCCTGTAGGCCAGCCGAGCCAGGACCTCCTGGGTCGTATGGGAGTCGAACACCGTGAAAATGGAGTTTGCATCGATCAGCGGGGCGCGATGGAGGAAAGCGGCAGACAGTTCGATTTTGTCAGAGGGTCTCACCTGAGCCTCGAATTCGGCACGTCGCACTCGGGTCTGCTCGAAATCCCAATCGAACCGGCCGTAGAGGCTCGTCCGCTTCCCGAAGGCGCGCTGCACGTCGATGCCGCCGAGCTGTTGCTGGCGATCGGTGAGGACAAGCTGCCGCAGGCTATAACGCCCCGGTCGTTGATACGCCACCGAACGGGTGCGGCGCACATAGCTCAAGGAGATGCGACCGCCTGCCAGTTTCAGCAGCTTCAGTCTGCCACCGAAAATGTGGCCGTCATCCCATGAGGCGACCTCCACCTTGCGAGTATACGGCACCAGGGTGCCGACGAAGCCGACGAGCTCAACATCGCGAGCCAGGCGCACGTTCGCCCGCAGGCCATCCATCGTGCCATAAGCGACGCCGTCATAGAGCCGCTGCCGTCCCAGGCGAAGATCAAGACGACGACCAAGACGGCGCCAGTGAAAAAACGCGCTGTACAGTCGATGCCACGGGGCGGCGTCGGCACCCGCCAGGTTGGCTGAGCTTTGCCAGAAGGCGGTGAAGGACAGGTCCGGAGTGCCGAGTCTGCCAACAGTCAACTGCACCTGCTCGAAACCACGTAGCTGCGTCTGCGAACTCCCCAACGTTGGGTGCACCTCCCAGCTATATGCCGAGCTGGTCAGACGTAGGCTCAGCGTTTGCGCCCCGAGCGGGCTCGACGCAAGCAGGAAGAGAAGAACCAGGCTGCTTTTTGGCTTCAACGCATTTCCTCCGTCGGTTCAGTCTCCGGTGGTCGCAAGGCCATCAGGCAGAAAGCGAAGGTGATGGCACCCTCCTCATGGCCTCGATCGGTCGGCTAAGTTCCAATGCTCCTATTCCCGCGAGGCGGCAGCGGAACTTCTCTCCGGTGGACCGGATGGCTGCGATTCGGCCCGGGGTGCTTGCTGCCGCAGCGCCTCCCACTCCAACGCATGCTCGTCGCGTAGTTCTTCTTCGCTGATCAGGCCGTTCAGCATGCTGCTGTTCAATGGGTAGACATCCGGGTTGAAGATCACGTAATAGAAGTGCCATACGACAATGGCCAGAGACGCAAGCCAGGCCTCATACAGGTGCACCACTGTCACCAGATCGATCACCCAGCGCGGGAAGATCTTCAAGGTGAGCGAGTTGAACCACAGCATCAAGCCGGTGATGCCCATCACCACCGTGCCCCAGATGAGGGCCCAATACTCGACCTTCTCGAAATAAGTGTAGTGGCCGAACTTCGGCTTTCGGCGTGCCACGCCCAGGTTGTAGCGAAGATTCGCCCACGCATCGACAACGTCGCGCAATCCAGGGAGCAAGGCCGCAATCTGCAGCCGCCCGCGAGGCGTGAACGCCAGATAATAGACGTGAACGAGGCCGAGCCCGAGGAGCGTGGCGCCGGCAATGCGATGCACGACACCTCGCAGATTAAACAGCCACTCTTGCCCTACAAACGGACGCACCCACCACGCATCCGGATATCGCAGCGCAAACCCGGTGACCACCAGCACGATGAAGCTGGCGGCAAGGAGGCAGTGCTGGATCCGCTCTGCCCGCGTCCACCGCAGGTAGTGGGCTCCCGATCGTTCGTAGAACTGGAGCTGCACGTCCATCATGTCCGGTTTAAGACCAGCCTCCCGGCCTCACCAGCGCGAAAACCATGGCCATCACTCCGGCCGAACCGCGAGTCGCCCTTTGCTCAGCCGCCTGCCAGACGCCGTGAGATAATCCGCCGTGCCCGGCGAATGAAATCGAGCAGATTGTGAACTACCATGGCAGCGACCACACCGACAATGACCCAGATGTAGAAGCGTCTCACCCAGTAGACGATGCGGCCAGGTGTGGTGCTTGTGGTCAGATGTACCGGCCCTTTGGCAACATTCTCGGTGACCAGCGGATGGCACTGACCACACGTCTTCGGCAGATTCGCCGGAAAGATCGTCGACCGCGGGTCCGACGAAGGCAAAATATAGTGGATGCCATGGCAACTGGCACAGTTCGCCGCCTCCATCTTCCCGGCCCGCAGCGCCAGCCCGTGATAGCTCTGCTCGAACGTCTTCAGACGACCAGTCGGCAACCCGTATTTCGCAGCGATCCGCTTCGAACCGTGGCAACGGCCACAGGTCTCAATCGACACGTTCAGCGGGTTCACGGGCGATGTGCGTTGTCGCGGCGACTGGACACGATGCTCGCCGTGGCAGTCGATGCAGGTCGGGGCATCGCGAACGCCGCGTTTCACCGCCCGACCGTGCACGCTTTCGCTGTACTTGCGGAGCACATCTCTGTGGCAACTCCCGCAAGTAGCGCTGACCTTTTGCCAGTAGATCGGCGATTGCGGGTCCTCGTTGTCCCGAATATCGTGCGAGCCGTGACAACTGACGCACGTGGCCGCCTTAAAATTGCGCTCCGACATCACCGCGACGCCATGAACACTGGCCCTGTATGCGGCCAGTGGGTCAGCGATCGGGATGGCGTGGCGGCGCACGAAACTCGGGTTCGAATGACACTCCGCGCAAGTCAGTGCCACATTCAGCGGATGCGTGCGGGAAGAGGGGTCCGAGCTGGGCAAGATATCGTGGGTGCCATGACAATCGCGACAGCTGGGCGCATCCGGCACGCCCCGTTGCCGAGCCTTGCCGTGGACCCCTCGCGCCAGAGCCGCTTCCGGATCCTCGTGACACAGGCCACAATCTACAGGCCTCAGGTTCTCCGCGTGCGGTATCTCCGTGGCGTCGACATGGCAGTCGGTGCAGGAGAAAGTGCCATGAATCGATCTCTGAAAAACCGACAGATCGACGTATAGCGATATCTCCTGGCCGCTCGCGGCGACTTTCGTCAGCTGAGGATCCCCGTGGCAGCTCAGGCAATCCTTGTTCTCCTGAGACAGGGCCCTGGAACTCGGCGCAATCGCAACCCCCAACAGCAACGACAACCACACTGCCAAACATCTGGGCCGATATCCCCAACGCCACTGCCTCTGGAGAAACCGAAGTCTCACGCTCCCCCTCCCGTTTATGAGCTACTTCTTCGGCCTACCTCCAGGCACGGGATGGGCAATCTTCTTGAACATTTCTTCGAACTTGAAGGGCTTGTACGACGGGCTCTTCTTGTTGTGACACTGGATACAGGTCTTCTCGTCAGGAAGGGTGAGCCCCACGCTCTCCGGCTTGATCTTCCCGGCCCACAAGTCCTTCATGACTCTCATTTTCCGGTAATTCGAGCCGGGCCCGTGGCAGGCCTCGCAGGAAACGCCTTCCTCGAGAGTGAGCTTTGGCCCTTTCAGCTTGGCATCGACACCGAATCCAGTGGTGTGGCACTGCAGGCACTCGGGGGATTTCTGCGGGTCGTCAATGCCTCTTTTCTTGGCGAACTCTTTGGCCTTGTCGGAGGCCAGCGTTTCGTATGCCTTGGCGTGAGCGCTCTTCTGCCAGACGGTGTATTGCTTGCCGCTCTTGGTGGTATTGTGACACGCCTTGCAGAGTGCCACACCCACGTATTTGGCCGGCTTTGGCTTCGTCTGTGCCTCGAGTGTTGTCGTGTAAGCCGCCGCCACGAAAAGCGCCAGCCCGACGATCCAGATTCTCTTCATCGTGGTTCTCCTCCATCTGTGCTAACGGTTCGATGTTGAAGATGCAAAATCTGTCTGCCCATTGATATGCTTGGTTTTGTCGATGATGTTCTTTTCGGCATCCACCACGGCGCTGTGGCAGAACTGGCACTGCTCGATTTGCGGATGCGGTGCGTCCGGCGGCAAGCCGTGGCACGTACCGCAGGCCGCCTGGGTGCCGTTCACGATGGTCCAGGTCGGAGCATTGTCCTTGTGACCGAGCTTAAAGTTACCGTGGCAGTAGACATTCGAACACTTTTGCCCATCCCAGACCGGCTGCGCCGAGTCCGCTACCGCCAGACCGGAGAACTTGACCTCAGCCGGCAAGTCAGAATCCACGTGCCCCGGAGCGTAGAGCGAATCGGGCACGACATGGCAACTTGTGCACGGGATGGCGACACGCAGCGGCCCTTCCTGGAGATGCTGGGCATGTGCTCCGACGCCGCGCGCCGTTGTCTCGAATTCGCGGTCAATGTCCGGTGGCGGCGCGGCAAGGCCGGCGATGGCTCCGCCGTGACAGGTTGTACAATCCTCGGGTGTGTTCGGGTGACATGTCAAACAGGAGACGTTTGCGATTGCGCCACGATAGTCCTGGCCGTGGCATTTCTTGCAGGTCTCCATTTGCCACTGCATCTTCCGGATCTCTCGCCCGTGGAACGCGGTCGACGTGGTGTCGAGCCATCCCTCGGGATGGGCCTCGACCCTGCGAGCCTCCGGCTCTACCACATTGTCGCTGAGATCGCTGCAGGACATGACTAAAGCAGCCAGACCGAGAAGGATCGCCGCAAGAAGCACAGTTCGGCCTTGAAAGACTTTGCCCATAACGGCTCCATTCCTGAGGTTGGAACAAAAAATCGGAGAAACAAAACCGCTGCCGCCGCCCCGCATCGAACGGCCAACAAATCGAGTGACTTTGTGTTCGCCCGTGAAGCGCCGCGTCACGCAGCAGAGGGCGCTTATCGAGTTAGCAGGCGACTTGACAAATCGAGACCCTGGCCGCCGGCAGAGTCATGTCGAGCGGTTCTCAAAGATGTGTTTTGATTGAGGGACCCCAATATAAATCTTGCCGCCGACAATGTCAACCCCTGAGCAGCGAAGATTCCTGCCGCCTCAGCCCACTCGTTTTGCCGGACTCCAGCCCACAACTGCCTTTGGACAAAAAGCATGCCACCTGAGACGGCCGGATCACGCCAAGGAACTGCTTGCGTACTCGGCTGTTTTCACGAGGGTTGCGTATTCCTTGGGTTCGCCCGCACCCGGCTCATCGCGCCGGATGTTTCTCGAATTTGGAAACTCCCCTCGCAGGTTTGCGAACAACAAATCAAAAAGAAAGGGGAGAAGAGTCCGAATATGTACTCTTCTCCCCTCTTCGTAGGAGGTGCCACTTGGGTCAGCCTATTCCGCCTCGAGTTGTAGGGCCTCCTCAGAGAACGGTTCAAAAAACTCCCCTTCGTCGCAGATCGCCGACAGCCCGCACAGATCCGACATCACAAGATCGCGCCGAAGCACCTCCTTGAGTTTCGCCGACATGACGTTGTGCAAATCCGGAGCCTGGGAACCGTAGTGCTCAGCCACGGTCACCGCCGCCGTCGTCAGGTCATCGAGCAGGGCCTGAACGGTCTTTTCCAGACGCAGCAGGTAACGAGACATTACCGATGCACCTCCCTCGTCATTGGTCTCCCCGTATCTTGTTTAAACACCATGAGTCTCGATCTGTCTGCTTCATCAACCGTCGCGTCCACCCGGATTCAGGCGCCGGCCCAGACCTGGCAGCAATTCCGCGCCGTCAGTTCAAGCCCCCGAGCCGGTGCTTTCGGACGTCGGCGTGTCCGCTTCATACTTCGAAGCGCACTTAGTGAGCACCTTCGTAGCTTCGAACACACCGTCGCTGCGGTAGCGCCCCTCGACAAGAACTTCTTCTCCCTCTTTGAAAGTGTCTGGTAGAATGCCGCCGTAGCGGACGGGTAAAGTCTGTTCGCCGTCGCTGACCTGGAAAGTAGCCAGCAGGCCGGTATTGGAACGCTCCACCGAGCCCTCAACGACCAGACCAGAAATACGCAACCCTCGGCCGTAATACTTCGTTGCATCCGCCTTGAGCTCATCGATGGTGACGTAATAGACCATCGTCTCCTTCAAGCTGAATGCCACCAGCAACACCAGCGCAGCCAGAAGCGCCCCCACCGCGACCACGAGCCTAAGGCCTCTTTTTCTCATTCTCTCACCTCATCAGGAACACTTTCGATGGCGCGCTGAGCCGATTTCAGCAAGTCGGCCCGACGCACAGGCTTCCGAAGGTAGTCGAATGCACCGGCCAACAGCACCGCCTCTCGTGGCAGCAAATCACTGTAGGCGGTCACTGCCAGGATCCGCGTAACAGGATTGATGACACGCAGCTGCTTGAGCGTATCCAATCCGTTCTTGCCACGATGTTTCAGACCAAAGACAACCAGCGGGAAAAACTGGCGACGCAAGACACGCTCCGCCGCCTCACCGTCCTCCACCGCATGTGTCTGATAGCCAGCCTTTGCGAACATCCTGACGAAGGAATCGCGAACGCCAGCGTCGTCCTCCACGATCAGTACTCTTCCAGAAACGCACATCTCTCCGCTGCTTCGGTGATTCGCTCGAATAATGCATAAGGTAGACTCAAAAAGCATGCCACTAAAACTGTAAGGAAAAGATTGCTGACACAATGAGCCAGCACGTTGAAAATATTTCAGTTGAGTCACATCATCCTGGCCCATCCACCGGTTCCTGCAGCGAGACTTTCCCAGGATTGAAAATTGCACCCGCGTTCTTCTCAGAAATGGGAACAAACCTGCAAGCCCACCGCCCCGCTGACGCCTTAGGCCTTGGCCTCGCCCGTTGGGATCCCGAGCTCAGACATCTTGCGGTAGAGCGACGATTGGCTCAACCCCAGCATATCGGCGGCTCGCTTCTTGTCGTTGTCAGTGAGCCGCAGCGTGCGCAAGATTGCGTCCCTTTCGGCCTGGCGCACCACATCGCGAAGACTGCCATCGAGATCAGCCGCAGCCTTTCCGGCCAGATTCTGGGGCAGATGCTCAGGCACGATCATATCGCCGTCGCACAGGATCATGGCTCTCTCGATCACGTTCTCCAGCTCCCGCACGTTCCCCTTCCACTGGTAGTTCATAAACAGATTCAGCGTGCGCTCATCGGCCCCACGGATGCGCTTCTTGAGCATCACATTGTACCGCTTCACAAAATGGTCCACCAGCATGGGGATGTCCTCCCGTCGCTCGCGCAGGGGCGGAATTGTGATGCCTACGACGTTGAGGCGATAGTAGAGGTCCTCACGGAAACGACCCGCCTCTACTTCATTTGCCAGATTCCGATTGGTCGCTGCAACGATCCGGACATCGATCTTGTACGTGGTGTTGCTTCCCACCGGCTTAATCTCTTTGTGCTCGATGGCGCGCAGCAACTTGACCTGGACGTTCAGTGGCACCGTGCTGATCTCATCGAGGAAGAGCGTGCCCCCTCCGGCCGTCTTGAACAGTCCCTCTTTGTCGCGTACCGCGCCTGTGAACGCGCCGCGCACGTGGCCGAACAACTCGCTCTCCATCAAGTTTTCCGGGATCGCCCCACAGTTGACCGCCACAAAGCGTTTGTTGCGTCGATCGCTGAGCTCGTGGAGCGCCCGGGCGATCAGCTCCTTTCCGGTGCCGCTCTCCCCGGTGATCAGCACCGTGGACGGCAACGGGGCGACTCGCTCCACCATGGCCATCACTTCGCGAATCGCCTGGCTTTCGCCGATGATCTCGCCATATGGCTCGACCTTCTGCAGCTGTTCTCGCAAGAAGCGGTTTTCCTGAGCCAGATTCTGTTTCTCCACCGCACGCTCTACAGCCTTGAGGATGACGGCCTTCTTCACCGGTTTGGTGATGAAATCGTAGGCCCCCTCCTTCATCGCCTCCACCGCGCTTTCGATGCTACCGTAGCCGGTCAACACGATAACCTCGGTCTCGGCTGCCTTTTCCTTGATCGAGCGCAGAAGCGATATGCCGTTGGTTTGGGGCATCTTGAGGTCGGTGATGACGATGTCGACGCGCTGGCCAGAAAGAACCGCCAGCGCCTCTTGGGCATCGGAAGCCACATAGGTGGTGTATCCGGCGCGATCCAAAACACGCTGCAGTGATTCGCGCACACTCGCCTCATCGTCAACAACCAGAACGGATTTCGTCATAGTCATCCCCTTATAGAGGTGTTTTGTTGGATATAAGGCAGCATGATCGTAAAAGTCGTGCCGCGCCCCTTCTGGCTGCGGAACACCAGTCGGCCCTTGTGCTCGGCAACGATCTGCTGGGTGATGGCCAACCCCAAACCGGTGCCCATGTCTTTGGTGGTGAAAAACGGATCGAAAATCTTGTCCTGCGTCTCCGGGTCGATACCGTCACCGGTATCGGAAACGTTGATCAAGGCGCCGCATTGGAGCTTCTGGGTCGTAATCTTCAAGGTGCCACCGCGCGGCATGGCCTCGATCGCATTTCGAATCAGATTCATCAGGGCCCGACGGATTTGCATGCGGTCCATCGGGATCTCATCGATGTTGGGATCCAGCTCGTGTTCCCATGTGATTCGGTGCTGGGCAAGCTGCTCTCGGTAGAGGCTGGCAAGCTCGGTCACCAGCGTGTTCGGATCCGTGCGACGGAACTCCGCCTGAGGCAGGCGGGAGAATTGCAGGTACTCCTCCGTCAGGTTGGTCACGCGCTCCACCTCGGCAAGGATCGCCTGCAGCAGGCTCTTCGCCTCGCGCGTGTCCGCGCCTGGGTACGCATCCAGTTCATCGACCAGAAGCTCGGCGTTCAGGCTGATGGAGGATAGCGGGTTGCGGATCTCGTGCGCCACCTTGGCCGCCATCTTGCCGATCGTAGCCAAACGCTCCGCCTGCAATACCTGGCGCTGCAGATTCTTCTGCTCGGTGATGTCCTGGCCGATCCCCATCACGCCGATGATGTGGTGATATTCATCCCGGATCGGTGTGTTGCTCCAGGAGATGAGGCGTTCTTCGCCGTTGCGCGTCAGGATGGGGCTCTCGTACTGCGAGGCCTGCCGTCCTTCCACCAGGTTGGCAAAGACCTCGTGAACGGGCGCACGGTAGCGCTCAGGGACAAAGAGCTCGACCCATGATTTCCCCAGCGCCTCGGCCTTCGAATACCCTGTGATCTCCTCGCAGCGGCGATTGAAGAGGATGATGCGGCCGTCGAGGTCGAGCCCAACAATCAGACTGTTGGCCGTCTCAATGAGGGCTTCTGAAAATTCTTTCTCCCGCTGTAGCTGTTCTTCGGCCCTCTTCTTGTCGGTGATGTCGATCTCCACCCCCATGTAGCCGATCATTTCGCCATTCTCATACAAGGGTGTGATCGACAGCAGCACCGGGACCTCGCTGCCGTCCTTGCGGCGATTGACGATTTCGCCCTTCCAACTTCCAGTCTGCGTGATCGACCGCCACATGGCGGCGTAGACTTCGTCCGACGTCTGCGGGGCGCGCAGGAAACTGGTGGTTTTGCCGAGGACTTCATGGCGCTCCCAGCCGAAAAGATCGGTGAACGCCTGATTGACCTCGATCAACTTGCCCTCCAGATCGGTGATGAGGATGGCGTCGGTGGAATGCTGGAAGGCGTTGTAGAGGAGGTTGACTCGGGATTCGAGGCGACGCCTGCCGTAGATTTCACGAACGTAACTGCGCAACTCGAGGAGACGGCCGCTGGCGTCATATGCCGCGCAATCGAACATTTCGACTTCGATCGACTCTCCCGACTTGCTCAGAAGCGTGGTCTCGATCGTGCTCTCGCCGCGATCCATGACCTGCTGGAGGTGGCGTTCGATCCGACTTTTTTCTCGCTCCGGAACCAGGTCGGCGAGGTGCTTGTCGCGGAGTTCCTTCAGCGTGTAACCAAGCTTTCTCAGCGCAGTCTGATTGGCGTACAGGAAGATGCCATGCGGGTCAAGGATGTGGATCATCTCGGGCGAGTTCTCTACCAGATCACGGTAGAGACGGGCATTGGCAGACGGCCCGTCCAGGCTCATGTCCCTGGTCCCTCTTTGTACCTGATCGGTTGTGGCCGACACGGGCAACGACTCCTGGCTTCACCGGTGCGGGTGGGGATGTGGATCGCCATTCGCAAGAAGCTCAAAACCACGGGCTGCACAGTCCCTCCTGGTGGTCCGTATTCATCAAATCGCGTGCCAAAAATGCGAAACCTGATGAGACCCAACTAAGCGGCACAATATCAAAACCTTACTCCATGCCTCCGGAGCCCGCAAACCCACCGGAGCCCGGGATAATTTCCTAATATTAAGAACGCGGACCACATGGAATCCGATCCATGAGAAAAACGAGACCAAGAATTCGCATGTTTGCAACAGACTGCGGCAGACTGTCTTGCCGCCAGCTATCACAACCGTTTGCGAGCCAGACCGATGCGCCACCAACCGCCGTCGATACCGCTGTAGAAAAGCAAAACCGCGGTATCATCCGGCGACCGAAGCACTGAGGCGGACGTGACGCTACCGCCGTCCCATGCCACCGGCGCCCCCACCGGCAGCGCCGGCTCGCTCGTCCCCCGGACCCAGCTCAGTCCGTCGTTTGAAAGGGCCTCACCGATCTGCCATGTGCCATCTGCACCGCGACCGGAGTAATACAGCAGCAAGCCATTGGTGATGGAAATGAAGGTCGGCGCACCCACTCCGCCGCCGTCCCAGCCTTCGGAGCCGGACAGCACCGCCGTCCGGCGGGCCAGAGTCCAGTGCACTCCATCGCTGGACCGAGCAGCACGGATCTCGCTCTTGGGGCCAAGCGCTTCGAACAACATGAACCACTCGCCGTTTTCTTTCTTCAACACCGCCGGTTCCTGCGCGCTGCCCTCAGACGCCAGGATGGGGTTGCTGCGACTCTTCACCCAGTGCAGGCCGTCCAATGAGTAAGCGTAGCCGATGTGCCTGCCCGAAGGTCCCTGGCCGGTGTACCACATGCGCAACGTGTCGCCATCCTGGATGACGCATGGGGCCAGCACGGATTCACTGTCCCACGACCCGGCCTCGCCCGGCTCCAGCACCGGAGTTCCGTGGCGAAACCACGTGAGCCCATCGCCCGAGTAGGCGTAGCCGATGCGCCAGCGGGTGCTGTCTAATCCACTGTACCACATGTGAAATTTGAAATTGAGCTGATCATACAGAACAGTTGGTGAGCTGACACCGGCTGCATCCCACGAACCCATGGCTCCACGGTCGAGAACTACGGCCAGTTTGCGGAAGACGAAAGGGTCAAACGCCGGTGGTGGGAACGTCTCTGTACTCGTGCAGGCGGCGAGCATGCCGAGGAGCAAGAGACTGAGCAGGCGGAGGAAAAGCTGCTTCTGAGATGCAGGTCCTGGCTTGTTCATGGCGACGGGCATGAATCACTCTGACTTCGTTCTTCACCCCCAAAGGCCGGTACTCAAGTAGCGCTCGCCGATGTCGTTCAGCAGGGTGACAATGCGCCCCTTGCGAATCTTTTTGCCGATTTCGTAGGCGACCTTGAGGTATCCCCCGGAGGATGGACCTACGAACAGGCCGTGACGTGCAAGCCTGCGGCAGATCTCCACAGCTTCCTCGCTGCGAACCTCCACTTTGAGATCCACCACGCTTTCGTCGAGAATCTCGGGCACAATGTCCTCGGGACTTCCGAGCGGCTTCAGACCCTCGATGCCGGGAAAGCGTTCCGGTACCAGAGCCGCCACCTCGATCTTCGGATCGTGTTCCTTCAGGCGTCGGCCGACCCCGGTGATCGTGCCGCCGGTTCCGACTCCCGCCACGAAATGAGTGATGGGTCCGGGCACCTGCTCGAGAATTTCCACCGCCGTTGTCTCATAGTGCGCCCGCCAGTTGTTGGCATTCCGATATTGATCCGACATGAAGTACAGGTCGCTATTCTCCTGGTAGAGACGGTGGACGTGCCTCAGTGCCTCGTCGTACCCCTTCAGCGGGTCGGTCTGGATGAGTCGGGCACCATGCGCCGTGATCCTCTTCTTGCGCTCCTCGCTGGCATTGCCCGGAATCACCAGGTCCACGGGGTAGCCCAGGATGCTGCCGATCATGGCGTAGGCGATGCCGGCGTTGCCAGAGCTGGAGTCGAGAATCGTCTTCCCAGGATGAAGCTCTCCGCTCTCCAGGGCAGCCAGCAGCATGTACATCACCGGACGGTCCTTGAGGGAACCGCCTGGGTTCCTCCACTCGCACTTGGCCCAGATTTCAACATCGGGAAGCTCATCTTTGAAAAGCCGGATCTCGACCAGGGGCGTGTTCCCGATTAGCGCCAATGCAGGGTAACGCTCGATGTAACTGGCAAAGCGGTGCGTCTTCATTCTATATCCTCTGCGCTTTCTCAAATATGCGAAAGGATGAGCACAAAAGCAAGGTCTCTGCAACTGCTGCGGCAGCAGGACCAGAGCACGGTTTTCGTGGAAACAGAGCTGTGGCAGGTCGGAGCGGGGTGCCGTGGAGCCTGTTGCAAGGTCTCACTCTCGGTTTGCCCAGAATGGTGCTTTTCAGGTCAGACACCCCGGCTCCATTCCTCCAGGGGAAGCGCTCACCGGCCGCTATGTGCCGGGCACCACGTTCACGCGCAGCTCGTGCGAGCCATCCGCGCGGGCCATCTCGTAGTAGTAGAAGATTTTCCCGTCGTGCACGACCGCATCCACGTAGCGCAGTGAACCACTGCCCTCGGGCGACCTCAGAATAGGACCCTCTGTAGTCAGCTTCTGGAAATGCTGCAGATCAAAGGTGATGGCCATCCCGGCGATCTCCTCATAATTCTGCTTGACCGAGCGCGAGCCGTCATAGAAGGCTGTGAAAAAGGGAGGCGTCGGCAGGATCGAGGTGAGCCGGGTGCAGTAGTTGTCCCAGGCACCACTGGTTGAGGAAAGCACCTCTCCCAGCCAGCGGAAATGCACCCCATCCTGACTCACCGCCAGCCCGGTATGGGATTTAACCTTGCCGGTGACGAAGACGTCGCCGAGGGCGTGGAGGCCGGCACGGGCCCCTTTCGGCAGGGCTTGAGGCTTCGTGCCGTAGGAGATGTACATGTAGGTCGTACCGCCGATCAGCCACACGTAGGGATCCTTGGCCGCCTCGCCGCCGACGTCGTCGGCCGACAGAATACGCTTGCGGGTCTTGGGATCGAAGCGATTCGGGGCGCTCGCCTCCATCATGTCGATGCGCCAGCGATTGTCCGCTGTGTCGACTAGGCCAATGTAGAGCCGCCACAGACCCTCCGGTGTCTTGACGAGTGCTCCGCGCTCGAGGGAGAGGGTGGGGAATTCTGTCTTTTTTGCGCTCCAGATGTCGGTGAAATGGATTCCGTCCTCACTCTGGGCAATCCTGCACTCACCGCCGCGGTCGAGCTCGCCGCTGCCACGCGGCCAGCGTAATCGGTAGTACAGGTAGAACTTACCGGTCTGGTCATCGAAGATGGCGCTCGGCGCACCCGCCCAGGTGCGTGCCTGACGGGCCGGCGGCTCGATCACCGTGGTGCCTTTCTGGGGATCGAAAAGAGGAGCTGCCGGCAGCCAGTGTTTGGCGATCTCAGGGTTGCGCCCTCTGTTCGCTTGCCGGCTGCAACCCGTGGTGGCGGCTGCCAGCGCCAGAGCGGCCGCCACCAGGCAGGCGTTTCGGATCCTTGCTTGCATGTCCACCTCCATTGTTCCCGTGCATCGCTTCTTGATGACGTTCCGGCCGCTCCGACCTGCGGCCGCGGCCAAGATAACAAAAGATTCGACCGGCGTCAAGTGGGAAAAGAGGTGGCTGGGGCGAGATCTCGCCGACACACCCCGCTTCAATCAGGGTGGTGGAGGAAAGTTTCGCGGGAAGGGTGATTCTCTTGAGAAGTTGGGCCAGCGGGACCAGTGGCCTCGGGGCAGGGCAGAGAGCCGCAGTCGGGGAAACAGCGACGACGGTTCGGAGGTCTACCTCTGACCTTGTTCTGCTGCTCGCCGCAGGGCCTCACACTCGTCAGCAAAGCCCTGTATCAACTCCCAGCAGTCATTTTTCGTGCCTCGTTCAGGCAGGATGCTGAAATTCCGGCACAGGGGCAGCAGCATCCTTTTGAGCACATGTTGCGGGCTGGGTTCATAGGGCCTGAGACTGTGCTCCAGGAGCAACCTGTAGAAACTTATCGTGCTCTTGACGATTTTCTTCACAAGCACGCAGCTTCCAATTAACTCGTTAGAAGACAACCGCACGGTGGCAGTTCATGTCGTTGCCTCACAACGTTGTGACCAAAAGAAAACGATGCCGAGGAAGCAACCCCGTCACCTCACTCCCTCCGCTTTCGCCCTTGCACCAGGCTGGTTCCGAACCCCGTATCCTTTCGCGTAATCTCGCTCAGGCCTGCCTCCATCATCCAGGCACGGATTTCTGATTCCGTGTAGGTGTCGCCCTCCGGTGTCGCCACGAGCATGTTGAGCGCGAAGAGCGCACCAAAAGCTGGGCTGGTGCGGTCTTCGTCCATGAGAAACTCCTGCACCACAACCTGGCCGCCAGGGTTCAGGGCGCCGGCGCATTTCCGCAGCAAAGCACGGCATTGAGGCACGGAATTGCTATGCAGAATGGCCGAAAGGAAAACCAGATCGAATCCACTCCCCAGCTCATCGACATGGTAATCGCCGGCAGCAATCTCCACCCTGTCTGACAAACCCTCGCGTTCGACGTACTCCCGGGTCAGCGGCACCACCTTCGGCAAGTCGAAAACCACAGCTCGGATCCCGTCCCGGGCACGAACGAACGCCATGGCATAGGCGCCGGAGCCGCCGCCTACATCAAGAACGCGAGAGACGCCCGAAAGGTCGAGGAGAGAAACCACAGTCGGCGCCAGCCCGACAGCGCGTTCGTGCATGGCCGCAATGAAGCTCCGGAACCAGGCCTCATCGCGCTCCTCAAACGGCTGGGCCACGACCGATCCTCCCCGTCGCACCGCCGCGGTGAGCGTGCTCCACAGCTCCCAGAGCTGGGCCGTATGACTGAGACCGTTCAGGTACTCGGGCTTTCCTTCGACCAGAAACCTGGAAGTCAGCGGTGTATTCGAGAACCTCCTGTCGGTCTTGCGCAGCAGCCCCATGGCGCAGAGTGCGTTCATGAGCCGGTCGGTGGCCCGAACGTCGGCCTCGATCGTTGCGGCGACCTCCTCCGCAGACCGCGCCTCTTCGCCCAGTGCCGTAAAGACCCCCAACTCGTAGGCGGTCAACAGCACCCGACTCCGCTGAAATGCGATCGCGATTTCCCGTATCGGCTCTGGCGAGAGTTGATGATCCATTGGATGTTTATCCTCCCTTGAGGTTATTTCCCTTCCGTCAGTCTTCTTCGTAGTCCGGTGGCGAACCCAGGTAGACGTCTCCGCTCGCCAGCATCTCCCATCCCCTGCGGCTCCGGCCCTACCCCAGATTCAGAATCCTTGTTCGACTTCACGGCAGCCCATCCCTCACCTCAACAGGACCGCCCTTTGCCTCACCGCAGGTGCACAACCCGGCGGCGGAAAGCCTGCTCCTGCTGTGCGCCACGCACCCGCAGCTCGATGAAGTCGATCCCGCTTGGCAGCAGGCGGCCGGCATCATCTCTGCCGTCCCA
>CAZGRP010000013.1:0-3488 GCA_964527995.1 uncultured Cytophagia bacterium | reverse complement strand
GGGCCACTGCAAGCCGACTCGTCTGATCCCGGGCCACCGGCAGGGCGATCATCACCCACTGGGAATCGCCCGGCGCGGGGGTGAAGGGGCCCGAGAAAAACTGGAAGCCGCCTCCGCCACATCGCGGCCGCTGGTCTCCTCGCCGCGGGTCACTTTGTGGACCCGATCGCACAGTCTTACCAGCGAAAAAACACCGTATACTCGATCAAGGTTTCTCCATCCGTCTCCACCGGCACGTCGAATTCGATGGTCCGCACGTCTTTCTTGACATAGGGATGGCTGCTCTTGCGGATCTCCCACTCACTCGCCGGGCCATAAAATCGCAGGCGCTCAAGCACCTTGACCGTGACTCGCTCTTTCTTGTGGTTCCGCAGCCGGATCTGCCAGGTCTCCTCTCGCGACCGCTCTCCCAACTTGCGCTGCCCGGTCTGCTTGCGCTCGACAGAGATGTCGAAGGCGTAGCCGACAGTGACACGCACTTCCTCGTCCTTCGGGGTGTGGCCGATCCGGTCCTCGCCCACGAAGATCAACGACTTGTCGCTGTCCTGCTTGTAGACTCGGATCTTTCCCTCGGGCAGCGGCATGCCGAGCCCGGCTTCCTTGCTGTTCTTGAATTCCAGATCGACCCGGACCGCCTTTTCGTTTCTGGCGGCTTCGTACACATAGACCTTTTTGACCTTGGTCTCGGCGGGTTCGAAAAGCGAAAGTTGCTTCGTCTCGTTGTTGCGAACGGTCGCCGGCCGCTGCAACGTGTAGAGATGGTACTCGAAGAATGCCTTCTCCTCGAAGGCTGGCGGCGCTTTGGCAAGTTCCGTTGCGTAGGTTCTACGGAGCTGCCGCGGCCGGGGCTTGACGGCGCGATGGAGCCTGCCGGCCACCAGCTTCAGTCGCGCCTCTTTGTACGTTGCCCCCGACTTGTTGTCGATCGACACCCAGCCGCTGAGGTCGAGTCGCGAATCGTCTACGTTGGTGACGGCAACGTACTCGGCATGCCAGTTGATGCCCGAGGTCAGATAGCTGACCTCGGTGCGATGCCGGCCGCCGCGCTCGGCTTGCAGGGTCCACACCAGCGTCGGCCGGGTGATGAGTCCCTCTGGCAGCTGCGGGAATTGCATGGTCTGCACAGCCGCTCTGCTGACGATGGTCACACCGCCGTCGGCGCCCCGCAGAACGACATCCTTGGCCGTCGAGCTGAGCAGCGTCCCTGAGAACTCCTGCCCCTCTTTACCCTTCAGCGTAATCGGGTGGTCGACGTACTTGTTCAGAATCTTGCCCGAGCTCACCAGGTCGTACTCGAAGTTCTGCTCCAGGATCGACACAGCCTCCGGGGCCGTGAGCGACCGGAAATGCACCGACGTCGGATCGATCTGGGCCGCAACATCCCGGAAGGAGATCTCGTTGACCCCCTTCTTCAGTTCGATCCGGCGCACGTCGCGTACCAGAGCCAGATTGTCGTTGTACACGGTCAGCGAAACCTCTCTCTGCTGGCCGTAGGCCACCGCCGCCAGCAGCAGTACCGCTACAGCGACTCTTGCCGATTGCATTTTTGCCTCCCAAGGTCGCGGGCGCCCGCCCCTTTGCCTAATGAAAGCGGATGCACGCGAATCCTCTACTTTGGAACCTGCTCACCGGCGAAATACGCCAGAAACACCAGCGCCTCGGCTGTGCCGTCCAGGGTCGGCTCATTGGTCGAATAGTCCCAAAGATCGTCGTGATAGACCGCCACCGGCGACTGGAATGGAGCATAGCGATCGGGCTGCGACAACCGAATCCCTTTCAGGCTGTTGAAGATCGACGCATAGACAGGGCCGTCGACCATGCCGCCGGTAATGGGGCGGCCGGTCTCAGCGGCGATGACGCTGTGCGGGTGCTGGGGCGAATTGCCGCCACGGGCCGGAACGCCGACGAAGGCCGTCACGCCCCACGGGTTGCGGCCGAGGAGCCAGTCGCGCGTCACAACCATCAGCTCGTGATAGCGACGATCCCCAGTCATTTTTTCGTAAAGCAGGCACTGAGTCACGAAAGCGGCCGCCAGGTTGTTGGAGCACCAGATAAAGGGGATACCGATCTCATACGGATTTGCGCGAGCTTTTTCCCAGACCTTGGTGATGCCGTCGCGGTAGTAGCCGGCGAGCGTGTCCTGAAACGCCTTATCCACCAGTGGGTAGAGAGCATAGTGGCCCAGGTTGACAAAGGGGTAGTACTCGTAGTGACGCGCCGTGTCGGCCCCCGCCCACGATGTCGACCGGATCATGCGGGCGAATCGTTTGGCGTCAGCCAGATAGCCCGGCGCACGCGTCACCCGGTAGAGTTCCGCGGCTCCCCACTCCATGTCGTCCGCCCAGCTGCTCTCGTAGTAGCGATACGGCTGCCGGCACGGTGTACCCTCCTGGGAGCCCGGCTGCTTCTTGCCCATGGCGTAGACTTCTTCCCCGGCTTTCAGGAATCGGGCAGCGAAAATGGGATCGTGGAGATCGTTCTTCCAGATCTGGGCGGCCATCGCCATGGCGGCGGCATAGCGCCCGGCCAGGTTGGCGATCCCTGTCGATGCGCTCTTGTATTTGCCCATCCCCTGCGGGCGACCCGTGGCATAGTAGACGACCCGGTAGCTTCCCGGGCCCCAGCCATAGTCGGAAGTATCCTGATAAGGCAGATCCCATCCGGTGTGATCGCGGTCGTCGGCGACCTGGTGGAAAAGCTGGTCCGGAGCCGGGTGCATCTTGAGCATCCACTCCAGGCCCCACCTGGCCTCGTCGAGGACATCGGGGATGCCATTGGCGCCACGGCGCCCAAGGGCGTCGTATTCATCTATAAATTTATGGCGATTCTCCCTATAGGCAAACAGGAGCCGAGCCACAGAGTTCCCCGATGTCAGCAGATACTTCAGGTAGTCGGCGGCATCGTGCCAGCCGCCACTGACGTCGATGTAGGTGCTGTCGGGCATGGGCCCGTAG
Organism: uncultured Cytophagia bacterium; assembly: GCA_964527995.1. Taxonomy (GTDB): domain Bacteria; phylum Zhuqueibacterota; class Zhuqueibacteria; order Oceanimicrobiales; family CAZGRP01; genus CAZGRP01. The sequence continues at coordinate 534 of CAZGRP010000013.1, read as the reverse complement.
GCCGTGCGGCCGTCCATCCTGTGGCAGACTTCGTCGAGGAACGGATTGTAGCCGCAGCGCTGCTGCCGCAGGTAGCGCAGCAGGGTGTCGGGCAAGCCATCGTAGACGTCGGGCCCGATCCCAAACGGCGAGGACTTCGCCCGAGAGTCGACGACGTGCAGCCGGTAGCGCCCCGGTGAGCGCAGGTTGCTGAAATCGAGGCGATAGTGATAGGCAAAGTTGCCGTAGGCACCGGCGTTTTGCCCGAAACTCCTCGGCCCCCACACCCGCCTTCCCGAAGCCGCATCCACCACCTCAAACCTCAAACCATCGAGGGGAGTGCGGGCGAAAGCAATAGCGATCTTCGGGTCGTCGGGAAGGTACCCCACCTGGTTGACCCGCAAGTAGATCGGGCTGGACGGCTCAGCCTGGCCCTGAGGATGTCCTGGCGAAGCCATAGAGAGCAGAATTCCCCCGAGCAAAAACAGCCGGCAGATCCGCGCCATGGGTCTATTCAGGCTCCTGGTCTTTTGTGGATCGTGAGTGGTTAGTGGT
>CAZGRP010000012.1:0-85233 GCA_964527995.1 uncultured Cytophagia bacterium | reverse complement strand
CAGGTGATCGCCCACGACCCCTATGTCGACCCCGCCATCTTCGACCAGCTCGGCGTCGAGAGCGTCGAATGGGATGAAGTATTCAGGCAGTCGGACTATGTCTCCTGCCACCTGCCGGTGACGGAGCAAACCCGCCATGCCATCGGCGGGCGACAATTCGCCATGATGAAGCCGACAGCATTCTTCATCAACACGTCGCGCGGGGCGGTGGTGCAGGAGGAAGCACTTGTCCAGATCCTTCGCTCAGGTCGCATCGCCGGCGCCGCGTTGGATGTCTACGAGAATGAGCCGATCGAGCCCGAGCATCCGCTATGTCAGCTTCCCAATGTCGTGTTGACGCCGCATGTCGGCTACTACTCGGACGCGGCAGCGCGCCGGCTCAGGCGCACGGTGGCCGAGGAGACCGCTCGCGTGCTGGAGGGCGAAGAGCCCAGCCCAGGGAACTGGTTCAACCGGCCACGGTGACGCTCACAACCGCAGGCATTGTCCCAATGTCTAAAGAAGAGATCCGTGTCGGCCCGCCGTCCTGTGATGCTCCGGAGTAGGATCCACCGGCTACCTCACCAGCACCATCCGTCTCGCCGCCATCACATGGCCGTTGATCTCAAGCCGCACGATGTACATACCGCTCGGCTCGCTCACGCCATTGCTGCTTCGGCCGTCCCACGAGATTTGATACCGGCCTGCCGGCTGGTAGCCTTGTGCCACCCTGCGGACTCGCTTTCCAGCCACATCGTAGATGCTCAGCTCGACATCGCCTGCTTCGGAGAGCGCATACGTGATCGTCGTGGAGGGATTGAACGGGTTGGGGTAGTTTGGAGCCAGCAGGTAGGCATCAGGTGCCTGCGGAGAACGCTCCACTGAGGTGACCGTCGGCTTGAAGCGGTAGATCTGGCCGTCGAAGGCGCAAAGGTAGAGCTCGTTGTCCGCATCCACCCCGAAAGAGGCAATGTTGAGGTCTGTGTCCTGCAGCAGCATGCTTTCCGGACTGATGTCGCCCTGGTAGCGTAGCGCCCAGACCCGGCCGCTGATGAAGTCGGCGTAGATGTAGGTTCCTTCCAGCTCCGGCACCCCGGGGCCGCGGTAGACAAAACCGCCCGTGATCGACTGCCCCAGACTGTGGGTGTATTCCCAGATCGGCGGCACCAGGCCGGTCGTGTCGCAGCCTGTTGATGGCTGGAAGCACGAGCTCCCCTCCATGATGTTCCAGCCGTAGTTCTTGCCCTTCTCGATGATGTCGATCTCCTCGATGCGGTTCTGGCCGACGTCGGCGGCCCAGAGCCATCCGGTTGCCGGGTCGAAGCTGAAGCGCCAGGGGTTTCGCAAACCGTAGGCGTAGATTTCCTCTCGGAAACCAGCAGAATTGCCGGCAAAGGGGTTATCGCTGGGGATACCGTAGTTGCGCCCCTGGCTGGGACGATCGACATCGATCCGCAGGATGGCGCCGAGCAAGGTCTTGCGGTTCTGGCCGTTGCCCTGGGGATCCCCGGCCGAGCCGCCGTCGCCCATGGCGATATAGAGAAAGCCGTCGGGCCCGAAGGTGAGCTGGCCGCCATTGTGGTTGGAGAACGGCTGCGCGATCTCCAACAGCACCCGTTCGCTGTCGGCGGCCGCGCGATTTGGGTTGCCGGGGTCGACACGAAAGCGGGAGATCACCGTTCGCCGGGGGCTGGCAGCTACGTAGTCCACATAGAACAGTCCGTTGTTTTTGAAATCGGGATGGAAGGCCAGACCAAGCAGCCCCTGCTCGCCGCCGAACAGAACCCGGCCGCGGATGTCGAGGAAGACGCTCGCGGAGGCGACCTCTGGGGAGTTGTCGAACACCTTGATCACTCCCGCCTGCTCGACCACAAACAGCCGGCCGCTGCCGTCGCCAGGATGTTGCAGGTCCACCGGCCGGTCGAAAGTCAGGTTCGGGAACGCCGGTTGCAGCTCGAACTGGGCGTGGCCGTCGCACGCCGGCACAGCGATGAACAGTAATGAAATGACTGCCCTGGAAAGCCTCATGGTTTTCTCCTCCTGTGTCGGTTGCCAGGATTGTGCGACTCCGCCCGCGAACTCGCCGGTTTGGGGTGGGGTCAAGGCCGATCTTGCCATTGGGGCGGAGGGTGGTGACGCTGTTCGGGTCGGGTGTGTAAGAGCGGCGGATTTCAGCGGGCGTCGAGACCGGCCGGCGGTGGCCTGGGCCGACGCATCGACGGCGGCGCTTGCGGTGCTGTCACCAGGACAGGCTACAGCAGGTCGAGCGGCTCCTCTTCGTCGAGCGATTCGCGCACGACGACCAGGATGGCGGCTTGCGGGACGATGAGATAGGTCTTGTGCTCCCAGGTGATCTCTACGGAGGCTTTTTTCAAAAAGAGGGCGTAGTCCCCTTCCTCGACCTGCATGGGCAGATAGCGGGGTTCGCGAGCGGAGGCCTTCCACGGTTCGTCCTCTTCGGCGCCCGGCTCCGGCAGAGGGATGCCCGGGCCTACGGCAACGACGCGTCCGCCCTGCACCTGTTGCTTCTCAACCACGGTCTGCGGCAGATACAGCCCGACCTCGGTGCGCTTGTAAGCATCTTCTGGGGCGATGAGAACCCGGTCGCCGATGACGAGCAATCTTTTCCGGCCGCTTCTGTGATCCATCGGGATCTCCTTGTTGAGCAAACCGTGATGCCAGTGGGATACTTCTCCCGAGGCAATGTACAAAGATTTGCCTCGGCTTGCAAACCATTTCGCACCTCCGCCTTACGGCGTGGCCTTCTCCGTGCCAGACTACGGGGTGCCCTGGTGCGGCCGCCGGCTGCGAGTCTGAGCCGTCTATGTGGGCCTTGACATTGCAGAAAGTGTTGTGTACTTTTCCCCTGCAAAGAGGGCTTTGAGACAATCGGGGAGTGGAGAGATGCGAGCACTGACTCAGGTGCTGTTTGTAGCCTTGTTCCTGGTCGCCTGCGCCTCGACGAACGGAACGAGGGCAACGCGCCGGTCCAGCCGGGTCATCACGGCCGATGAGATTGCCACATCGTCGGCCAAAAATGCTTACGAGGCTATCCAGCTTCTTCGGCCGCAGTGGCTGACTCGGCGCTCCGGCGTGGCCACGCCGAGCACCCTGGCTGCCATCGAGCCGGTGGCCTACGTGAACGGCATGAAACTAGGGGGGCTCCGCACGCTGCAAACGGTCCACGTCCTGGATATTCGCGAGATCCGCTATCTGAGTCCCACCGATGCCACGACGCGGTTCGGAACCAATCACATGGGTGGTGCGATCCTGATTACGACAAGGTGACGGGCGGCACCTCGGTGCGAAGCGCAAGTTGCAGAATGCACTGGTGCGAAGGATCTGATGGGGCGTCGGCGTAGGGTGCGCTCTTTTCCTTCGTCATCCGCCTTGCACTGCTGCGGCAGGAACTTCATGCCTCGGGGAGGCAAGCATGGCTCTATTCTCGTCCCATCTGGAAGAAGTGCTGGAATCGTGGACCGACGTGCGGATGGGCGTAATCGAAGAGGTCCGAAATATTCCGGCAAAGCAGTTCGATTTTCGGCCGAAGCCCGAAGTTCGCAGCGTCAAGGAGTTGGTGGTTCACATCCTTGAGGTGGCCATGATGATGACGGGCGAGTTGACCCGCCCGGACACCGATTTCCACCGTGCGCCGTGGCCCGAGCTCCTGGCGATGCATGCGTCCTCGGCTTACGAGGCCGAGACCAAAGCCGACCTGGTGAAGTTGTTGCGCACCCAATTGAAGGACGCTGTGAGGAGATTTCGCGAGGCCGGAGAGCTGCATATGCTGCAACTGATCAGGAGGTTCGACGGCAAGCCCGGGACTCGTCTGGCGTGGCTGGAGCACGGCATCGCCCAGGAGATGTACCACCGCGGGCAACTGACTCTGTACGAACGGCTTCTCGGCCTTGAGCCCGCACTGACGCGAAAGATTCATGGCGAATAGCTGCCGGCGGGAGGGTCCGTTCGGCTCCCTTATGACTCCCTACATCCCCGGAACAACTGGGTCGAGGCACTCATGATCCCGAAAGCTGAGGTCCTACAGAAGTACTTTTCAACTCCGCTCGACAACCCTCTGGTACCCAGGTTCCCTATCGAATTCCGCGATACAGAGATTCTCACCATTTTGTATCGCACCGATCAGGCCGCCATCGAAGAGATCGTGCCGGAGCCGCTCGAGGTGGTGAGCGACTATGTGTTGGTGCATTTCTACCACATGAACGATGCGGAGTGGTTCGGTCGCTACCACGAGTTTGCTGCGCAGGTGGAGGTGCAGTTGAAGGGAGGAGGGGAGCACGGCGTCTTTTCTCCTTACCTCTATCTGGGCAACGACGGCGCCATTGCCACGGGGCGCGAAATCTACGGCCAGCCCAAGAAGTACGGCGACATCGAGCTCGAGGTCTACGACGACCTGATCGTCGGCCGCGTGCGCCGCAACAGTATTGACGTCATCACCGGCACCCTGCCGTACAAAATCCACCGCGCCGAGCCCCAGGAACTCACCGGCCGCGTTCCTTTCACCACCAACATCAACCTCAAACTCGTCCCCAATATCGACGGCGAGCCGGCAATCGCCCAACTGACGGCGCGAACGTTCGAGAACGTGCGCGTGAAAGAATGCTGGAAGGGCCCGGCCACCGTCGAAATCCGCCCGAACGCCAACGCCCCGCTGTACAGACTTCCGGTACGGCAAGTCATCGAGGGATTCTACTGGGTGGTGGACTTCGTACTGCCCTTCGGCCGGGTGATCTACGATTACCTGCGCGAGGAGGGTTGAGAAGGTGCCGTCTGCGGGTTTTGGAGCCTCCCGGCGGCACGACGGCGCAGAGCGTCCGGATGCCGCTCCGCTGGAACGAAGTCCCACCCCGTCCGCCACCGTAAAGCAGGCCATCCATGAGTTCGGCACATAGATCGCCGGAATTTCCGGACCTGGGATCCACCAAAGCCCGCGGGCCCGATGTCTTGGAAGTAGGGCGACAGCGAGCCCTTTACCTTCTGCTGTTCCTGTCGGGTGTCGCCGGCCTGATGTACGAAGTCGTGTGGACGCGCCAGTTGACGCTTCTGTTTGGGGTGTCGGTTTACGCGGTCAGCACCGTGCTGGCGGCCTTCATGATCGGGATGGCGCTGGGTAGCTATTTCTTTGGCCGGCTCGTGGACGAGCGCGGCGACCCGCTTGCGGTCTACGCTTTGCTCGAGCTGGCCGTCGGAGGTTATGCACTGATCTTGCCCTGGCTCTTCCGCGTGGCTGGCGTCTTCTATCTATCGGTGCACAGCACCCTGCCGAATCCGGGATCGGTTCTGGCCTTGCGCTTCCTTCTGGCGATCCTGTTGCTTCTGCTCCCCGCCAGCTTTCTGGGTGGGACGCTGCCGGCGGTGGCCAGGCTCTATGCCGGTCGTTTTGGACGATTCGGCAACGCCGTGGCAAAGCTCTACGGCGTGAATACTCTGGGCGCTGTCTGCGGCGCTTTCCTGGCTGGCTTTGTCCTGCTCCAGCGACTCGGCAACAGCGGTGCGGTGGCGGTCGCCGTGGCTCTGAACCTGGTGACCGGCAGCGCTGCCCTGTGGATGTGGCGCGGCCGATCGATGGCTGGTGCCGTCCGGCTGTCAGCCGAATCCCGGCCGTCGTTCAGAGCCGTCCCGGCGGTGAAGTCAGTTCGTCGCGCCGCCCTGCTTGCGGTGGCGATTTCCGGATTCACTTCGCTCGGCTATGAGGTTCTGTGGACGAGGCTACTGGTGCTGCGGTTGGGAAACAGTACCTGGGCTTTCAGTACGGTCCTCATCACCTTTCTGCTGAGCCTGGCCCTGGGAAGCCTCGGCGCCGGCCGCTGGCTCGACAAAGTCAAAAGCCGCCTGGCGCTTTTCGCCTCACTGCAAGCCGGCGTGGCGCTCTCTGCAGCCCTGTCACTGGTCGCCTACCGCCGGATCATCCTTCTTCCCGGGAGTGGGTCTCAGTCGCTGGCGCTGGCGGTGGCGGAGCAATTCTGGATGGCGGCCGCCGTCATGATGCCGGCGACGCTGCTTCTGGGCGCGGCACTGCCGCTGGCGGCCCGGATCTACACCGAGCGGCCCGAGCGCGCCGGCACACACCTGGGAGCCACCTTTGCCGCAAACACGGCCGGCGCCGTTTTGGGCTCGATCGCAGCAGGCTTCCTGCTGATTCCCGCAGTCGGTATCCAGAAGGGGGTGCTGTTGCTGGCGTTCATCAACGCCGGCGTCGGTGTCTGGCTGTTCGTTGTGGCACCGGCGCGGAGATCGGCGCGGCTGCTGGGACTGGCGGCAGCTTCCACCGTTGCCGTGGCCGTGGCGATCGCGGTTTTCTCTGCGAGGCGGCCGCTGGAGCAGCCGCCCCCTGGCTTCCAGGCGATTTTCTATGACGAGGGTGTTGCTGGAACCGTGTCGGTCTTCAAGAATCCCGACAGCGGGCTCAAGATCTTGAACATCAACCACGTCACCGAGGTGGCAACGGACCGATCCAGCATGGTCACCTTCCGGCTGATGGCCTACCTGCCCTATCTGCTTCATCCCGATCCCAGGGAGGCGCTGGTGGTCACTTTCGGCGCCGGCATCGTCACCGGCACCCTGGCAAAGCTCGACCTCGATCGGATCGACTGCGTCGAGATCAACCCTGATGCCCGGAAGATCGGCGAGTTGTTTGCGCAGGAGAACCGCGGCGCAACCACAAACTCCAAAGCACATCTGTACATCGAAGACGGCCGCAATTTCCTGCTCACGACCAGCAGGCGGTACGACGTCATCACTTCGGACGCCACCCATCCAACCGGTGCCGATAGCTGGGTGCTCTACACCAGGGAGTACTACGAGCTTTGTCGCAGCCGGCTGAATCGCGGCGGGCTGTTTCTGCAGTGGCTGCCGCTGCATGCACTTTCGCCGAATGACTACCGCACGATTCTGGCCACCTTCGCCTCGGTGTTCGATGACGTTTCCTTGTGGTTTACCGGGCTGCAGGGCGAGGTGGGACATACTTTGTTGATCGGCCGAAAGAACGCAGCGCCGCTGGACCTTGACCGCCTGAAGCAGCGCCTGAAGCTGCCGGTCCTTCGGACCGATCTCGAAGAGTACGGTCTGGGTTCTGTGGAAGAGCTGCTGGCCCTCTACGTGGCCGATCGCAGCGCTGTGCTCAGAATCAGTGATGCATCGCCGCTGAATACCGACGATCGGGCTGTGACGGCGTTTCCTCGAGAGTTGCCCCGGCCAGGTCTTGCCGTCGACAACCTGGAAATGATTGTGGCAGATCGAACTCCACCCGTGGTGACGGGCGGTGACTCATCCGAGCGCCGGAAGGTGCAGGCCGCGTGGCGGGCAAGTGCCGCGCTCTTGCAGGCCCAACTGGCGCTGCGGCGGGGAGATCTGGACCGGGCACGGAATCAGGTCGCTGTGGCGAGAAAGACCGGCGCCAACAACGCCTCGATCGCCGGACTGATGCGGCGGATCGGCCGGCGTCTGGCTCAGGCCTATCTGGCACAGGCGGACCGGTTCTCAGAACAGGGCGAGACGGAACCGGCTCGCCGGGCCTATGAAGCGGCAACCTCGGTCACGGATGACTGGGCGCTTCCGTACCTGAAGCTGGGGGCGTTCTACCGGCGCAGCGGAGAGTTGCAGCAAGCCTACACCGCTCTCCGCAGGGCCGCCTCCCTCGAGCCGTCGGCGGAGTCCTGGTTCAACCTCGGTCTGGTGGCCTTCCAGCTTGGCAAAAAGCGCCAGGCGATCTCGCATTACCAGGAGGCTCTCCGTTACGACCCACAGCTCGGGATCGCCTACACCAATCTGGGGATGGTGTATGCGGAGATGGGAAAGTGGAGCGAGGCAAAGAGAGCCTGGGAAAAGGCCCTGGCTGTCAATCCAGGCGACGAACTGGCCCGGAGGAATCTGAGGCGCCTGGGAGTGAGAAGGCGATAGAGTTTTAGGTTCGGGCCTCTCGCGCAAACGAAGGAAAGAGTTCACTCCGGACCGCCACGGCTGGACACGACGGCTGTTCTTGTGTGATCCTGCTGCGCCGTGATCCTCCCGCGCAGGTCCGCGGCGACCTTTTCGAATCGCTCTTGGTTTTGGCCTTGACATTCCGACTCTGGGCGTGTATATTGCGGCGCGCGGTCGCCGCCACCATGCCCGGAACGCGCCAGGTTCCCTCCGGCGCCTGCCACCTGTCAGCGCCCGAGCGCCCGCGGAGCCACCGGACCGAGGCTCTGTTGCGACGGCACCCACCACTCACACGCCGGGGAGACGACGATGACGGCCGGCCCTTGCCCCTGGCCCGACCAGGGTACCGCAAACCCCCTTCATCGCCGTGGAAACAACACCTGTCCAGGAAACGAACTCCTTTCGGGGTTCGTGCTGGTGACCATCCATCCACGTCTTGTTTCTGGGAAAGGAGACCTCCGATGACGCGATCTTTCCGACTGGCGAAAACGGCTCTCTTCTCAACCGTGCTCGTGCTCGTGCTGTGGGTGTGGAGCATTCCCGCTCCCGCCCAGATGGAGGAGTACATCCGCGAGCATTACACCAAGTACGAGTACCGCATCCCGATGCGCGACGGTGTAAAGCTCTTCACCTCCGTCTATGTCCCCAAGGACAAGTCCAAAACCTACCCGATCATCCTCACCCGCACGCCCTACAGTGTCCGGCCGTACGGCCTCGACAAGTACAAGAACCGTGTCGGCAACCAGAGAAAGCGCTACTTCCAGGAGGGCTATATCGTCGTCTACCAGGACGTCCGCGGACGGTATATGTCCGAAGGCAAGTACGTCAATGTGCGGCCGTACATTTCCAACAAGAAGAGCAACAAGGATGTCGACGAAACCACCGACACCTACGACACGGTCGACTGGCTGATCAAGCACATCCCGAACAACAACGGCCGTGTCGGCATCAGCGGCATCTCGTATCCGGGGTTCTACTCCTCCATGGGCGCCATCGACGCCCATCCGGCGGTGAAGGCGGTGTCGCCGCAGGCGCCGGTCTCGAAATGGATGGGCGGTGACGACTGGTTCCACAACGGCGCCTTTCTGGTGTCGCACGCCTTCGGCTTCTACATCCGCTTCGGCTGGCCGCGGCCGGGCCCGAAGACCGAGCCGGACCGGCGTTTCGACTACGGCACCCCTGACGGTTATAAGTTCTTCCTCAACCTCGGGCCGCTGCCGAACGCCAACGCCAGGTACATGCACGGCGAGGTGGCCTTCTGGAACGAGCTGATGAAGCACGGCCAGTGGGACGACTTCTGGAAGGCCCGTGATATCCTGCCGCATCTCAGAAACATCAAACCGGCCATGCTGGTGGTCGGTGGTTGGTTCGACACCGAAAACCTCTACGGCGCCCTGCACACCTATCAGTCCATCGAGAAGAACAACCCCAAGACCACCAACAAGCTGGTGATGGGGCCGTGGTTTCACGGCGGCTGGTCCCGGAGCAAAGGCGATTCTCTCGGGCCCATCAGCTTCGGCTCGCGGACGTCCGACTTCTACACCGAGCACGTCGAGCTGCCCTTTTTCAACTACTATCTGAAGGGCCAGGGCAGCCCGGATATCGCCGAGGCCACGGTGTTCGAGACCGGCGCCAACCGCTGGCGATTCCTCGACCAGTGGCCGCCCAAAGATGCGACGCCGAAAAAGCTCTACCTGCACGATGGTGGCGCCGTCTCCTTCGATCCGCCGGCGAAGAGCGAGGGCGACTACGACCAGTACATCAGCGATCCTTCCAGGCCGGTACCCTACACCGCCAAGATCACCCGGTGGTACGACCGCTCCTTCATGATCGAGGACCAGCGCTTCGCCGACCGCCGCCCCGACGTGCTGGTCTATCAGACGGAGCCGTTGCCCGACAGCCTCACCGTGGCCGGCCCGATCACAGCGACGCTTTACGTGTCGACTTCGGGCACTGACTCCGACTGGATCGTCAAGCTCATCGACGTGTTTCCCGACACCTTGAAGGAGCCGAAGCCGAATCCAACGCACGTGAAGCTGGCCGGCTACGAGATGCTGGTGCGCGGCGATGTGGTACGCGGCAAATTCCGCAACAGCCTGTCGAAGCCGGAGCCGTTCGTGCCGAACCAGGTCACCAAGGTCGAGTTCGTGCTCCAGGACGTTTTCCACACCTTCGCCAAGGGCCACCGCATCATGGTGCAAGTCCAGAGTACCTGGTTTCCGATGATCGACCTCAACCCGCAGCGGTTCGAGAACATTTTCGAGGCCAAGGCCAGCGACTTCCAGAAGGCCACCCAGCGCGTCTACCATACGCCGAAATACCCCTCGCACCTGACGGTGGGCGTGATAGAGTGACGCGGCTGTTGCGGGTTTCCTGCCAAGAGCGAAGACGCTAACCTTCTCAGCCGAATCTCAACAGAGCTACTTTGTTTGAAGAGCTCCCGCCAGCCGGCAGAGATGCACGGGAAGGTTAGCGTCTGAAACCCGGCATTGCAGGCAGGGCCCGGTAGTCTCAGCGTCGTGATCGGCGGTTTTTGGCTTGACATTGCTCGTTTCAACGGGTATATTGGATGAGATTCCCGTCCCCCTTTCTTCCGCTACTGCCTGACCTTGCTCCGGGGCACGCCACACCGATCGTTCGCGCCAGGGGATCGCGAATACACCGCCGATAGCCTCACCGACCCGCAACGTGGCTCCCTCACTGAAATTGGGGGCAAGAGTACGCTTTGTACGGCTAGTTCGAATCAGCCTTTGCTCGGTGACAACGATGCCCGAGGGAGCATGATCCACACCCACGCGCTGGAGTGCGGTTCCGTGCCTGCGGCAGCCCGGTGATTCCATCACAGGATGAAACAAAATGAAAGCGGCATCTGCAGCCCGGTACCGGGGTGAGTGTTATACTGCAACGACTGGTAGTGTAAAACCCCAGGGCCGGCCTGGATGCGCGGACAGTAAGCCCCTCAGGAACAATGGGCTGCGGACCTTCCTCCAGAGCTGAAACCCGGTCTATGCTGCAGAACTCTACAGTGTTTGGGGGTTTATACAGTTCTGTACATATCCTTTCTTTGTTAGCTGTATTGGCTGAATCAATAATATACGAATCATGGAGGCGAGTTATGTCCGAACAAAGCTATTCAAGAGAATTTACCGTTCTTGTTAGACCTGAAGCTGTGTACGAAGCAATCACCAAAGAAATCGACAAATGGTGGTTTACCACTGCAGAAGAGATTCGTGATGAAGGCCAGGTTATAAAATTTGGACATTGGACCATGCGGATTACGGAACTCCGCCCTAATCAGAAAATTGTTATGGACTGCATAAAGGCGAACCATCTTGTGGAGGGGGTGTCTAGGGAGTTGCAGGAACAAATAAAAGAAGAATGGTTGGGGACTTCTGTTGAATGGGCTATTGAAGAGCAAGGCAAGGGGTTGAAAATTATCGTTCAACACAAAGGTCTTGTTCCCACGCTTGCTTGTTATGATATGTGCAGTGAAGGCTGGGGCTATTTTTGGGAAAGTCTGGAAAAGTATTTGAAAACGGGCGTAGGAATGCCGGCAGAAGTCCCTGAGTAGTTTGCTAGAATTCAGGACAGCTAGCGAGGGGCTGCACTGGACGGCAATTCCGCCACGCTACATTGTCGCCAGTGAGCTTGGTCGTTAGGCGGCCAACAACCAAATAGAGGTGACTATCATGGACAAAGAGAAACCGAAAATCGCGTGTCTTCCCAATGGACCGTACTATCTGCTCAATGAGCTTGCCCCAAAGGTTATTGCCAATATCCAGAATTCCAGGGGTGAACCGTGTTCCACGATACCAGGAGTGGCCCTATGTCGGTGTGGTGGCTCCAACAACAAGCCGTTTTGTGATGGTACGCATGGAAGGATTGGGTTCACGGACGAAAAGCAGACAGATGGGGCGCTGGACAGACGCATAGACTATGTCGGAAAGAAAGTCACCATCCACGACAATCGTGGAATCTGCGCGCACGCCGGGCACTGTACTGACAATCTTGCCTCCGTTTTCAAATTGAATGAAGAGCCGTGGATTCACCCTGACGGTGCCTCTGTTGAGGAGATCATCGATACGGTTAAGAAATGCCCGTCAGGAGCTCTTAGTTACACTATTGATGAAGTGGAGCACCGGGACCAAGACAGGGAAACCATGGTGACGGTTACAAAGGACGGGCCGTATGCAATTACAGGTGGAATCGGGCTAGTTCAGCAATTGCAGGGTGATGGAGCATCCCCCGAACACTACACGCTCTGTCGGTGTGGCGGTTCGAAGAACAAGCCGTTCTGCGATGGGACTCATTGGCACATCGGCTTCAAGGACGAGAAGAATTGATAAGCTCCTCATGATTTGAACGGGGCCGTCTAACAAGCCCATCAGCCCGGAGGGCAAAAAGCAGAGTGGGGAACGAGCGGCGCTTTTTGCCGCCGGTTATGGGCACCGCTACCTTGTACAGCGATCACCTCAGACCCTGGGTGGAAAATCGTTCAGCCCAAGGAGAGGAGTTTTGTTATGAATATTGTTCGATTCCTTTCGCGGCATAAAAGCATGAGGTGGCGATTCAGTTCCCTGTACTTATATATGTTCTTGATTGCAATGCCTTTGGGCATTGAGCGAACTCCCAGTGATAGTTCAGGGACCAATGTATATATTTCGTTTGGTGGGGGAAACTACGCTTCTATTGTGCGTGGGTGTGAGGACTATGAACCGAGGGCCAAACGTCAGTTTACGTTCGCAGATGTTGGCTTGCAGGTCGACCATCCTATAACTTCACACCTGCGACTCGGTATTCGTGGCAGTTACATATTCGATCAACCTACGGACGTGACCGTCATTAATCCCTTTGTCCGTTTGGAATGGCGTTACTTGGCGCTCGGAGCTGGCTATGTTTACAGTGATCACGGTATTGCTTGGGCAGCCAGTTATGGCAGCATCCCCGTTGACCGTCTAAAACCGGATGCCAGTTTCTACTTAAGGATCGGGGATATGAGCAAACTCTATTTCAGCACTTCATTGTATAATTCGATCCCACTGTACTCCAAAGGATATTTTCAATTTGGTTTCGGAGGCGTCCCCTATCGTCACTTTAATCTTTGGGCCGGAATGGGCAGCGGTCCCTACGCTGATGTGATAGGTATCGTAGCTGTTGGCTATGATATCAATAAGCATTTGACGTTCAAGGTTTCTGCCGGATTGGGAGAGGTTGAAGGCGTAGGTCAAAATTCGTTGAATGTCGGACTGAAGTTGAAGATTCCAAAGTAATCGTGCTGGCTATCACATGGGTGTATGCGATTTTGCCGACCTTCGACTGCACTGGAACGCAGGGCGTTGCGGTGGTTTTGAGATTTTGAGGTTTGGCGGAGGCAATAGTATTTTTTAGAAGCTTATGTGCACAGGTCCGCCCACGTTCAATGATTTGCAGCGCTAGGCAACATGAGAGAGAAAACGAGTGTGATGGTTCGATGAACCCACTCCGGACCGCGCTCCTTCCGGTATCGTTATCCGCTTTGACTCTGGCGGCGTTCCGGAGAAACATCTGAGCCGCTGTTCGGAAGTACTACTGTAAGTTTTCATGGCTCCAACGAGGATGAGGGCCCGAGCCCGGTCCCCAGACATTCCTCCAAGCTCGATCCGCCACGACTCGCACGACCGCCCCGACAGACGCTCGACCCATCTAGCCGGCACAGACTCCCCAATAGGCACCTACGTCTCCTGCAATCCGCGCTGGGACCAGGCGCAAGGATTCCGAACCGGGAGGCGCATCAAACTTCAAACCGAGGGGGAAGAAATGAACAATCAGAACCTTGATGTCCTGCTTGAGAACCAATCCCTCGAGGCGAATTCGCCGCGCATGGTCTGGACCGCGACCAGGTCTCTTGGCCGGCGCCGGACGGCCCGGAGCGAGAGAATTGCGTTCTCCTCAATCCGACCTCTGATTCATGTCGGCACAGGTGACAGGAGCTGCACGCATTGCAGTCGTCGGATCAAAAGGCTTGAAGTTCGACAGACTACGTTGTATCTTGTCCTGGCCATGCTCTTGGTCAACTCAACCGAGCCGACAGCACAAACCATGATACAGGGAAGCTGATGAGCAAGAACCACAGAATCGCGGTGATCGCCGGAGACGGCGTCGGCCCTGAAGTCACCCGCGAAGCCTTGCGGGTACTGCGCGCAGCCAGCGAGGGGTTTGGCTTTGGAGTAGAGATCAGCGAATACCCCTTCGGTACGGAGTACTGGCTTGAGCACGGCGAGATCTTTCCGGACAGCGCCTTCGAGGAGGTCCGGCAGCACGATGCCATCTTCCTCGGCGCCATCGGTGATCCGCGGGCGCCGGTGGGCAAGATCGAGCACGGCATCATCGGCCGGCTGCGCTGGGATCTCGACCTCTACGTCAACCTGCGGCCAATCAAGCTCTACCACGAGCGCTTCTGCCCAATCAAGGGCAAGACCCCCGACGACGTCGATATGATTTTTGTCCGTGAGAACACCGAGGACGCCTATGTGCAAAAACCGGTGTTCGAGAACCGCGGCACCCCCGACGAGGTGGCCTTCCAGCCCATGCTCTACACCCGAAAGGGTACCGAGCGTATTATCCGGTACGCCTTCGAGCTGGCCATGACCCGCCCGCGCCGTGAACTGCTCCTCATCGACAAGGCCAACGCCGTGCGCGCCCAGGACCTGTACAGCCGGGTGTTTGCCGAGGTTGCGACGGAGTATCCCGAGGTCAAGACCGACCACGCCTACATCGACGCCGCCTGCATGTGGATGGTCAAGAACCCCGAGTGGTTCGACGTGGCGGTGACTACGAACCTGTTCGGTGACATCATCACCGATCTGGGGGCGATGATCCAGGGCGGCATGGGGATCGCCGCCAGCGGCAACCTGTACCCCGGCAGGCTCGGTATGTTCGAGCCCATCCACGGCTCCTTCCCGAAGGCTGCGGGCAAGAACATCGCCAATCCTATCGCCAGCATCATGGCGGTCTCCATGATGCTCGACTTTCTCGGAGAAAAGGAGGCCGCCGCTGCCGTCGAGTCAGCCGTTGCCGATCTCCTGCGGTCGGGTCGCATTACGTCACTGAAGGCCGGTGCCCACAAGACCGACGAAATTGGCGACATGGTCCTCGAGCGCATGGCTGAGGGGGCCTGAATCAGGGCAAGCCCTCTGGCAAGAAAGCGAAAGAGCAGTTGCGCTCTGCCGGACTACCAAAGCTCTGGCATCAACGGACGGACGAAAGGGTTTTCCGCTTGACATTGTGGCCACCGTAGGGGTATATTACATGAGGTACTCGCTTCTTCTAGCCCCGGTCTTGCCGGAGTCGGCTCCGGCTCATGCCTACTTCGACGCTCCGCGACGAGGGGGTTGCGAAGACGCCGCCTTTGTCCTTCAGTGACACCGCTGGATAGACACAAAGCGACGACAGCGCTTCCAATCCGGCTACGGATGGGTCCCCGTTAGTTGTGAATCCACCATCAAGAGATCCCTATTGCGAAAAGAAATTCAATCCCCCAGAGAAGAAATCGCCAACAGCATCAGCCATGGCATCGGCTTTTTGGCGGCGGTTGCGGCCGTCCCCATCCTGATTGTAACGGCAGTCCGGCGTGGTGACGCGGCCGGCATTGTGGGCGTCAGTATCTTCGCGGCCGCGTCGGTTGTGCTGTACCTCACTTCCACCCTTTACCATGCCCTGCCGAGGAGCAGGATCAAGCGGGTGTTCCGGGTGCTCGATCACGCCGCAATCTTTCTGCTGATCGCCGGCACCTACACGCCGTTCACGCTCGGCGTGCTTCGGGGTGCGTGGGGGTGGACGCTGTTCGGGATCGTTTGGGCTCTGGCCCTGGCCGGGATCGGGCTCAAGGCTTTCCGCGGGGTGCGATATCCGAAGCTGTCGACGATCCTCTATCTGGCTATGGGCTGGCTCGTTGTCATCGCTGTAGAGCCGCTGTGGTCTCGGGTGCCGCTGTGGGGTCTCTTTTGGCTGGCGGCTGGCGGTCTGGCCTACACCGTGGGCGTGGCATTTTATGCGGCCGGCCGGTTCCGCTTCAGCCACTTCGTGTGGCACCTGTTCGTCTTGGCCGGCACTGCCAGCCATTTTATCGCTGTGCTGTACTACGCAGCCTGATCCGCATTCTGATGACGCCTGAAGATTTGCAGGAGACGGGCCTGGAGCAGCTGGGCAAGAAGCGGCAGTAGCACCGACGCGCCGCCGTACAGAGAGCGGCATCTATTCCATTCCGGCGCCGCCGGGTTAGGAGAGGACAATGTATGCAGGCCGGGAACCATTCAAGGTTGCTGCTGTTCAAGCGGCACCGGTTTTTCTCAACCGGAGACAGACGCTACATAAGGCGTGCGATCTGATTGCCGAAGCCGGCCATGAGGGTGCCAAGCTGGTGGTCTTTCCCGAGGCCTTCATTCCCGGATATCCCGACTGGGTATGGGTCGTGCCCAATGGCAAAAGCGCCATCCTGAATCAACTCTATGCTGCTCTGGTCGAAAACGCAATCGCCATTCCGGACGACACCACCAACAGGCTTTGCAAAGCCGCGAAAGACGCCGGCACGCATGTCGTCATTGGGGTTCACGAACGCAATGCAGAAGCCAGTAATGCCAGCCTGTTCAACACGCTGCTGTTCATCGCGGCCGATGGCACGGTTCTGGGAAAACATCGCAAGCTGATCCCCACAGGAGGCGAGCGCCTGATCTGGGCCCAGGGAGACGGAAGCAGTCTACAGGTTTTCGACACGCCGATCGGCAAACTCGGCGGCCTCCTGTGCTGGGAGAATTACATGCCGCTGGCCCGGTATGCGATGTACGGCTGGGGGACGCAAATCCACGTGGCTCCGACGTGGGATTCGAGTGAGGGTTGGCTGCTGAGCCTGCGTCACATTGCCAGGGAAGGTGGAATGTTCGTCATCGGCTGCTGCATCGCCCTTCATCGCGACGACATCCCGGACAGCTATGAGTTCAAATCGCTCTATGCGGCGGAGAAGAGGTGGATCAATCCCGGCAATAGCTGCATCATCGACCCGGCGGGAAGATTCCTTGCCGGTCCGGTGAAGGCGAAGGAAGAAATCCTCTACGCCGACATCGACTACCGGCAGATCACGGCCGCAAAGCGGATGTTCGACGTCGCCGGCCACTACGCCCGGCCGGATGTCTTCAGGTTTTCGGTACGCAAGGGGCCGAATCCGGTCGTGGCGTTTGAGTGATCAAGGAAAACAAACGGTAGGGAGGAAAGCCAGATGCCGGATCCTCATCCAGAGCGGCTCGAGAAGACAGGCCCCATCGGTCGGATCGCCCGCATTGCGACCGGCCTCTTGCTGGCGTGGGTGTTTGTCGGCTTCGCCACCGGCTATGTCAAAGTGGTGCACCCGGCCAATCTCGCCCTCTATGCCTGGGCCCTGATTGGGATCTTCACTCATTCAATGGGAACCCTCCTTCCCCCTCTGCAGAATCGCCGCCTTCGCCTCTCAGTGATAGGTGCCGTACTCGCTGCCGCCACTCTGGCTGACTACGTCCTGTTGGGCGACTGGTGGGGACCGCCGCTGGCAATCTCGCTCTACGCACTCGCCCTGATCGCGTCGGGCGTCCTTGGCCTTGAACTCATTGTGGCCGGCCTGATGGGCTATCCCGGTTGCGAGAGCATGGCGCTGCCCAACCTGCTGTCCCGCCGCGACCGACCCATGGTGGCGACGTGAGGGCTGTGGGACCCCCTGGACGGGTGGGAGAGACGGATCAGAGAGCAGAAGGCCGAGTGATCTGCTTCGCACGTGGATGTCGGAGAAAGTAGATCAGCGAGGAATGCCATCCGGTCGGGTCGAAATTCAACTTTCCACTTGACATTTCCGAGTCGGGCATGTATATTGCGCCCTGGAAATACCTTCCCATCACTCCCGGTCTCATAAAAACCGACGCCAGGTTACTTTCGCATCCAGTAATCCGACTTCGACCGCGGAGCGACGGAAGCAGCAAGTGGCTTATCCTGCCTTTGCGGCTCATCCCTTCCTTTTGTCGTTGAGCGAGGACTCGCCGATGCGCAACGGAAGGCCCATTCAATCATCGACCGGGAGGCCAGAGTTTTTAAGGAAATAGGCGCAGGAAGCACCTCCGCGAGTGCACGTCTGCTGCCAGGGGGCCTCGTGCCTACATTATCCGGAATCAACATTTGTATGCTATAGAACCTACTCCTTTCAAACTACAGAGCTTACCTCTAGACTCGCTTCGCGCCTTATTTCACAAGCTTTGTCGCCCTTACCATAAGAACTAGTCTTTCGAGTGCTTGGCGAGCAACGGCAATGGAATGCATTGTTCTGGTGGTATTGCCGATGTCGCATATCCAAATCCCGACTGTGAACATTCGACGATCTTCACAACGCCGCCTGACCCGATGACCTGCACGTTGGAGGCCACGGTTTCGTGCGCCATCGGATACCCGCGCCCGTGGTGTGGGCTATCCGCGGTCTGGTCGGCGCATTCAGGAATTCGATGAAAGCGGAGAGGCAATGGGCTCACGGGCTCAATCCGCTGGAGCTCGGCCTACACATTTCTCGCTGCCTGCAAGCAGGAGGTTCGAATCAGGAGGTTTACTCATGAGGAGTTTTCGTTGGGCGCTGAACCTGAGCGCCAGCATCATCCTCTTTCTTGCAAGTCTCTCATTTGCAGGAACAACAGGCAAGATCGCCGGCACGATTACTGACGCCGAAACGGGCGATCCTCTTCCCGGCGTCAATGTGATCCTGCAGGGCACCAACACCGGAGCTGCCACCGACCCCAAGGGGCGCTTCATCATTCTGAACGTTCCTCCCGGCGTCTACACCCTCAAAGCCACAATGATCGGGTATACCGACTATGTGGTCAAGAACGTCCGCGTCAACATAGACCTGACCACGACGGTTGACATGCAGTTGCAGTCGGCGGTCCTGCGGTTGGGTCAGGAAGTGACGGTGGTGGCTGAAAGACCGGTGGTCATCAAGGATGTCTCGGCAAGCCAGGCCAACATCGAATCGGCACAGGTGGACGCACTTCCAGTGCAGAGTATCCGTGAGGTGGTTGGTCTCCAGCCCGGCATTATCGGATCGCTGGACAGCGGCATCCGAATCCGGGGCGGGAGCCAGCAGGAAATCGCTTTCATGGTTGACGGAATTACGTTGCGAGACGAGCGCAACAATCTGCCCTTTACCTCCATCAGCTTGAGCTCGATTCAGGACATACAGATTCAAACCGGCGGATTCAACGCAGAATACGGCAACATCCGGTCTGGTGTAATCAACGTGGTCACCAAAGAAGGGGACCGCAGTCGGTACGCCGGTACCGCCACCGGGCGCTACAGCCCCGCTGCCGCAAAACATTTTGGCCCCTCCGGCTTTTCCCCTAACGGTTACTGGGCGCGGCCGTTTCTCGACGACGCGGTGGCGTGGACCGGTACCCAGAACGGCGCCTGGGACGAGCACACACAGCGACAGTATCCCTCTTTTGAAGGCTGGAACTCCGTATCGCAGCGTACGCTGCAGGATGACGACCCCAGCAACGATCTCACGCCGGAAGCCGCACAGCGCGTATGGAAATGGCAGCATCGTCGGCGAGGCGACATCGAAGACCCAGACTACACGGTCGATCTTGGCTTCGGTGGCCCGGTTCCGGGCCTCAGCCGACCGCTGGGAAATCTGCGGTTCTTCTTTTCGTACCGACGCCAGCAGGATGCCTATCTGATTCGCCTGTCACGGGATGCCTTCCGAGAGCAGGTCGGTCAACTCAAGCTTACGGCAGATCTGAAGCCCAACATGAAACTGAGCCTTATGGGCTTGGTCGGCCAGATCCTGGCAGTCACCAACAGCCAGATCGGCAGGCCCTCTTATTTCCGCAGTGTAGAGAGTGTGGCCGCCCAACTGAGTCGGCGGAGCTTTATCGATGCGATCATGTGGGTGCCGGACTATTACGCGCCAACGCGTATCCGGCGTTACAATGTGTCCGCCAAGCTCACCCACGCACTCAGCTCAAAGACTTTCTACGAGGTGAAATTCGAAAGGCAGGCGAACTTCTATCGCACCTTTCCCAGGCGACTCCGCGATACGGAGACCATCGTGCGTGTGTTCGGGAACGGTTTTGGTGTGGACGAAGCACCGTTTGGGTTCATGCCGTTCCCCAGCTCAGGGATTGCCGGCATGAGGATGGGCGTCGGCATGAGCAACTCCCGCGACTCCACCAGAATCTTCACCACTGCGCTTCGTTTTGACCTGACCAGCCAGATCAATCAGAACAACCTCATCAAGAGCGGCCTCCAGCTTGTCGTCAATGCCCATCACGCCAGATATGGTGGAGTGGACATCACCCTGCCCGCCGGACGGCCGCAATCGCGCTGGGACCGCAAGCCGGTGCGGGCGGCGTTCTACCTGCAGGACAAGATTGAGTTCAAAGGGTTGATCGCGAATCTCGGCGTCCGCTTGGACTACTCAGATCCAGGGGGCAAGTGGTTCGACGTCGATCTCTACGATCGTGATTTCCTCAGCAGTAATTTTGTGGTGGGCACCGAGGACCAGTTCAAACAGAGCCCGACCGACAAGCAACTCTATCTCAGCCCCAGGCTCGGCATTTCCCATCCCATCACCGACAACTCGAAGCTGTTCTTCAACTACGGCCACTTCTATTCCATGCCGGAAGCGCAGCGACTCTATCTGACCCAGAGAACCAACAACAAGAGCGTGCAGATCTTGGGCAACCCGAACCTCAAGCTCAGCCGAACGAAGGCGTACGAGATCGGGTTCGAGCAGAATCTTTTCAACCAGTTCCTGCTGCGCGTAGCCGGGTATTACAAGGACGTCAGCAACCAACCCAACCTGGTGCGTGTGGTCAGTACTGACAGCAAGGTCAACTACCTGCGCACCGAGGACAACTTCTACGAGGATATAAGGGGTCTGGAATTCTCCCTGGAGAAACGTTTCGGCTCGTGGATCAGCGGATTCGTGAACTACACCTATCTGGTCGAGAATCTGGGATTCTTTGGGAAACTTCGCCTATTCGAAAACCCGGCGGAGCAACGCGCCTTCGATCGTCTGTCCAACGACGCCAAGAACGCCCAGTTTAAACCCACCCCCCGGCCCTTCTTCCGGGGGAACCTCACCATCATCACCCCGCGGAGGTTTGGCCCCAAGCTGGCGGGTCTGGGACTGTTCTCCAACTGGCGCATGGACTTCCTGATGACCTGGCGTGCTGGCCGGCATACCACCTGGTCCAGGGGATTGGATGCCGCCCAACTTGGTATCCGCAACAACGTTCAGCTACCCGACTTCTTCAATGTGAACTTGCGGCTGGGGCGGGATTTCGACGTCGGCCGCTACAAGTTCCGCTTCTTTGTCGATGTCAACAACCTGTTCAACACGAAGATCTTCAACTTCGCCTCGGCTTTCTCCGATGGCAACGACTTCCGCGACTATATGGACTCATTGCTGTGGCCGGAAAAAATCGGTAGGCCCTTAGGATACACCCAATTCGGTAATGACCATATTGGTGACTTGCGCCCCGAGAATGTCGCCTACGATCCGCTCGAGCCGAATCCGAACAACGATCCGGCGATTGAGGCTCGAAACAAGAAACGACGGGCAACGAAGTCCTATATCGACAACCCCAACCTGAGGTGGCTTTGGTACCTCAATCCGAGGGATATCTTTTTCGGACTTCGCCTCGATTTCTAGGGTGCCATTGCTGAAAAGCCGCGTCACGAGGAGGGTGTCGGAGCTCTGACGTTTTCATCCTGATCCGGAGACGCGATTTGCGATGCGTCACTCCGGCTGCGACGCGCGAGTTGAGACCAGGTCAGAGCCGTTAACGACAAAACTGAAGGACAGGTAGAGAAATGAAGTCTCGGAATTGGAAGCTGAACGTGCTGCAGGCGGCCATGATTGCGGCCTTTTCGATCAGTTCTGGTCAAGCTGCCCTGGCGCAGGAAGTGAAGTGGATCAAGATCGGATCGCTGCACAGCTGGTTCCGGGCCGACGGCGCGGAACCGGAAGTTGGGCGAACCAATCTCCAATCGGATCAGCAGGACGGCATGCGCTGGCCGGCGCAATTCCACGGTGCGCCCAACAACATGGTGGATAACGTCGCTGCCAAAGCCCTGTGGATCGGCACGACCAATTACACCGACGCCGAGCAATACGGAGGCGTCACCTACCCCCACAAAGTCGTCCACATCGGACCGCGTGGTTGGGACACAGAGCGGGAATTCATGCCCATCGAGTTTAAGATGACCGGAAGGTTCGACCATCCGCAGGTGTTCGTGGACGGCCTGCCGGGCTCCGATCTCATGTTCAACGATGCTGTGGACGAAGTCAATCCCGACCAAGTCGCCGACCGGATCATCTACAACGTGGTCAACACCTCCATCGGGATTACCATGACACGAAGGATTTACGCGTTCACACATCCGGACCATGACAACTACTTCATCACTGAATATATCTTCAAGAACACCGGCAATGTCGACCCCGATCCGGAAATCGAAAAACCGAACCAGACGTTGGAGAACGTCTATTTCTTCTACCAGTATCGATGGGCCGTCAGCCGCGAAGGGGCCGAAATGACCGATCTGAATTCGCCACGCTGGGGCATCAATGCGATGTTGAGCACGCGCGGCGAGGCAACCCCTGCAGACGGCCCGCAATATGGCGGTAACTACCAGGACTGGCTGAACGGCAACCCCAACGCCGATTCTCTGCGCTGTCAGTTCTCCTGGATGGGCAAACACTCGCAGGCGCCCGTGGACTTGATCGGCGCTCCGGATTTCCGCCGGGGCACAGGCCGGTTCATGGCGCCTCAGTTCATCGGCGTCGTCACCTTGCATGCAGACAAGTCGGCAACCGACAAGAGTGACGACCCGCTCCAACCCACGACGACGACTTTCGAACAGTCCGACGATCCGCCGACGCGGCCCAACGACCAGTTTGATCCAGCCCGCATGTCGGAAGAATGGAAGTGGATCACCAAGGGGCACCGGCTGCCGCGCCACGATGAGCTGGTGGGCGATGGGTTTCCGGATCAGTTGGAAGGCACACCGGGTGGCTTCTCCGCGATGAACGGCTACGGGCCATACACTTTGGGTCCAGGAGACAGCATCCGCATCGTCGTCGCCGAAGGAGTCAACGGCCTCAGCCGGGAGAAAACCATCGAGTTCGGCCGCCAGTGGATCGAGGACGCCGCCCCTTTCACGCTTCCCGACGGCTCGACCACCAACGACAGAGACGTCTTCAAAGACACCTGGGTGCTTACGGGGAAGGATTCCTTGTTCAAGACCTTTGGCCTGGCCAGGAGAAACTTCGAGTCGGGTTTCAACATACCACAGCCGCCGCCGCCACCTGAGATCTTTGAGGTGAACTCTGGGGGCGATCGAATTCGCCTCAGCTGGTCGAACAATGCTGAATCCTGGCCCGGATTCGCGGGCTACCGCATCTTCCGCGCCGTGGCGCGTCCCGACACGTTCTACACGGAGATTTTTGCCTGCGGCCAGGGCACCGATCATCCCCAAATCGTCAATCAGTTTGATGACACGTCCGCGATCCGCGGCTTCTCCTACTTCTATTACATCGTCTCCTTCGACGATGGCAGCAACGACAACGGGCGCGTCCTGCAGAGCAGTTCCTTTTGGACGAGAACGCAGGAACCAGCCTTCCTCAGACGTCCGGCCGGGGAGTCTCTGGCCGACTTCCGAGTGGTTCCCAACCCGTTCTACATCCGTGCCCGAAACTTCCAGTTTCCAGGCGAGCCGGACAAGATCACCTTTCTGAATATCCCCGGACAGTGCACCATAAAAATCTACACCGAGCGCGGTGACCTGGTCAAGACCATCGAACACACCGATGGCAGCGGGGACGAATCGTGGAATTCCACCACCGAAGCGGGTCAAACCGTGGTCAGCGGCCTATACATTGCCGTGATCGAGACCCCCGACGGCAAGCGAGGCATTCAAAAATTTCTGATCATCCGATAAAGTCTCAGTCCAGGCTGGCTCTTCCAGAGACAAAATGGAGCTTTGTTATGGAAATAAGTAAGCGCCTTTTGAGTGTGGTCCTGCTCGGAACTTTGGCCGTAGCAACCGCCCAGGTCCAGGCCCAGGAGAAGATCGCTCAGACCGGTTTTCAATTCCTGAGCGTAGGCACGGACGCTCGCGCCACGGGCATGGGTGAGGCTTTCACAACCGTCGAAGGCTCCTCCATGGCGTTGTTCTACAATCCCGCAGGCATGGCCAGAATCGAGCCTTTTTTCGAGTTCTCGGCCAACCGTACTGCCTGGATTGCCGGAATCAACTATTTTACGGGCAGCCTGGCCATCAGTCCGGAAAAGGGACGATACGGCGTCGTCGGGCTCTCCTTTGTCTTCGTGGATTACGGCAAGATCATTGGAACCGTGGTGGCACCCAACGAACAGGGCTTTATCGAGACAGGCGACATTTCTCCAAACGCCTTTATGGTTGGCGTCGGCTATTCCCGCGCCCTTTCCGACCGGTTCTCGGTCGGCGGGCAGATCAAATACGTCAGCCAGTCCCTCGGTAGCCCTCTTGTACCCACCAGTGATAGCACCCAGGCTCAGACCAGCTTTACGCAAAGCGTGATAGCCTTTGATTTCGGAACCCTTTATAAGACAGGGTTCAAGAGTCTGGCCTTCGGCATGTCGATTCGGAATTTTTCGAGGCAGGTCAAGTTCGCCAGGGAAGATTTTGAATTGCCCTTGACGTTCCGAATCGGATTCTCGATCGATGCCCTGGACTTCTTTGGCGAGCGCTCTGACAACGCGTCTTTGCTGATTTCCTTCGATGCCGCCAACCCGCGCTCCTTCCAGGAGTTCTACAGCTTCGGCGGCGAACTGAAGCTCATGAAGGCGCTGGCTCTGCGGGCCGGCTATGTAGCCGAACAAAACGACTACGGCATGACCACCGGGCTGGGCATCCAGACCAAGAAGATCGCTTTCGACTACTCGTATACTCCCCTGGACGTCTTTGATGACGTCCACCGCTTCTCGGTTCGATTCTCCTTATGAGTGAGGGCGTGCGAAACCTGGCAAACGGCAAAGGTAGACTGTGATGAGGTACCAGTTCAAAATAAGCACGATGGGACGCAACTTCGTTCTTCTCCTTCTGGTGGGACTCATGGGATGCGGTCAAGAGCCAGCCAAGAGCCTCTTCGACCCAAACGAGCCCAGCCGACCCACACCCGTCATCAGCTCGATCGTTCCCCCTGACAGCTCTCTGGCCGGCGTCGGTGAAATCGTAGTCAATGGCCAGAACTTCTCCCCGAAGCCGGAGGAGAACTTCGTATTCTTCAACGAAGTCGTCGCCACAGTCCTGGAAGCCTCAGAGAGTCGCCTGAAGATCTCCTCTCCCAAGATCGTCGGTGATTCCATCCGGATCAAAATCGCCGTGCATGGGGCAGAACTGTTCAGCAATCCCGTGTACTACAAGCTTGTTCCTGCGGTCAGCGACTTTGGCAAGATCTTCGAAGGCGATGTGGCTTACGGCATCGCCAGCGATCGCGACGGCAACGTCTTTGTGTTCGTCCAGGGAAGGACCAGATCCATCAAGAAGATGGCTCCCGATGGTACCACCACGGATTTCGCCTCCACCTCTTTCTTGAGGGCGAATGCCATGAAAATGGGGCCGAATGATCTGCTCTACGTGGCCCCGTCCGGAAGGATCAAGAGGATCGCCACTTTCGCCGCCGACGGTACGGAGGGCACTTTTGTGTCGCTTGGTGCGCCCACCCTGCCGGAGCCACGGGATCTGGACTTCGACAGTGATGGAAACTTGTGGGTGGTTGGTGGCTCGATCCTGTTTCGCATCACCCCGGACAAGAGCGTCACCCAGGCGGCCACTTTTCCGGTGCAGTTACGAACCGTGCGAATCTTCGACAATTTTGTCTATGTCGCCGGCAGGAACCCGGCAACCGGAGAGGAGAAGATCTGGCGCAGCGAGATTCAGGGCGACACCCTGAAGCCAGCGGAAGTGGTTCTGGACGTCGCGGCTGCTGCCTGGCTGGACGGCGCCAGTGTCCAGACCTTGACTTTCTCGGAGAACGGCGAGATGTTCCTGGGCGTGACTGCTCCTGCCACTGAGACGCCGGATGCCAACGGTCTCTTCGTGTTGCGCCCGGACGGGAGTCACGACGTGTGGTACCCGGGGTTGATTGCTCCCGAAATTTACGCCCTCTCCTGGGGTCCCGGGCAGTCGTTGTTTGCCGTCCGGCAGTTCGAGAATACTGACACAAACGAGCTCAACTCGCAGGTGTATAAGATCAAGATGGCCAGAAGTGGGGCACCCTATTACGGCCGTTGAGAAAGGTAGTCGACCGCAAAAAGGAAAGGAGGGCGCGTATGGGACCACCATCACAGAGCAGTTGGTAGCGGTTTTATCTCACAGGGGCTGTTGAAACGTTCTCATCACACCTTTGCCAAGAGGAGGATTTGATTATGCAATCAAATCGTTACGATCTAAAACGTACAGTCCGGTCCCTGATTCTGGCTGTCGTCTTTTTTGCAGCTTTGCCTTTGTTCGGCCAGACGGCGCGACTGCAACTGATCCACAATTCGGGGGACATTGATGCGGGCAGTCTCGAAGTGCTGGTGAACGGCGACTCTACAACCACGCTGGCGTTCCGCGAGGCGACCCCGTTCACGGACTACGCCCCGGGTACGTATAATTTCCAGTTTGTAGCGGACTTCGTAACCGAACAGGACACCATCGGTCCATTCTTGATAGCTCTGGACTCCGGAGTCAGCTACGTGGGCATCATCGGCGGTGTCACGCCGAGGAACCTCCTAGCGGGGAAGTACGACAACCCGGTGACGGGACGCGACATCTCCCTGAGCCTGTTTGCCGTTGCCAATGCTCAGGAACAGGCTACCGATCCTACCAAGGTGGACTTCTTCGTGTTTCATGGTTCGACTGACAGCCCTGTGCTTGATCTTCTCATCGACGGACAGCCTGGTGTTCTGGTAGACGACATCGACTACGGCCAGGCCACGTCCTACAGATCGATGGCGCCCGCCGTCTACACCTTCAACATAACCCCAGGCGATGACAACACTCAACTTCTGGGTGCCTTTGAGGCAGACCTTTCCGCCGACGCCGGCAAATCGGTTGTGCTCTTCGCCTCTGGATTCCTGGATCCGACCAAGAACGAGGGAGCGCCCAAGCTCTCGCTTCTTGGGGCTTACGCGGATGGCACGGTCACAGAGTTTACCGACGTCACGCCTGGCACGCCTGGACCGTGGAAGTTCATCGGCGCCCCCGATTATGTCTTTGACGATTTCGTTGGTGCCGACACCCTGGTAAGCGCCGGTCACGGCGTCGCCGTGGACAAATTCAACCGTATCTGGGTCGGTAACTTCAGCGGCGCTCTGCGCGTGATCCATCCCGACGGCACTGAAGACCCGATTTCCCCTATCGACAGCATTAAGGTCGGCGACGTTGCTATCACCACTGCTGGTTGTCGGGGACTGGCGATTGCTTCCGATGGCAACATCCTGTTCGCCCGTTCCGCTGGCGATTTTGCAAAGATCAATGTGGAAACCGGCCAGGGCATGGCGTACTGGAAGGGCGGCGGCAGCTTGTTGAAGCCAGCCGTGGATGCGGCGGGTTTCATCTACGTGGGGAAAGTGGTCGGCATCAATCCGGTGACGGTACTGGATCCGAGCACGTTTCTGCCCACGCAGGAAATCACTCTGAATGGTGCACCCAGCTTTGGCCGCGGCCTAGAGGTGACCGCCGATGGGGCGACCATCTTTACGCCGGATTTGGGGGCCAGCGGTGGTCCGGTCTATATCTGGCACACCACCGATTTCATCAACTATGTCAAGGTGGATAGCATCTTCCACAACACCGAAGGCAAGCTGATCTTCCAGACTCAGCGCACCACCATGGACTGGGGTCCTGACAGCACGCTCTGGGTGTCTTCAGACAATGCCTACGCCGCCGGGAACAACGACCCCAATGGGTTTGTCATCCTCAACTTCAAAACCATGGAGTACCAGTTCCTGCCTTCCCCTGATATCGGTCCCGACATCGGCAACGGGCCGCGTGGCGTGGCCTTCAGCGTAACGGGAGACACGGCCTATGCGGTCTATTTCAACGGCAATCGCCTCGCCCGGTTTATCAAGTCGCCTACGAGCGTGAGCAGCCGTTCGGGTGCTGTGCCCACGGACTATGTGCTGGAGCAGAACTATCCCAACCCCTTCAACCCAAGCACGACCATCGCCTTCAGCATGGCCAAACAGGGTAAGGTGAGCCTGAAGGTTTACAATCTGCTTGGTCAGGAGGTAGCCACCATTCTGGACAAGAAGCCCATGCAGGAAGGCAGACACCAGGTGACTTTCGACGCCTCCAAGCTGGCTTCCGGTGTCTACTACTACAAGCTTTCGGTGAACGGCAAGGTTCTGTCGAGAAAGATGACGCTCCTGAAGTAGACGGCCGTAGGCAGAACGCCGACCTGTTCATTGCCCCGGTATTGCTTCAGTGCCGGAGGGTGTCTTGTTCAGGGCCCCAAAGCCTGCCAGCGCCGTTGGCGAATGGGAGCTCTGGACCCTGAAGCTTATGGCGTAAAAGGGAAGGCCGGTGAGTTCCCCTCATCGGCCTTCTCATTCTCAAGCCGGGCGACGAGATGGTTTCCCGGCTGGCAACGGTTCTTCTAAGTCCCTCGTCAATGTTCCGCGGGAGTAACTCATGAGACAGTTCTGTTTAAGCTTTCTGGTTCTACTCCTGGCTCAAAATGCCTTCGCACAGGGCAACGAGGAGTTTCGCGCCGTCTGGATCGTCGACTCGCAATGGCTCTCACCGGACAACAGCGTCGAGGAAAACCAGGCCCTGACGCGGCAAATCCTGGACAACGTCAAGAAGGCCAACATGACCTCGGTCCTCTGGCAGGTCCGGCGTTTCGGTACGGTCTACTACCCATCGTCTTTGGAGCCGTGGGGGCCGCAAGTGAATTTCACTGATCCGGGCTACGATCCGCTGGCTTTCGCCGTCGAAGAGGCTCACGCCCGGGGGTTGGAGATTCACGCCTGGGTCAACGTCTTCGAAAGCCGATTCGCGTACGCCGGGAGTCCCGCGCAGCAGAACCCCGATTGGGTATGCAGAGACCAGGACGGGCTGGCCATGCCCAATGATATCGCCTGGCTGTCTCCAGGTTTGGCGGACGTTCGGGACTATCTGAAGAATGTCATCATGGAGATCGTGAACGGCTACGACATCGACGGACTGCACATGGATTTTATCCGCTGGAATGAACACACCAACACTGCACAATCTCTACTTCTTGCCAAGCAGAACGTACAGCAGATGTTGCCGGACGGGTTCATCACCGAAGCTCAGCTCAACGAGCTCAAGACCAATGCTTCAGGGCGCTATCTATACGACATCGAACATCCCTTCAGCGCCGGCGTCCCGGACGGGTTTACGTCGTGGGAGGATTGGTGGCGCTGGACGGTCACCGAATTCGTGCGCACGCTGCACGACTCCATCCAGGCCGTGAAGCCGTGGGTTCGGCTTTCTCCGGCTGCACTGGGGCGATACAATTGGGGCGGGTGGCAGGGCTTCAACGTAGTCTACCAGGACGCGGCATTGTGGCTCAACGAAGGCTACATCGAGCAGCTCATCGGCATGCACTACCATTGGAGCCTCCCGGAGGATTTCTACCGTGTACTTGTGAGCGGCTGTCCAAACTGCTGGGGTCAGTTCATTCAACCGGCCATTCAGGCGGGACGCCTTTACACCGTGGGGCTGTTTTCGGACAGTTTTTCGGAGAGGAAAATCTTCAGCCGCCACAAGTCCATTGTGGACCGTGTGCGCGATGTACCGTGGGTGGACGGGTTTCAGTTCTTCAGCTATGCCTCGTGGCGTGACCAAAACTACTGGGAGGCCGCCCGCCAGGCCTTTTTCAACAACAAGGCTAAGATCCGCGCCACGGGTCTGCAGGACGCCACTCCGCCTGAGGCGCCCTCGGTAGCGCTGGCCAAAGTCGACTCTCTGCACTACCAGGTAACCGTGACACCGCCGGCCTCGACCGCAGAAAATCTGTGGTTCGCCGTCTACCGTTCTCCAGACGACCTTCCGAGCGTACAGCAGGACGAAATCGTCGACATCCATTTTGGCCAGGCCCAGTATTCCATCGTCGACTCTTTCAGTGGTACCCAGGATTTCAATGGCCGGTATTCCTACTTTGCTACCGCACTCGACAGGTTTTGGAACGAGTCCGCCGTCTCGGGTATTGTGATTTCGGACTCCATCCCTTCCTTCGCGCCCACCATCGTAGGGACCTCTCCGGCTCCGGGTGACACCGTCCCGGTGAACCAGACCGTTACGATCGCGTTCTCCAAGACCATGGATGTGAACACTTTCACAAATGCCGTCGCTTTTTCACCCGCCGCCGCCATCGCGGACCTGGCATGGTCAGATGATCAGAAGACCGTAACGGTCAACACTGCTGGCGCGTTCGAGTTCGCCACCGACTACACTCTCACCGTTGACGCTACCGTGACCGACATCAACGGCAAGGCTCTCGACGGCAACGGCGACGGTACAGCCGGGGACGCTTTTGTGCTGGCATTCCGTACGCTGGCCCGGGACATTATCGGGCCCCGGGTGATCGCCAGTTTCCCGGATCTTCAGGCCCCGGAAGATGATTTCAAACTCGACGAGATCATCACCTTCCAATTCGACGAGCTTGTGGACAAAAGTTCAATCTCCGATACCAGCATCATCCTCACCCAAAACGGAAATCCTGTGCCCACAGCGCACGCCGTGACCACAGTCAACAACACATCGGTGCTGAGTATCCAGCCTCTTCAACCGCTGGCGCCCGACCAGGACTACACGGTGACGCTGTCAAG
Source organism: uncultured Cytophagia bacterium (assembly GCA_964527995.1). Taxonomy (GTDB): domain Bacteria; phylum Zhuqueibacterota; class Zhuqueibacteria; order Oceanimicrobiales; family CAZGRP01; genus CAZGRP01. The sequence continues at coordinate 54,442 of CAZGRP010000012.1, read as the reverse complement.
AAGCATATCGGACACGGCGGGCAATGCCATGGACGCCGATGTCAGCGTTAACTTCAGGACTTCGCCACAGAGCTACTCCGAAGTCTTGATCATCGAGCCGTTTCTTTCGACGGTAAACTGGTTTCAGCCGCAACGGAGCGGCTCCACGATGGGGATCGTGGCCCCCAATACCTCCTTCGAGATGTCGACCGAAGCGTTCCTGCCTGCGGTGGGCGTCAGACAAAGGGTCTCTCCGATGCTGAAGTACGAATGGGACCCATCGGCTTCGGAGTTCCTACTGCGTGAATATCTCTCTCAGGGTGCGCCCCGGGACGTACTGTTCGATACCAGTTACGTACTCCAGAGCTATGTGTTCGGCGACGGTAGCGGCAACGAGTTTCGGTTTGCTCTGGACGACAATGTACCGGTCAGCGCCGCTGAAAACCACGAGGTTTCAAACTGGGTCACGGTGAACTGGGTCGGCTGGCGCATTGTGGAATGGCAGCTGAACGACCCCAACAGCGTGGGTATCTGGATTGGAGACGGCGTCCTGGACGGAACATTGCGCTTCGACAGCTTTCAACTTACCCACGAACCCGGCGACGCCATTTCCGGCAAGATCTTCTTCGACAACCTCAGACTGGTGAAGAAATCGGCGGGTCCCGTGCATGTGGCAGACGGGATGGGGCGACCCCCCGAGGGATTTCAACTGCTGCAGAACTACCCGAATCCGTTCAATCCTGTAACCACCATCGCTTTCGAGCTGCCTGCCAGGGCAAATGTGGAGCTGGTGGTCTATGACCTGCTCGGCCGCGAGGTGCAAACGCTCATCAAGCAGCCGATGGCGGCGGGACACCATAAGGTGACCTTTGACGCCGCTGGTTTGGCTTCCGGGGTCTACGTGTACCGTTTGACCGCCAACCAGCAAACGGCGTCGAGGCGTATGGTGCTGCTGAAGTAGGTCTCACCTTCGAAGAAACCACGTCATGCCTGTTCGTAGACTCTACGCGGTCCTTGTCCTGTTTTTCGTGGCGGCACTCTGTCTGATGGTGAGCGAAGCGAGGGCCGGCGCCTGGGTGCAATCCAGGCACGGCTACTACTTCAAGCTTTCTGCCAACTACCTCTTCACCACAAGGGAGTTCAATCACGAAGGCGAGCGTCTCGACATTTTTCAGGAGAGACTGGTCTACAAGAATAGCTCTTTCCAGGACTTTAACATTACTGCCTACCTGGAATATGGTCTGTTTGAGCGCTTGACGCTGGTGGCCAACGTGCCCTTCAAAGTCCTGAGATCGAAGCGAACCGAGATCGTCGGGGCTGGGTTGCTGGCGCGCATCGTCACCAACTACACGCTGGGCTTCTCAGATCTCGCTGTTTCCGGACGCTACGCCCTTGTCGACGGCGCTCTGGCGCTTTCGGTTCAAGGCGGAATCAAAGCACCGCTGGGCTACGACAAGGCGCCCGCCGACGACGGTCCGCCGCTGGGCACGGGTAAAATCGATCTTGAAGGCCACCTCCTGATTGGCAAAAGTCTGTACCCCCTGCCGGCCTACATCACTGCAAGTGTGGGTTATCGCCGGCGCACAGGGCCCCTTGCCGACCAGGTTCTTTTTACAGGCGAGGTGGGTTACGCCGTCGGCAACTTTCTCTTCAAGATTGGCTACGACGGTTTGAAAAGCACCGTTGCGCCTCCCGATATTGTAGGCCAGCCTGTAACCACGCCCCTGCCAGGAGGAGGTGGAGCGCTGCCGAACATTATCGTTGGCGATCAGGACATTTTCAAGATCAGCCCCTCGGTGATCTACAACGCCACCGATGCCTTCGCCCTGCAGGCCGAGCTGCTGCACATCTACGCAGGCAAGAATACCGTTGCAGGAACGATCTATTCTTTTGGGCTTGTTCTGAAGAAGTAACCTGAGAGGGGGCAGCGTTCCAGGACGAAGCAGTCGTTCAGCCGGCGGGAAGCGCGGAGGCTACGGGTATTTCAGGAATTTTGAGTTCGGATGCAGTTCTTTCCACGTTTTCCAGCGTGTCACGGTGGACTGGAACTCGGGTAGTTTCCGGTCGGCAAACTCACCGCTGATGGACGTCAGGCCATCCTCGCCCTCCAGATGATACCAGAGGCTTTCGGTCTCGTAGTCGTAGAGCACAAAAGTCAACTGGTAGGTCCAGCCGCTGGCGCTCAGCGTCAAAACTCGATCGTCAATTTCCCGGCTGTACACGGCAGCCAATCCAATCAGTGGTCAGTAAGCTACCGCAACGTGGGCGTCGCCAAACTGTTCGTTGACGATTTCGTGACGGATCATCACTGTCAGAGGGTAGGCCCGGACGTCGCCGTTTAGCTCAGTTCCCAGTATAGTAAACCGACCCGTATCCTGCGGATAGCCGTCGTCTCCCGGCGACAGCATCTCCGGATTCAGAATGGGGGGAATCGCCATGGGCCCCAGGCCATACTCGAATTTGTCCGGGTCGAACCCGTATTTTTCCACAGCATGCGTGATGTCCCATTTCTTCCCGGTTCGGTCGACGATGAAGATTTTCTTCTGTTCCTCCTTCTTCCCCTCCTCCCCCGCGAGGTCCTGCGTCAGAGGCTGGATGACGACCGAATCTTTGCAACCGGGGTTCAGCGTGGCAAGAAGCAGGAATGGGACCCAGTAAAGACGTGCTCTCATCTTGGTCTCCTCGACTCTGTAGGATCAACAGAGCCGCCAGCGGTTGTATTCCTAAGCTGCGCGCCTCGCAGCTCTCGAATGCGAGCACGCCGGCACAACAGCCATCGGACCGTCTGAGGGAAGCGAGCGGTTCCGCCTCGCAGCATGCCTGGTGCATCGCATCTGGCTCCGCCAGCTCTCCGCTATTTCACCTGCACGTAAATCGGGTTGGAAAAGATCCATGGGACCGCCTTCCGGCGCAGCAGCGGTAGCCGCCGGCGAAGTTGGTAAACTTCCACGCGATACGCCCCTCTCTTGGTGGCAACGTAGGACAATTCTGATGCCCGGGCGCTTGCCATCAGCTTCCCCTCTATCAGCAGGCGGATTTCCACAGCCGCGCCGGCCGGCACGCGCACACTCAAATCCACGCGGTCTGCCGTGACCGAGTCTCCCTCGGCATAGCGTCTATCTCCGGCGCGAGCGATGAACTCGAACCCGCGCGGGTCTCCCACCAGGCCGAAGCCGACGTAGGCGTGGCCCTGACCCAGAGCCTCGAGTACCTGCCGCCGCGCCGTAACAAAGTCGCCGGCGAGCGGCCGGCTCAGCGAAACATAGAGTTGCACGATCTTGAAGGCGCTCCGATAGGAAGGGAACTTCCAGAACCGGTCACGGCCCAACCTGATGCGGGCGTGGGCATCGACGCTGCCGATGCCGACGGTTGGGCGCTCGGCCAGAAGCGAGTCCCACAAGGCCAGGTTGGCCGCCGGTCGGTCGAGCAGCCGGTTGAAGGCCCAGGGGAAGAGGGGCATCGCCACGGCAGTGCCGAGCAGTTCGCCAAAGCCGTCGTTGCGCCATTCGCTATCGGCGTTGACGATCTCGATGCCGGTAACCGCTGGCAAGGGTCGATGCCGCCATCTCATTCGCGGGTGGAAAGGGTGGGCCACGAACCGGAGCGCGTTGGGGTCCGCGATCAGATCAGCATAGATGTTGCGTGGTAATGGGCCGGTCTGTGGAGATGCAGTGGAGTCGAGTGGAATGTAGAGGAGGTGCCCCCACTGCGTCGACAGCTCGGTTCCGAAGAGCACCAGCACTTTGCCGTACCACCCCGGCCGGCCGTCGGCAACCGGCTGCAGCGTGTTGTGATCGGTGAGGATGACGAACTCGAGGTCTGCCTTTGCCGCCGCCGCAGCGATCTCGCCGACCGTGCCGCTGCCGTCCGAGTAGAGGCTGTGGACATGGATGACACCGCGGAGGGTCCGGGCAGATCGATCGCCGGCAGGTGGGAGGGTGTTGGCTGGTGCCAGCAGCGCCGTGTCCACGAAATCGGCGGCAACGAGAACCAGGAGGAGCAGAAGAGACGCCGCGACGAAACGCAGCGCCTTTTTCTGGCGCTGGCGGGAGTTATCGGCCAAAACGCTGCAGGATGGTCTGAATGATCTTCGAGGTGGATCGGTCCGGGACCAGTTCGATGGTTTCGACGCGGCCGCCGCTGGCTTCGACGACATCCCGGCCGACGATTTGCTCGAGGTCGTAGTCCGAACCCTTCACAAGGATGTCGGGCTTCAGGGCCTCGATCAGACGGGCCGGCGTGTCTTCGTCGAAAAGCACCACGTAGTCCACGCACTCGAGGGCGGCCAGCACCGCAGCCCGATCCTCCGCGGGCACTATGGGACGACCTCTGCCTTTGAGCTTCTCCACCGAGCGGTCGGAGTTGAGGCCGACGATGAGCACATCGCCGAGCTGGCGCGCCTTCTGCAGGTACTCCACATGGCCGCGGTGGAGTAAATCGAAGCAGCCGTTGGTGAAGACCACGCCCAAACCGTAGTGCCGCGCCTCCTTGCGGATCGACTCCAGCTCGTCCAACTCAACAACGCGTCCCATATTTCTTCCACTGACGTAATTACGGACCATGGAGGTCAGGGGGGAGCACAGATCTCGCTGAGCCTGGAGAACTGGAGCAATGGAGTGGTGTGCTTTGACGCGGGTTACTCCGTTGCTCCAGGGCTCCATCGCTCCAACAATCCGAAGGACTATGTGCAATGATACGGGCTAATGAGAACCCTGTGCCCTCGGTGGCCCCCCTTAGCTCTCTCCAGCGACAACGGCCTGGCGCAGCTTCTCCCGGTCGATGGGGACGATGCCGACCTCGCCGCAGACGACGCCGGCGGCGTAGTTGGCCAACGTCGCGGCTTCGAGCACCGACGCTCCGGCAGCCAGCGCCACCGTAATCGTGCTGATCACCGTGTCTCCGGCGCCGGACACATCATGGATCTTTCGTGCCCGGGTCGGTACGTGGGTAACACGGTCGTCTCCGCGCTCGAAGAGCATCATACCGCGCTCTCCGAGCGTGATCAACAAATTCTCGGGGCGCAGGCGATCGAGCAGCACCGCCCCGGCTCGACGCACCGCCTCGTCGGTCTCCAGTTTCATGCCGAGGATCGCCTCGGTCTCCTTGCGGTTCGGCTTGAACAGGGTCGCCTCTTCGTATTCAAAGAAGTGGTCGAACTTCGGATCGACGGTGAGAATCTTTCCGTGGCGGGAGCAGAGTCGGCGCACTTCGTGAATTACCGGGGTGACGATCAGCCCCTTGTTGTAATCCTCCACCAGGACGGCATCGGCCGAGGGGATGAGGTCGGAAAGGAGCGCTAGAATCCTCTGCTGTGCCTCTTCATCGATAGGCGTGCGGCCTTCATGGTCGAAACGCACGACATGCTGGTTGTGGGCGATGACGCGCGTCTTCACCGTCGTCGGCCGCCTCGGGTCCACCAGGATGCCCTCTACCGGGAAGCCGTTCTGGCGCATGATACGGCGCAGATTCTCCCCCATGGTGTCGCTGCCGACCACCCCGACCGGTATGGCCTCGGCACCCAGAGACAGAACGTTGTGGGCCACGTTGGCCGCCCCTCCGAGGCGCTCCGACTCCGACTGCACCTCGACCACGGGTACCGGTGCCTCCGGCGAGATCCGGGCCACGCTCCCCCACAGATAGCGGTCGAGCATCAGATCGCCGAACACGATGATGCGCCGGTGCTGGAAGGCACCGAGAAGTTCGTCGGTCCGTTTCGCAGAAAGTGACGTCATAGATCTCCTCGAATTCGGCATCCAAAATAAGCATTTGGCGGCGGAGAATCAAGCACAAAGATCCACCCCGCAGGCGACAGAGTTCCCCCATTCAACCGGCGTCCATGGATGCAATCCATGTACGTGGGCGGATGACCCAATTCCTATTCTCTGTTTCCCAATTCCTGACTTCCACTGTCAGGCTCGTTCAAACGCCAGTCGTACTCGAGGAATTCAATTTGTACCTGCGTGCGGTTTTGGCGAAGGTAGGCTTGATCCTGTTTCGACAGGTAGGGGAGAACGAAATCCAGCACTGAACCGGCAGCGGCTTCAAACTCTGGCCGATACCAGTTGAAGATCTGAGACAGGTAGAGTGTGCCGGTCCGGCGGTCGAGCCTGTTTTTCTCGGGGTCACGCAAGAAGGCACGCGTCGCCCGATCCAGCTGGGCATCGAGTTTGTCGGCGTCGTAGGCCCATGGTTTCAGCGGTGGACAACCGCGGGCAGCACAGACAAGGGCGATGTGATAGCGAGGGTCGCGGAACTGTTCCCGGATGATGCCCTTTTCGATGTCGTCGAGAGTGAGTTGTCTGCCGGCGACGCGATAGGTGATGCTGTCGAAGAATCCGGGCACGTCGCGCACTGATCTCAGCGGGTAGTGATCCAGGACACCCTTGAGGGTCAGCGCGTTGTAGGCGTTGATCCAGAAGGCAAAACGGTGCTCCCGCGAGGGCAACATCTGCGGCCGAGCCCGGCGGAGATCGTCGAGATAGGCCCAGAAGGCGGTATCGTTTCGAAGACCGCGGTAATCCACCCAGCCGTTGTGCACATGGCGCGCAAGCACGGAGTCAAAAGCTGCATGTGAAAAACTGCTCGTGTCGCCCCGGGCGAAAACCGGTGGAGCGAGCACGAGCAGCATGAGGGTGATTGCGGAGGAAAGACGCATATGTCTTCCAAAAGAAGCCTTGGTTTGGTATGTAATGCCGAGAGTCCATCCGGGGCCGTTCAGCTCTCGACCGGCGCGGCTGGAGAATGGCCTTACTACCGCGCGAACGGCCTTCTTCGACTACAACGCTTCACGGATGTGGATTATTGCCCCTTCCGGTCGCTGCTCACCACGGAACATCCGGATCACTTCGTCCCTGACGCCGGGCTTGGGCGGTATGCGCCACAGCTGCCAGCCGCGGCCCCGGCCCCAATCCCAGTCCCAGTTCCAATCCCAGCCGTCGCCACGGCGGGAGTCCGGAATCTGGAAGAAGTAGAACAGGCCGGGGAAGTCCCCGTAGCGCCGGCGCCAGCGCCGCCTGCCGCTCAGCTCGGCCGTAACCTTCTTGTGCTTGCCATGCCGCACGATCTCGATTTCCACCTTGTCGCCGCGGCCGTAATCGCTCAAGATGTCGGTGACATCCTCCGGATCGCGGACTTTTTCCCCCTCGATGGCCACGATCACGTCGCCCGGCTGCAGGCCGGCTCTGTCCGCCGGGCTGTCCTCCTCCACCTCGAGGATCAGCGCCCCCTCTTCGACGTCGAAATAGGCCGCCAGCTCGGGGTTCAACTCGGCCAGTTCGATTCCGAGACGGTCTGGTGCGGCGAAAACTCGAACAAAGGAACGCCAGTCTCCCCAAGCACCGCCGTAGACACGCCGTCGCCGACGCGGCTTCTCACCCAACTCCACCGTCAGCGTACGTCGCTTGCCGTCTCGGATGATGACGACCTTCACCTTGTCACCCGGATCCGAGCGGCGCACCGCCCGCACGAGGTCGTCCGCCTCCTCGATGCGGCGGCCGTCGAACTCGACGATCACGTCGCCGACTTTCAGGCCGGCTTTTTCAGCCGGGCTGTCCTTGACGACATCGCTGACCAGGACACCCACATCCGACTCGATATGCAAGGCCTCACGCATGGCGTCGGTCAGGTCTTGCAGGTAGACGCCGAGCCATGCATCTCTGTCGGGATCGGTCTGCCTGGTCGCGAACGCTTCATCACTGCGCAAGGCGACCAGCAGGGCGGCGCCGACGATCAGAAGCAACACTCCGACGGGTCTCAGCTTTCTCATCGTTTCACCTCCAACTGCCGCTTTTGTGGGTCCATACCGATGCGAAAAAATGATTGTAAACCAGCCTGGATGCTCGTATATTAAGACCATCGGGAGCACAAAAAGTTTTCTGACCGTGCGGGAATTTTGTCTCTGTGGCCGGCGTATAACAAGGACAACGACGGTGGTTCCCGCAAGGAGATGAGGTTTGAGAAGGGTCGTTTTCAGCTTCGTCCTGGCACTGCTCGGGTTCCTGGGCGCAGAGGTCGTTTTCGCCCAAAATCCCACCTACCAGTCCGGCCTTGCCTCCTTTCGCCGTGGTGACTACGCGGAAGCGGCCCGGCGTTTCCAGAAGTCCCGCCGCAGCAACCCGCGCTTCGCACCCTCCTATGTTGCTGAAAGCCAAGCGCTCAGCGAAGTCGGTGACTACGACAAAGCCCTGCGGGTCTGCAGCGAGGGACTCAAAAAGATCCCCGGTCAGCCCGACCTACTCGCCGAACAGGGGCGCGTTCAGGAGCTTCTGGGACGCTATGCCGCCGCCCGCGCCTCCTACGAGGCAGCCCTGGCTGGCGCGCCAACGAATGTCCGTGCTCGGTTCTACTACGGCCGTCACCTGTTGATTTGGGGCCGCAAGCAAGAGGCAAGGCGTCTGCTGGAACCGCTGCTTGACTTGCCGCAGGCCAGGTATGTCACGGCGGAGCGCCTCTACCTGGCCGCCAAAGCCGCCGTCTGGCTGGGTCGTTTTCACCAGGCCAACCGGCTTTTCGATCAGGCAACGCGGCTCGACTCGACGCTCTGGCAGGCCCTGGTCGACTGGGGAGATCTTTTTCAGACGAAATACAACGTTCCCGACGCCCGCAGCACCTACGAAGACGCCCTCAGGATCAATCCGCGAGCTGCCGCAGCACACCTGGGAATGGCACGCGTGCTGGTCCAACGCAGCCTGACGGCGGCACGTACCGGCATCGAGACGGCGCTGAAAATCAACCCAAAGCTCGTACCGGCCCTCGACTTTGATGCCGAGCTGTCGATTCTGACCGGTGAGTACGACGAAGGCCTGCGAAAGCTGGCAAAGGCCCTCCGGGTCAACCCGAATTCGCTTCCAACTCTGACGTTGCGGGCGGTGGCTTACCACCTGAAGGGTGAGGCGGCCCGCCGCGACGCCGAAATCGAGCGAGTGCTGCAGATCAACCCGCATTACAGCGGCGTCTACTACCGCTTAGGTGAAGCCGACGCCCGGCGCTATCTGTTCAAAGAGTCGGTCGACTGGTACCGCCGCGCCATCAGCCTCGACCCTGAGAACTGGGCAGCTCACGCCGGGTTGGGCATCAGTCTATCGCGCCTGGGACGCGAAAATGAAGCCCTGCAGGAGCTGGAACTGGCTTTTGCCAACGATCGCTTCAACGTCTACATCGGCAACCTGCTGCGCCTGTTCGATGACTTTGTCAACTATAAGGTCATTGAAACGCCCCATTTTCGTATACGGATTCACAAGGACGACGCCGGCGTTCTCGGTCCGTATGCCGCCGACCTGGCCGAGAAGGCATATGCCGAAATGACCCGGCGTTACGGTTACGAGCCGCCGGAGAAGACGCTGATTGAAATCTACCCGCAGCATGACGACTTCGCGGTCCGCAGCTTCGGTTTGCCAGGGCAGCAGGCGTTCCTCGGTATCAGTTTCGGCAGAGTCATCACCATGGACTCGCCACGGGCGCGCCCCAAGGGCGGATTCAACTGGGGCGAAACGTTGTGGCATGAGTTTGTTCATGTCATCCACCTGCAATTGACAGAGAACCGCATCCCGCGCTGGCTGGCTGAGGGCATTTCGGTCTATGAGACGACACGCAGTCATCCAGACTGGCGCATGGGGCTCGACTTGCCCTTCCTGATGGCGTTGCGGAATGACAAGCTGCTGCCGCTGAAGGAGCTGGATACCGGCTTTATGCGCATGGACGACCCGGCCAAGGTGTCGCTGTCCTACTTCCAGGCATCGCAGGTGGTGGCCTACATCGTCGAAAGATTTGGCATGTCGAAATTGCTGGCGCTCTTTGAGCCTTATCGCCAGGGAAAGTCGACGAGGGAGGCCATTGAGAAAGTCTTTGGGAAGGACGTAGACGCCTTTGATGCCGACTTCCGGAAGTGGGTCGTCGGCCGGCTGGCGTCCCCGGAGGCGAAATTCGAGCCGGTCAAGATCACTGGCGAGGATCGGCTTTCGGCCCTGGCAGCCATCGTCGAAAAGTCGCCGAACAACTTTTTTGCCAATCTGGCCTATGGCCGTGCCCTCCATCGGGCTGGCCGCAGCGAGGACGCCATTGCGCCGCTGCGCAGGGCCATTCAGCTCTTCCCCGGATATACCGATTCGGACAATGCCTACCAGCTCCTGGCCGAGATCTACCTGGGCCGAGGCCAGCCCGACAGCGCGTTGAAAATGCTGGAGCGCTACACGAATCTGCAAAGCAAAGACGTGGATACAATCCGCAAACTGGGTAATCTCTACCGAGCACGGGGTGACTGGCAAAAGGCGGCCAGGACCCTGGAGAAAGCGATCTACATCGTGCCCTTCGAGCCCGAGGTTCACCGGCGGCTGGGGGATGTTTACCTCAGGCTGGGAAAGGCGGAGCTCGCCATTCGTGAGTTCCGCAGCGCTCTGGCCACTGGACCGGCGGACAAAGCCACGGCGCACTATGACCTGGCACGAGCTCTGCTGGCGGCCGGCCGTGTTTCCGAGGCCAAGGCGGAAGCGCTGGCGGCATTGGAGATCGCTCCTGAGTTCGAGAAGGCACAAGAATTGCTTTTGAAAACCGTCGAATCAAAGTGAGGAGCAGATGGCGCTCGCATTTCCAATCCGCGTGTTGATGGTGGTTGGCTTTCTGTGGCCGACTGTGGCCGCCGCGCAGATCAGCGCCCCGGACGAGTTCACCTTCGTGCGCATCCAGTGGCGTGAAAACGGCCTGCGCAACTTTGCCTTCGTGACCAACGCGCCGCTGTGGGCCCACGACTACCCGACCGCCGAGAAGAACCTCTACAAGGCGTTGGATTTGCTGACCTCCATCCGCGTGGCCGATCACTACGAGGTGCTGACGCTCAGCGACGAGCGCATCTTCGAGTATCCGCTCCTCTATATGTGCGAAGTCGGCTGGATGCGGCTGAGCGAAGCTGAGGTCAAGGGATTGCGGGAGTACCTGCTCCGCGGGGGTTTTGTCATCGTCGATGACTTTCGCGGCCCGGTGGAGCTGCAGAACTTTCGAAGTGAAATGAAGCGGGTCCTGCCCAATTATCGCCTCACGCAACTGTCGAAAAACCACCCGATCTTCCACATCTTCTTCGATGTCACTGATCTCTACCGGCCGGGGCCCAACTGGCATCTGATTCCGCGGTACTACGGCATCTTCGACGACCACAATCGCATGATGGTGTTGGTTAACTTCAATACCGATGTCGGAGATGGCTGGGAGTGGCCGGAGAGTCTGGGAGATTTTTCCACCGAATCGTTCGAGCTTGGAATCAACTACCTGATTTACGCTTTTACCCATTGATGATCTTTCTCGAAGGTATACCACGCCTAGCCGCAGGGTTGTCCCGCCTGCGCCGGTCACTGTTTCTGCTTGCGGCAGCGGCTGTGCTGCTGTTGGCCGGAGAAGCGCGGTCACAGACCGCCTGGGCGGACGAGTTTACCTTTGTACGGCTCAAGTACCACACGCCCGGCCGGGAGGATGTCTGGTTTCGCAGTCTTTACGGCGAGGCGAGCTGGATGGTGGATGCGCCCACTGCGGAAGAGAACTTCATCCGCGGGCTGCGCCGTGCCACCAACATCAAGGTGGCCGACGACGCGATCTACCTGGCCATTACCGACCCGCGCCTGTTCGAGTATCCTTTTGCCTATGCCGTGGAAGTGGGCTTCATGAGCCTGTCGCAGGAAGAGGCCAGCGTCTTGCGCGAGTGGCTGCTGCGCGGCGGCTTCCTCATGGTCGATGACTTTCACGGCACGCGCGAATGGCGTAACTTCGTTACCCAGATCCGCAAGGTGTTCCCGGATCGGGAAATCCGCGATCTGCCTGCCTCGCACCCGATCTTTCACACTTTCTACGACTTCGAGTCGTACCCGCAGGTGCCGGGACTCGGCAGCATTCTGCGCGGCAAGACCTGGGAAAAGGGGGGGCGCTACCCGCACTGCCGTGGAGTCTTTGATGACCAGGGAAGGCTGATGGTGCTCATCAACCACAACACCGATATCGGCGACTCCTGGGAGCACGCCGGGGACTACCGCTACCCGAGCGCCTACTCCGTCCTGGGCTACAAGCTTGGTATCAACTACATCGTTTACGCTCTCACCCATTAAGAAACGGAAGGCAACACGCCATGGAAGCGATGACATCGGAACGCGACGAAGTCCAACTGGTTGAGAAGCTGAATCAAGGCCGAGACCGCATTCTGGGAGAGATTCGCAAAATCATCGTCGGCCAGGACGACGTGATCGAACAGGTACTGATCGCATTGTTTACCGGCGGCCACGTTCTTATCACCGGCGTGCCCGGTCTGGCAAAGACTCTGTTGATTCGCACCCTGGCTCAGATCATGGATCTGAGCTTCAATCGCATCCAGTTCACGCCCGACCTGATGCCGGCCGACATTATCGGCACCGACATCATCGAAGAGGATCGCATGACCGGCCGCCGCGCCCTGTCGTTCATCAAAGGGCCGATCTTTTCCAACATCATCCTGGCCGATGAGATCAACCGCACACCTCCGAAAACGCAGGCGGCATTGCTCGAGGCGATGCAGGAGCACCGGGTGACGGCCGGAGGCAAGACCTATACGCTTGCCGAGCCGTTCTTCGTGCTTGCCACCCAAAACCCGATCGAACTGGAAGGCACTTACCCGCTGCCGGAGGCTCAGCTCGACCGCTTCATGTTCAATGTCGTCATGGACTATCTGAGCGAAGACCATGAAGTCGAAGTCGTGACCAACACGACCTCGAATTTTCAGCCGGAGTTTGACCGCGTCGTCACCGGGCCGGACGTGATCGAGTTTCAGCAGGTGGTGCGCCGGGTGCCGGTTTCGGAACAGGTGGCCCGCTACGCCGTGCGCCTGGTTGCAGCCAGCCGGCCGGGCAACCGAGACGCGCCGGACTTTGTGAAGAATTGGGTGAGTTGGGGAGCCGGGCTGCGGGCCTCGCAGTACCTGATTCTCGGGGGCAAGGCGCGGGCACTTCTGCAGGGACGCTACAACGTCTCGGTCAAGGATATCCAGGCGTTGGCGTTGCCGGTGCTGCGCCATCGCGTTCTCACCAACTTTTATGCCGAGTCGGAGCGCGTCAAGCCCGACGACATCGTTCGCCGGCTGCTGGAGGTCGTGCCGGAGCCGAAGTCGGGGTTGTGAGGGTCGGCAGCCATAGCCACAAAGGGCAGCAAACAAAGGATCACCGCCGGACGCCATGCAAGATCAACCTCAACTTCGCTTTCTTGATCCAGACATCCTGTCGCGTATTTCGAGCATGGAGCTGCGCGCCCGGACCGTAGTCGAGGGCTTCCTTTCGGGCCTGCACCAGAGTCCATACCGCGGCTTCAGTGTCGAGTTCGCGGAGTATCGCCAGTATGCCCCCGGGGACGACATCCGCCACATCGACTGGAAGGTCTATGCACGCTCCGACCGTTATTATGTGAAAGAGTTCGAGGAAGAGACCAACCTGAATTGCCACATCTTGCTCGATACCAGTGCCTCGATGGCGTTTGGCTCGTCACGGATCAACAAGCTGGAATACGCTTCCTATCTGGCGGCTTCTTTGGCCTATTTCATGGCACACCAGCGCGACGGTGTCGGCCTGGTCACGTTCGACAACAAGGTGGTGCACTACATCCCGGCGCGGGCCAAACCGGGCCACCTGATCCATGTGCTACTCACGCTCGACAAGGTGAAGGCAGGTGAAACAACCCGCGTATCCCAGCCACTGCATCATGTGGCGGACCTGGTCAACAAGAAGGGACTGATCGTCCTTATCTCGGATCTGCTCGACGATCCGGAAGACATCCTGGCGGCGCTGCAGCACTTCCGCTTCCAGGGGCATGACGTCATCGTCTTCCACATCATTGACGACGCCGAGCTGACGTTTCCGTTTCGGAACCTGAGTCGTTTCATCGACCTGGAGACACCGCAGCAGGTGACGGCGATCCCCGAGCTGGTGCGCGACGACTACCTGCGCAACCTTCAGGCGCATCTCGAAGCCCTTCGTCGTGGCTGCGGAGAGCGCCATGTCGACTATGCCCTGATGAACACCTCGAAGCCACTTGATTTTGCCCTGTTCGCCTATCTTGCAAAGCGCGCAGGAAAAGCGTAATTGTCGGCAATGCAAAATGAAAAATGCAAAGTGCAAAGTGCAAAGTGCAAAATGGAAGATGGAGAGGAGGGCCGTGAACCGCGGGTTCTGTGGGCCAGGGCGCTCAGTACCTTGCGCTTTCCAGTGCGGCGGTGTCGCTCGTGCTCAAAGCCAATGCTGCGATACCGCCAGTTGATGCGGAGCTAGTCCAATAACCGCAGCCATGTCATGTTCGGTCTTTCATTTCTGAATAGTCTGTTTCTCTGGGGTCTGGCTGCCACCAGCCTGCCCATCCTGATCCACCTGTTCCGGCGGAATCGGGCGGCAAAAGTGCCCTTCGCAGCCGTGCGTTTTCTGGCAGCAAGTCCCAGGAAAACGCTGCGCCACCAGAAGATGCGGCAGTTGCTGCTGCTGCTCATGCGGATCACGGCGATTTCACTGCTGGCGTTGGCCTTTGCGCGGCCATACCTGCAGAAGGTACCCGCCGGCGGGCTGATCGCCGAGACGCCCAAGGCCATGGTGTTGCTTCTGGACCACTCGCTGAGTATGTCCGCTGGCGACCGCTTGCAAAGGGCTGCCCAAGAGGCCCAAAAGATCCTCGAGACGGCCCGGCCGGGTGATTTCGTCGCCGTCGTCCGCTTTGCCGGGACTTCCGAAGTGCTGGTGGACGAGGCGGCCGATCCGGCGGCCCTCGCCGGTCTGGTCTCCTCCTGGTTGCAGCCATCCTACGGTAGCACGCGCTACGTGCAGGCCTTGCAGACCGCCGAGAATCTTCTCCAGCGCTCTCTTTTTCCCGAAAAGGTCGTCTATCTGATCTCTGACTTTGAAGGATCGCTGGAAGAGATCGAAGGGGCCACCTACCGGTTGGCACCGGGCATCCAGCTGCGGACGCTGCCGGTGCATGGCAGTCGGAATGCGAATGCGGCAGTGACTGCCGTTCAGCTGCCGACCAAGGACGAAGCCAATCTGCTGGCTCAAGTGAGGGTGAGCGATGGTACGGCGGCGGCCAGGAACACGCCTTTGGCCGGCCGTAAGCTCAAAGTCAATCTCGTCGTGAATGGCAAGGTCGTACAGCGCAAGCAGGCCATGATCAAGGAAAACGGTGAGGGTGTTGTGGCCTTCGACCGTTTTCCTCGAAGCAGCGGCACTCTCACGGGCTACGTGGAAGTGGCTTCGTTGAGCGGCTCGGTGACCGCGGACGACCGCTATTACTTCGTCCTCCGCGGCCGCGGCAAAGTGCGCATACTGGCAGTCAACGGCGAACCTCAGGCAAACAGCAGCCGTGATGAGCTGTTCTTCGTGGATCGGGCCTTCAACCTGCCTGGCGGCGGTCCATTCGATTTTGTTTCGGTGTCATCAAACCAGCTTGCCCGGCAGAATCTGACAGGCTACCAGGTCGTTCTTCTGGCCAACGTCAAAGTGCTGGACCGCAGGGCGGTAGAACGGCTGGAGGGTTTCGTGCGTACAGGCGGCGGTCTGTTCATCACCCTGGGAGACCGCATCAATCCGGCCTATTTCAACCGCGTCTTCGGCAGTCTGGCCCCGGCTACCGTCGTCAGGCCTCATTTCGAAACCCCGTCGCGCGATCGCCCGGTGCTGCTGGCCCAGGTCGAGTACTACCACCCGGTTTTCCAGGCCTTTGCCGATCCGGGCTCCGGCGACCTGGCAACGGCGCATTTCTACCAGTACTACCAGGTGACGCCTTTACCGGGCAGCGAGGTTTTGGCTCGCTTCGACGATGGCGCTCCCGCCCTGCTGGAACGATCCGCCGGGGAGGGCAAGGTGTTGCTGTTCACGAGTACGATCGACAACGAATGGAACGACCTGCCGGTGCAACCGCTCTTCCTGCCCTTTCTCTACGAGATGGCAAGGTACCTGGCGCCGCCGGAAGGTGAACAGGCTTCCTACCTGGTCGGTCAGCCGGTGATGCTGCCAACCGCGGCCGAGGGAGCATCGAGCCAGCGCCGCGTGCTCACCCCTTCGGGCAAGGAGATTGTGCTGGCAGCGGATGCCACCTATTTCAATGGCACGCACGAGCCCGGCATCTATGAGATAAGGGTCGGGCCGGAGCGCCGCCACATCGCTGTCAACGTCGATCCAGAAGAAGCCGTCCCCCATCCGCTCGACCCAGAGGCCTTCGTCGATCGGTTCAGCAGCGCCGACACGGAGCTTGCGAGTGCCGGTTTGACCGGCACGTCTGAGGCCGTGCAAAAAGAGATGGAGAAGCGCCAGGGACTCTGGCGCTATCTGCTGGTCACAGTGGTAGTGCTCCTGATCGGCGAAGGATTCCTGGCCAACCGCACCTACCGCTGACTGCGTTGGCGGCTGTCACGGAGCTTGCAAGAGGGTCATGCCATGGACTATGAATTTCGCGAATTGAAGCGCCGCATCGAGTGGACCTACTGGAAGTGGCGGCGCCTCGTCGTCATCCGATGGCTGTCGCTCACCTTGCTGACGATCGGACTGACGCTGGCGATCACGGCCTTCCTCGACTGGCGCCTCCTCTTGCCGGAAGGGGTTCGTATCGCCCTCCTGGCTGCCAGCGCGGCGGTCGTGGTGTGGCTCTTCTGGTATGCTCTCGTGCGCCCCCTGCGCCATCGTCCCTCTTTCGACCGCATCGCTCGCCACATCGAAGAACATCATCCAGAGCTTGAGGACCGGCTGGTGACGGCGGTGGAGTTCGGCGACCAGGCACCCTCCTGGGCCTCGCCGAAATTGCTGAATCGGCTCATCCAGGACGCCGCGTTGCGTACATCCTCGGTCAATTTCGGGGGTACGATTTCGGGCAAAGGCACGGCTTGGCTCAGCCTGGCCTCGGCGGTGGCTGTGATCGTGGTCTTGAGCTACCTGCTTCCTCAGCTCCGCCTGCATGGCCTCGAGATGCGCCGCATCACGCGACCCTGGCAGACTCCAAACCCGAGAACCGAGCCGGGCATTCTCGTTGCGCCCGGAAACAAGAAAGTGCCGCGTGGATCCCAGGAGATGGTCTCGGCGCAGATCACCGGGCTGCAGCCTGAGGCAGTGACCTTCTATTTCAGCAGCAATGACACAAGCTGGCAGAAGGCCGAGATGGAAGTGACGGAGCAGCCCAACCGCTTCGTCTTCAACGTTTTGGACATCGAAGAGCCGATCCGCTACTACGTGAAAGCCGGCGAACTGCTCTCGGAGATTTACACGCTGTCGGTCTTCGATCCACCGCGGGTGCTTCGCCTCGACCTCACCTACCGCTTCCCCGATTATGCCCGACTGCAGCCAAAGTTCGAGCGCGATGGCGGCGACATTTGGGCACCGGCGGGGACGTCTGTCACAGTTCGGGCGATCACCGACCGGCCCGTGGCCGGCGGTGAGTTGCGCGTCGGCGACTCCCGCCGTCTCAAGGCGAGAATCCAGGCCGACACGGTGGCGGTGGCGACCTTCAAGGTGGAAAAGGACGGTTTCTACCGCTTCTCCGTGTGGGATGACGGGGGCGTGCGCAGTGTCGGCGACCCGGAATACTACATCAACGTCATTCCGGACGAGCCGCCGCAACTGACCCTGCTGAGGCCTGGAGCGGACCGCAAAGCGACAGAGATCGAGGAGGTGCCGGTGCGCGTCGAAGTCGCTGACGACTTCGGGCTGGCTTCGCTGAAACTGACCTACTCGCTGAATGACGGCGCTCTTGTGACCGTGGATCTGCTCGCGAAAGGCAAGATCGACACGCTGGCAAAGGAGGCGGGTGCTCGCCTGACGGCGGAATACACGTTCTTCCTCGAGGACCTTGGGGTGAAGCCTGGTGACTTCCTGTCGTACTTCGTCGAGGCGGCGGACCGCACTGCCGGTGGTGCCGAGCGCACGATTGACACCGACATCTATTTTCTCGAAGTGCGCCCGTTCGAGCAGGAGTTCTTTCGGGCGGTGGCGCAGCAGGGGGGCGGCATGCAGGGCGGCAGCCAGTTCCAGCTCGCGGTCACCCAGAAGGAGATCATCACAGCCACCTGGAAGCTGGAGCGCCGGCGAGAACGCCTGAGCGAAGACGCTTTCGAGGAGGCACGCCAGGCGCTGGCCACCACTCAGAAGAACCTGCGCGAAGGTGTCGACAACATCGTCGACAGGATGCAGGAGCGCTCCATCTTCTCGGCTGAAAAAGGCGGCAAGATCATGGAGTATCTGAGCAGCGCCTCCGTAGCCATGCAGCGGGCGGAAAAGAAACTCGATGACGGCGATCTTGCTGCCGCCCAGGGTCCTGAAAAGGAAGCCTACCACTTCTTGCTGCGAGCGGAGGCGGAAAACCGCCGGCGCCAACTGGCCAGAGCGAGCGCATCCAGCGGGGCCCAGATCGCTACCGCCCAGGAGCTGGCCCAGCTTTTCCAGGAAGAACTCGATAAGATCGACAATCGCTATGAGACGCTGCAACAGCAGCAATCGCAGAAAGCCGAAGCCGAACTCGACAAGGCTTTGCAGAAGGTCAAAGAACTGGCACGCCGCCAGGAGCAACTGAACCGCGCCAACCGCGACCTGGCCCGGCGCAAGCTTTCGCCCGAGGAGAGGCGGCGGCAAATCGACCAGTTGCGACGGCGGCAAGAGCAACTCAACCGCGATGCTCAGCGCCTTGCCCGGCAGATGGACCAGTTGCGCCGCAGCAGTGAAAGCCTGTCGGGCAGCACCACCGAAGACCTGCGCCAGGCGGCCAGTGAGATGAGCAACGCCAGCAACAGCCTGCGCCAGCTCGATCCCGATCGTGCTGCGGCCAAAGGATCCAAGGCGCTCGATCGGCTGCGGCGCCTGGAACAACAACTGCAGCAAGGGCAGAAACGATCGCTGGCGCAGAGGCTGGACCGCCTCCAGGATCGGCTGAATCAGTTGCAGAATCAGGAGGATCGGCTGCTGCGCGAGCTGCAGGCACTGGCGCGCGACGACAGCACACAACGCCGCCGTGAGGCCAGCCAGGCTCTGGCGGCGGCTAAGCGAGCCATGCGACGCGATACCCAGGAGATCGAAAAGGAACTTCGGGAGGCTGCGCTCACGGCACGACAGGCCAAATCGGAACTGTCCCGCGAACTGCGGCGCCTGGCGCGTCGAATCGAGGAAGACCGGTTGAGCGAACGAATGGCCGAGTCGGAAGCCTTGCTCGAGCAGCAACGCCTCGCGTCCGCCACCGAGTTGGAGAAGATAACCCAGCGGGATCTCAGCCGGCTGGCGCGCGATCTGCAAGGCGCCCGCGACCTGCTGGCCGCCTCGGACCAGGAGCGACTTCAGCAGGCCTTGGATCGCACGCGGTCCCTGCGTGACCAGCTCGAATCGCTGACCCGATCGGCACAGAAAAAACCACAGCCACAGGCGCTGGCCGAGAGGCAACGCGACCGAAGGCGTGGTGCGGAGAGCCGCCAGGGTGAAACAGGTAACCGCAGCCAAAGTGGACAACAGGGAGGACAGCAGACTTCCTCAGGCAGCGACATTCCGTCGCAGGGATCGCTTTCGAACGAGCGCCTGAGCCGGAAAGACCTTGAGAAGCTGCGCGAGAGCCTGTGGCGCGGCCTCGGCGATCTGCGCACCATCGGTGAGTCGGTACGGGTCGACACCTCCCTGCACGACGACTTCAGAAAGCTGCTAAGCGAATGGAGCGGGATGGTGCGCAACTTCCGCGGCGGCAGTCCGGAGCGATTGCGTGATGTCGAGAAACGCATCCTGGTGCCTTTGAGGGAGTTCGAGGCCGAGATCGAGCAGCGTCTGCAATTGATGGAGTCGAAGGAGAAGCTCTTTTTTACCAGAGAGGAAAAGGTGCCGGCCGAATATCGGGAGTACGTCGAAAAGTACTATGAAGCCCTGTCAAAAGGAAAACGGCGGCCCTAGTGGCCCGATTCTGCCTGATCGAACCGTCACTTGGTCTGAATAAGGAATGTTCGAGTTTCTGCTGAAATACAGTCCCGTCGTCTACCGTGAGGGAGAATTCGTCCTGCAGGCGTGGCCCTCACTCGTCGCCCTGTTGATCGTGTTGGCGGGACTCTTCGCGGTGCTTTTCTATTCGTACCGGCGCACCACGGCACCGCTGTCGCCAGCCTGGCGCAGCGGTCTGATGACGTTGCGTTTCCTGGCATTCCTGATGCTGCTCTTTGCCCTGGTCAAACCCGCTATCCGAATTTCCACGGTGATCCCCCAGAAAGGGTCTGTGATCCTTTTGGCCGACGACTCCCAGAGCCTGCAGATCGAGGACGGCAAGTCAGGCGCCACCCGGGCCGACCGGCTGCGCCGCATTTTGGGCGACGGCAACCACGGTCTGCTGGCGTCTCTGGCGATCAATTTCAGAGTGCAACCGTACCGCTTTTCCTCCTTCGTTCGCCCTCTCGGAAGCCCCGAAGAGCTGTCGTTTGGGGGAGAGAAAACCGACCTGGCGGCGGCGCTGGCGTACGCCGCCGAGCAAACCGCCTCGGGCGTCTCGGCTGTGGTGATGCTTACCGACGGCGCCCACACCGGCGACAAGGACCCGCTGCAGACTGCAGCAGCTCTTGCCTCGCGCGGCATCCAGCTTTTCACCGTCGGGATCGGCAGCAAAATCGACCGCGATCTTAGTTTGACCAAGGTCAGCTCGGCGAAATCGGTTACCGAGAACGCCGTGGTTGAGGTTTCGGCTCTGTTGACCCAAAGGGGCTTCGACGGCGAGACGGTGACGCTGGAGCTGCGCGATGGCCGGCGAGTGCTGCAGCGAAAGCTGGTGACACTGCAGGGACGCGCCACCCGGGCCACCCTGCAGTTTTCGCCGGTGCGCAAAGGGTACAGCAAATACACGCTTCGAGTCAGCGGTGCCAAAAACGAGGTCATCGAGGCCAACAACTCGCAGAGTTTCCTTGTCGATAACCGGCCACGCCGGGCTCGTGTCCTCTACATCGAGGGTTATCCGAGGCCGGAGTTCAAGTTCTTCCGCCGGGCTTTCGATGACGACGAAAGTATCCAGATCGTGTCGTTGTTACGGACGGGGCCGAACAAATTTTACCGCCAGGGTGTTGAGGATCAAGACGAGCTGCGCGACGGCTTCCCCTCCGATCGGGCCAGCCTGTTCAGATACCAGGCTCTGGTATTGGGGAATGTGCCGGCGCGCTTCTTCAGCCAGCGCCAGCTTGAGCTGATCACAGAGTTCGTGGCAGAGCGCGGCGGCGGCCTCCT
Organism: uncultured Cytophagia bacterium; assembly: GCA_964527995.1. GTDB lineage: Bacteria > Zhuqueibacterota > Zhuqueibacteria > Oceanimicrobiales > CAZGRP01 > CAZGRP01. The sequence goes on along the minus strand of CAZGRP010000012.1, from coordinate 33,269 downwards.
CATGCTCGGCGGCGATAGCACGTTCGCTCTGGGCGGTTATCAGCAGACGCCCATCGCCGACGCCTTGCCTGTGAACCTACGCCTTGAAGGAACAAACGGTCACTCCAACGGCACAAACGGGCATGACCGTCGCGGCAACCTTGCCTTCGGAGACAAGTTTCGCCTGCAGCTTACGCCGCAAGGTTTTCTCAGCCCCATCATGCGCCTTTCTTCCGACGACGTGGAGAACGAGCGGCTCTGGGATAGCCTCCCCGAGCTGGAGGGATTCAACCAGCTCGGCACTGCCAAGCCAGGGGCCACTGTTCTGGCCACGCACCCCCTGCACCGCAGCGACAGCCCGAAGATCATCGTCGCCATACAGCGCTACGGCCGTGGCCGCACGATGGTGTTCGCCAGCCCGAGTTCCTGGCGCTGGCAGATGCTGATGCCGCACGACGACTTTTCGCAGGAGCGCTTCTGGCGGCAGGCGCTGCGCTGGCTGGCTCTCTCCGCTCCTGACCCCGTGATCGCCTCGCTGGATAGGGAAACGTTTTCCCTGGGAGAAGAAGCTGCCGTGCATGTGGATGTGCGTGACAGCACCTACACGCCGCTCCGAGACGCCGAAGTGAGCGCCGTGGTGACCCGGCCAGACAGTAGCATCATCGAGGTTCCTCTTCGTTGGTCTTCCCGGAGCAGCGGCAGCTTCGAGGCCGCCATCGTCCCGGCACAGCCGGGGATGTATCTCGTGAAAGTGGAGGCCCGCGCCAACGACGGCAGGGAGTTGGGGACTTCCGAAACTGCCTTCTTCGCCGAGGCAGCGAAGGATGAGTTCACCCATCCCGATCTGCAGGAAGGGCTGTTGCGGCGGCTGGCGGAACTAACCGGCGGTCGCTACTATACGGCCGATGAGGCAAGCAGGCTGCCGGAGGAGATTTCCGTGATGCAAAGTTCCTATTCCAAGATCGTGGTGAAAGATCTCTGGGATGCGCCGGTGATCTTCGTGCTCGTGGTCCTGTTTCTTTCGGTGGAGTGGTTTGTGCGGCGGAGCAAGGGGCTGTCGTGAGGAGTAAGCTTTCCAGGCCGGGGGCGGCCGCCTACTCTGGGCTCATAGGCTCAATGGAGCAGATTCTATGACCACCTCTTCGCAGACCGCCATGAAGCCGATGATGTCTCTTTCGCGTCACTCGGCGCGGTGCATGTGGAAGACCAGCCAGGCCGATACGCTGAGTTCCTTGCCATACTCTGGCCCTTCATCTCGTCACTGGTGGGATCGTAGACCTTGGATGGGAGCGACGAAATGACTTCGCTACGCATGAGCTCTTCCCGGGTTGCCAGACTGCTGCTCGCCGCTGGAGCGCTCCTGCTTGTGCCGGCCCTATCTTCGGCCCAGCCCGAGCTTGGTAAGCGCTACGCCGTTATTGTTGCCGGGCTTGGCGGCGAAAAAGAGTACTCCGATCGTTTCTGGGAGCAGGCATCGCGACTCTACGACCTGTTGGTCGGGAAGCTTGGCTACGACGATAGCGCAGTCTATTTTCTCGCCGAAGATCCCGGTCGCGACCCGCAGCGAGTCGATGGCAAAGCTACAGCGGCAGAAATCCGCAAGGTGTTCGCCGAACTCTCGTCGCGCTTGTCTCAGAACGATCAGCTTTTCGTCTTCCTCACCGGCCATGGCAGCTTCGACGGGGAGTGGGCCAAGTTCAACCTGGTCGGGCCCGATCTGCGCGATATCGACTTTGGCCAAATGTTGGATCAGGTCGAGGCCGGAACGATCATCCTGGTGAATGCCGCCTCGGCCAGCGGTCCGTTCATCGACAAGGTGAGCCGCCGCGGCCGCGTGGTGATCACCGCCACCCGCAACGGCCAGGAGGCGTATGCGACCCATTTCGGTGACTTCTTCGTGGATGCTTTGCTGGCGCCGGATGCCGACACGGACAAGAACGGCCGCATCTCCATCCTCGAAGCGTTCGAGCACGCCCAGGCAGCACTGGTGAAGTGGTACGACGATCAGCGTCGCCTGCGTGCCGAACACCCGTTGCTGGACGACACCGGCGAGGGAAAGGGTTCGGCCAACCCCGATGCCGCAGAAAAAATCGGCCGCTGGGCCGCCAGCCTCTATCTCGAACCGCCTTCCCGCGAATTACAGCAGGCTGTCGAGCGTCTGCAGCAGGGTACCTCCACTCGCGCTGACTCCCTGCAGGTGCGTAAGCTTGTCCTCGAGAAACAGATATCCGCCCTCAAAGCCCGCAAGAATTCCCTTCCCCAGGAAGAATACACGCGTCAACTCGAACGCTTGCTGATCGAGCTGGCGCGGGTGAATCGAGCCTTGAAGCAAAAGCCATAGCGGATTGCGGAGTCGTGATACGTGAATGGAACGCCGCCTTCAGGCGGTGAGGGTGTTTCCGTTTGCGGGTTGGGATTTTAGAGTCCGGAGCGCACGCCTGCAATCAAGAGGCGGAGGCATGTGGCGCAGGCTGTCGAGAAAGTCGAGAATTGTCCTTGTTTGTTATTCCTGCGAAAGCAGGAATCCATAAAAATCAACGGGTTATAGATTCCCGCTTCCGCGGGAATGACACAAGAATGGCCCTCGCCATTCTCAATCTCTAAGATCTGCAGTTTCCAATTTTCTAATTCCCAATTTCTTGATACCTGGGCTCCAAGAAAGGCCTGCATCACGATGTGAGCCAGCGAAGGGCCATCCACAGCCGGCTCCTTTCGCCCCCTCATTCCCCTGGAGCCAGCACAGAGTAGACCGTCGGGACGACGACCAGGGTGAGCACCGTTCCGACGATCAGGCCGCCGATGACGGTGATGGCCAGCGGCGCCCGCACTTCCGCCCCTTCCCCAAACCCGAGCGCCATCGGCAATAGCCCGAGAACCGTCGTGGAGGTGGTCATCAAGATCGGCCGCAACCGAACCTTGCCGGCCTCCTGGATCGCCGCCATCTTCTTCATCCCCCCGCGCCGAAGCTGGTTGATGTAGTCGACCAGCACGATGGCGTTGTTCACGACGATTCCAGACAGTAGCACCATGCCGATCAGCACCACCACGTTGATCGTCTGATGCGTGAGCAGGAGGACGGCCACCACTCCAATCAGCCCAAGCGGGATGGTGAACATGATCACAAACGGGTGCAGCAGTGACTCGAACTGGGAAGCCATCACCAGGTAGACCAGAAAGACGGCCAGCCCGATGGCGAGCAACATGCTCTTGAACGATACCGCCATTTCCTGGCGCTGGCCACCGATCGTGACCGTGAAATCCTCGGGAAGAATCAACTGATCGACGGCTTGCTGGATGTCACGAGTGACGCTGCCCAGATCTCGGCCGGAAAGGCTGGCGGAAACCAGTGCCACGCGCTGCAGGTTGGCGTGCCGAATCTCGCTCGGCCCGCGCTCCAGGTTGACATCCGCCACTGCCGCCAGCGGGATGGGCACGTCACCTTGCGGGTTGATGATCAGGCGCTCCAGGTCCTGCAATGTGCTGCGGTCCTGCTCGCGTGCTCGCACGCGGATATCGATGCGGCGGTCGCGGCGAGTGAACTGAGTGGCGATGTCCCCCTGCACCTTGTTGCGGATGATCGTCCCTACGGTCGACACATCCAGCCCCAGAGAAGCAAGACGGCGGCGGTTGAAGGTGATGCGCACCTCAGGATTTCCACCTTCGGTGGTCGCTTTCACGTCTCGGAGCCCACGGATGTGGCGCATTCTGTCTGCCAGCGTCTCAGCCAGAGATTGCAGCAGGTTCAGGTTGTAGCCGCGAATTTCGACTTCGATCGGTGTTCGGAAGCTGAACAGTGTCGGCCGCGAGAATTTGTATTCGATCCCGGGGATTTCGCTGTAGCGCTGGCGCAGATTGTCCATGACCCGCTGTTCCCGCGCTCCCCGGGCACCTGGCTCCAGCATGACGTGGATCTGGCCAAGATTCTCGCGTTCCTCCGTCGACGAAAAACCGTACTGCGCCGCGCTGCCCGCGACCGTGTAGACGCGCTCCACATACGGCAGTCGCGACGCGTACTCGCCCATCTGCAAGATAATGCGATCGGTCTGCTCCACCGGCGTTCCTACCGGCAGCTTGACGTCGACGTAGAACTCGCCCTGGCTCATTTCTGGAATCAGCTCACTGCCGAGCAGCTTGAAACCGAGCACCGAGGCGACGAACAACGCAACCGCTGCGCCGATCAGGCGGGCGCGATACCGGAGGGCCCAGGTGAGGACGGCTGGGTAGACGTCGTACACGCGGCTGATAACGGCCTCGAAGGCATAGTAAAACGGCCACAGCAAAGTGCGCAACACCAAGCCGAGGTAGCGGGCAGCCACCATCACTCCGCGGACGACCAGGGCTGGTCCGAACACGACTGCATTGCGAAGCGCCTGACGCAGGCCCCCTGTTGTTGCATCACCAGCCTGCAGCACGTCGTCTTCGCTTTTCAGGTTGACATCGACAGCCGCCAGCATCGGGATCAGGGTCAAGGCCACCCCAAGTGAGGCCAACAGCGAATAGGTCACCGTAAGAGCCTGGTCGGTGAATAGCTGGCCGGCGATCCCTTGCACGAAAATGATCGGCAGGAAGACACAAACGGTGGTCAGGGTGGAGGCTACTACCGCTCGGCCGACCTCGCTCGCTCCGGTGTCGGCCGCTTCCAGCGCCGGTAGTCCGCGCTGGCGATGCCGGTCGATCGCCTCCAGCACGACGATGGCGTTGTCCACAAGCATTCCGATGCCCAGGGCCAGGCCGCCGAGCGACATGATGTTCAGGTTCACTCCCGAGACATACATCAGGAAGAACGTGGTCACCACCGAGATCGGGATGGCCAGGCCGATGATGGCGGTACTCTTCAGGCTGCGGAGGAAGAAGTAGAGGACCAGCACTGCCAGAATCCCACCGATGAGGGCTGTGTTCAGCACCTCGTCAACCGACTGCTGAATAAAGGTCGACTGATCGGCGACGATGGTCATCTTGATGCTGCCGGAGTACTTCTCGAATTCCTTCTGCAACTGCGCCAGTTTCTCCTTCACGCGCCCGGCTACGGCCACAGTGTTCTGGTCGGCCTCCTTGAAGACCGCCACCTCGACACTCTCCTGGCCGTTGATGTGGGTGATGACCGTGCGCTCCTTGTGGCCCTTGTAGATCTTGTCGGTGACGTCCTTCAGGTAGACCGGCACACCGTTGCGCATACCGATGACGATGTCGCCGATCTCATCGACGTTCTGGAACTCGTTCAGAGTGCGCACCAGATACTCAGCGTTCCCTTCCTTCAAGGTGCCGCCGGCCAGATTGATATTTTCCTGCGCCAGGCGGGCGGTGACCTGAGTGATCGGGATGCGCAACTGGGCGAGCTTCGGCTCGTTGAGGTCGATGTGAATTTCTTCCTCGAGGCCGCCCGAGACCTTGACGGAGGCGACTCCCTCGATGCTCTCCAGCTCCTGCTTCAGGCGTTCCTCAGCCAGCAGCCGCAGTCCCACCAGGCTCTCCTCGCCGTGCACGCCGATCCTCATGATCGGGTCCAGCGAAGGATCGAAACGAAGCAGAATCGGCTTTTCGGCGTCGCGAGGCAGATTCAGAAGGTCGAGCTTCTCGCGTACGTCGAGCGACGCGAAGTCCATGTTGGTGCCCCAGGCAAACTCAACAATGACCTCCGACAGCCCGGGGCGTGAGATCGAACTCGTACGCACGACCCCGGAAACCACACCCACAGACTCCTCGATCGGTGCTGAGATCAGGCGCTCGATCTCGGCCGGCGCTGTGCCGGGATACTCGGTACGGATGGTCAGGGTGGGGTAGGTGATATCGGGGAGCAGATCGATGCTCAGCCGCTGAAACGCCACGATACCGAAAATGATCGCCGCCATCATCACCATGGTGATGGTCACCGGCCGGCGAGTCGAAAACTTGACAATCTTCATCGATACGCCTCAATCCTTACACTGCTGGGTGAAGCACTCCGGTTGGAGTCGCCTTTGCATCTGTATCCGTTGTCTCTCAAACGGCCGCCGCAACACGCCGGGCCCAACGCACCAGGTCGTCGAGCAGAGAATAGACCACCGGCATCAGGATCAGTGTCAGCGGTGTCGAGGTGAGCAGCCCACCGAGCACGGCCAGACCTACGGGCGCATACATGGCGGCACGGCCTTCCAGTGGCCCGAAGAACCCCGGAAAGATCGCCGGGGCGACCAGCGGGGTCAGGCCGATAATGGTGGTCGCCGTGGTCATCAAGATCGGTCGCAGGCGATGATGTCCGCCCTGAAAGATGGCGTCGGTACGACTCATTCCCCGGCGCCGCAGCCGGTTGATGTAGTCGATCAGAATGATGCCGTTGTTGACCACCAGGCCGCTGGCGACCACAGCACCGAGGTAGGCCATACTCGTCAGGTTGGTATTCGTGTACCAGAACATGAACAGAATGCCAATGGCGGCGAATGGCACGGAGAGCAGAATCGTAAACGGGTGGATGAACGACTCGAAAAGTGCCGCCATGATGATGTAGATCAGCACCACCGCCAGAAGAATGGCGAAATAGGACTCCTGTTCCGATTGTCTCCATCTTCGCCAGTTGCTCCCCAGGCTCCATGAGTAGCCGGGAGGCAATTCAACGTTGGCCATCAACTGGCTGACCATTTGACTGGCCGTCAACATCCCCATGCGGTCGGTGATGCCATAGACCGAGATCACCGGCTGGCGGCTTTTGCGCTGGATCTGCTTTGGGCCTTTTTTTAGTGTGAATTGGGCGACGGAGCCGAGCGACACCATCTCGTTGGCCAGGTTACGCAATCGCAAAGTCTTGAGCTGCTGCATATTCACCCGATCTTCGTCGCGCAATTGCATGCGGATGTCCACTTCGCGATCGGCGGTTTTGAACTTGCTGTTGGCCCGACTCGACAGCGCCGAGGCCACTGTGGCGGCCACCTGCTGCGAGCTCAGGCCGTACATCTGCGCCCGGGTGCGGTCGACGTAGACATGCACCTCCTCGTCGCCGCTCTCCGTGGAGACGTTGACATCGCGGATGCCCGGCAGCTCACGCATCATATTCTCGACTTCCTGAGCGTACAGCTCGAGCACCTCCATCGACTCGCCTTGCAGCTCCACGCTGATCCCCAACTCGTTGCCACCGCGGCCGTGCATCCGTCCGGTGCGAAATTCCACGCCAGGTACTTGCGGCAGCGCTTTCCGAACCAGGCTGTACAACTGCACGGTCGGCCGCCGGGCCTTCTCCTGTTCAGTGAAGAAAATGTCGATTCGGCCGCGGCGGGCTCGGAAGTTCGTGCTTACAGTACGGATCTCCAACTCATCCTTCTTGGCCAGCAACCGCTTCTCGACACGCCCGAAAAGGGCCTTGGCATCGTCGAGACCGTAAGTGCGCGGCATGCGCACATCGAGGATCATGCGGCGCTCAGGCGTCCGCGGAATCCAGTCGCGGTCGATGTGAAGGTAGAGCTGGTAGCCGCCGTAGAGGACGCCGACGAAAATGACCACCGAAACCCACCTGAAGCGCAGCGCCAGCCGCAGAAGGGTATCGTAGATGTTGTTCAACCGCCTCATGAAGGCCGTTCTGGGCTGGTGCTTGCCAGTGAACAACCGCGAGGCAACCAGGGGAATGAGGGTCAAGGCAATCAGCAGGGAGGCGATGATGGCCGTGGTGATGGCCACACCAAAGTCTCGCATCCAGCGGCCGATCCCTGTGTTCGACATGAAAACGAGGGGAACGAACACGATCACCGTCGTCAGCGACGCCGCCAACACGGCGACGCCGATCTCCTTTGCGCCGACGATGGCGGCCTCGACAGCGCTCAAGCCCTCCTCCTGTCTGTGCCGGAAAATGTTCTCCAATGCCACCACAGCCGGGTCCACCAGAATGCCCACTGCGAACATCAGACCGGTGAGTGAGACCAGGTTGATGGTGATGTCCGAATTGATCGGCTTCAACCGAATGAGGTACATGAAGAAGAAGGTGGCCACGATCGACACGGGGATCGCCAGACCGATGACCAGCGTCGATCTCACCTCGCGCAGAAACAGGAACAGCACGACGATCGCCAGCAGCCCGCCGAAGGCACCGGCATAGGCCAGCGACGAGAGACTCTTGACGATTTCAGACGACTGATCGCGGAACACCTGGGTCGTCAAGCCCTTCAGCTCCGGCTCGTTGTGCAGGTTTTCGATCAGGCGCCGCACCTTGCGGGCCACCTCGACGACATTGGCGGTGGAGGCCTTGTAGACCCGCAGCGAGATGGCGTCATGGCCGTTCAGGCGCTGGTAGTTCTTCCTTTCCGGATAATCGTACTTGACCTCGGCGACATCGCCGAGCACCAGATTATGGTCGCGAATCGGGATCTGAGCGATCTCGTTGACCGTCCTGAATTCGCCGATGGCACGCACCGTGAATTTGCGCCCGCCGTCGAAAATGTAGCCGCCGGAGATGTTCATGTTGTTGCGCCGCAGGCTTTGAGCCAGCTCGCGGACGTCGATGTGGTAGCTCTGCAACCGGCTCTGGTCCAGGTCGATGAGCACCTGTTTCTCGTCCACTCCCTGCACCTCGACATTGGCCACACCATCGATCCGCTGGATGCGTGGGACGACGACTTTTTGCAGCATGTCGGCCAGTTCCGATTTGTCGCGCTCCCAGGCCACGCTGAACTCGAAGATCGGCCGGTCAGACGTCTGCCAGCGCCAGACGAAGTAGCGGTCGACGTCGTCCGGGAGGTCGTTCCAGACGCGGTCCATGCGGTCGCGCACTTCCATGGCCGCCAGGTCCATGTCGGTGCCGAGTTTGAAGCGCAGCACCACGCTCGCTCCATTCGCCGACGAGGTCGATTCCAGGCTCTCCAGGTGGCTGACCGTCCCCATGATGTCCTCGACCGGCATGGCGATCAGCCGTTCGACCTCCTCGGGCGAGGAAGATTCGTACGGGATTTGGATACGCAGAAAGGACCCTTCTAACTCCGGATAGTAAGTCAGCGGCAGGCGCAGCACCGACAGGATGCCGAGCACCACGACGCTGATGATCACCATGAGGGTGGTGATCGGCCGTGTCACAGCGAATTCAGATAGGTTCATGATCCCCGAGGGTTTGTAGAGAAAATGAAAAATGCAAAGTGAAAAGTGAAAAATGCAAAACCACAGCCCCTTCCGAACCGGTTAAGACAACCTCTTTTTCCCTTTCTTATTTTGCATCTTGCATTTTGCACTTTGCAACAAGGCTATTCATATATGGTCCAGCATCTGGAACAGAAGCTGGCGGGCCTCTTCGGCGCGGTCTTCAGGCACGAGGATTCGCGACTGCATGCCGGGCAGCGTTGCCCCCTTGGCACCGTAGGCAGACGACAGCACATCGGACTGGATGATGCACGGGATGCCGCGCCGATCCAGAACCTCTTTGACCATTTCCGCATAGAGGGGTCCGGGCAGCGGATGCAATGCCACCCACTTCACCTCGGGCACGGGTTCGTCCTCGGCAGGCAAACCATCCACCAGCTCCTCGTCGCAGTCGGGGCAGCGGCGATGGCCGGGTTCGTATTCATAACCACACTTTGGGCAAAATGGCATCTCATCCTCTCCCTTTGTGTCGCGGAGCAGCTTCTCAGGGCTAATGACCTTCCGGCCCACGCCGGCCCCTGCCCATCTTCTCGCGCATCTCGCGGAAAAACTGCAACTTCTTCTGCGGATTGTTGGCGAAGTCCGGGTCCTCTTTGGCACGCTGTTCAAACGCTTTGCGGATCTCCGGATTCCGCAGCAGCCACTTTTCCATGCGTTTCATTCGCTCAGGAGTCATCTGGCCGCCCATGCGCCCGGGTTGACCGGTGCGGCCACCACGGGCCATGCCGGCCGCCGGCTTCGGGTTCGAAGGAGCGTTGGCCGCCGCCGTCTCGGATGCCGGCCTCGATCCGCCCGCGGCGGCTGTGGTGTCGGCCCGGGTCAGTTGCCCACCCTGACCGACGATCTTCACCGGCACTCCGTCTCGAAGACCCTCCTGACCGACCGTCACCACCAACTGTCCCTCAGTGAGCCCGCGCAACACCTCGGCCCTCTCGCCGTCGCTGTAGCCCAGCTCGACTTGCACCTTTCTGGCGACACCATCCACGACGGTGAAGAGCTCATCGCGTTCGCTTTCGAGAATCATGGCTTTCTTGGGGATCACCAGCGTATTCTCGCGGGTGTCGGTGATGATGTGGACGTTGGCGAACATGCCCGGGCGCAGCGTGCCCGAGCGGTCATGGATCTCGAGGGTCACTTTGGTCGTGCCGCTGGCCGGATCGACGACCGGGCTGATCATGCTGACCACACCCTTGAACTTCTTGTCCGGCGCCGCCTCCACAGTAATCTCGGCTTCCTGCCCGACGTGCAGCTTGCCCATGTCCTTTTCGGGGACATAGATTCGCGCCAGCAACGGATCGAAATCCCCCACGCGGAACAGCACCTGGTTCAGATTGACGCGCTGGCCCACCTCGATCAGCCGCTCTGTGATGACGCCGTCGATCGGAGACTTAATCTGCGTGTAGTCGACTCGTAGTTTGGCGTCCTCATATTGGGTCTGGGCGGTCTCGTAGTTGAATCTGGCATCGTCGTAGGCCTGCTTCGAGACCAGATTCTTCTGGAACATCTCCGCAGTACGATCAAAGACGCGCTTCATGTTCTGGGCCCGGATTCGGGCCTGCTTGAGAGCGATCAACAGCTCCTGCTCGTCGAGACGCGCCAGTGTTTGTCCGGCACGCACTTTGTCGCCCTCCTCGACCAGCAGCTTCGAGACCAGGCCGCTGGTCTTGGCCACCACCTCCACGGCCCTTTGCGGCGCCAGGGTCGTGGTGGTCAGAAGATAGGTGGAGATACTCTGCCGCTTCACAGGCACGGCTTCGACCGGAATCCCGCTGATCGCCGCTCCGTCTCGACCTCGCATCGACGAGGGGCCGCGAGACGAAGCCGCATCGTCTCCTTTGCCACACCCGCCCAGGGTCAAGCCGATGGCAGCGACCAGGGCAATGAACCGCCAATTACTCCGCTCCAACATGCTTTGCCTCCCGCTTCAATCTCAGAATCAAAAACAAAGCCAACAGGACAATCACCGGCCCCCACATCAAAACGAGCCTGCCGGTGGAAGCCTTCTTGCTAACCTCGGACGTCACCGGTCGCAGTGAAGCGCGCATGGCCTCCAGTTCATCCGCCGCTACTTCGCCAACCAGAGCGTAGCTCACGTTGCCAACCTGGCCGTGCAGCACGAGCATGGGGCCGCGCCTTTCGACGGTGTCGGCTGCCGCCCTTCTGGTCCTTTCACCTGTCTTCCTGGCCCGCTGAAAGAGCGAGACCCAGCTCAGACCGTCTGTGTAGAGGAAGTGGTAGGTTTCTCGATCTTTCTTTCGAATCGTGCGGATGCGATCCAGGACGAATCCTTGCGGAAGCCGGCCAGGAAGGTAGAAGGCAAACCGGCTCTTTGCCCGAAAGGACTCCAGGTCCGGATATACCGCCACCTGGCGGGAGTCGGCAGGGGAAATTGAGCTGTCCGCTCCGACCTCAAGGTTGGAGTCCTCTGGGAGCCGGAATGCGAGCTTCTTGAATTCGGCCCGCGACACCAGATTGCCGTCGGGATCATATTTCTTCATCTTCAAGACCAGGCCGCTTTCCTGATCCACCCAGAGGACGAGGCGGGAGCGATGTTTGGATCGCGGCACAATGCGCACCTCAACAGCGGAACGCCCGAGCAACGGGATGGTGTCGCCGAAGGAGACGACATAGTTTCGCAGCAACAGGTCCAGCCTGCGGGCGTTCACGTCTTCACCGAAGAAACCACCGGTGTAGTGGCGCGAATGCCGGAAGCCTCTGGTCTGCTTGCTCTGCCCGTGGCGGCGGAAGATGACCCGCCCTCCCTCCTTCAGCAGCACAGTGCCGCGCACCTCTTCCGGTTCCTGGAAAAGAATCTTGGTCCGGTCGGGCCGCTGATGCCAGATTTCCTGCTGGGTTTCGAACCACTGGTCGCGATATCGAAAGGACTTCTGCCAGACACCGTGAAACTCGACGTACTTGGGCGCCGAGATGATCTTTTCGAGAATCTCTTTCTCGGGCTGGATAAAGGCACCCAGCCAAAAAACCCCCAGAAGAATCAGCGGGTGGAATCTCATGGCCACAGATCTCACTTTTGTCCGCTGCCCTCGCCGGTGACCACCAGCCAGGAGAACTCATCTGCCGTGAGCATGCTCTGCTCGGCCGCGAGGGCATGCTCTTGCAGGTAGAAATCCATATCCTGTTCCGCCTGTGCCTGAGGTGGCACTGGTGGCACCGGCCGACGATGGAACTCGCCGAGGCCCCACAGCAGAGCTGCCAACAGCACCGCCACAGCCAGGGCCCCGACCACCGCAGGCTGACGGAAGGCAGCAGGCAGGCGGGTGAGCAGCGGTCGTGCCGACGCCCTTTTGCGCCGGCGCACGCCGGAACGCGCGCGGCGGATGCGCTCGGCCGTCTCCTCGACGACATCGCTCGAAAAGACGACCGGCGGTATCTGCCGAAGCAGGTCACGCGTGGCAAGAATCTCCTCGAGGGTCGTGCGGCATTCGTCGCAGGTTTCCAGGTGTGCCTCCACCTGGCGCCGCTCCCCCTGGTCAAGGATTCCTTCGGCGTAGAGGGTCAGTCGCTCTCGGAGCAGTGGACAAGACATGGATGACTCCTTCAAGATTTATAACGGATGCCCGACTATGGGTGCCGCTGCAGGCGTGGGCCCAACAGCTTGCGAAGCTTGAGCCGACCGTAGTGTAATCGGGACATGACCGTACCAACGGGACAGTCGAGGATCTCCGCGATTTCGCGGTGCGAGAACCCCTCGAGGTCGTACATGGTCACCACGGCGCGCTGCTCGGGTGACAGGGCATCGAGCGCCTTCTCGATTTCGGCTCTGAGCTCCTGGCGATCCTGCCATGCTTCTGGATTGTGTTCCACGTCGTTCGATGAAGCTGTCAACTCAGATCTGGCGTCCGTCGACTCAGGCACCAGCCATCCCCAGCGCTGTTTCCGTTTCTGAAAGTTGATGCACAGATTGACCAGGATGCGGTAGAACCACGTGGAGAAGGCGTAGCTTTCATCGTAACGCCGCAGGGCCCGATAGACGCGCAGGAATGTTTCCTGCACCAAGTCCTGAGCATCTTCCACCTGGTTTGTGAATCGACGGGCGATGGCCAGGGCCTTCGGTAAATAGCGCGCCACCAGCTCGTCGAAGGCTTGTTCCTGTCCTTGCAATGCCCGCCGCACCAGTTCTTTGTCGCTTGCTTCTCTTTTGCCAATCGAGTGACTCACCATACCGGTGTACCCATTAGAGCACCAAAGCTTCAACCCCGCCGCCGGCCTCGGTGGCCGTCATCTGCCGCAGGACCGTGGAGACGGCCACGAGCCTGGGCATCCGGCAAGGCGGCCGTCCCCTCTTCAAGAATACGAAAACCAGGAGGCAAATTCAATCATCCTTCGCACTCGCCTTGCGATGGCATTTGCATAGAGACATTCTGCTTGCTTCGATTTTGGCATTTGGTTATATTGACGCCGAAGGAGAGGTTTGATGATCACGCGTGCCGTAGAAGATTATCTGAAGGCTATCTATAAGTTGCAGGGGCCTGGCAAGCCTGTTTCCACCGCCACTCTTGCTGAAAAGCTCGGGGTAGCTCAGGCCTCGGTGACTGGCATGATCAAGAAGCTGGCCGGTATGAAGCTGGCCCGCTACACACCCTACTACGGCGTAGCTTTGACCCGTGAAGGGGAGAAGGTGGCGCTGGAGATCATCCGCCACCACCGGCTGCTGGAACTCTATCTCGCCGAGGCGATGGGCTATACTTGGGATAAAGTCCACGAAGAGGCCGAGCGTCTGGAGCACGTGATTTCTGAAGAGTTCGAGGAGCGGATGGACGAACTGCTCGGCCGGCCCACACACGATCCTCACGGGGCGCCGATCCCGACGAAAGAGGGAGAGATCGAGGACAGTCCGACCCAGACTCTGGCCGAGGTCGACACGGGCGCCTCGATCGTCATCAAACGCGTGAGCGATCGGAATCCGGAGAAGCTGCGCTACCTGGCTAACCTCGGCCTCTATCCCAGCGTGCGGCTGAAAGTGATCGACAAAGCACCGTTCGGCGGTCCGATTTGCGTCCGGGTCGGGGACAAGGAGAGCTACCTGGGCCGCGAACTGGCTGGCGAGATCCTCGTGGCAGCGTGCGAGAACTCTGAGGCTGCGGAGAACCTATGACCGCGATCCTGTTTTCTACGCTCGCCGCCCTGTTCACCGTCCTTGGAGGTAGCATCCCCCTTTTTCACCGCCGGCTTCGTCACGAAACCCTCACCCTACTTGTCGCATTCTCCGCGGGCGTTCTGCTTTCCACTGGCCTTAACCACATGCTCCGGGACAGCTTCGCTGTTTCCGGGCGGTGGTCTGCCCTTGCCGTCAGCACTGGCTTCCTCTTTCTCTATCTTACCGAAAAAGTCACCATGATTCATGCCTGCCGCGAGGAGGACTGTCACGTTCATCAGTTCGGCCGTTTTGCTCTCATGGGCCTCGGGCTTCACAGTTTCCTCGATGGCTTCGCCATTGCCGTCAGCCTGGAGTTTCGAGTGGAGTTGGGGATTCTCGTCATCGCAGCTGTCCTGCTGCACCGCTTACCAACCGGAGTGTCGATTTCCACGGTGATGTTGCTGAACCATTACCCGAGCCGACGCGCCTGGATCGGGTTGGTCAGCATCGGAATTCTGGCTGTCATCGGTGCCCTCGCAGGCCTGGCCATGCCGTTTCAGGCCGGCGCCTACCTGCCAGAGGCCGTCGGCCTGACGGCCGGCACCTTCGTCTATATCTCCACCAGCGACCTGCTGCCAATGGCACATGAGGGCAGCCAGGACTACCGTGTGCCGCTGGCTTTTTCTCTTGGGTTCGTGGGTATGCTGGCGGTGAGTTTTGTTCCGGCGTAGCGGAAGGGCGGGTTGCGGGTCTCGAGTTGCAGGCGTGTCTCTGTCGAGGGAAAGCAACTGTAACCTCTTCCGATCAGGAACGAGGGCCGGAGACAAAAAAAGTGGGCCGCCGATAAAACGACCGCAGCCACCGGCCACAATAAATGGCTGCGATTTCCGCCCGACGGCCCACATTCTGATTCCAACTGGGGTTTGTTCAAACCGGCGCATCCGGGTAGTCCTTGCGATGCGCGCTGGCAAGTAATAAACCCTAAAACCTCTACGCAGCCCTCATTATTCCGCCTGTTCTTGAAAGTACTTCTTTGGGAAAAGGGGTTTTCCCAAAGGGCACTTCGAAGGACGCCAACGACAGCTACCACAGAAAACAACCTGAAGTCCCCTTCGAAGGGGGACTTGGCGGGATGTCATTCTCCTATGCCAGATTGCCCGGTCGATGGTGAGCCGCGGCTTCTAAGACGGGCCCGGCCTGCTGGCCACTGCACTACCCCTGGGGTGATTGCGGATTGCGGGAGGCGAGGGGGGTTGTGCACTGACCAACGGAGAACGGCCGCCAACGGACTTAAGGGGCATGTCAGCGGCGTTCGGTAATTGACTTTCTGGCGCAGGTTCGGTATATTGCTCTGCCCGCGACGGCGGAGCTCACCGTTGCGGAAAAGAGGAAGGAAGCGCAACGAACGGACTGGAGGAGTGTTATGCGACGCAGATGGACGGGACTGCTGATTCTGCTCATGGCGTTCAGCTTTGGGTGGAATGGCTGCGCCAAAAAGCAGAATCAACCTAAGAAGATGGTTGGTGAACTCGAGCGCCTGGGCAAAGGAGGCCAGGACTATCTGGTGGTCGGTGTCGATGCGCCGGGGTTTGAGGATTTGACCCCGAACCAGCGAAAGCTGGCGTACTATCTCTATCGGGCCGCAATTGCCGGCAACGACATCATGACCGACCAGGACCACCGCGACGCTCTGGAGATCAAACAGCTCCTGGAACAGATCTACCTCCACAGCGAGGGCATCGACGAGGAGACACGCACAGCCGTACTCGACTACCTGAAGTACATCTGGATCAACCACGGGCAGTACGATCAGTACAGCCACGCCAAGTTCGTTCCCAACTATCTGACCCCTGAGATGCTGCGCCAGGCGGCGAAGAAAGCGGTGGAGAATGGCGCCAAGATCGAAACACGCGAGGGTGAGACCCTCGATCAAAAGCTTGCCCGGCTGGAGCCATCGATCTTCGACGCCAACTTCGAGCCGATCCAGGTCAACCAGCAGGAAGGGGTCGACATTGTCGCCGAGAGCGCTGTGAATCTGTACGACCCTGGTGTCACCATGAAAGACCTCGAGCGCCTGCCGCAATTCTGGCAGAGCAAGCTAAACGTACGTTTCGCTCGGGTCGACGGCAAGGTGGTGCCACAGGTCTACAAGATCGGCGGCGTCTACAGCCGCTATCTCGAAGCCATCGTCTACTGGCTGGAGAAGGCTTTGCCGCTGGCCGAAAGCGATGAGCAACGCCGTGGTCTGCAGGCTCTCATCGACTTCTACAAAACGGGCGACGAACAGCTTTTCCGAGAGTACAGCATCCTGTGGTTGCGCTCCAACACGGTGATTGACTATCTCAACGGCTTCATCGAACAGTACAAAGACCCGCGTGGCGTCATTGGGCAGTTCGAAGGCAACGTCAGCTACGTTGCCGATTCCCGCCTGGTTGACTCGCTGGCGACCTACGCCCTCTATTTCGAGAAAAAGATGCCGTGGCCGGACAAATACAAACGACAGCAGATCGAAAAGCCGGTGGCCAATGTCGTGAACGTCCTGGTCGAGACGGGCGATGCCGGCCCGATCTCCCCTTCCGCCTACAATCTGCCGAATTACAGCGACATCCGCCGCGACTATGGCAGCAAGAACATCATCCTGCTGAACATCCAGCAGGCCGGTTCAGAGAAAATCCGCGACGCCATGATCAAGGAGTTCTACCTGCCGCAGTATCAGGACTTGATCAAGAAGTATGGCCGCATCGGTCGCACGTGGATTGTGTACATGCATGAAGTGATCGGCCACGGATCGGGGAAGCCGGAGCCGGATCTGCGCGACGACCCGCGGGTGCTCATCGGCCGTGCCTACAACGCCCTCGAAGAGTGCCGTGCCGACCTGGTGGCATTGTTCCATATCTTCGACGACAAACTGGTTGAAATCGGTGCCTTCAAGAAGAGCGAGCAGAAGGACGTCATTCTGGCCACCTATCTCCGCTATCTGCAAGGCTTTCTGACCCAGTATCGCACGATTCAGGGAGACGTCGTCCGCGAGGCCCACTACCGCGGTCGTCAGCTCGTGCTCTCCTACCTCACCGAAGGCGGAGAAACGGGCGACAAGGACTACGGGGTGCGCGTTATCGAGAAGGATGGCAATTACTACGTGGAGATCACAGACGTCAACAAGGCCCGTCAGGGTGTCGGCGAAATCCTCTCCAAGCTGCAGGTCCTGAAGGCCACCGGCGATGGCGCAGGGGCAGCGAAGTTCTTCGACCGTTTCGGCACACGCATCAACACCACCTGGCGGGACAACATCCGGGGTCGCGCCCGCAAATTGTCGATTCCCAGGCATACGGCCTTCGTCTTCCCGCGTCTGATTCCGGTGCGTGGCGGCGCCAACAACGACGAGCTGGTGGATGTCGGCATTGCCTTTGACGAAGACCTGACAACACAGCAGCTGCGCTTCTCGCGACTGGCATTGAACCGCGATGTGTTCGAGGGCGCCAAGGAAAGCAAACCACAGCAGGTCGCCTACCGCCCTGCCGCGGCCGCCGGCCTTCGGTGACGGCCTTTTTCTTGACTTTCACCCGACCCCTGGCTACATTCGAGGGCCAGGGGTCGGCACCCTACACGCTGATTTGAATTACAGACAGGAGAATCTCGAAGGAATATGGCCATCTATCTGGCTGCAGCCGTTGCCGGTACTCTTGGCTCGTTTGTCGCCGCTGTCAGGCATTTCCAGGATCGAGACGATGCAGAGGGGCTGGAGGTAGACGCGGACGTAGGCGTCGACGTCGAGGTCGATGTGAACGTGGAGGCCGAGCCGTTACGGCGGTTCCATCCACGCCGTCTGCTGCGACTCGCTTTCCTCTGGCCTGTGCTTGCGGCCGCCGGCTGGATGGGGGTGCTGGCTGGGGTGATTCTACGGGGTGCCGGCGTGGGGGCGGCTGCGGCCGCCGCCGTCGCCGGGCTGGCGGTGCTGGTCCTTCATCTGCGAAAGCCAATGCCGCCCTCTGAGGAGCGCGACTTTGTGATCTACTTGCCTCACGGTTCTTGAAATGGGATTTATCGAAAAACTCAAACCGAAGAGACACGGCACCACTCTTTGCCCGAGTTGTGGTCGTCTGGTGAGCATCGATGCCAAGCGCTGCATAAACTGCGGCCGCTGGCGGCCGGGGTTGTGGGGCTGGGGTCCGGTGATCAACAACCTGTTCGGCGATGTCGGCGTCGTTTCGGTCATCACCGGGTTGATGATCGCCATGTATGTCATCAGCCTGCTGGTGGATCCAGCGGCGATCTTCCGGTCGAGAGGGTTTCTGAGCTTTCTGTCGCCTAGCGGGCCCGCTCTGGACAGACTGGGCATGACGGGCAGCTATGCCCTCAGTCGGGGCCGCTGGTGGACGCTGTTCACGGCCATTTACCTGCACGGCGGCCTCCTGCACATCCTGTTCAACGTACTGTGGATTCGCCAGATCGGCCCGATCGCTGAGCAGGTCTACGGCGCCTCGCGCCTGATGGTGATTTTCACTGTAGCCGGTGTGCTTGGCTTCCTGGCGTCGGACCTCCTCGGCGTGGCTTTCACCATCGGAGCTTCCGGTTCGATCTTTGGCCTGTTCGGGGCTCTGGTCTATTACGGCCGCACGCGCGGCGGCGCCTTCGGCACGGCCATCTATCGCCAGATCGGGCAGTGGGCTGTGATCCTTTTCCTGTTCGGTTTTATGTTCTCGGAAGTCAACAACTGGGCCCACGCCGGCGGTTTTATCGGTGGTTATTTGGGTGGCCAACTGCTTGGCTACCACGAGAGCAAGCGTGAAAGCTCGAGAGATCACCTGCTGGCGCTCGCCTCGGCGGCGTTGACGATCCTCAGCTTCGTGCTGGCGTTGTGGGTAGGATTTCTGTAGGAGATCTTCACCGAATAGTTGCCCGCGTGGGAACAGAGATAGGAACGGAGGACAAGGCTGTGGCCTCGATCGACCTAAAAGACATTCTAACCCTGACGCCCCGCCTGCTGAACATCCCGTACAAGCGCATTTGGTATAGCTATGATGAAGAAGCGGATGTTCTGTACCTGAACTTCAAGAAACCCAGCCATGCGGATGATACCGAGCTAACCGAGGATGACATCATCATCAGGTACGAAAAGGGGGAGGTAGTGGGGATTACGATTCTGCATGCGAGCAAAAGGAAGGCAGCAGCCTGAGCGGCGAGCTAACCGACCATGACCTTCTCAGAACCAGAACTCTGGCTGACTTCCAATCCCGCCCGGCTCGCAGAGGCAGCGGCCGAATTGTTCACAAACGTCGGCCGGGAAGCTGTTTCACAACGTGGCCGCTTCACGATTGCCCTGGCCGGAGGAAACACGCCAAGGCGTGCCTATGAGGCCCTGGCGAGGGAGCCGTGGCGATCTGAAGTTGACTGGTCCCGCACCTACCTTTTCTGGGGCGACGAGCGCTGTGTGCCCCCCGACCATCCGGACAGCAACTACCGCATGGTGGCGGAGGCTCTGCTCAGCCGCGTACCCATCCCGGAAGGGCACGTCTTTCGTATTCCAGCGGAGCTGCCGGATCCGGCACAGGCAGCCCAGCGATACGAGGAAACCCTGAGGAGCTTCTTCGGCGTTTCGCCGAACCAGCCGCCACGTTTCGACCTGGTGCTGCTCGGGCTCGGCGAGGACGGCCATACGGCATCTCTGTTCCCGGGAACCACAGCCATCCTTGAGAAGGAGCGGATGGTAGTGGCCGTCTGGGTGGCAAAGCTGCACACACATCGCATCACGCTGACTCTGCCTGTGCTCAACGCCGCCCGCACGGTCGCTTTTTTGGTCTCCGGCGCGAGCAAAGCGGAAATCCTCCGCAAGGTTCTCTCCGTTGCACCTGCTGCCGGCGAGTTGCCGGCGCGCCTCATACAGCCGAGGGACGGCACCCTCTTCTGGCTGGTCGACGAGGAGGCCGCTTCTCGGTTGGACCTCTCATCCCCGTCGCTGGCGGTCCGCCGGTGGCCTTCCAAATCTGCCGCGGGTGATATCAGCCGCTCCGGAAGCTGAAAACCACGGACGGACGCCGGCGATCCGTGCCTGGAGTCGCCTCACGGCCATTCATCCGTGGTTTTTTCTTGCGAAAAGGGCCGCCCCCGGCCAGACGATGCTTTCAGTTGTTGATGCCGCGCGTTATCGCCGCATCCAGTCTACCACTTTCGCCGCCACAGCTTCGGGCACAAAGCCGAACTCTTTTGCCAGCACCTGTTGGGGTGCGGAAGCGCCAAAGCGGCTGAGGCCGATGACGAGTGCATCCGAGCCGGCGACCGGACACCAGGTTTCCGGTCGGCCCGCCTCGAGGGCGACGATGCGCGCATCTCCTACCGGCACGATCGCTTTGCGCACCTCAGGAGGTTGCTGCAGAAAGAGCTGCTGGCACGGCATCGACACCACACGTACGGAATACCCCTCCTTTGCCAGCAGCGAACTGGTCTCGACAGCCAACCCGGCTTCGGAGCCACTGGCGACGAGAACCACGTCGGCTGGCGTCGACTTCTCTTCCACTACCACGTACGCACCCTTGTTGAAGATCTCCGGTGTGAGCGGCTGCGATCGCGGCAGCGGCGGTAGTTTCTGGCGTGTCAGGGCGAAGGCGGTCGGGCCGCTGCGATGGCGCAAGGCCCAGGCGTAAGCCAGGGCTGTCTCTTCACCGTCGGCAGGCCGCATCACCGTCAGGTTGGGGATCAGCCGCAGCGAGGCGAGCTGCTCAATCGGTTGATGCGTGGGGCCGTCCTCTCCGAGAAAGATGCTGTCGTGGGTGTAGATGAACAATACCTGAATGCCCATCATCGCCGCCAGCCGCACCGACGGGCGCATGTAGTCGGAGAAGATCAGAAAAGTAGAGCCATAAGGGATGGTGCCGCCGAACAGGGCCATGCCGTTGACAATGCCGCCCATGCCGTGTTCACGAACGCCGAAGTGGACATTGCGGCCGCCGAAATCACCCTTACGGATGGAGGTCGAAGACTCGATGAGCGTCTTCGTCGAGGGCTCGAGATCGGCTGAGCCTCCGCATAGAGCGGGAACCAGCTCGGCAGCCTTCTGCAGTACCTTGCTCGAATGGATGCGCGTGGCCTCAGCCTGTTTTGGAGCGATGGCCAGGAGTTGGTCTTCCAGATCGTCTGGGACCCGGCGCTCGAACTGCTGATCCCAGAGCGCTGCCAGTTCCGGGTTGGCCCGCCGCCACGCCTGGAACGTGGCCTGCCACGGCTCGTACACCTGCTGGCGCAACTCCTGGACGCGGCCGGCCCACATCTGCCGCACCTCGTCAGGCACGTAAAAGGTTGGTTCGAGCGGCCAGCCGAGGTTCTTCTTGGTGGCGATCACTTCCTCTTCACCCAGCGGCGCCCCATGCGCACCGGCGGTGTCGTGTTTGTTCGGACTTCCGTGGGCGATATGGGTGCGGGCAACGATGATGGAAGGCCGTTCCGATTCGCGGTTCGCCTGATGGAGGGCGTGCTGAATCTGGTGATGGTCGTGCCCGTCGATATGTTGCACATACCAGCCGTAGGCTTCGAAGCGCTTGCCGACATCCTCGGAAAAGGAGAGTTCGGTCGAACCGGCAATGCTGATCTTGTTGTCGTCGTAGACATAAACCAGGTTGCCGAGGCCAAGATGACCGGCGATCGAGGCAGCCTCCGATGCGATCCCCTCCATCAAGTCGCCGTCGCTGACGATGCCGTAGACGCGACTGTCCACGATGGTGTGCTCGGCGGTGTTGAAGCGAGCGGCCATCATTTTTGCGGCGATCGCCATGCCGACACCGTTGCTGAATCCCTGCCCCAACGGTCCGGTGGTGGTTTCTACCCCTGGCGTGTGGCCATACTCAGGGTGACCTGGGGTGCGGCTGCCGTACTGCCGGAACTTCTGCAGCTCCGACATGGGCAGGTCGTACCCCGCGAGGTGAAGAAGGGCATAGAGCAGCATCGAGCCGTGACCGGCGGAGAGCACAAAGCGATCGCGGTTGATCCAATGGGGGTCCTGCGGCTGAAAACGGAGGTGATGGTACCAGATCTCGAAGGCGTAATCAGCCGCCCCCATCGGCAGACCGGGGTGCCCGGAGTTCGCCTTTTGAACCGCATCCACCGCCAACATCTTGATGGTATTTACCGCCAGGCGAACCGTTTCCGATGACAAGTCTTCGGTAGCCATGTTAGAAGTACTCCTTTTCTGTTGTAAGTGAGCCGCGAGAATCTAATATACACTTCGATCGACCCTCTGGCAAGGGAAGTTGTGGTGATTTTACCAACCTGGAACTGACCCGGCATAGCCGGCAACAAAGGGCACGAGGTCGAGAAATTCCTCTTGCATTTGTTGTGAATCTGAGTAACTTAAAGGATCTTGACGGCTCAATGTATACGGTGCGGTGAGGCAAGGGAGGCTGCGGCCTACCGAAACCACCCTCCCAGACAACGAGTGGGCCACGACGGTTCATTCCCCACTACGCTCAAGGAAATCCCCTAAAGGGTCCATGCCGTGCGGCGCGGGCTCATACTTCCGAGCGGAAAGCCGATCAGTAAGGATGGAATCAGGACGGTAAGCCATGCCATGCAAGCACTAGGTTCCGGCAAACACCAGGACAGGAAATGAGCGATTATCAGTCACCGCGGTTTGTTCTTCCAGAGGAACTCCAGGGTCTCAAGAAGCTCGCGTTCAACCTCTGGTGGAGTTGGAATCCCCAGGCTCGAGAATTATTCGCGACCATCGACCCCTCGCACGGTAGCATACGGAATCCGGTACGACTCCTGCGCCAGACGCCGATCGAGCGTCTCGAGGAATTGGTGCGTGACTCAGCTTTCATGGCCAGGTACCATGAAGTGATCGAGCAGCTGGAGTCCTACCTGCAAGATGATCAGACCTGGTTCAGTCGCACCTATCCCGGTTTCGCGGGCGGGCCCGTGGCCTATTTTTCGGCAGAGTTTGCCTTCCACGAATGCCTGCCGATCTATTCGGGCGGGCTGGGCGTGCTGGCCGGCGACCACTGCAAGTCCGCAAGCGATCTTGGCGTCCCCTTCGTCGGCATGGGGCTGCTCTATCGCAACGGCTACTTCCGGCAGGAAATCGACCGGGCCGGCCACCAGAACGTTATCTACCCGAGTCATCCGTTCGAGGAGATGCCTCTCGAGGTGGTGAAGGACGCCAGCGGCCACGACCTGATCATCAGCGTCGAGCTCCCCTATCGCCGCCTTTACGCCCGCCTCTGGCAGGTGAGCGTCGGCCGAGTCAAGGTCTATCTGCTGGACTCTGATATCCCGGAAAACAGCCCAGCCGACCGTGCTATCACCAGTCAATTGTATGGGGCCGAGCGCGACCTGCGCATCTCCCAGGAAATCCTCCTCGGCATCGGCGGCGTGCGGGTGTTGGAAGTTCTCGGCATCGAGCCATCGGTGTGGCACATGAACGAGGGGCACGTGGCCTTCCTCGGGCTCGAGCGCATCCGCCGCTTCATGGAACGGTACCATCTCGACTTCGACGACGCCGTGGAGGCGGTGGCGGCAAGCACGGTGTTTACGACCCACACGCCGGTGGCGGCCGGAAACGAAACCTTCACCCTGCCTCGCGTACACAAGTATTTCCGAAACTACTGCGAGTCGGCTGGCATTCCGCTGGCGAGCCTGCTCGGCCTCGGGGCACAGACCAGGCCAGACGGTCGCAAGGTGTTCAGCATGACGGTTCTGGCCGTTCGTTTGTCGGCACTCACTAACGGCGTCAGTGCTCTGCATGGTGAGGTCGCCCGCAAGATGTGGCGGCACTTGTGGCCCGGGGTGACCGAGCCCGAGGTGCCGATCACCTCCATTACCAACGGCGTACACACGCATACCTGGATCGCTCCTGAGATGGTGGCGCTCTATGACCGCCACCTCAACGGTCGCTGGCAGGAGCACCTGACCGACGAGCAGTACTGGAAGCATGTGGAGGAGATCCCGGATGAGGTTCTTTGGGAAACCCATCAGAAGCTCAAGAACCGGCTCATCGGATTCGTCCGGGAACGATTGCTGCGGCGGCTGAACAGGCTGGCCGCCAGCAAGGAGGAGTTGGCCGCGGTCGAGCACATCCTCGATCCGGAGGCACTCACCATCGGCTTTGCACGCCGCTTTGCGCCTTACAAGCGTGCCGACCTCATCTTCAGGGACATCGACCGGGCACGTCGGCTGCTGACACAGCCGGGCAAGCCGGTACAGATTCTGTTTGCCGGCAAAGCCCACCCGGCCGACAAGCTGGGCCAGGCGTTGATTCGCCGTATCAACGAGATCTCCCAGTGGGAGGGCTTCCGCGGCCGCGTGGTTTTCCTGGAGGACTACGACATGAAGGTCGCCCGGCACCTGGTTCAGGGTGTCGATCTCTGGCTTAACAACCCCCGCCGACCCCTGGAAGCAAGCGGCACGAGCGGCCAAAAGGTGCCCATCAATGGTGGCATCAATTGCAGCATCCTCGACGGCTGGTGGGCCGAAGGGTACAACGGCGACAACGGCTGGGCTATCGGTAGTGGCGAAGAGTTCGAGACGACCGAAGAGCAAGATGCGGCGGATGCAGAAGCCCTCTACGGCGTCCTCGAGAACGAGATCATCCCTCTTTTCTACGACCGTGATTCCGACGGCCTGCCGAAAGGCTGGATTCGCAAGATGAAAGCCTCCATCAGCTCGATTGTGCCTGTGTTCAACACCGAAACCATGGTGTCCCGATACGTGGAACGAATGTATGTCCCCATGGCCCGGCGAGGGATGCGGTTCGTGGCCGATCGCTTCGCCAGCGCCGCGGCCCTGGCGGCATGGAAAAAGCACATCCGTCAAAGTTGGCCTTTCGTTCACTTCACCGACGTGACCGCCGTCAACGGTGAAGGAATCGAGGTCACCGCCCGGATTTATCTGGGTGCCGTCGATCCCGCCAGCGTTCGTGTCGAACTGCTCTGTGAGCCCTGCTCGGTGAACGGTGTGCTGCCGCATACCGTGCCCATGGAGTCGCACGGCCTCGATGCCGAGGGCATCTACCGCTACCACATTCGCTACCAGCCCGAGCCGCGACACCAGTGGCGCTATCGCCTGCGCATCATTCCCTCGCACCCGATGCTGAGCCACAAACATGAACTCGGTCTGATTCACTGGTACGACTGCGAAGCGCTGTCGTAGCACCGACTTCCGCAGCCCCGCTAATGCGCCCGGCCGTCACGACGGCCGGGCGCTGCCACCACGGCGCCCTCCCGGTCCTTCATCCGGCGATTTTAAATTTCAGTAATGAAGCCGTTTCTCCTTGATTTTTGCCGCTGTGTTGGGGAAATTGTGTCGGATTGGCTATGGAAACAAGACACGTTCTCTTCATTGGCCCCGACGAAGATCTGCAGCGCCAGGCAACGAGCGTACTTTCTCAACAGGGGTACGCTGTCAGCCTGGTAGCCCGTCCGGAGGATGTTCCCGCGGCCCTGGCGGAAAGTGATCCCGCCGTCGTCCTTTTGGAACTGTCGCCGGATGAGGAGACATATGCCAGGATGGCTGCCGATTTCCTTCGCCGCAACCTGGAACCAGGCGTGGTCGTCATCGCCGGCTTGAGCAATCTCGATGGAGCACTCGAAGCTGTGCGCCAGGGCGCTGCCGGTTACCTTCTCAAACCAGTCCAGCCTCACGAGCTTCTGCGCGTCGTCGAAAGATCGGCCCAGAATACCCAACTCGCTCGCGAGAACCGCCTCCTCAGAAGAAGACTGCACGAGCTCATCGATTCGGGCATTGACTCTGCCAGGGCAGCGGACGGTTCGGCAAGACTGTCGCGCGATGCCCTCTATCGTCTGTTACAGACCCTGGCCGAGTGGGTCCCGGCACCGCTTGCTCTGATCAACGGCAGCGGCACCGTGGTGGTTTGGAATGAACGCGCCACGGCTCAGACCGGCCAGCGCTGCGCCGGCGGCACCTGGCGCTCGTGCCTGCGCAAGGTCGTTCCGGACCGCCGTCTCCGGCACCGGCTACTGTCGCGGCTCCGCGATGCCCTGTCCGAAGGACCATGGCTGCAGGTGTCGGTCGAGTGGCCGATGGCGTCGGATTCGCTCGGCAAGCTGCGGATCTTCGCGTTGCGGGAACACCCCGGCGATGCGGCTTCGCTGCTGCTTCTCGGCGAGACCCAGGGCGGCGATCAACAGAGGGGCTCGCGCGAACAGCGCAGTCAGGGCAGCCGGGTCGATGAGAAGTTCGTTGCCGGACTGGCCCACAGACTGAACGACCCGCTGGCGTCACTGGTCGTTTCGGCAGAACTGCTCCTCGACGATGAGACCCTGGCGGCCGACACCCGCCGCCGCCTGCAGATGCTGGTTCAGGAGGCACGGCGCTGTAGTGATGTGATGCAGCATGCCGTCGGCGTGGTCCGAAACGCCCCGCCGCCGTCCGTGCTGACCGACATCAATCGTACCGTTCGCGACGCGCTGGCCGATTTGGAGGACGAACTGGAGTCGGCGGGAGTGCGATTCACCCTGAGTCTTTCATCCGGGACTCCGCCCGTACCCGTGCCCAGGGAGCGTCTGCACGCGGTCCTGGCGGAGCTCTTCACGGCGCTGGTATTGGCATGCCGGCAAAGCGGCGGCCGGCATACTTTACGCCTGCGCACACAACCCTCTCGGCGGTCCGTCTACGTGGTGGTCGAAATTCCACAGTCATGGTTGCGTTCCGGTGCACATGAGACGGAGGCCGACAGGCATACTGAGGGAGAAGGAGTGCACCAGGTCGCCTTTCTCGACCAGGCGGCGGCTGTGGCCAAAGCGTTGGGCGGCGATCTGCGCGTCTCGCGCTTGTCCGAAACGACCACGGCCGCGATCCTGCGCCTGCCGATCGCGGAAGTCGGTTCCCGAGGCAGGCTGGATGGGAGACCTCGGCGGCCCATGTTTTCCGGGCAGCGCGTCCTGGTCGTGGATGATGAAGAGGTCATCCTCGAGCTGCTGCAGGCTGTGCTGGGGCGCTGGGGGCTGCAGGTGGATATCGCCGCAGACGGGGCCGAAGCCGTGCAAAAGATCCAGAGTCAGCCCTTCGACCTGATTCTTTCCGATATCAAGATGCCCAATCTCGACGGCAAAGGTCTCTATGCCGAGGTGCAAAGGATCCGGCCGCAGCTGGCCCGCCGGATCATTTTCAGCACAGGCGACACGGCCAGCGATCAAACCGCCAGCTTCCTCGACGAGGTCGGCAATCCCTACCTCACCAAGCCGTTCGATATGGATGATTTGAGACGGACCATTTCGAAGACCCTGGTCGCCTCACCTTCCCCTGAGCCGCACCCCGCCCCGTAGTCTCGTCCCAGCTCACACGAAAGTAACAAACTATCCTCCGTGGACCTTGGCGTGCGTCCCGACTGGCGGTGCTGCGTCACCGGAACCGCCTGGGGTTCGGGAACGTTGTTTATTTCGGTTCGGAATACGCATGCGTTTTATCCCGAAACCGAATTGTGCCAGTGGACTCCAGGATGATGTCGTGTGCCTATGAGTCGTCACATATCCCAAAGTGCTTCCTCCCGCTCGGCCGGAACGAAATCTAGGCGTGCGGGGGTGCCGTCCGCTCGCCGCCCTGGCGGGGCCGGGCCGAAGTCGCTTCCTGTCGCGGCGCAAGTGGAGGAGTTGCTTCGTCTGCCGGCACGCCAGCGGATCGAGGTGATTCTGCAGTCCGAGGCCCCGAGCGAACTCGTTCACCGGATGCCGGCAGAAGAAGTGCTGTTGACGATCGAAGAGGTCGGCAAAGAGGCTGCGCTGCCGCTCCTGGCGGCGACATCTTCGGAGCAGTTCAACTTTCTAACCGACATCGAGATCTGGGAAGGGGATGAGGTCGATTGGGAACGCACTCGAGCATGGCTTCTGTTGCTTGTGGAGTGCGGCGACGATAAGATTCTCGACTGGCTGCAGACCGCCGATGTCGAGCTGATCGTCCTCATTCTGAAGAAGTTCCTCACCATCTACCAGACCGATCCGGGAGAGATCCCAACCACAGAGCTGCAACGTTTCACATTGGATGGTGTCTACCACTTCTGCACGGCGGACGGCCAGCTCCTCGACGCTGTCCGCAGGATCCTCGCCCTGCTGCGGCTGCATGATCGGGATCAGTATCTGCTCGTGGTCGACTCCGCGCTCTGGGCCCAGCTCACCGAGCTCGAGCACGAGGCGGCGCGATGGAGACAAAGCCGCCTGGCCGAGCACGGCTTTCCCGACGACGAAGAGGCTGCCGAGATCTATCGCTACGTACCCCGGCACGAGATGCAGAACGTGATCGAGCACGGGCGACGACGCAAGCCTGTGGCGGAAACGGATCGGCTCGCACCGCGCTACCCGCTTCAAGTGCTCGAGGCCAGCGACGCCGCCCTGATGGTGCGCAGCGTCGGTCTGTTGCAGTCGCCCGAGGATGTCGCCTATGTTTCCGGCGGTCTGGTTTCGGTAGCCAACCGCCTCCAGGTGGCCGACAGTATGCCGCTTGGCCGTCTATCCTCGATTCGTTCGTCGGCGGCGAAGACGGCGGGATATGTTAACATCGCCCTGGAGGTTCTGGCCGAAGAGAATCCTGAGCGTGCCGCGGATCTGCTCGCCAATGTGCATGCACAACATCTTTTCCGGATCGGCAGCAGCCGGGTGGAAGACGTGGCTGCCAGGGCTCGCCGGCTCGTGCGCAGAGGTTGGCTGCACGGGTTGCCTGGGGCGCAGGAGCTCTTGGACACACCTGAGCGGGAGGTGTTGAAGGGACTCCTGGGCGGGCAGGTGCGTCTCTACACGGGCAAAACGGAAGGAGAGGAGTATCGGGAGTTCCGCAGTTGCGCAGACCTGCAACTCGCCGAAGGAGTTCTGGAAGAAATCGAAGCCATCGGCCATCTGCTGATCGACCATCTCCACCTTGAACCCCAGCTATTCGCCGAGATCCTGCGCCGCAGCCGGAGGTGGGCCCGAGACCACGATCTGCGCCTCTCCACCCTCTTCTTGAGCGCAGCGGTGCGGTTTCTTCTCGGGCAGGAATTCTCCTCGGAACCTCTTACTCCTGAGGACGTGCGAACCTTTCTGCGGTCAATGTCGCCCGGTCGCGAGCGCTCGACGGGCGGCAAGACCGTCTGGGATCGAGCCCGGCGGCGACTTTATCGAGCCATCGGCCTGCGGGATTGTCGCACTTCGACCCATCTTCATGAGGCCCTGGCCGGCTTTGTCGATCGCCACTGGCGCCGGCTGGAGGAGGAGTTGGCGAGTCTCTCTCCCCGGCGCGCCATAGACCCGCGCTTCATCCAGTGTCTCATTGTCGAAAAAGGTCGGTCGGTGTGAGGGTGCCGCCGCTTGCCCGAACCTCGATGCCGCAGGCAGTGCCAGGGTGGCGGGTTTCGCAAGACTGGGAACAAGTCCTTACGATTTTCTTAATTCTTGGAAACTGCTGTTCTCACATCCGCCAGCGGCCGGGTGTGGAGTGGAGCGATGCTTGTAAAAACAATACTTGTCGGCTGTTTGAGCGTGCCGGCCGGCGTAGGGTTATGGCCCTTCATTTGCATAGCGAAAGCATCTCAGCATTTTCTTGATTTGTCTGAAGAAATTACGTAATTTGTCCGCAACCCGGGTGGGGGTGTCAGATTCTGTAAATCGGTGAGGGATAATGGTCAAGGGTCAGGCCCGGAGGTGTTGTGCAGATCCAGCGTCGTGTTGATCGTTGAGGGAGCGCACACGAACTGAGGATTCGGTTTCATGGGAGAAGCTTTTGTTCTTTTGGTCGCCATTGGAGTGGCGGCGTTTGTCGGGTATCCGCTTCTGGAAGGCCGGAAACGGACCGCGGGACTCGGGAATCACCGGGCGGTCGACCTGGAGGAGCGTAAGAAGGCCATTTACGCGCAGATCAAGGACATCGATTTTGACTATGCCACTGGCAAACTCTCCGACGAGGACTACCAGGAGCTGAGAGCCCGCTACAAACGCGAGGCGGCCTCCGTTCTGAGAGAAATCGACGAGGTGCATGCAAGGCGCTCCTCTTCCAAACGGGGTCGCAAGAGGAAGTCAGCGAGCCAGCGGCGATTTTGTCCCACCTGCGGCCTGCCAGCGGCTGCGGCGGATAATTTTTGCATGAATTGCGGTACGAGGCTGTCGTGAGCCGGAGCTTAGAAGCCGCTGAGGTGGCGGTTCAGCAAAGCGGGGTGGAAGGGCGTGACGACTCGAAAGGAACCCTGCGCCCGCACTTGGCCATCGAAGTGCGCGACCTGGTGAAGGCCTTCGGCCATTTCTACGCCCTCAACGGGGTCAACCTGTCGATCGCTCCGGGTGAGTTCTGGACGATCTTCGGTCCCAACGGCGCCGGCAAGACGACGTTTATCCGCATCTTGTCGACGCTCTCTAAGGCGACGGCGGGCAGCGCCCTGGTGGGCGGATTTTCTGTGAAGGAGGAGCCGCTGGAGGTGAGGCGACGCATCGGCGTCATCAGCCATCAGCCGTTTCTCTACGATGACCTGACGGCACGGGAAAACCTGCTTTTTTATGGCCGGATGTACCGGCTGCGAGACCTTTCCCAGCGAGTGGATGCGCTCCTCGACGAAGTGGGCCTGACGGCTCGAGCCTACGATCGCGTCCGCACCTACTCGCGCGGCATGGTCCAGCGGTTGGCGATCGCCCGAGCGCTGCTGCACGAACCGGATATCTTGCTGCTCGACGAGCCATACACCGGTCTGGATCAGATTGCCTCTTCAGCGCTGACGGAGAGATTGCGACAGCTCCGCAGCCAGCACCGCACAATCCTGATGACCACCCACAACCTCGACCAGGGGCTGGAGATTGCTGACCACGTGGCGATTCTGGTGCGGGGTAAAGTCCGCTTCCAGAAACCTCGTAGTGAAATCCAGGCCGATCAATTTGCTTACACCTATCAGGAGCTTGTAAGGCCTCATGAAAAACGACTACGTCGCTAGCATCACCACCATGGTGTGGAAGGACGTGCTCTCGGAACTTCGCACCAAGGAAATGCTCACCTCGATGCTGGTGTTCAGCTTCATGGTTGTGGTGTTGTTCAACTTCGCTTTTCCGCCTGGCAGTGAATTTGTCGACGAGGCGGTGCCCGGTCTGCTCTGGGTGGTGTTCATCTTCGCGGGACTGTTGGGGATGAATCGCGCTTTCGTCTATGAGGTTGACAAGGGCTCCCTGCACGGGCTGATGCTGTGCCCCGTGGACCGCAGCAGCATCTTCTGGGGCAAGTTGATTGTCAACCTGATCTTGATGGCCATCGTCGAGACCGTCACCCTCGGGTTTTTCGTGGTCTTTTTCAATCTGGACATCCTATCGGCTCTTCTGCCGCTTTTTCTGATCGTGGCCCTGAGCAGCTACGGGCTGGCCGTGATCGGCACACTGTTCTCGGCCATGGCGGTGAACACCAAGAGTCGCGAGGTGATGCTCCCGATCCTGCATTTCCCCGTATCCGTGCCAATCATCATTGCCGCGGTCGATTCCACCGCCTCGGTGCTTGGCGGTGCCGGCCTGGCCGAGAATTGGGGCTGGCTCCGGATCCTTTTGGCGTTTGATATCATTTACAGCGTGGTGGCTGTGCTTGTTTTCGAATACGTGTTGGAGGAATAACCTAAATCGTTCATGACTGGAGCGTCCGCTATGGAGACCCGAAGAAGTCCCCTGCTGATCTGGATGCGCTGGATCCTGCTCGTGGCCATGGTGGTCAATCTCTATTTGATCTTCGTCTGGGTGCCGAACGAGAGAACCATGGGGATCGTCCAGCGGATCTTCTATTTCCACGTGCCGTCGGCGTGGACGGCTTTCCTTGCCTTCGGTGTGGTCTTTGTCTACAGTCTGCTTTATCTCATCAAGAAACAGCGCCGCTACGATACCGTGGCAGAGGCTGCCGCCGAGGTGGGAGTGCTGTTCACGACCATTGTGCTGATCACCGGCCCGCTGTGGGCGCGGCCGATATGGAATACTTGGTGGAGCTGGGACGCACGGCTCACTCTGACGCTCGTGCTCTGGCTGATCTATGTTGCGTATCTGATGCTGCGCGGTTTCGTGGCCGACAAAGAACGCGCCGCTCGCTTTGCCGCAGTATTCGGCATCGTTGGCTTTCTGGACGTGCCACTCGTCTACATGTCCATTCGCTGGTGGCGAACGATCCACCCCAAGCCGGTCATTATGGGGGGCCAGAACTCGGGTCTCGACCCTCGAATGGCTGTCGTACTCCTCTTCAGTTTCTTCACGCTTCTGTTGCTGTTCGTGATTCTGATTGTTGAGCGAGTGCGGTTGCAGCAACTGCGCGAAGACTTCGATGAGCTGAAGATGCGCGTTCTGTACGGCGAAGAGGTGGCTGGAACGCAGCAGCTTCAGGAATCTGGAACAGAAACTACCGCCACGGGTCAAGAAGCTTCCTAAACGAGCCGAGGATGTTATGAAGAACCTGGATTTTCTTTTTGCAGCCTACTCAGTAATTTGGTTCCTGTTTTTCGGTTACATGGTGAGTCTCTCTTCTCGGCAGAAAAAGCTCAGCCAGGAGATCGAGGCGCTCAAACGCGTACTGGATGAAACATAGGTGCAAACCGATCCCGGGCGGTCTCCCGTCAGGCACGACGACATCGCCGGGGCATGGATACGAAGGGAACAAGCCTTGCCGGCCTGACGGCGAAAGGATTTCGTCATGATTGTCGGTCTGATCATCGGCTTTGTGGTGGGCTTCCTTGTTGGCGCTGTTCTGATGGTCACCGCCTTTCGGCGTGTGGCGGACAGGATGGCCCGCGGTGTCTTCGGTCCACTTGGCCAGGAGAAACCGGAAGCTGTGGATGACCTCACGGATCCGGCCCGGCGGAATTGAGAATTGCGTGTCGGAAGTTGAGGATCGGACAAGTCCCCACTCCGAAATCCCATCGCTCAAGACCCGCTTCCCGCCCGGCCGTTGGCAGTCGGAAATCCTATCGTCCAGCCTGACATCCCCCTAAATCCCCCTTCAAAGGGGGACTTTGGGCTGCCTTCTGCAGTAGCCCTCGTTCGCCAGTTTCGAGGTGCCCTTCGGGATCGGCGAAGAGTCAAATCCGTCGGCCGCCTGTGTCCGTTGGGCAAGAGATTCACACTGGTCGACCAAGACACCGCAATCCCAATCCAAGGCGGCACTCCGCGCCCGTCACCCCATCTCCCTC
>CAZGRP010000011.1:44718-88574 GCA_964527995.1 uncultured Cytophagia bacterium | reverse complement strand
ACATCTCTGCGGACATGGAAGGCGTGGTAGGCGTGGTTACGGGGGAGCAACTCGGGCCGTCCGGATTCGAGTACAACCGCTTCCGCGAGTTTATGACTGCAGAGGTCAACGCTGCCATCAAGGCGGCTTTTGATGCCGGTGCCACCGAGATTCTGGTCAGCGACTCGCACGGCAACGGCCAGAACCTTCTCATCGACCGGCTGCCGAAGAACGTCCGGGTCATCCGCTCGTGGCCGCGGCCTCTCGGCATGATGGAGGGCATCGACGACAGCTTCGACGGGGTCATCTTCATCGGCTATCACGCCAGCACCACCAACCTGCACGGCGTGCGGGCGCACACCATGTCGAGCGCCCGCCTGACCGACATCCGCCTCAATGGCGTCTCCATGCCCGAGGCCGCGATCAACGCCGCCATCGCCGGCCATTTCAACGTGCCGGTCATCATGATCTCCGGCGACGACGCCATCGTCAAGGAGGCACGGTCGCACCTGGGCGATATCGAGGGCGCCGTGGTCAAATGGGCCATCAGCTTCCACTCGGCGCGCTCGCTGACGCCGCAGGCGGCCTACGAGCTGATCGCGGAGAAGGTCAAGCGCGCCATCGGCCGCATCGGGGACTTCAAACCGTACAAGCTCAAAACGCCGATCCAGCTCGATGTCCGGTTCAAGAATTATCGGCCGCCGGAGATCTTGAGCTACCTGCGCATCGTCCAGCGCCCCGACTCGCACAGCATCCGTTTCGTGGGCAAGGACATGGTCGAGGTGTCGAAGTTCCTGGAGTTCATGCTCGACTACAACGCTTCCCTGGCTCCTTGATCGGACATCAGCCGCGACCGCTTGGTACAGCTCGAATCCAGAGCCCGCGATTCTGGAGGAAGAACCAGCCACCAAAGAATCGTAACCGGCTCGCCCAACAGGAGGACCACATGATGCTATCGCTCAACTCCATCCGGCGTATCGCCACTGTCCTGGCGATATCGCTCGGCGCCCCGCTGCACCTCTTTGGAGCGCCACAAGGCGGCCGATCGCTGCCCCTGGAGAAGATCAAACTGCCGCCCGGATTCGAAATCAGTCTTTACGCCGACGATGTCCCCAACGCCCGTTCGATGACGCTCAGCCCGAAAGGAACTCTGTTCGTCGGGACGCGCCGGGCAGGAAACGTCTACGCCGTGGTGGACACCAACCACGATAACCGGGCTGACAAAGTCTACAAGCTCGCCGAGGGGCTGTTCATGCCGAACGGTGTGGCGTTCCGCGACGGCGCGCTTTATGTCGCCGAGGTCTACCGCGTGCTGCGATTCGACAGCATCGAGGATCACCTGGCCGATCCACCGAAACCCGTGGTCGTCAACGATTCCTTCCCGAAACATCGCCACCACGGCTGGAAGTTCATCCGCTTCGGCCCGGACGGCATGCTCTACGTGCCGGTGGGAGCGCCGTGCAACGTCTGCGAGCGCGAGGATCCGCGCTTCGCCACCATCATGCGGATGAAGGCCGATGGCACAGGGCTGGAAATCTTTGCCCGCGGCGTCCGCAACTCCGTGGGTTTCGACTGGGATCCGCGCACGAACGAGCTGTGGTTCACCGACAACGGCCGCGATATGATGGGCGATGACATTCCTCCCGATGAGCTGAACCACGCTCCGAAGAAAGGATTGCATTTCGGCTTCCCCTATTGCCACGGCGGCGATATCCCCGATCCAGAATTCGGCAAAGAACGCAAATGCAGCGAATTTACACCGCCGGCTATGAAGCTGGGCCCACACGTGGCCGCCCTGGGCATGCGATTCTACACCGGCTCGATGTTCCCGGAAGAATACCGAAACCAGATCTTTATCGCCGAGCACGGCTCATGGAATCGCAGTATACCGATCGGCTACCGTGTTGTAGTCGTCCGGCTCGAGAACAACCGCGCTGTCAGCAAGGAGATCTTCGCTGAAGGATGGCTGCAGGGAAGGCGCGCCTGGGGCCGGCCGGTGGATGTGCAGGTCATGCCCGACGGCGCTCTCCTGGTCTCCGACGACAAGGCCGGCGTCATCTACCGGATCACGTACCGCCGCTGAACCGCAGGCGATGTCGCGCAAGAAAGAGAGAATGCAGTCGTTTTGCTGTACCTCAGTAGGCCGGCGGACGAAACCTGGCATCGTCCGGCCGCGGTCGGCCGTCACCAGGGTACCGGGCTTGAGACAAAATGTGGATTTGTCAGCGACGTGCAGAGCGCCAACCGCACGCCGCGGTAACTGCCGCCGCACCCAGGCTCAACTCAACGAGACCCGCTCCTGACAAGCTCATACAGCAACGCGCCCGATGCCAGGAAGAGCCTGCCTTCCGAGGTTTCGGCCAGGACATGCCCGAAGCCTGGCTTGCTTTGCCGGTAGATCTCCTCGACCTCCTGGAGGTCCGGGGTGAACCGAAAAAGCACGCCGGGTGTGACTCCGTAGTACCAGCCGTCGCGACTCACAAGGATGTTGGTGATCAGACCGTAAGGCAGTGACTTAGAAGCTACCACGCGCTGCGTGCGATCATCATACACGAACACCGCGGAATCTGCAGCGCCGATCAGGAGCCCGCTCGGAGACCAGCTCAGAGATCGTACCGCAGCCGCGCCAGGTATCGGGGCAAGCTGGCGCACCTTGCGCCCCTGGGCCATGTCCCAGACGAAAAGCTGCCCCTCGCCGGCGGCTGGCCTTACGCCCAGCCCGCCATGGATGTCCGTGCCGCCGAAGAGTAGACCGGTACCGTTTCCTGCCAGGCTCACCACAGATTGATCCCGCACCAGGTTCCGGAAGACTTCAAACCGTCCTGTTTCCGGATCGAAGATCGCCAGGGCGCCGCCGACTTTGCCGTATTCGG
This sequence comes from uncultured Cytophagia bacterium, assembly GCA_964527995.1. Classification (GTDB taxonomy): domain Bacteria; phylum Zhuqueibacterota; class Zhuqueibacteria; order Oceanimicrobiales; family CAZGRP01; genus CAZGRP01. Next base: position 85,722 of record CAZGRP010000011.1, on the reverse strand, counting down.
GGATGGTCCCCAGGTAGATCCGGCCGTTCTCGGCCGCGTACATGGCCGGGACTCGATCCTGCTGGTGGCCGACGCTGCCGAGAACGTGAGGGTTGGCGGCCGAGCCGGACCCGGGTTGCCATGGCAAACGCGGGTCGTACACCGACAGCCGCGCATGTCTGTAGTGCCCAAGATAGAGCCGCCCACCCAGCGTCGTCAGGCTGGTGATCTGGCCTCCGAAGCGAACCGCCGCGCCCAAAGAACGAAGTCGGTCCTGCCGCGGGTCATATAGAAAGAAACCCTGGTTGATGTAGGTCCCACCGGCAACCGTTCCATCCGGGCCGCTGGCCATGGCATAGATGTTCATCCCGGCGCCTTCGAAACGAGACGGCTGGCGCAACACCACTTCCTGCGTCTGCAGATCGTAGACCGAGTAGGTGCCGACATAATCCAGGCAGAAAAGGTAGCGATTGTGCGCCAGGCCGAAAGGAAATCCGATGCCCTCGCGCACGAGTGCCAGCTCATCGCTGTCGTAGTCGTAGCGGTACAGATTGTCGCCCGGAGTCGTCCCGAAGTAGAGGTCCGAGCCGGCCTGCACGAAGCTCTCTGAAGCTCTGAGCCAAAACTCCGAGCCGTGCGGCGCTGCCACCTGCCGCAGAAGTCGGCGCGATTTGGGATCGAAGAAGAGCAGCACCGGGTCGGGCGTCACCGCAGCCAGGAGCATGTCCCGGAACCGGCCGGTGTAGTAGACGAAGGAGCGGGAGTGAAACTCTGGCGGCAGGAATGCGGTCTTCTTGCCGGTCACGATGTCGTACTCGACCAGCTGGGCGTGGGCACCGATGCCGCAGTAGATCTTGCCCGGGAATTCTCCGGTCACCCTACGGACATAATTCTCCCCTGGCACCATGACGCCGAGATTTTCGAACCTGCCGGTGCCGGGATGGAAGCGCAGCAGCGCCCCGTCGGGATAAGTGCCGAGGTAGAGGTTTCCGTCGCTGCCGAAATCGACGCTCCAGACGAAATCAAACTGTTCGGGTCGTTGGCGGGGGAGGGGAATGCGGGTCAGTCGCGGCGGATTGAGAACCAGGTGATAGAGGTAGCCCGGCATATGGCTGCCGATGTAGAATTCCCGGCCGCGCCGTGTCGCAGCCCAGGAGCCCCGGGCTCCGGGCAAATCGAGGTAGCGTCTTTTTCCGCTTCTCGGTTGAAACAGCACCACCTTGCCGGTCCCGGACGTGTGGCTTGTCTGCAGCACGCGAGCATCGATACCGGCCTCGGGATCGACCAGGACCGCGTTCAGATAGGTGAGCCGCCGGTCGGCCACACCGATCCTTCGCAGAAAGATGCTGTCCACCAGGGTCTTTTCGAGCTGCGGCGCCTGCTTCTCCCGGCGCGAACAGCCGCCGAGCAGCATCGCGGAGAACACCAGCAGCACAGCGGCGGACGCGTACAGCCGTCTACCGCCGGCTGTTGTCATCCGGCCGATCCAAGCCTGCCACGCCGGAACTCCCAAACTGCACCTCCCGCTGCGACCACACCGAACGGCAATCAAACTCAGCCCGCACCCGCCCCTGCGCCAGCCTCCTCCTTCTTCTTCTCCTCTTCCATGAGGACGCGCCGCAGGATCTTGCCCACCATCGACTTGGGCAGTTCGTCCCGGAACTCGACGAACTTGGGCACACGGAAAGCGGCCATGTTTTTCTTGCAGAACTCGATGATCTCCTCTTCCGTGGCGGTCTCGCCCGGCTTGAGGACGATGTAAACCTTGGCCCGCTGGTTCCGGCCCCCAATCGGCACCCCGATGGCGGCCACCTCCATGACCTTGGGGTGCTCGTAGAGCACATCTTCAATCTCGCGCGGGTAGACGTTCAACCCACCCGAAGCCAGGATCATGTCCTTCTTGCGGTCGACGATGCGGAAGTAACCATCCTCGTCCATCACAGCGATGTCGCCGGTGTGCAGCCAAACCTCACCGTCATCATGCTTGCGCAGCGTCTCCGCGGTCTCCTCCGGCCGGTTCCAGTAGCCAGCCATCACCTGGGGACCTCGCGCGCACAGCACCCCTTGCTCGCCCACACCGAGCGTTTTGGTCTCAGTTTCGACGTCAACGATCTTCACGTCGGTGTCGGGGTAGGGCAGCCCGATGGTGCCGATCTTGCCGCCGCTCTGCACCGGGTTCGCAGTGAGCACCGGCGACGCTTCGGTGAGACCGTATCCTTCCACGAGCTTGCCACCGGTGATGCGCTGGAACTCCTGCTGCACCTCCGGGGGCAGACCGGCGGCACCGCTGATGCAGATTTTGATCGATTTGACGTCGTACTTGCCGGCCTTCACGCCAGGGTGATTGTTGATCGCCGTGTACAAGGTTGGGACGCCGGGCATCATGGTGGGCCGGTGCTTGTTGATCGCGCCAAGAAGCCGATCGAGTTCGCGCGGGTTGGGGATGAGGATCTGCGCCCAGCCGTTGTACATCGACAGATTCATGCACACGGACATGGCATAGCTGTGAGTCAAGGGAAGTGCCGTCATCATCACCTCCTCGCCGGCCCGGGCTTCAGGAATCCATCCCGATGTCTGCACAGCGTTGGCCACGACGTTCCGGTGCGTCAGGATGGCGCCCTTGGGCAGGCCGGTCGTTCCGCCGGTATAGAGAAAGGTGGCGGTGTCCTCCGGCTTCACCTCAACCGCTGACGGCTTCTCCCCGGCACTGGCCATGATGTCCTGGAACCAGTGTGTGTTGGCCTCTCCGGAGATGTCGACGCGATGGCCGTCCTTTTTCTCCTTGGTGAGCGTAAACAGGACCTTCAACATCCCGGGGAAATACTCCTTGATGTTGGTGACGATGACGTGCTCCAGAGACGTCTGCGGGCGAGCCTGGCGAACGTTCTCGTAGAACCGGCTCAGACAGACGATCGCCTTGGCGCCGGAATCGTTCATCTGGTGCTCGATTTCACGCGCCACATAGAGTGGGTTGCTCGGCACGACGATGCCCCCGATGCGCCAGACTGCGTAGTAGCTGATCACCATCTGCGGGCAATTGGGCATGTAGAGCGCCACTCTGTCGCCTTTCCCGATGCCGAGCTTTTGCAGGCCGGCGGCGAATCGGTTCACCAGGCGGTTCAGCTCGCCGTACGTCATTTTGTGGTCAAAGAAAATCAACGCGGTGCGGTCGGGGTAGCGGCTGGCTGAATCCTCCAGGAATCGATCGACCGGCACGCCGGGGTAGTCGATCGTCTTGGGCACCCCGGGATCATAGTGCTTGTGCCACGGCCGTTCCATGTCGATGCCTCCTATTTTGTGACTAGTTCCGGTTGCACCCCCAGTTGCCAGAACAAGAAGCCAAGCTCATCGGCAAGCTCGTCGATCTGCTGGCTCACCGGCCGCCCTCCCGAGTGTCCTGACTTGGTGTCGTAGCTCAACAGAATCGGCCGATCGGAGCCGGTGGTCGCCTGCAGCAGCGCCGCCATCTTGCGGGCGTGCAGCGGCGCCACACGCGTGTCCGAATCGCCGGTGATGAAGAGGACGGCTGGATACTTCGTACCCGGCCTCACGTGATGGTAGGGGGAATAGGCGTAGAGGTATTTGAACTGTTCCGGGTCTTCCGAGGAGCCGTACTCCGGCACCCAGAACCGCGCCACCAGGAACTTGTGGTACCGCACCATGTCGAGCAGCGGGTAGCGGCAAACGACAGCCTGGAACAGCTCAGGGCGCTGCGTCAGGGCGGCACCGACCAGCAGGCCACCGTTGCTGCCGCCCGAGATCGCCAGCCTGGAGGCGCGGGTGTACCCTTTGCGGATCAGCCACTCGGCCGCAGAGATGAAATCGTCGAAAACATTCTGCTTGTTCGCCAGCATCCCGGCCCGGTGCCACGCCTCACCAAACTCGCCACCACCGCGCAGGTTTGCCACAGCGAACACGCCCCCGCCCTCCACCCAGGTCGCCGCCCGCGGCGAAAATCGCGGTGTCAGGCTGATGTCGAAGCCCCCATACCCCGTCAGCAAGGTCGGATTCGAGCCGTCGAGGCGGATGCCTTTCTGGTGCACCACGAACATGGGCACCTTCGTTCCGTCCTTCGATTCAAACCAGACCTGCTCGACCTGAAAACGATCGCTGTCGATGGGTACGTTCTGCCGCGCCCAGACTTCTCGCCGCCCGACGGCCACGTCGTAGCGGTAGATCGTGGTCGGCACATAGAAAGAAGAGAAGGAGAAAAAGGCCTCCGGGCTCTGCCAGCGTCCACGCACGCCGCTCACCGACCCGAGGGTGGCGAATTCAATGTCGCGCACAAAGCGGCCATCCGGCTCGAACACCTTCACCGCGGAACGCACGTTCTTGAGGTAGTTGACTACCAGTTTACCGCCCGCGGCTGAGAAGCTTTGCAGCACCGCATCTGTCTCCGGGATCACTTCGCGCCACTGTTCGCGGGAGAGGTTTTTCAAATCGACCGCCAGAATCCGGCCGTTCGGCGCCTTCCAGTTGGTTTGCAGGAACAGACGGTCACCGCCAAGCTCGCCGACGAAGCGGGCATCGATGTCGTTGACGATGGGCACGATCGGGCCTCCAGCAGCGATATCCTTGATGTAGAGTTCGGTCTTAGAGGCCGCCGCGCCGTACAGGACGGTGATGAGGAGGTGTCGGCCATCGTCGGAGAGACTGGAGAAAATGATCTTTCCCGGACCATATCCCTCGCCAAAAAGCTGCTTGTCCGCCGCCGGGTCGCTGCCGAGCTCATGGAAAAAGATCCGCGACCCTTGGGCGCCGTGGCGGGAGTAGTAGAAACCGCGGCCGTCCGGTGTCAGTGAAATGCCGAAGTAGCGCGCCTTCGGTAACTGGTCAGGCAGATCTTTCCGGGCGTCGACGTCGAAAAGGTGGACGCTGATCTCGTCCTCACCGCCCTCGCGAATACCATAGGCAAGGAGGGAACCGTCTCTGGAGACATCGAGGAGAGTGACGCTGGTGGTGTGATCCGGGCTGAGAGGGTGCGGGTCGATGAGAACCTCATCCTTGCCCCGGAGGCCGCGGCGCATATAGATGACGGGCAAATCCTGATTTGCCAGCCTCTTGGTGAAAAAGTAGCGGCCGCTGCGCGCCAGCGGCACGTTGATCACATCGACCTTCATCAGCTCCGCCAGCCTCTTCTTGAGTAGATCCCGAGTCGGGAGCTTGTCCAGGATGGAGCGGGTGTAGTCGTTCTGAGACTGGATCCAGGCACGCGTCTCCGGACTCCACTGGTCTTCAAGCCAGCGATAAGGATCAACAACCTCGACGCCGTGGATGATCTCCTTGACGCTGTCAGCCCGGGTCGGCGGCGGCTTCAGCGGCAAAGAACTCTGCGCTGGCAGTCGTGCGGCCGACAGCATCAACGGAAGGGCTACAGCCCCTACCAGCCGGCGCAGCCGGACCAGGACAGCGCCCACAGGTCTGTGGATACTTCTCATGGTCGATTCTCCGGTTGTTTTACGGTAAGAGAACCTCGCCCTCGGCGCCAGCTCCCGAACCCCGGCATCAACGGCCATCTCTTCTCCGCGGTTCAGCCGCGATCCAAGCGCCGCTCCCCACGCCCTCTACTTCTTCTTTTCTTCCTTCCAGTTCAAGTCGAGCGGCTTCTTCTCCGGGAAAAGCGTAAAGTTGGCCGCCTCAACCTTCTGGCGGAAGGCCGGCACGTCCTCGGCGAACACCTTGTTGAAATCCTCCAGCACCTTCTGCAGAAAGGCCTCTGCCTGGCGCAGATAGTTCATCTGAGCGTCGGTCGGTTTGTCCCAGGAAGTGCTGAGCGAACGTGCGACATAGCCGAGTTTGCTGATGGCGGTGACGTCGCGGGGATAGATACCCTGGCGGCCTCTTGGATCGACGAATCGATCTCGGACCTTGGAGAGCTTCTCCTTCAGCCCCTTGCCCGCCTTCTTCAGCTCCTTGGCCGTCTCGTCGTCGCGGTCTTTGACTCGTTCCAGCACCGTGTCGACAGCCTTTGTGGCGTTGTCGATGCGCTTGACCGCCTCGGTGACCACCTCGATCCGCTGGCCGACGCGCAAGATGGTGTCATACTTCTGCTGCCGCTCGGCCATCGGAACGCTGGCGCGCGGATCCGGCTTCACCTCGACGGTCTGGGTGGCCTCCTGCTCGCCCATCTTGACCTTGACTGTGTAGGTTCCGGGCAGCACCTCGGGGCCCTGCGGACCGCGTCCGGGTGGACCGGCTTGAACCCCGCCTGGAAACTTGAACGGGTCGCGCCGGAGATTCCAACTGACGCGATTGATCCCTTTCTTGATCGGGCCTTCCATCTTGCGGATTACTTTGCCGGAAGCGTCGAGGATCTCGATGGACACTTTCTTCTTGCCCTTTTTCGCACCGCCCTCTTCGCCTTTCGCTTGCTTCGCAGCCTTCTCTTCGGAGCCGGCCTTCTGCTCAGGTGGGTTGACGCTGTAGGTGATCAGCGCCCCATACGGCCGGCTCTGCCCCTTGAACATGCCGTCGGCCGGAAACCGATAGCCGTCGGCCTGCTTCATCTGATGCTGGTAGACCGCTGGGATTTCGAACAGATGCAGCGGCTTGCTGAAAACCTCCTTGCTAACCTTCCGCAGAGGACGAACGTCGTCGAGGATGTAGGCCGCCCGGCCGTGGGTGCCAATGACCAGATCGTGGTCGCGCGGGTGGACCATCAGCGCCCGCACCGCCACCGTAGGCACGCCGTGAGTCCATTTCATCCAGTGCTGTCCGCCGTCGAAGCTGATCCATAGACCGAACTCAGTGCCGAGATAGAGCAGGTCCTTGTCCACCGGGTCCTGCTCGATGGTGTGGGCATAGCCCCAAATCTGGCCTTTCGAGCCCGCAGTCGGATCGTTCTTGGTGAGGCTAACCCATTTGCGCCCGAAGTTTTCGGTCTTGTAGACATAGGTCGTCCAGTTGCTGCGGCGATGGTCGTCGAACACCACGAAGGCGGTTCCGGCATCGAACTTGGACGCTTCGATGTGCGGGCACCAGGTGTTCGGCGGCAAACCGGGGATACGCGAGACGACATTCGTCCAGGTCTTGCCGCCATCGCGGGTCACCTGCACGTTGCCGTCGTCGGTGCCCACCCAGATGACGCCTTTCTGCACCGGACTCGGCGCGATGGTGATAATGGTCGTGTAGTTCTCGGCCGCAGTCACGTCCCGGGTGAGGCCACCGCTCTCGCTTTGCCTCTGCCTGGTCGAATCGTTGGTGGTCAGATCGGGGCTGATGATGGTCCAGGTGTCGCCGCGATCGGTGCTTTTGTGGAGAAACTGACTGCCGTAATAGACGGTCTTCGGATCGAAGGGATCGATAGCGATGGCGGCGTTCCAGTTGAAACGCAGCTTCACGCCGTCGGGAGCCGGTGGCCGGATGTCCTTGCGTTCGCCGGTCTTGAGATTGAAGCGGCTGAGAAAGCCGCCCTGCGACATGCTGTAGCCGATGGTGGGATCGGCGGGATCGCTCAAGGTGGCGAAGCCGTCGCCGAACCCGACCTCGGTCCAGTGGTAGTTACGGATGCCGCCGGTCTGCCAGACATCGCTGGGGCCACGCCAGGACCCGTTGTCCTGCATGCCGCCGTAGACATTGAACGGCGTCTCCATATCGACGTTGATGTGGTAGAACTGCGCCAGCGGCAGGTTCTCCACGAACCGCCAGGTCTTGCCGCGATCGTAGCTGATGGCGACACCGCCGTCGTTGCCATCGATGAGAACCCGGCCATCCTGAGGGTTGATCCATAAAGCGTGGTGATCAGGATGCACCTTGGAGAAAGGCAGCAACGTCTTGAAGCTCTTGCCGCCATCCTCGCTCACTCTGAGTCGCGAAGCCAAACTGTAGACGCGGTTTTCGTTCTCCGGGTCAACGCGAATATCGCCGAAGTAGAAGGGTCGTGGATCGACGCCGGGCTTGTTGTTGACGATCTTCCAGGTGCGGCCGCCATCGTCGGAACGGCAGAGAGCGCTTTTCTTGGCCTCCACCATGGCGTAGACCACGTCGGGGTTGCTGCGCGAGATCGCCAGGCCGATGCGTCCCAGTTCACCTTCAGGAAGACCGTCCTTGTGGGTGATCCTTTTCCAGTTCTCTCCACCGTCGTAGGTGACGTAGAGACCGCTGCCGGGACCGCCCGAGTTGAAAAACCATGGCCAGCGGCGGTACTGCCACATGGCGGCAAAAAGCTTGTTGGGGTTGTATGGGTCCATCACCACGTCGGTGCCTCCGGTCTTCTCGTCCACGTACAGGATCTTCTTCCAGGTCTTGCCGCCGTCCGTGGTCTTGTAGAGACCGCGCTCCGAGTTCTCGCCCCAGGCCGTGCCAAGAGCCGCCACGTAGGCCACGTCCGGATTGGTCGGGTCGAGCACGATGCGATGGATCCTCTCGGTCTTGTCGAGACCCAGGTGGGTCCATGTCTGGCCGCCGTCGAGACTCTTGTACACACCGTTGCCGACGCTGGAGCTGTTTCGCGGATTGCCCTCACCGGTGCCCACCCAAACGATCGCCGGGTTGGCCTGGAACACCGCCACCGCACCGATCGAAGCGACGGGCTGGTCGTCAAAAACCGGCTTCCAGGTGATGCCTCCGCTTGTCGACTTCCACACCCCACCTGTGGCCGCGCCCACATAAATCACCTCGGGATTCGATGCGACCCCGACAATGTCGCTGATCCGGCCGCTCATGCCCGCCGGACCGATGCTGCGCGCTTTCATTCCGGAGAACAGATCCGGGTCGAACTGCGCCGAAGCGTTCGTCGCCATGGCCAGAAGCAGAGCGAAGAGGAGCAAGAGCGACGTGCGGAGAGAGTTAGAGCGGTTCATTGTGGCCTCCTGGCGGTACCTGGTTCAAGAAGGAAATGTGATTGGCGGCAAAAGATGCACAAATCCTCCCGAAAAGTCAAGCCTTTGTTGGACCGGTCAAACGGGCGGATGTGGTTCCACCGCCGCTCTGCCGTGGCTGATCCGCTTCTTCCCTGGATCAAGAGCCGGCACATGTGTTGTTAACCTGGTTAGCACCCGGCCTTCGGCTGCATGCAAGCGCTGCCCCTGGGATGATGCGTCCTGTTTTCGGCGTTACAGCTTATACAGCGCTCCGCCGCCCCGGGCGGTGCAGTACTTGCGCGCAATACTGTCCGCTTCAGCCGCTCGGCACGCATCGGGCGTCGGACCTGGCACATAGCTTGCCGGCAATGCGGCTGTTCGGCAGTTGATGGGACTGTCCACTGCAAAAGGAGAAAACGCCATGCGAATATACAAGGTGCTCTCCATGGCACTTGCCTTGTTCGCGGCCTTCGCGATCTTTGCGCCCGCTTCACAGGCGCAGGTAGGTTTCTACTTCGGTCAAAACAAGGTCCACTACAAGGACTTCGATTGGGCCGTGCTGCGCACGGAGCATTTCGATGTGCACTATTACTCCGAAGAAGCTGAAGCGGCTCTGGACGCCGCCAGGATGGCCGAACGTGCCTATGCCTACCTGAGCGATGTCATGGATCACCAGGTGCGGCGCCGGATTCCCATCATCCTCTATGCATCTCTCAACGACTTCCAGCAAACCAACGTGGTCTCCGGCCTGCTCGGCGACGGCACTCGCGGCGTCACCGAGGGGCTGAGGAATCGCGTGACGCTGCCGATCACCGGATCCTACCGGGAATTCAACCACGTGCTGGTGCACGAATTGGTGCATGCCTTCCAGTTCGATATTCTCACCGGCGGCCAGGGCGCCAACACCCTGGGTAGGATCGACATTCCACTCTGGTTCATCGAGGGGATGGCCGAGTATCTCTCGGTGGGCATGGACAACATTACCCGTTCCTGGGTCCGCGACGGACTGATCAACAACAAGCTCCTCACCATCTCCCAGCTGAGCAATTCCTTCGACATCCGCGTCTATCGTCTCGGGGAAGCCGTGTGGTACTACGTGGGTGAGACCTACGGAAAGAAGAAGATCGGCCAGATCCTGAAGACGGCGGTGCGACTGGGTGCGGCTGAAGCGGCTTTTGTGGCCCAAATCGGTATGAATTTCGAAAAGTTGACGCAGGTGTGGAAAAAGGCGATGCGAAAGCTGGCACTACCATCGAATGAAACCTTGAACACGCCCGTCCAGATTGCCCAGCAGGTGACCAAACAAACCAGCTACTACCACCGCATGAATGTCGTGCCCGCCATCAGCCCCGATGGCAAGATGATCGCCTATGTGGCCAACAAGAACCTGACGGATGAGATCTACTTGTTGCGCCAGAGAGAAGACGGCAAATTCGTCGACCGTGCCGTTGTCAAAGGCGGCAGCAGCAAGAACTTCGAGTCGCTGCGTTTCCTGGAGACCTCGATCAACTGGTCGCCCGACTCCCGGTGGATCGCCTTTGTCTCCAAGGTCGGCAGGGACGACGCAATCTACATCATGGATCCGCTGAAAAGGAAGGTCGTCCACAAGCTGGTTTTCAAGCAGCTCAACGGATTGCTCTCGCCCAGCTTCTCCCCCACGGGCGATCAACTGGTGTTTGTAGGGATCTCGGGCGGCATCTCCGATCTCTACATCGCCGATCTGGACGGCCGCAACCTGCGCCGCTTGACCCAAAACCGTTTTGCCGAGTTTGACCCGCAGTGGTCGCCGGACGGCAAGTCCATCGTTTTTGTCACCGAGCGCGGCCCCGGAAGCGACGAGAATCGTCTGCTGTTCGGCGACTACGATCTCGGCCTCTACTCCTTGGCAACGGGCCGAGTTCGCCTGCTCACGAACCTGAAAGGCAACGCCATCAATCCCCGTTGGGGAGCCGACAGCCGAACCATCGTTTTCGTTGCCGATCACCAGGGAATCCCGAATATTTATGCGCTCGACCTGGATGACCAGCGCATCATTGCCATCACATCGCTGCTCAATGGGGTTGTCGGTATCACCGAGAACACCCCGGCCATGAGCCTCTCCGCCGACGGCCGACGGCTGGCTTTTTCATCGTTCTGGAAGGGAGGCTGGCAGATCTTCCGCGCGGAGCTCACCGAGCCGATCACGCGGCTGACTCACGCCGACGAGGTGCCCTTGAACGTGCCAGGAGAGGCGCTGGCCACACCCGTCGGGAAGACGACAGCAACTGTGACTGACGCCGATTCTCTCTGGTTGCCAGCAGTCTCGGAGCCCAACGATGTCTACAGCAGCTATTCTCTGGCGAAGGTGGACTCTGTGGAATTGCGGAAATACAGCAACAAGCTCAGCCTCGAAGGGGCTTCAGTAGGGGGCAGCATCGGCGGGTTTTTCGGGCCGGTCGGCGGGGCGCAATTCCTCTTCGGCGATCTTCTTGGGAATCACAATCTGCTGGTCTCGACCGCACTGCAGTTCGACTTCCTGCGTCCTGATGTCGGTGTCGCCTACATCAATCAAGCCCGGCGATTGAACTTCGGCTTGTCGGGCTTCCAATCGACAAGTCGTTTCGGGACCCTTGTCGGTGGCGGCGCCCTGGGTATCGTGCGGCAAACCTACCGGGGTGGCAGCCTGTTCGCGGTCTATCCCTTCAGCCGCTTCGCTCGCGTCGAGCTGGGGGCCGGACTGATCAATGTGGCGCAAGACATCTCGGTGCAGACGTTCCAGGGCGGCCGGCGGGGATCACAGTCCTTCGGCCTGGGTCATCTAACTTTCGCCCAGTTCTCCACCGCCTTGGTGTTCGACAACATCGTCTTTGGGCCCGCCGGCCCCATGGCCGGCAGTCGCAGCCGCTTCTCTGTACTCCAGACCACCAACGACTTCCAATCGACCACCCTTCTGGGCGACTACCGCCGGTACTTCAAAGTATCCAGTCGGTCGGTGATTGCCTACCGGATGCTGGCAGGAACGAGCAAGGGACGAGATGCCCAGGTATTCAGCATCGGCGGCCCCTACACCTATCGGGGCGCTGATTTCGGCGACCTGTTTGGCACCAACTTCCTGGTGCAAAACATCGAGTATCGATTCCCCATGTTCCCCTTCGCACCCCCGGCTTATGACTATCTCGCCGCTGCGGCTTTTGTGGATGCCGCGGGCGCCTGGGGTATCGATGTGCCGGGGCTGGCCAAAAGTACCTTTCAGCCCTTTTCCACCGACGGCGGCTTCCATCTGCAAGACTTGAAGCTTGCCTTTGGTATTGGCGCCCGTTTCCGATTGGGCTACTTCGACCTGCGCTACGACCTGGCCTGGCCCACGAACCTCAGGAGCGTCGACGGCGCTTTCGGCCGGTTCTCCATCGGCTTCGACTACTGAGTCACCTTCCTCCATCAAGAAGCGCAGGCAGGTCATGGATGGATCTGTCTGCGCTTCCTTAGTATTGCCGACCGCTGCGATGCGCCCCGGACATCGCCAGTCCGTTTTCCAGGTTTCACTTCATTTGAGTTTTTCGAAGATCTCCTCGTGTTCGGGAAATCTGCCGATCTGCTTCTTCGAAAAGACCAGTTTGCCGTCAACGGTGACTTCGAAGACGCCGCCGGAACCCTCGATCAGCTCCACCTCGACGTCGCCGAATTTCTTCTCGAGCGCGGCCTTCAAACTGGAGGCCTGAGGATAATAGTTTCAAACGACACAGTACTCGATGGTCACTTTGCGCATCGCTGTTCCTCCGTAACCCTCTGAACTCATTCATCGTTCGCAGTGGTAGATTCTGGGATTGCAGGACTTGTGCTCTCTGAGGCCGCCGCCTTTTCCCTGCCGTACTTGACGGCCAGCATCTGCGCCACGATGCTCACGGCGATCTCTTCAGGCGACTCGGCTCCGATGTCAAAACCGATCGGCGTGTGGATTCTGGCGATCGTCTCTTCCGAGACGCCAGCGGCGCGGCATTTGTCCAGGGCATGCCTGCCTTTTTTGCGGCTACCGATCATCCCCAGGTAGGCCCACGGTTGCTGGGCACAGGCGACCAGAACCTCTTCGTCCAGAACATGGTCGTGGGTGAGCACAGCGATGAAAACGCGCTCTCCATACTTCTGCTCACCCACGGCTTCCCGGTACGGTTTGGCGATCACTTCGTCGGCGTCGGGAAGCCGCTCGGGGTCGGCCCATTCTGGCCGCTCATCTACAACGGTGACATGAAATCCGAGATACTTTCCCAGCCGGCACAGGGCTGTTCCGATGTGGCCGGCACCGAAAATCAGCAGCCGGTAGGGGAGTTCCAGCGGCTCGATGAATACCTCCATGCGGCCGCCACAATCCATGCCAAGGTCCTTGTCCAGATGGTAGCGGATCTTGCGAGCGCGGCCGCTGCGTGCGACCTCGACGGCGTCGCGAGTGATGCGGGCCTCCCAGGCGCCGCCGCCGATGGTGCCGATCCGCTGCCCGGATGCTGTTACCAGCATCTTGGTGCCCGGCTCTCGAGGAACCGCGCCGGCGGTTTCGACCACCGTCACCAGCGCTGCCGCAACGCCCTCGCGTTGCAGGCGAAGAATCTCTTCATACAGATTCATCTCATACCTCAAGCTACCTGCATGCCTCCGACCGCCTCGAAACAACGTCGCGCCGCGATGCAGTCCTCCGGGCCGACGGGGGTGTCGTCCGGACCGAGCACTTCGAGAGTGCGAAGGCACCAATAGGTCGCCGTCGGATGCGACTCGGCCAGGGCATCCTGGTCGCTGCGCATGCCCGGCACATACGCTGCTTTCGTTCGCAGGAATCGGCAAAGGGGACGGCCCGGATCGGCTTCTTTCTGCTCAGCCATGATGGACCTCCTTTCGGTTTCTTCTCGAGCTCCAGCAGCCGTACAATTCGCTGGCCGCAGGGTTCGCGCTTGGCGGCCAAGGGTTCATACACGGATCGATTCGATCAGCCTCACCAACTGGTTGGTGACCAGCCGGTACGCCGTGCGCGGCGGAACGACCGCCACCAGAATCACTTCCTGCCCGAACGCCGGGAAAAAACGAAAGACGATCTTCCGCCGGTTCTGTCCCTCCATGATGACTTCGCGAAGTCGCGAGATGCCGCCCATCGTCTCAGCCAGGTTGCGCACCTCCTGAAACATGACCGAGACCTCAGCCAGACGATCCCGCTCGATCACTCGGGAGCCGAACGCTTCCGCCATTACCAGTCCTTCCGCCGAGAAAAGATGGGCCATCTCGTATCGTCCGGCCTCGATCAGCGCCAGCATCTTAGCCTCGATGATGTCCTGGGGCGCACGTCGTTTCTCTTCCATGAGGCTCGCTCTCCTGTTTGGGCTATAGTCGCCGATGCACGGAAGCCACGGTCAGATTAATGATTTCCTTGAGGGTTTCGAAAACCCCGGTGCCTTCAGTGGCTACGGACTCGAAGTCGGGCACATTGAAGTAGTTCAGTTTCTCGCGCATCACGAACAGCGGCACAATGTTGGGGAGGTCGCGCTTGTTGTATTGCAAAACCCAGGGAAAGCGCTCCAGCGTTTGGCCCTCCTCGATCAGGTTCAACTCGAGGTCCATCATCGAATCGAGGTTTTCGTCCATGCGCTCGCGCTGCGAGTCAGCCACGAAGACGATGCCGTCGACGCCGCGGAGGATAATTTTGCGGCTGTAGGCGTAGTAGACCTGCCCCGGAATCGTATACAGATTGAAGCGCGGTTTCTTGCCGAGGATTCTGCCCACTTCGAGCTGCAAAAAATCGAAGTAAATGGTGCGCTCCTCACGGGTCTTGAGGGCGACCAGATCGCTGCGCAACGAAGGATCAAGGTGCTGATGGATGTATTCGAGATTGGTCGTCTTTCCGCTCAGGCCCGGCCCGTAGTAGACGATCTTGAGATGGATTTCTTGCAGGGCCCAATTAATGAACATGATCGCCGGCTGCGGGTCAGGATTTAAACTTCAGATCCAGCTCCTGGCTCAGCAGAGAGCGGAATTCGGAATCGAGGAATTCGGGGGCCTTTTCTTCCTCCGCCTTGGCACTGTCCAGCGCTTCCTTGAGGTCGTCGATGGCGCGGTTGGTGCACACCCGCACCATGCCGAGGGCTACGTTCTTGTCGAACACCGTCACCAGCAGGAAATCGTGGCCGACGTTCGACAGATAGATATTGCGGCGCTCGCCTTCCAGAAGCAAGAAGCGGAAACTCGACGGCTCGCCGATCAGTTTGGCCATCTCTCGGGTCGCGGAGTAGTTGCCGGCAGCCAGTGCCGAGACCGTCGACAGCTTCAGGCCGAGAATCTGCCCGCGGTAGGTGACGGTATTGCCGTTGGCGTCGCAGAAGATGATGGCCTCGGCGCGCGTCTTGGCTTCCAATTCTCCAAGGATGCCGGAAATCCGATTATAGGTCGCCGCCGAAAGCATGAAGGGCCGATTGCTGTGGTTGCGCACGACTTCCATGGGATGACCTCCCTGTTAGATACGCTCCGCCGAAAGACTGTTCATGCTGCACAGGACACTCGTTTCAGCCGGGCATCACTGCCCCCGGCCCAATCTCTCTGCCAGAAAGTAAGGCAAGCCAGCGCGAATGATCTTCTCTTGTGTCGCCGCCACGTCATAGGGCACCCGGCAGAGCTCATATTCTTTGGCAACATCATCGTAGATGGCAAACGCCGCGTCGGGGTTCATATCGCGTGGCTGGCCGACGCTGCCCACGTTGACGATATAGCGATCCCCGGGACGAAAGCTCAAGGGGTTGTCGCGCTCGACCTCGCATGTGCCGTTCGACCGCAGGGCAACCACAATCGGAACATGCGAATGACCAACAAAACAAACCTGCCCCTTGAACTTCGGAAAATTCCGCAGGGCGTCCCCGACGGAGGTCAGGTAGTCCCAGCGCCGCGGATCTTCAGGCGTCGCGTGGACCACCGTGAAATCATCGAGGTACTCTTCAAAGGGCAGCGACTCCAGGAACGCTTTCGACTCAGGGGTCAGATGCCGGGCTGTCCACTCGACCGCCTGCCGGGCATACAGATTGAAATAGCTGGTATCAACCCGTCCGATGGCGGCGTGATCATGGTTGCCAGCCAGAATGACTTGAGCCTGTTCGCGTACGATCTCAACGCATTCGTTGGGATCTGGCCCGTACCCGACCAGATCGCCGAGGCAGATCTTCATGTCGACGTGCCGGCTGTCCAACTCCGCCAGTACCGCTTGCAGCGCCTCTAGGTTGCCGTGAATGTCGGAAAAAATACCGTATCGCATAGGGAATCGATGCGGGCCGTCTCATCTCGAAACCACACCCGGAGAACCCGGCGGAGTTGCACGGGAACGCCCTTTGACACTCTCAACCGCAATATTTTGCGTAGAATATACGACTTTCCGGTCCGGCATGCAAGAACTAATCCATCGACCCGAGGTTGCCTTCATTCAATGCACAGACATCGGATCGACGTCGACGCTGATACGCAGGTTTCGTGGCCGGCGCTGTGAGCGATAGCTCTGCATGGCCTCCTGTACGGCGGCCCGCATCCTCTGGCCGCCGGGATCGAGCCGACGTTCGCCCTTCAAGATCACCAGCCAGCGGTACTGAGCCTTGAGTCGCTGCACGATAGCGGGGGTCGGTCCGAGCACCTGAAAACCAGCCGCTCTTGAGCGCAGGATCTGGGCAAAGGCCGTCGCCTCCTCGCTAACCTTGATCTGATCTTTTCCACGAAAATGGACGGCGATCAGCCTGCCGAAGGGCGGGTAGCTGAGCTGCCGCCGTTCGGCGCTCTCGGCAAGGAAGAATCGCTGAAAGTCGTGCCGCTGGGCGTAGAGAAGACAGCCATGGCGCGGAGACAGCGTCTGGATGATCACCTCGCCCTGCTGACTTTTGCGTCCGGGCCGGCCGGCCACCTGGGTGAGCAGCTGGAACGTTTGCTCGGAGGCGCGGAAATCGGGCACCATCAGGCCGGTGTCGGCGTTGATGACACCGACCAGGGTCACCCGCTCGAAGTCTAGACCTTTGGCCACCATCTGCGTGCCCAGCAAGATGTCGTAATGACCCTGCTCGAATTTTTTCAAAATCCTGTCGTGAGCGTATTTCCGCCTGGTGGTATCCAGATCCATACGCACGACCCGGGCATCGGGAAACTCGTCGAGCAGGGCCTCCTCGACACGTTGAGTGCCGACCCCCTTGAAAACGATCTCCGTACCTCCGCACTTCGGGCAGACTTCCGGGGCCTTCTTGGTGAAATTGCAGTAGTGGCAGCGGAGCAGTTTGCCATGCAGGTGGTACGTCAAGGTGATGCTGCAGTTCTCGCACTGTTCGGAGTGGCCGCAATCCTGGCAGATGATACAGGTGGAAAAGCCGCGCCGATTCTGCAGCAGGATGATCTGCTCGTTGCGTGACAGTTTCTCAGCGATCTTCTTCTTCAGCAGGCGGGAGAAAATGACCGGTTTGCCGCGCGCTGCGAAGCGCCGTTCCACGGCCATGTCGACGATGTCGACCCGCGGCATCGGGATGTCATCGATGCGGCGGGTGAGCTGCAGGAGCGTGTACTTCCCTCTGCGGGCGTTGTAAAAGCTCTCCATCGACGGCGTCGCCGAGCCGAGCACGACCACGGCCTGGTTCATGCGGGCGCGCACGACCGCCACGTCGCGGGCGTGGTAGCGCGGCGCCGGATCGTCCTGCTTGTAGGAATGATCGTGCTCCTCGTCAACGACCACGAGGCCCAGATTCTCCAGCGGCGCAAAGATCGCCGAACGCGGACCGATGACCACGGTGGCGTCACCGCGCTTGATCCGACGCCAGGAGTCATACCGTTCCCCTTCCGACATGCGGCTGTGCAACACCGCTACGCGTTCGTGGAAGTGAGATCGAAATCGGTTCACGGCCTGAGGCGTCAAGGCAATCTCCGGAACGAGCACGAGCGCCGAACGTCCGTGCCCGAGAACGTGGTGGATGGCGTCGATATAGACTTGCGTTTTTCCACTGCCGGTAACCCCGTGAAGCAGAAAGGTCTGGAAGGTGCCGGCATCGAGCGCCGCAATGATGGCGCCGAATGCTGCCTGCTGCTCTTCATTCAGCACGTTGGCCGGCGGCGGCCCGGGCTGCACGTGGCCGTAGTAGTCGCGTACCACCTCTCGCTGGAAGAGATGCACCAGCCCCCGCTTCATCAAAGCCTGCAACGCTTGCGTAGACGCCCCGGCCTGTTTCAGCAAAACGGAGCGGGCCATCTCCGGCCCATTGCGAGCCAGCACCTGCAGGCAGGCTGCCTGCTTGGGTGCAGAGATTTGCAGACCAGCTGCTTCGGACTCAACATCGGCGGAGGCCAGACGCACGAACCACTCTTTCTTCGGCTTGACGCGCGAGGCGGCGAGGCGGTGGCGGAGGCGCAGCCAGCCGCGCTCAGCCAGGCGATGAAGGCTGGCGTGCACACTCCTTACCCCCATCTTGCGGCTCAACTCGGCGACCGTCATGCCCTCGGGATGGTTGTTGAGTTCCCGCAAAATGGCAGCCTGGCGTGGGGCCTGAGATAGGAGCGCCTCGATCTCTGACTCCTCGGCGAGCCGTAACGGCTCGACCGTCTTCTTCGATTCCACTTCCAGACCGAGTGGCAATGCCGCTCGCAGCACTTCACCCTGGGAGCAAAGATAGTAGTCGGCGATCCAGGCGCTCAGGCGCAGCATGTCCGATGAGAAGGTCGGCTCGGGGTCGAGCACGTCGTCGATCTGCTTCAGATTGGCCAGGCGGGTTTGAGCAGGGAGGTCGACCACCACCCCTGTGGCCCTTCGCGGGCCAAAGGGGGCAAGCACACGACATCCCACCTTCACCTCACCGCGCAGCTCCGGTGGCACACGGTAGGTGAACGGGTGGGTGACAGGGACGGCAAAAACCACGGCTGCAAACTGTGCATCGGCCATGCACGAAAAATAGGGAACGGGTGGGTGATTTGCAATGAGAAATTGGCCGATCTGAAAGGGGTGTGCTCGACCCAGCTTCTGCCGAACCGACAAAACTGTAATCGCATGCACGGATTCGTCACAATGCCGTGACTCGGGACAAGATAGCAAACAAAAAAGCCCGCCGACATCAACTGTCGAGCGGGCTTACCAGCTCGGTGTGTGCGATCAACCAAGGTACTTGCGCAGCGGCTCCAGTCGCGAGCGATGGCGCATGCGGCGGAGCGCCTTTTCTTTGATCTGACGGACACGCTCCCGGGTAAGCTGGAAATGTTCCCCGATCTCTTCGAGCGTCAGTGGACGATCTCCGTCCAGCCCGAAGTAGAGCCGGATGATTTCCGCCTCCCTGGGTTTCAAAGTGGCAAGCACCTTGTCGATCTCCACCTGCAAAGATTCCTGCATCAGCTTGGCGTCCGGCGGAGCGTAGCGATCGCTCTCGAGGACATCCAGGAGGCTGTTGCCTTCGTCTTCCTTGAACGGCTCGTCGAGCGACAGATGCCGTGCCGAGGTCTTGAGCACATCGGCAACCTCGAAAGCCGTCATCTCCATCTTCTCGGCAACCTCCTCCATGCTGGGCTCACGGCCGAAGCGCTTCTCCAGCTCCTCGAGAGCGCGCCCCACCTTGTTGATCGCTCCGACCCGGTTGAGAGGCAACCGCACGACGCGCGACTGCTCAGCCAGAGCCTGCAGGATGGACTGCCGGATCCACCACACAGCATACGAAATGAACTTGAATCCGCGCGTCTCATCGAAACGCTGTGCCGCCTTGATCAAGCCGAGGTTTCCCTCGCTGATCAGGTCCTGCAGCGGCAATCCCTGGCCCTGGTACTCCTTGGCCACACTGATCACGAAACGCAGATTGGCCTTGACCAGCTTGTCCAGGGCCGACGCATCTCCCTCGCGGATCCGGCGGGCCAGTTCGATCTCCTCCTCAGGAGGCAGCGGCGAATAGCCACCGATCTCCTCGAGGTACTTTTCGATCGACTGCTTGGTCCGGTTGTCGTTCTTTTTTCTTTTCTTATTGGCCATGTTCACCTATCCTAACCCCCATTTCATAGACGTGAAAAAACCCAAATGGCTCGCCGCATTTGGGTTCGGTGTTGCGACAGATCAGATTGCATGCAATACATGTGCCACGCACCTCAAAACCCACACCCCACACCCAGGAGGCCGACCGTTCGGCCATCTGCAGGCCGCCTGTCACATTCGGCGGTGGGCCATGCGGTTCAATCTGCGAATGGCCTTCTCCCGCCGGATGCGCTTCTTTTGGCTTGGCTTGATGAAATAAGTTGTCTTCTTGAAATCTCGTAGCACCCCTGCCCGTTCGCACTTACGCTTGAATCGGCTGATCGCCCGGTCGAGCGATTCATGCTCCTTCACAAAGACAGCGACCATGCAGATCACGTCCTTTCACGGTTTTTCGACATCTCGATGCAAAGGTCATAAA
Organism: uncultured Cytophagia bacterium; assembly: GCA_964527995.1. Taxonomy (GTDB): domain Bacteria; phylum Zhuqueibacterota; class Zhuqueibacteria; order Oceanimicrobiales; family CAZGRP01; genus CAZGRP01. Next base: position 65,558 of record CAZGRP010000011.1, on the reverse strand, counting down.
GAGAACGATGGCCTTCCGGTGAAAGTTCCGCAAAAGGGTGATCCGGGCTCGGGGGCGAAACCACGCTCCGTCAGCGACCCGGTTGGTTCCCCTGCTTGGACCGCCTGACAACCGGAGCGGCCTCGAAAACAGACAGCCTGAAATATACGGACCGAAGACCCGTTTGTCAAGCCTCTCTCCGAATTTTTTTCCCGACGTCGCCCTTGCCGTTGCTGACCGGCAGAACGATGGTGAATTTCGTTCCCACCCCCACACTGCTTTCCACGAAGATTCTGCCACCGTGTTCCTCGACGATCTGCTGCGCCACCGACAGACCCAATCCGGTGCCGTGCTCCTTGGTCGAATAGTAGAAGTCAAAAATGTGCTCGATGCGCTCCGGGGGAATCCCCTGTCCGGTGTCTTCGAACCAGATCATCGCCCAACGCCGACGATCGGCGCTCGCCATTGCCGGGCCTCCCTTGCGCTTCCAGCGATCCACACCAATCCGTAGCTTGCCGCCGTCCGGCATCGCCTGAACGCCGTTGATGAATATGTTGAGTAGCACCTGCTTCAGTTTCGCTTCATCCGCGTAGGCGTGGACTGTGGATGCCGCATAGCGGCGCTCGACACGCACCCCCTGCTGCGACGCCAGGGCCTGTTGCATGGTGATGATCTCATCAACAAGCTTCTGCAGGTCCACCCGCGTTCGGCTCAACTTGGGAGGACGAGCGATAAGAAGGAAGTCGCTCACCAGTCGATCCACACGCTTGATCTCTGAAACCACGATGTCGTGATACTTCTCCAGCTTCCGGGTGTCGATGTGTTTCTTGGAGAATTCACGCTTCATGATCTGCATATTGATGACCATGGAGTTCAGCGGATTGCGGATCTCGTGGGACAGCACCGACGACATCTTGCCCAGAATCTCGAACCGCTCGGTCCGCTTCAGCTTGGCCTGGATCTCCACCAGACGATCCGCCATCTCGTTGAACCGCTCCGCGAGCATGCCGACCTCGTCTCGGCTCACCGTCGGGATGCGGTGGCGCAAATCGCCCATGGAAAAGCGTTCCAACCCGGAAACCAGGACGTCGACCGGTTTGACGATCCAGCGCGTGTAGAAGTAGGCAATACTCGACGCCAGAATGATGCTGCCGATCATCAGCAGGAGAATCTGCAGCCTCATCTTGCGCGCCGGAGCGAACGCCTCGGAGACGGGCTGCTGAATGACCACGCCCCAGCCAAGATCGCTCAGTGGCGCGAAGGCCGCCACCATCTTGCGTCCGCGGACGTCGCGGTAGATCTTGTGCCGACTCACGCCGGCTGCCACCTGACGGACGATGTCCATCTCTTCGAATCGTTCCTTGCGGTAGACGCGGCGCACATCGGAGTGGGCGATGAAATGACCCGTGGCATCAAATATGAAAGCCTCGCCGTGCTTGCCGACAGCGTTGCTCGCTACCAGGTCCCACATCGTCTTCAGATCCAGGACGGCGAAAAGAATCTCTTCCACCTCATTCAGCCGCCAGATCGGCTGGTACATGCTCATGAGCGGAAGCTGTTCGTCCGAGACATACACTTCGGAGGCATAGCTTCTGCCCGACAAAGCCGCCTGCAACCCTTGCTTGCGAAATGGGTCGACAGAGTGATCGGAGATCGAGTTGGTTGAAACCACCGGCCGGCCACTGCGGTCGAGAATTGCGAGAACCTTGAAGATGGAGAATTCGTCTATCGAGCGAGTCAGGACATAGTCGCGCATCACGTCATTGCCCTGGGTGAGGTATGGGCTGCGGGCGTTGAAGCGCAGCAGCCGGCGGGCTGTTTTCAACTGCTCCTGGATCTCGCGACTCGTCCGGCGGGCAAATTCCAGGTTACGCTCGAGGATGGTCTGGCGGATGTTCTGCTGCGCCGTCTGGATCAGCAACAGACCTGCAGCCATGAGGGGCAGAGAGACGAGCAAGACGTGGGAGATCAACAAGCGGGTGAGCAGTTGATGGCGCACCCGGACCTTGTGCCGAAACCGCATCATAAGACATCCACAGAGCGTCAATCACGTTTTACGGATTGCGGTTATCGAAATTGCGACGGCGGTTTCACCACCCAGCGATCCAGCGGCAGAAGACCGCCGCGTCCGTCGCGTACGTCCTCCAGTTTGCGGACGTTGACCAGATAGTGGGTCACCCACTTAAAATAGAGGAAAGCCGCTGGCTGCTCCTTGTTGATGAGCAGTTGCATCCGCTGCAGGAGTTTCTTGCGCGTGCTGCGGTCGGTCATCTGAAAGTAGATGTTCAGGTATCGATCCAGCGTCGGATCACGAAATCCCATGTAGTTCTTGTCGCCCTGGCTACCGAAATAGGATCGGAAACTCTCACCCGACTCTTCGAATCGCACCTGCATGAGCGTTGCCTGAAATTGGCCCGAGGCCAGATCCGACTCGAGATCGACCATCGATTTGCCGACCTGACGCACGTGGATGCCGATCTCCGAAAGAGACAGCTTGATCTGCCGAACCAGTTTTTCCTCGAGAATCAGGCCCTTGGGATAGGTCAACGTGAACTGGAAGTGCCGGCCATCCCGGTCGAGAACGCCATCGCCGTCCCGGTCGACCCAGCCCGCCTGCGCCAGCATGCGCACCGACCGTTTCGGATCGTATTTCATCTCCTGCAGCCCGGGCGCATAGACCCTGGAGTCGTTGTCGAAGGGACCGCGGGCGACGTTGGCCTTGCCGCCCAGCAGATCGCTGACGATCTTGCGCCGGTTGATCGCGTGGCTCAGGGCTACCCGCACCAGGCGACTTTCGAAAAGAGGCAGCCGCGTGTTATAGAAAATCAAGGTGACGGTATTTTTCGGCAGTGCCTGAACGATCGGCACCACGGCCGGATTCGACCGGCGCACCTCCATGGCCGATTCCTCTCTGGGCAGTTCGGCAAAATCGACCTCTTCCAGGATGAGGGCGGAGATGAGACGACGTTCGGTAGGAAAGATACGATATCGGATGAGCGGAGGCTCATGAGGCCGGGAGTCGGCCGCAGATCGAAAACGAATCAGGACTTCGTGGGCGCCGTCTCGGGAGACGGTGAAAGGTGCGTGCTCGTTGGCTCCGAGAATAGGGAATCGACCCTCGGAGGTGAAGATGGTGAAACGATTGGGGTCCCAGCGGCCGAGCAACTCGCCGATGACGACCGTGCCCTGGGCCTGGGCCTGGACCCTGGGCAGCGGGCCAATCAGGATCAGCCCGAGACCCAGGGTCAGCCAACACACGACCCTCCTAAAGCTGGCAAAAGTTTGTACGTACCATTGGCGCATGCGCTATCGGTTCCCAACAGTCGCAGGAACGGTACGAAGGACTGCTTTGAGGTTCATGGAGGATCGTTTAAAGAGGGCTCTTGTCCCGGTTTGCCATGTAGAATCGGGTCAGGTTCTTCACGGTGGTCGGTACGCTCATGAAAAAACGCGACGGAAGGCCGTGACGGCGCGCTCTACGTCGGCCCGGGTCACGTCCAGATGGGTCACCGCTCGCAACGTTGTCGGACCAAAGGGCACCAGGAGCACTCCCTCCTGCCGGAGCTCGTCGAGTGCCTGCCCGGTCGATCGGCCGGATGCGGCGATGTCAATCAGAACGATGTTGGTCTCCACGCGGTCGAGATCGACGTGCAGGCCGGGAAGGTCGGCCAGGGCCTCAGCCAGCCGGCGAGCATTGGCGTGGTCTTCCTGCAATCGTTCCTGATTGTGTTCGAGAGCATAGAGACAGGCGGCAGCAAGGATACCGACCTGCCGCATGCCGCCGCCGAACGCTTTGCGGTACCGGTGCGCCACAGCAATGAAGTCGTGCGAGCCCACCACCGCCGATCCAACCGGAGCCCCCAGTCCTTTCGAAAAACAGACCGATACCGAATCGAAATGGCGAGCCCAGTCGCGCAGCGGAACTCCCGAAGCGACACTGGCATTCCACAGCCGGGCGCCATCCAGGTGCATCTTCAGGCCATGCTGGTCGGCCAGCCCGCGCAGTCGTTCGATTTCAGCAAGCGGAAAGACTGTGCCACCACCGGAATTGTGGGTATTCTCGACGGCGATCACGCGGGTCGGCGCAAAATGATCTACCGGCGGATGAAGCACAGCCTCGACCTGTGCAGCAGTAAACACTCCGTGGTCCCCGACCAGAGGTCGCAGGACGACACCGGCGAGCAGTCCCGGCGCTCCGGATTCATAGTTGAAGAAGTGACAACCAGCTTCACAGACAACCTCGTCCCCCGGCTGGGTCAGGGCCTTCAGGCAAATCTCGTTGCCCATGGTGCCGCTGGGCACGAAAAGGGCTGCTTCCTTGCCCAGGAGGTCGGCCACCACCTCCTGCAGCCGATTGACCGTGGGATCTTCTCCAAAGACGTCGTCACCGACCTCTGCCCTCATCATCGCTTCTCGCATGGCCGGCGACGGCCGCGTGACCGTATCGCTGCGCAGATCTACGAAGGACAACAGGAGCTCCAGAGTTGTGCACGGTTCAGTTGTTACAATTTTAACAACGTCTCTTCTAAGATGCAAGGAAAAAGAATCAACCGGCGGCGGTCGCTGTTCATGCACACGCATCAGCGTATCTCGCAGGGATCGAGGTTTGAAACCCGGTGGACCTTCTCGACGGCCTCACCACCTTCCGGCATGGCCGGGAAAGAGCTTGATTTTTCAGATTATTTTTGCTAAGATTCGGCCATTCGACTTACCCTGGCGATCGACTCTCGATGACATCCAATGGGGAGGTTCCCGTGAAAACCTGGCTGAAAGTGCTGCTGGTTCTTGTCGCCCTCTTCCTGGTGTCCATCTTCCTGATCTTCGTGGCCATCTATCAAAATGTGACGGCGCCGCCGCGGGTTGCCGCCGGCAGTGTGCTGCTGCAGCCGATCACTCAACTGGTTGAGTGGCGACCCACCGATATCGTCAGCAAGGCCGTTGGTGGAACAGTACCAACGCTGCGCGACGTCCTGGACAACCTGCGCAAGGCGGCTGTGGACAAGCGCGTCCGCGCGGTCGTTCTGCTGCCCCGCGGCACAGGTTTCGGCTGGGCAAAAGCCACTCAGTTGCGCCGGGCTGTGGCCGAATTCAAGAGATCGGGCAAGCCCATCTTCGCCTACATCGAACGCACAGAGGACCTCGGCTTCTACCTGGCTTCGGCGGCCAGCAAGGTCTACATGACGCCCACCGGCAACCTTGCCCTCAACGGCCTGGCTTCGGAGGTGGTCTTTCTGCGCGGCAGCCTCGACAAACTCGGAGTGTACCCGGACCTGGAGCATATCGGGGCGTACAAGAGTGCTTCCGATCTCTTGACTCGCAAGAGCATGTCCCCAGCCCACCGCGAGGAGGTCAACGCGATTCTCGACAGCTACTTTACGCAGTACGTCGACTCCCTGGCAGCCTCTCGCGGCAAAAACCCTGCGCAGATCCGCAAGATCATCAATGAACATCTCTTCCTGACCGCGGAGCAGGCACTTCAGTACGGGCTTGTGGACAGCCTCGTGTATTGGGACGAGGTCGAGGCTCTCCTCGACAAGAAAAACGGCGGCAAGCTCAGCAGGCTGTGGGGTAACACCTACCGAAAGATCCCGGCCCGGACTCTGGGCCTGGATAGGGGGCCGAAAATCGCCTTGGTCTACGCCGTGGGCAGCATCGTTCTCGGCAACGACGCCTTCGATCCTCTTTTCGGCTCAGCTATGGGGTCGTCGCGTGTGGCCCGTGACATACGCCGGGCTGCGGAAGACAGGTCGATCAAAGCCATTATCTTTCGCGTTGACAGCCCCGGAGGAGACGCGCTGGCCTCAGACGTGATCTGGCGGGCCACTCAGGAGGCCAGAAAGAAAAAGCCCTTCATCGTCTCGATGTCGGATGTAGCTGCCTCCGGCGGATACTGGATCTCCATGGGCGCCGACACGATTGTGGCTGAACCGTCGACCCTGACGGGCTCGATCGGCGTCATCAGCGGAAAGTTCAGCCTGCGCAAGTTGTACGAGAAGGTCGACCTGAACGTCGAGATCGTCAAGCGCGGGCGGTTCGCTGATGCCCTGACCGCCTCACGGCCGTTCACGCCGGAAGAGCGCAAACAGGTGTTCGATAACATGATGCAGATCTATCGCACCTTTGTGACGAAGGCGGCTGAAGGCAGGCGCAGGACCTACGATCAGATCGATGCGGTCGGTCGCGGCCGGGTGTGGACCGGCGCCCAGGCCAAAGAAATCGGCCTGGTGGATGCGCTCGGTGGTCTGGAGACCGCTATCGACATCGCCAAACAGAAGGCTGGAATCCTGCCCGAGCAGTCCGTGCGTTTGGTGGTATTTCCAAAAGAGAAGAGCTTGCTGGAGATGATCCTCAGCGAGAGGCTGACAGCCTTTCGCTTTGGGAAGACCCTTCATTCTTTGGACTCTGTGGCCGACTTCTTTCTCGGACGGCGCCTGTACCGAGATTTCGTGCCGCTAGCGATTATGCCTTGGTGGCTACGCGTTCGCTGATGACGGCTTCCCCTTACCGCCGCCCGCTGCTTCGGAATAGAGAGGCCGGACCCCGCGTTGCAGATATGGCCTGCACACTGATAACCGCATCGAATCTGAATGCACGGAGATCAATTTGATGGTTCGTTGGTGGATCTCGGTCGTCCTAGTCACAACGTCCTCTTCTTCCCTGCTTGCCTCGTCGCGTCACATAACCCGTGGTGGCTCCTCGCCCCTTCTCCAGCAGAAAACAAAGCTGCGCAAATACATCCCCGGTGAAAGCTCAGACTACTCGCCGGGGCGCATCATCGTTAAGCTGAAAGAATCTGCGGGCCCGCAGACCTACTCGGCCGAGCCCTCGGCCGCCTTCACTTCCAGCCCTTCGCTGGTAGCAAGGATGCAGAAGTTTGGGGTGTATGAAGTCGAGAAGGTGTTCCCGAACGACTACGGTCCGGCCCAGCCCGGTCTACCGGACCTGTCGCGGCTCTACGTGCTCGATTTTGTCGACGCTTACGACGCCCGTAGGGTAGCCGCCGCCTTTGCTGCCGACGAAGGCATCGAATACGCCAGCCCGATCTACCGCCGCAGGATCGATTTCGTTCCCAACGACCCCCTTTACTCCGAGCAATTCCACCTGCGCCTGATCAATGCGGCCCAGGCATGGGATGTTACCCAGGGCGACACCTCGGTGGTGATCGCCGTCCTCGATACTGGGGTGGATTGGACACACGAGGATCTGCGTGCCAACATCTGGCGAAACCCGGGTGAGATCCCCGGCAACGGCTTCGACGACGATGGCAACGGCTTCGTGGACGACATCCGCGGCTGGGACTTCGCAGACAACGACAACGACCCCAGGAACCCCAACAGCGGAGCCGCCAACCACGGCACGTGGGTGGCAGGGATGGCTTCGGCGGTCACGAACAACAACCTCGACGTGGCCGGAGTGGGCTTCAAATGCCGGGTGATGCCCATCAAGGCGCAGCGAACCAGCTCCGGCGGCACCTCCCTGGATGGCCTGGCCATCCTGCGCGGCATCCGCTATGCGGCGGACAACGGCGCCGATATCATCAACATGAGTTTCGGCGGAGGTGGGCTGACGACGGCTGAACTCGACGCGATCGAGTACGCTCACTCAAAGGGGGTCGTGCTGGTCGCCGCGGCCGGCAATGACAACAGCAAGCAGCCCTCGTTTCCGGCTGCCGACCCCCGAGTGCTGGCCGTCGCCGCCACGGACAATGCCGACCGCCGGGCCAGTTTTTCCAACTATGGCGGGTGGGTGGACCTTGCTGCACCCGGTGTAGCCGTGCTCACCACAGCCTCACCAGACACCACGGTGCGCGTTCTCGGCACCTCCTTCTCAAGTCCCATCGTCGCCGGCATCGCTGCGCTGGTACGCAGCGTTCACCCAGACTGGACCAACGACCAGATCGCCCAGCAGGTGCGGGCCACGGCGGACGATCTCAGCTCCTCCGACCCGACCTTTGCGCCCCTGCTCGGCAAGGGTCGCGCCAACGCTTTTCGCGCCGTCACCGCAGTCACCCCTTCGATCCGCCTGGTGGACATCCAGATGGACGACAGCGCTGGGGACGGCGACGGCATCGTCGATCCCGGCGAATTGATCCGGATCACGGGCACGTTCAAGAACTTCCTGGAGCCGGCTGATAATGTGACGTTGCAATTGGTGAGCAGCGACTCGCTCGTGAACGTCGTCTCCGGCAGTATCGGAATCGGCCGCCTCGGCCATAACGAAACCAGGAGCAATTCCACGCAGCCTTTTGAGTTTCGGGTGTCACCCAATGCCGAGAACGGGCATGTGCTCGACCTTTCTGTGCTGATCTCGGCGCCCAACTATCAGGACCGCGACAATTTTTCCCTGATAGTCTTTCCCCTCTACGGCGACCACGACGTCGGCAACGTCATCCTGACCGTCACCAGTTTCGGAGCGTTGGGCTTCAACGATTACGCCAATACCGGCATGGACCTCGGCCAGGGCTTTCGCTTCCCGCGAAACAACCCGGACCGCGCCCTTTTCCATGGCGGCTTTCTGGTGGCCACCGACTCAAGCCATGTATCCGACGTCAGCTACGGCAACTCCGCTCACAACCATATGGATTTCAAGACGATCAAGGGCAGAGAGCTGGCTTTCGGCCTGACCCAGCTTTCCGACCAGGACGGCATCGCTGCCTTCAGCGACTCGGTGGCCGAAAGGCCCATCGGCATCCAGGTGGTGCAGCGCAGCTACAGTTGGGCCTCGCCGCCGAATGACGACTTCGTCATCCTGTCGTACGAGGTCACCAACACCGGACTGGCGCCAGTCTCCGGCGCCTATGCGGCAGTCTATCTCGATTGGGATATTGGCCAGGTGCTGGACAATCAGGTGGAGTACGACACAGAGACAGGCGTTGGCTACATGTTTGCCCCCGGTTCGAAGCTCTACGGCCTGGCGACCATCGAACCCGCCACGGCCAGCGGCTTCCGCGCCGTCCGAAATCGGGAGTTCGTGTGGCCGGACCCGACCACCAAAATCGGCTTTACCGATGCAGAAAAGTTTCGCTTCATGACCGAAGGGTTTCAGCTCACCCACAGCCCGGTGGCCGACGACTGGTCGGTGATGATGAGCGTCGGCCCCTTCGATCTGGCACCCAACAGTTCGCACAAGGTCGCCTTCGCCCTCATCGGTGGTGAAAACCTCGATGACCTGAAGGCGAACACGCGCGCCGCAAGAGCCATCTTTACGACCCTGGCAGTCGAAGACCCCGGTACGCCGCCGACCCCGCCGAGCACTTTTGCGCTGTTCCAGAACCACCCCAACCCGTTCAACCCATCGACCACGATTCGCTACAGAGTGGGGACTGGCTCTGGGCCGCAAAAGGTTCGCCTGCAAATCTACAACCTCTTGGGCCAGAAGGTGCGCACCCTGGTCGACCGCCTCCAGGGTCCGGGGGAGTATCGCGTCCAATGGGACGGCAAGGATGATAGCGGGCGCCGGCTGGCTTCCGGAGTCTATCTCTACCGGCTCGAGGCCGGCCGGTTCGGGGCCAGTCGCAAGATGCTCCTGGTTCGTTGATCCCGGACGGGCAGCGCCTTCCGTCGTCTGCCCGAACAGTCGGTGGCCCAAAAAGAAAGGGCCCGCCGTTTTCCGGCGCGCCCTTACATCAAATCCGGTTGCCGCAGGCTTCGCTTCTTCAGCACACCCCACCACAGCGGCACAACTGCTTCGGACTACTTCTTTTTCTGATATTTGGCATAGAGCTGCTTGCGGCCTGGGTCCAACTCTACCAGGATATCGAAAACGGTGCGATCCTTCGCATCCGTAAACAGATCGATGATCTCCTGGTAGTGGGCATCGATGAATTGCTTCGTCGCCTCGATACTCGGATCCTCCTGCACCACGTCTGCCAGTTCCTTGATGGCCTTGGCGACTGACTTTCGTGCTTGCTTCACATCGTCGTCCCAGACTGATAGGCCGTAGAAGTAGCTGTCCTTGAGGGCCCGAAACTTCTTATAGGGCTCTTGAAAGATTTTTCGGATCAGCAGCTCGCGAATATCCCACCCATCCGTGAAGCGCCCGAACTTGGCGGTTTCCAGAACGTCGCGGGCCTTCTGAAAGTAGGGGGTCCCCATCAAATAGCCGTACTTGTCCAGCTCGTTCCCCAGCACCAGGTAGATGTAGAAATCGAGCAGAGGTGTGACGGCATCCAGGTTGGTCAGGTCGTGGGGCAGCGGGTCGCCTTTCTGGTATACAAAACGAGAGCGGCGGTCGGAGTACTGGATGTCGCCCGATGAGATGACGAGCTGGCAGCGATAACGATCCTCACCGGCGGATGGTGCCGTCTGCAGCAGGAGCTGCACGGTCAGCTCGATCGGGTCGACGTCCTCGTCTTTAAGCCAGTCGTAGTTGTTGATGTAATCCTGGAGGAGCCGATCGAAGCCCCGCATCTTTTGCTGCCGATCCAGGGGTAGCTTCTCGATGATGACTTTGACCTTCGCTTTGACCAGGCGCCCGCCGGGTGATGCGAAGGTGGCCTGCGTAGCCGAGAGGAAGACATAGAGGAGGACAAACAAAGCAGATCTACACCAGCGAATGGGAGAGAAGCGACCTCTCATTTCTGACTCCTTCTGGCTGTGACCTGGGACCTTTGGTTCAATATAGCAACGGGGGTGAGGCAATGTCAAGTAGTTTAGAGAGGGTCGATGCGCGCGGCTTGAGCCCCTGTCGGATCCTTCCGCGGCATTCTACGGCGCGGATGTGGGGCACCCTTGTCGCTCTGTTTCTTGCTTACGCATCGTGTGCCGCGCAGTCGCAACTGCTCCCCACCGGGGCACGCTCGATGGCTCTCGGTGGCACCTCCGCCGCCCTGCTCGGCGATCCGGAGGCGATTTTCCACAACCCCGCCACCTTGGCCGGCGTGGCGAGACCCCAGATCTCGCTGTTCTACCAGCGCCCCTTCGGCCTTCGCGACCTGTCGCTGGCTACCGCCGCCCTCGGCGTACCGTTCCACTCGCTACACCTGGGCATCGGATTGTACACCTTCGGCAACTCTCTGTTCCGGCAGCAGGCAGCCGTCTTCGGTGTCGCCATGCCGCTGGCGCGAGGACTCCACTCTGCTGTGTCGGTGGCTTACACACGGACGGCGATCGAGGGATACGGAGCGGCTGGCTCGCTGGGTCTGAACCTGGCTGTGCTGGCACGTCCCGTGCCGGGGCTTGACTGGGGTTTTTACGTGCGACAGCGGCGCGGCCAGGGGAGTGCCGGAGGCAACAGCGCCGCACCCGGCGAGATCGCGGTCGGACTTGGTTATCATCTCGGCCCGGAGCTCTACGTCATCGGCGAAGTGTTCGATGAGCCGCAATTCGAGCCGGATTTCCGTTTCGGTGTCGAGTGGCGTGCCGGCGGCGTGTTGGTGTTGCGCGCCGGTGGCGGCCTTGCGCCGGAGAGGTTTTCGGCCGGTTTCGGCCTGCGAAAATTCGGGCTCGGACTCGACTACGCCTTTTTCACGCACAGCGATCTGGGGATCACACATCAGTTCGGGATCGTCTTAGCGGTCAGTGGTCCCAGGCAGGAATCGGTTCATGCTGACGCCCCCGGCGATGAACCGCCGCTGCGAGTTGATCTGAACACGGCCACGGAACGAGACCTGCGGGCACTTCCTGGTGTCGGGCCGCTGCTGGCGGCGCGCATCCTCGCCTATCGCGCCGAGCATGGGCCGTTTCACGCGCTCGAGGACCTTCTCAGGGTGCCCGGGATCGGCCGCAAGACCTTCGAGCGCCTGCGCCCGTTCCTGCGACTTGAACGCGCGAGGCGGCCATGAGCGGCCGGCATCTCCTCCTGCTCGGCTGCCTCCTCGGCTTGATGCTGATGGCAGCGTCACCAGGGGTCGGACAGGAGATCGAATCCCTCCTCGATGACGAGCTCGCCGAGACCGAGGACACCACGGCACTTCTCGAGCTGCTCGAGGAGTTACGTACGCATCCCATTGACCTGAACCGTGCCACGGCTGCAGAATTGCGGCAGCTACCGTGGATCGGCCAGGAACTTGCGAGGCAAATCGTCACCTGGAGATCGTCGCACGGCCCTTTTGCCGATGTCGCACAACTCGAGCAAGTACCCGGAGTCAGTGCCGCCCTGGCGGCCCTGACACGGCCCTATGTCGTCGCCTCCTCGCCCGAGGGGCGCCCCCACCTTCGCACCCGCCCGCCGCTCCAGCTCACGTTGCGCACGCGGGCTCGGCGCCGGTGGGCCAGTCCAACTGCCAAGACGAGTTCCGAATCTTCCGGCGATCCCTACCGCACCTATCAGCGTGCGACATTGACGTTCGGGCAGCTGTTCGAGGGCAGTGCCCTGTGGGAAAAAGACGCGGGCGAAGAACGGCTGAACGACTTTTCCTCGTTTTACGTCCGCTATGCGGGGCCGGGACCGCTGTCGGTCGTCGCTGGCAGTTTTCAGGTGGAAGCTGCTCAAGGGTTGGTCCTCTGGGGGCCCTATCGATTCGGCAAAGGCGGAGATCCCATCCTGCCTGTCGAACAGACGGCGCGAGGCCTTCGCGGCTATCGGTCGGTGGATGAGTCGGCGGCGCTTGCAGGTGTGGCTCTCTCTTTGTCGGCTCAGCGACTTTCGGCCATGGTTTTCACATCGGACCGCCGCCTCGATGCCGCCCCACTGCCATCCGGAGGAATTGCCACCCTCGACCGCAGCGGCTACCACCGCACCACGGCAGAGGAGGCTCATCGCGGCATGCAGAGAGAACGGCTTTGGGGAGGCCGGGTGGTACTGCATCCCCATTCTCGGCTGAGCATCGGCACCACGGCCTTCTGGGCGCGCTACTCTCGCTCGTTCGAGAGGAGAGACTTGCGAAGAGACTTCTTCGGGTTCGAAGGAAAGCGGAACCATGTCGTCGGCATCGATGCCGCGCTCGCTGGGCGCCGCACAACGTGGTCGGCGGAATGGGCTCTCTCCAAAGGCGGCGGCTGGGCGGCCATCCTTAGTGGGAAAATGGTGTTGGAGGGCGCCACCGTCGTGGCAATCTGGCGCCGGTACCAGCCGGATTTCCATAATCTGCGCGCCCGCGCCTTCTCGGAGTCCGGAATCTCGCCGCGTAATGAGGAAGGTGTCTATCTCGGCGTGCGCATGCACTCCAACGTGTTCGGCGAAGTGGGGCTAGCCTTCGACCAGTTTGGTTCCCCATGGAGGACCTCCACTCTGCCCTTTCCCAACAACGGACAGGAGCTGCTGCTGCGCTGGCGCCGCCGTTTCGCTGGTCTTATCTTGAGCCTGCGTTTTCGGCGTCGGGGAGGCGACGGAGTGCGCAGTGTGCCGGTATCCGTGGGCAGCGAGCACGATGTTCTTGCCCGGCACATTCGGCAGAGCTGGCGGTTGCAGCTCGACTACGCGGCCGGTGGCGCGATCCGCCTGCGCAGCCGGGTCGAGCTTGGGAGGTTCGCCGAGAAGCTCCCTGGTGAGCCGCCGCCGATGGCGGAGACCGGCACGCTCGTCTATCAGCAATTGCAATGGCGACCCAGACGCGGCTGGCGCATCGAGGCACGATGGACCGGCTTCGACAGCCGGTCTTTCGACAGTCGTCTCTATGCCCTGGAAGGTGATCTGCCGGGAGTATGGAACAGTCAAGTGTTCTTCGGCCGCGGCAGTCGCTGGTATCTCCTCGCCCTGGCGCGCTGGGGTCATTTGCGCGCCGGAGTGAAGTTCGCCGAGACAAGCCGCTTGCAGGCTGTTCGGCCTGGCGCTAAGAAAGCCGGTACTCTCACGACCCGCGAATTGGGCATTTACCTCGAGGTGCAATAAACACGTCCATGCGCTTGTTCTGGAACTGCACCGGTCACAACGCTACAGAAAGATAGTCTCAATACAAAAGCGCTGCTCTCCGCAGTCGACGGTTTCGCACCCCTATTCGGAGGAATCCATGATGGCGGCAAACAACCCGATCTCAGCCGACTTCCCGTACCGTTCCAACTACATCGAGGTTCAAGGGTCAAAGCTGCGCTACATCGACGAAGGCTCCGGCGACCCGGTGCTGTTTCTGCACGGCAATCCAACCTCGTCGTATCTTTGGCGTAACATCATCCCGCACGTGACTCCGATGGCGCGCTGCATCGCCCTGGATCTGATCGGCATGGGGAAGTCGGACAAGCCGGACATCGACTACCGCTTCTTCGACCACGCGAAGTACGTGGACGGCTTCATCGAGAAGATGGGACTCAGGAATATCACGCTGGTCATCCACGACTGGGGCTCGGGGCTCGGCTTTTACTACGCCAGTCGGCACGAACCGAACATCAAGGGCATCGCCTTTATGGAAGCCATTCTCATGCCGGTATCGAGTTGGGAGATGTTCCCGGCCGACTTCCGTGATCTGTTCCAGGCCTTCCGCACCCCCGAGACCGGCTGGGACCTGATCGTCAACCAGAATATCTTCGTTGAGAAGATTCTCCCCGGCGGTATTGTGCGCGAGCTCAGCGAGGAAGAGATGGATCGTTACCGCGAACCCTTCCGCGAGCCGAACAGCCGGAAACCGGTGTGGCGCTGGCCCAATGAGATCCCGATCGAAGGAGAACCGGCCGACGTCGCCGAGACAGTGGCTGCGTACAACGCCTGGCTGCAGCAGACCGAGCTGCCGAAGCTTCTTTTCGCCGCAGAGCCGGGCGCCATCATGCCGGCGCCGGTGGTGGAATGGTGCCGCCAGCATCTCAAGAATCTGACAGTTGTGAACGTCCGCCCGGGAACTCATTTTATTCAGGAGGACCATCCCGACCTCATCGGCGCGGAGCTGGCGAAGTGGTACGGCAGTCTTTCCTCGTCTTGAGGAGTCTGTGGATTCCTCCAAGAGCATTCCGGGTTGTGCCGAGACAACAGGTCGTGGCAGCCGCCCAACGGAGAACGGCCGCCAACGGATCATTTTCCCCATCGCGGCCTTCAAGAAGTCTGAGCATTCTCTGGCCGTCTTTCGGTGTTATTCAGTGTTGAATTCAAAAAATGATCACGTCAACGCTCGACTCCCTGGTGGCATCCGCGAAAGCTGGCGACAAGGCAGCGCTTGAAGACGTCATCCAGGGAATCCAACACCGGGTCTATGGCCTCGCTCTGCGGATGTTGTGGCATCCGGAGGATGCAAAGGACGCCACCCAGGAGATCCTGATTCGGATCGTCACCCACCTGGGCAGCTTCCGGCAGGAGAGCGCCTTCATGACGTGGGTCTACCGCGTGGCGGCGAACTACCTTCTGACCACCCGAAAGCGCCAGGCGGAATTGGAAGGAATGACATTTGAGCGCTTCGGAAAGGAGCTTGATGAGGGGCTCTCCGACGGGCCGCTCCGGCTTGCGGCCGAGGCCGACCAAGACCTGCTGGTCGAAGAAGTCAAGATCGGCTGCACTCAGGGAATGCTGCTCTGCCTGGGTCGGGATCACCGTCTGGCCTACATCCTCGGGGAGATCTTTGAGGTAACCGGTGAGGAAGGCGGAAAGATCCTGGGCATCTCGGCCGCGACGTTCCGCAAACGTCTTTCCCGAGCTCGCAACCGAGTCCGTGAGTTCATGCGACAAAAGTGCGGCCTCGTCAACCCGGACAATCGCTGCCGCTGTGCTCGTCGGGTTGAGCGGGCCATCCGGATCGGTCGAATCGATCCGCACCATCTGCTCTTCGCCGGGCAACCGGCCCGCGCCCGCCGCGACGCCAATCTGCTCCGACGCATCGAGGAGATGGAAGAACTCGAGCGCGCCGCGGCCGTCTTCCGCAGCCACCCGGACTATGCCGCTCCTGAGACGTTCTTGGAAACCATCCGCACCCTCATCGACTCGGGACGGTTTCGGGTGTTAGAGGAGGAATGATTGTGTGTTTGTAGTAAGGCGATTTATCGCCGTCGAATGCCCGATGAATCGCGCTACTACAAACCTCCATCATCGTCCGTCCCTCATCGTCCTGATTCGCTCAATCCCCAAGCTGAACCCGAATTTTTTCCTGACATTCCGCAATGAAGTGATCATGATTGTACTTCAGAGCATTCGCTCCCAGCGTTCACCGATTTGGCTCCAGGTTTTCTCTCGCCTACGGTTGCCCGGATCGCGCTCGGGGCGGCAAACACATATCTGGTTATTCCGACAACGAGGCGGATGCCTTCCTCATAACCATAATCATATTGATTGGGGCCGCATTCATGCACTCGCCAAGCTTTACTCAATGCCGATCGGCCAACTGAAAACTCCTTGATCAGGTGCGCAGCCGGATTCGCATCAGCATGATGGCCGCTGTACGGGAAAGGTCTACGTCCACGGCAGTCGCAACTACATCCTTTTCCAAGGATCACACAGCGCTTCCTGTTCGACGCCAGTCTTGAGGCGCGAACAGGAACGTTGTATGTCGGTCTAGCTCAAACACAGGGAGGACCATGCCAATGAGAAAGACGAAGGTGATGTGCGCCATGTTGTTCCTTGCCTGGGGGAATCTTCTTGCCCAAGCGCCGGAGATTCTTTGGCAGAAGACATACGGCGGCACCTGGGGAACCGACGTCAAGCAAACCGCCGACGGTGGGTTCATCATTACCGGTTTCGCCGTCATCGCCGCTACAAACTCCGACCTGCTCCTGATGAAAACCGACGGCAATGGCAACCAGATCTGGGCAAGAACGTACGGAGGCGCTGATGGGTTGGAGGATGCTGGTGGTTCCGTCGTGGAAACATCTGGCGGAGGATTCCTGGTCGCCGGGGCTCTTGAGAGATTCGAGGCAGGTCCGGGTTCACCGATTCACTCGGATCTGTGGCTCATCAAGACAAATGCCGCGGGAGAGAAGGTTGATGAATTTGTCGCCGGCGAACTGGAGCAAGACGAGGCGGCATTCATTTCCCCTACAGACGATGGCGGCTTTATCGTGACCGGCCGATTCGAATTCAACCGAAGCACAGAAGGCACAGAGAAATACGATGCCGATATATGGCTTCTCAAATTCGCGTCGAACGGCGATACCGCCTGGACGAAAACTTACGGAAGCACGAGCCTAAACGAGGTCGGAAGAACGGTTCATCAAACGTCCTGGGGCGGGTACATCGTTGCGGCGACCGATGAGATAGGGAACGACAAGATCTTGTTGCTGAAAACGGATGCAAACGGAAATGGCGACATGAAAGTATATGAAGGCTTCCTGGAAGAAGGAACAGATTTTGTCAGTGAGACCAACGACGGTGGTTTCATCGTCGCCGGCAATGCGCTGTCGAATCAAGTACTGCTGTTCAAGACGGATGTCGATGGCAATATTCTCTGGCGCAGGACGTATGGAAATGACGCTCATGCCACCTGCGTGAAACAAACCCAAGACGGAGGATTTATTGTGTCCGGCTTTACGTCGAATGAATCAATCGACGGCTGGGTGCTAAGGACTGACGGGAACGGGGATACACTGTGGACAAAAACGATCGACATAGGAGGCGCAATTGATGGCTTCTTCTCTATCGATTTGACGGAGGATGGAGGATATGTTTTGACCGGTACCAGCAATGATGAGGTCCTACTTGTCAAGTTAGGTCCAGATCCAGCGACAACGTCGGTTCGGAACGACGAAGCAAGCATACCTGTCCGCTTTGAACTTTCCCAGAACTATCCGAACCCGTTCAATCCGTCAACAAAGATTTGGTACTCGATACCCCGATCAGGCTTTGTTACTCTGAGGGTTTATGACATGCTTGGAAGAGAAATTCGAACGTTGGTCAACAGATTTCAGAAAGCGAACGTCTACTCGGTGGACTTCGATGCCGCCGACCTCCCAAGTGGACTCTATTTCTACAAATTGCAAGTAGGTGAGTTTTGGCAGACCAGGAAAATGATGGTGCTGCGGTAGAGTGGCCGAGCGCACATGCACAGAGGGTGCGGTCCACTTTGCCTACGGAGGCGCGAAATCAGGTTTTGTGTGTTTGCGATCTGCGAACCTTCAGCAGAGGGGCAATGTAGTCGATCGAGGCAACTGGAAAGCCCCACCCTTTTCGTCTACGTCGGTTGCTCGGTCCTCGGTGGCAATTGCGCCCTGCGCCATGAGTCGAATCTGCCGCCCACCAGACCAACAGATCATTCTGCATTGCAAGCCTCAGAACCTCCAAGCGGTGCCTGTCCGTCTCTCACGAGGTCATCCGCTCGTTCTCGAGTCGCGCGATCCGTTGGGCTCTTTGCTCAGTTGCGTGAATCCGGTGTTCTGCCATGCGTCAACTCTCCAGCGCAGGAAAGGAACTGGAAGTTCCCTCTTCTTCGTTCACACGATTGACGTGTGTCTCCTGCCAGCGATGGTGCCTTGCATTTTGGAAACCGGCGGTTTATCTTGTGCAGAACGGTTATGAGCTACATAGGTCTCTGTCCTCAGCAAAGGCGGTATGAATGTACATATCTTCATTCGGGTGGCTAGTCTTCCTTCGGGACGTCCGCTCGTCACAAGTACCATAAGATCGTGCAAAACGCCGCAAAAGGAAGTGAGAGCAGTGACATCAGTAGCTAAGGCATTCATCTTCTTTTTCATTCTCTGCACACGCGTTTTTGCCCAAGACAGTTGGATCTGGCAAAACCCACGGCCTCAGGGAAATGAGCTGCGAGATGTGTACACCATAGACGAAAACACGGCCATTGCAGTCGGGCGAGTGGGAACAGTGATAAAGACTTCAGACGGAGGCGCGAACTGGGAAGTTCAACACTATGCCGGAGGAGGTCCGTACCTATTGACTTCAGTCTACTTTGCAAATGATCATGCGGGTTGGGCAGTCGGTTTTTGGTATAACGACGCCGGAAAGATCGAAAGCGTCATTCTCAAGACGACAGATGGAGGAGCAGAGTGGATTGTTCAATCGAGGGTGACGCCAGAAGCTTTATTCGCTGTTTATTTTGTAAGCGAAAGTACTGGCTGGACCGTCGGAGATGGGGGAACAATCCTCAAGACGACAGATGGCGGAAGAAACTGGAACAGGCAAGTCAGTGGAACTTCACAGCGTTTGACTTCTCTCTACTTCATCGACGAGAGCACGGGCTGGGCAGTCGGAGGCAGTGAAACAATTCTCAAGACCGAGAATGGGGGCAAAGATTGGATGATGCTGGACAGCGGAACGTCCAATGCATTGATCTCTATCGCTTTTGTGGACGCCAGAACAGGTTGGACTGTTGGCAGTAGTGGCACAATTCTAAAAACCGTTGACGGCGGAAATTCCTGGGTTTCCCAGTCCAGCGGGACGACGGAATCATTGGGATCTGTGTCTTTCAAAGACGCCAATACTGGGTGTGCGGTTGGACAGAGGGGGACAATACTGATAACCAATGACGGAGGTGAGACTTGGACTTCACGAAATGAACCCGTTGCCGCATGGCTCCTTTCTGTGCGACTGACAGGTGGAGACACCGGCTGGATTGTTGGCGGTACCTTTTCCTGGGCGGAGGGCCTCATACTCAGGACGACAGACAGCGGGAATACCTGGACGAGTCAATCGTCCACCGTCACTTTGCGGTCGCTGCGCTCCGTCAATTTCGTCAACGATAGCACCGGTTGGGCAGTTGGAGATGGAGGCACAGTCCTGGCAACCACCAATGGCGGCATCAACTGGATTCCCCGACCAGTTGAGCCGACGTTTGGGCTAAGCTCGGTCTACTTCATTAACGAGACAGTCGGCTGGAGCGTTGGGTATGATTATCGAACCTATACAAGCATCATTCTCAAGACTACCGATGGAGGAACAAGTTGGATTGTTGAATCGGCACCGACGCCGGAAGCTCTATTTGCCGTCTATTTTGTTAGCGAAAGTACCGGCTGGATTCTCGGGAGTGGTGGGGCGATCTTCGTAACTACTGATGGGGGAACAAACTGGGCTCCCCAAATTAGTGGGTCCACTGCAGATCTGTACGGTGTCCATTTCCTCGACGATCGTACAGGTTGGACCGTCGGGACTTACGGCACAGTTCTGAAGACGACAGACGGAGGCGCACATTGGACGAAACAGTACTCGGGAACCCAAAGCGATTTGCTGTCCGTATGTTTTGTCGATTCCACTCATGGATGGGCAGTTGGAACGCGCGGGACTATCCTCAGGACGCTCGATGGCGGAGCTACCTGGAAAACTCAACCCGTCGCACGGCGCGAGTCCCTGTACTCTGTGTCCTTCACCAACGTGCTGACCGGTTGGGCCGTTGGCAACAGGGGCACAGTCCTTAAAACCACAGACGGGGGTGTGCACTGGATTCCCCAGAAGATCGGAACGTTACACCATTTAACCTCCGGCTATTTCATCGACTCAAGCGTCGGGTGGGTCGTTGGGATGAACGGTGTGATCTTGAAAATGACTTCGGGACATGGAAGGACATCCGTTGAATCAACACACGATCCGTATCTCTTGATGCCAAAGGGAGTTGAACTGGCGCAGAATTATCCTAACCCGTTTAACCAGTCGACTACAATTCGTTTCAAGATACCAAGACCAAGCTTCGTTGTTCTGAAGATCTACAATTTGCGGGGGCAGGAAATAGAAACGCTTGTGCGTGAAAAGCGGGCTGCTGGGAATTACCAAGTAAAGTGGAATGCGGGAGATTCGGCAAGCGGAATATACTTTTGTCGACTACGAGTTGGCGAATTCACAGCAACGAAGAAGTTACTCTTGCAGAAATAGGGACGACAACAGGTAGCAGCCTACGGCTCGAATGCCGAGTCATTCGTGGGCACAAGCAGCAGAGAGTCGAATTGATGCGTTCGAGCGGGGAGAAGTCGCTGCAATCCGTGCAAAGGACGTTTTTGCGAAAATGGAGAACCGCCACAAACAATGATCTCCTCAGCCTGAAATGAGCTCCCAACAGCCCCGAATAAGGCCAGGCCTGCTCCGCTCAATCCGCTGAATCCGTGTACTCCGCCTGGCGAATCACCCCAACAACC
>CAZGRP010000011.1:0-44618 GCA_964527995.1 uncultured Cytophagia bacterium | reverse complement strand
CTCCGCTCAATCCGCTGAATCCGTGTACTCCGCCTGGCGAATCACCCCAACAACCGCACCTCCTGCACCGTCACCGTGATGCCGCTGAACTCCTCCTCCACCCGGCCCTTGATCACATACGGCCGGCCGCTGGTCAATAGATGGCAGTAGCGCCGGTACTCGCGCGGAAAGAGCGTGCATTCGTAGATCGCGGTCTCGTCCTCGAACGACACAAACTCCATCGCTTCGTCCTGCCGGGTCACCGCCCCCTTGCGGGTCACCGGCCAGCCGATGAGGGTGACCGCACGACCCACGTAACGCTCCAGGTCGCGCCCGTCGATGTGGGGGATGCGGTCCGTACGATCGCGGTAGAGCGTCAGCGGGTGAACGCTGATCGGGAACCCGAACGACTCGATCTCGAGCTGGATCTTCGTGCGCCAGCCATAATCCCGCACGGCCGGCACCTGCAGCGCACCGCTGTCGAAGAACGATGCGCCGCCGTGCCGCCCGGCCCGCTGCCGCCTGTCGTTCCAGGCGTACCACTGCCACAGCAGCTCGGGCCGTGGCCGCTGCGGTTCCAGGGCATCGAAAACCCCGGCACGAATCAGACGGCGAACGTCCTCCGGGTCTATGCACATGCGGTCGAGAAACTCGGAGTACGAGCGATACGGCCCCCCACGCCGGCGCTCCTGCAGGATGGCCGCGATCGACTCCTGGCGCAGCCCCTTGATCTGCATCAACCCGACCCGGATGCAATCCCCTTTGCCGACATACACATCATCACTCTCGTTGATGTCCGGCCCCAGAATTCTCAGTCCCATGCGACGGCATTCCGACAGGTACGCCAGTGTCGAATAGTAGCCCCCCTGATTGGAGATGACCGCCGCCATGAACTCCGCCGGATAGTGGGCACGCAGGTAGGCGGCTTTGTACGACAGCAGGGCGTAGGAGGCGCTGTGCGGCTTGCAGAACGAGTAGCCGGAGAAAGAGAGGATCATCTCCCAGATCTGCTCGACCGTCTGCCGACCGACGCCGTGGCGGGCACACCCGGCAAAAAACTTCTGGCGGTAGTCTTCGAGGCGGTGGTGCCGGTGCTTTTTGGAGAGCACCTTGCGCAAGTCGTCGGCCTCGGCCGCATTGAACCCCGCCAGCGCCATGGCCGCCCGCGATACGTCCTCCTGGTAGACCATGATGCCGTACGTCTCCCGCAAGATGTCGCCCAGAGCCGGGTGCAGCGGCTCGTAGGGCTGGCCGTGCAGGCGGCGCAGATACTCCTGGATAAAGCGATTCGCCGCCGGCCGAATGATGCTGCTGTGGATCACCAGATGCTCGAAATCGCCGGTGCGGGCCTTTTTCTGCAGCAGCCGCATTGCCGGACTCTCGACATAGAAGACGCCGAAGGTCTCGCCGGTGGCGATCAGCCTTCGGGTTGCCGGATCGTCCTGTGGCTGCCAGCGGGCATAGTCGATCTCGCGGCCGGTGTTCCTCTTCACCGCCGCCAGGCCGTCGCGTACCACCGCCAGGCTACGGTTTCCCAGCAGGTCGATCTTCACCAGGCCCATCTCCTCGGTGGCATCCTTTTCCCACTGGATGATCTCCACCCCCTTGGCGGCGCGCTGCCGCGGCACATAGCGATCGAGCGCATCGGGAACGATCACCACGCCGCCGGAGTGCACGCTCAGGTGGCGCGGGTAGCCCATGATGCGTTGCGCCTGCTGGAAAATCGCCGGCCACGGTTTCGGGAAAGTGAGTCCGCGAAAGGCTGGGTCGTGGGTGGCGGTGCCGAACAGATCGCGATTGTCGGTCAGCCAGGAGTAGCGCCGGGTGACCTCACCGATCTCTGCATCGGTGAGGCCGTAGACCTTGGCGACCTCGCGGATGGCCATGCGCGGCTGGAAGGTGACGTGGTTGCAGACCATGGCCGCCCGGTGACGGCCATATTTGTTGAACACGTAGTCGAACACCTCGTCGCGTTCGTCCCAGGCGAAGTCCACGTCGATGTCGGGGAAATCCTTGCGCTCTTCGTTCAGAAATCGTTCAAAAAACAGATCGTAGCGGATTGGATCCACGTGGGTGATCCCCAGGCAGTAGGAGACGGCGCTGGCGGCGGCCGAACCACGACCGCAGGTGCGCTGCGACCGCCGCACGATGTCCCAGACGATCAGAAAATAGGAAGCGAAGTTTTTCCGGCTGATCAGATCCAACTCGTACTCCAGGCGATCGCGCACCCGGTCGGTGATCTCACCGTAGCGCCAGCGCGCCCCCTCGTAGGTCAGCCGCCGCAGCGCTTCAACCGCCTCCCTGTCATCCAGGCCGTCGAAAGTCGGGAACACCGGCCCGCCGAAGTCGAGCTCGAAAGTGCAGCGCTCGGCGATCTCCTCGGTGTGGCGCAGGGCGTTTGGAGCGTCGGGGAACGCGGCCGCCATTTCCGCCCCCGACTTCAGCCACGCACCCGGGGGGGCCATCTCCCCGGCAGGAAGGCGCTCGAGGGTGGTGTTCAAGTCGATGGCCCGCAGCAGCCGGTGCAGCGCATGGTCCGCGGGAGCCACAAACCGCACGCCGTTGGTCGCCACCGCCGGCAGACCCAGTTGCCGTGCCAGACGCAGCCCCGCCAGTCGTTGCGGTCCCGGCTGCACTTCGACGTACAGATCCTCCGGCCCGGTCGCCTCACGCACCCGCCGCAGCAGCTCCGGCACGTCGCTCAGGACCACCAGCCCGGTGCGGTCGGAGGCCAGTGTGTCAGTCAACGAGAAGTCGTCATCAAGGTGACGCCGGGTGATCAGGCTGCAGAGACGGCTATAGCCGCCGCGGTCTTTCACCAGAAGCACGGCCCGCGCTCCCCCGGTGCAAAGCTCGGCTCCGTAGATCGGCCGCAGGTCGTACGCCCGGGCGATGTCGCGAAACCAGACCGCGCCATACAGGTTGTTGGTGTCAGTCAGCGCCAGAGCCGGCATGCCGAGGGCTTTGGCCGCCGCACACAGCGCTTCGATCGAACTCGCCCCTTCGCAGAGGGAGTAGTTGGAATGGACATGCAGGTGGATGAACATGGCAGTTTTTCGTGACATTCCGCAAAACTTCGTGGTCGGCTAGAACTTCACTCGCTGCCAACCCGAACGCCAGAGACTCCTCGTCCGGCTGCGCCGGACTTCGGAGTGACACGCTTTCGCTAATTGAGCGAAAACAGTCGGACCCCCCGCCCGCGTGGTCCCGCAATCCGAAACCCGTTGGCCGCAGTCGTCCGTTGGCCCGGCACCAGGCCACTCTGCCTCTCCGGGCCAACGGCAGTGGCCAGTGTGCAATCGTCTCCCACCTCCTCCATTTTGCATTTTGCATTTTGCATTCTCATCCCCCTCTTCCATCCCCTATCCCCCAGTGCCTTGCGTACTTTCGGTGTTGAATCCGGCGCCGAATCCCACCACCGACTCACCGAAGCGCTCGCGGATGCGATCAATGGCCCGCTCCACCCGGTGACGGCGCAAATCCACGGCAGGATCGAAAAGCGACAATTGCCGCG
This sequence comes from uncultured Cytophagia bacterium, assembly GCA_964527995.1. Classification (GTDB taxonomy): domain Bacteria; phylum Zhuqueibacterota; class Zhuqueibacteria; order Oceanimicrobiales; family CAZGRP01; genus CAZGRP01. The sequence continues at coordinate 41,125 of CAZGRP010000011.1, read as the reverse complement.
ACGACGGCACCAGGCGCTGCCAGAGCAGCTCGATCCGGCGGACGCGCGTGCGCCGGGCCAGCAGCTTGCCGAACAACGCTTTGAGTACTGGCAGCACCTCGTAAGCCTGATTGACGCCGGCCCGGAACGTTTTCTGCCCTTTCGCCTCGCGGTAGTCCGAGTAAACGATTTTCAACTGCACCTTTCGCGCCGCCGCCCGGCGTTTGCGCATCCGGGCGCAACTTCGCTCAGCCAGCCGCTGCAGAACGGCATTCAGCAGCTCCAGGTCGTTGCTGTCCTCCGCCAGGGTCTCGAACTCAAAAATCTCCGGCTCGCGTTCCGGCGGCCGCACCGGGCGCGGGTCGATGCCGTGGGCCTGCTGGTGCAGCAGCAACCCACGGCGGCCGAACGGCAACAGCAGCAGCTCCGGTGAAAGAGCCTGCACCTGAGCGATGTGAACCAGGTTGAGTTCCCACAAGCGCTCGCGCTCCAGGCGTCGCACCACCGGCAAATATGACACCCGCAGAGGGGCCAGAAACCCCGGCTCTTCACCCGGTGCCACCCAGGAGAAGCCATCCGGCTCCACCAATTGCGCCGCCACCCGGCTCACCAGCTTGTTGATGCCCAGCCCGACGCTCGGCGTCATCTGCAGGCGTTGCCCCACCTCCTTCTGGGCGCGATAGGCCACATCTTTGAACCCGTTCCACCAGTGCGTCACCCCGCTGACATCGACGTACGCGTGGCCGTAACGCTCCGGCTCCACCAGCGGCGAAAACCGCCCGAGCGTGCGCACCATCTCGCGCGTGGCATCCAGGTAGAGACGCGGATTGGGAGGCACGACCACCAGATCGCGGCATAACCGCCGCGCCTGGTCGACGCGCATACCGCGGCGAATCCCCGCTTCCCGGGCCTCCTTCGAGGTCAGATAGATCTGGGCACGTGCCGCCGCCGGGGCAATGGCTACCGGCCGGGCCCGCAGGCGCGGATTCATTTGTCTTTCCAGCGAGATCGGAAACTCGGCGACCTCGACATGGACAATGTTGCGTTCCATGGCCTGGACAACTCCCGAAATGGGGATCAGATGAACACCATCAATATAGTGAACATTTGTATCCCTGTCAAGAATCTTTTCCGAGTCACCCAACAGATCCTGATTCCATGAAAGCGCTTGACTTTTGCCGCCGCAGGTGGTAGAATTTACCAGACACCCAATCACCAACACCAGCGACCCAAGAGGTGGGCCATGTCCGAACCCCAAAACGACCCGTATCGCTTCCGTAACCTCCACCCCTACATCCGCTTCGGCACCGCGTCCGATCGCTACGCCGGCTGGGTCGGCCAGATCTACACCCAGCCATACCGCACCACTCGCCGGTCGAAAACCGTGGCTGGGGAAACTCTGCCCGAAGAAGTGATGGAGGTCCGCAGCGTCGCCGAGTTCTTCCAGCATTTCGACTTCGTAGAAATCGACTTCACCTTCTATCGTCCTCTTCTAGACGAAGACGGAAGGCCCACCAGCAACTTCCACGTGCTGGCCCAGTACGAGCAATACATCCCGGCCGACGGCGCCGTGCTGCTCAAGGTGCCACAGGAGATCACCGCCCGCAAGCGCTGGCTGCGCGATCCGAAAACCGCAAAACCGGCCTACCAGCTCAACGATCTGTACCACGACAGCGACCGCTTCACTCGCCGGTTCTATGAGCCGGCTTGCAACCTGCTCGGGGAAAAGCTGCGCGCCTTCATTTTCGAACACGAATACCAGCGCAAAGCCGACTGTCCCTCTCCGGAAGAGAACATCGCCGAGCACCGGCGTTTTTTCGACCGCGTGCCGAAGGACAGTCGATACCACATCGAGGAGCGCACCGACCGGCTGAAGACCTCGGCCTATTTCGACTTTCTGCGCAGCTACGGCATCGGCAATGTTTTTTCCCATTGGACTTATCTGCCTCCGTTGCGAAAGCAGTGGCAGCAGGCAGGCGGCTTCACCTCGACAGATGCCGCCATCGTTCGCCTGCTGACGCCTCTGGGGATGAAGTACGAAGATGCCTACAAGCGCTATCACCCGTTCGACAAGCTCATGGACGAGTTTCCCCGCATGTACCGCGAAGCGGCCGAAATCGCCCGCGAAGGGGTGCGCCAGCGCGTGCCGACCTACATTGCGGTGAACAACCGGGCTGGTGGCAATGCGCCGGAAATTACGCGCCACATCGTTGCGATTCTGGAGGACGTCCTCGAAGATGCGAATCCTGATCGTTGAAGACGAGAAGAAGACCGCTGCCTACCTGAAAAAGGGGCTGTCGGAATCCGGCTTCGTGGCGGACGTCGCCCTTCGCGGGGATGAGGGCATCGAGCTGGCCAGTCTGTACGACTACGACCTGTTGATTCTGGACGTGATGCTGCCGGGACGTGACGGCTGGGCCATCCTCACCGAAATTCGCCGCAGCGGCAAACAAACCCCCGTGCTCTTTCTAACGGCACGCGATGCTGTCGAAGACCGTGTGCGCGGTCTGGAGCTCGGCGCCGACGATTACCTCGTGAAGCCGTTCGCCTTCTCCGAACTCCTGGCACGGGTTCGGGCCATCCTCCGCCGCGGCCGCACGCGCCAGCCCGAAATCTTGCGCATCGCCGACCTGGAGATCGACCTCCCGCGTCACCGGGCCCGGCGAGCCGGGGTGCGTCTGGATTTGACACCGAAGGAGTTTTCCTTGCTGTCGCTGCTAGCGCGGCGACAGGGCGAGGTGTTGCCGAGAACGTTGATCGCCGAGCAGGTGTGGGATATGAACTTCGACAGCGATACCAACGTCGTCGAAGTGGCGATCCGACGGCTACGCCGCAAGGTCGACGAGCCGTTCGACAAGAAGCTGATCCACACCGTGCGCGGGGTCGGCTACGTCCTGGAAGACCGTGAGAACTAAGATGTCCCCGAAACGCTCCTGGTCGATCACCGGCCGCCTGACGGTGCTCTACACTCTTTCTTCCTTCGGCATGCTGGCCGTTGCCACAGCCTTCCTCTACTGGGTGCTACGCGCGAATCTGCAACGTGCCGACGAGGATTTCCTGGCACAGAAAATCCACGTTCTCCGCGTTCTGCTGCAGCAACATCCGGACAAGCCGCAGGCTCTCGAAGAAGAGGTCGTCTGGGAAGGGTCCGGGTTGCAGATCACCAAGTACTATGCCCGCGTTCTCGACTCCTCGCTCACCACCGTGGTCGAGACGCCAGACATGGCGGCCGCCGTGCCCACTCGCTCTTTCCCGTTGCCGCAGCGCACGCCGGCCGGGGACTCGCCCCCTGTGGTGTGGCACTCCGACTCTGGCCGCCCCTTTCTGCTGCGGTCGGCATGGGCCAACCTGGGCCGCGATGCGCAGGCCAGGAGGCTCATTCAGGTGGCCTTGGACATCTCTTCGGAACAGAGCCTGGTTCGCGACTATGGCCGAAAGGTCGCCATCGTGTTGGTTCTGGGGCTCATCTTCGCTTCAGTCGGCGGCGCACTGCTCGCCCGCAGGGGGATGAAGCCGCTAGCGGAGATCACCCAGGCGGCGCAACGCATCACCTCGAGCCAGCTCCACGAGCGCATCGCCGCCCCGGGATGGCCCAATGAGCTTTCCGCGCTCGCCACCGCTTTTGACGGCATGCTGAGTCGCCTGGAGAACTCGTTCCGGCGACTTTCCCAATTCTCCGCCGACTTGGCGCACGAGCTGCGGACACCAATCAACAACTTGATGGGCGAGGCGGAGGTGGGGCTCTCCCGGGAAAGAAGCCCCGATGAATACCGCGACGTCCTCGAATCGATCCTGGAAGAGTGCGGGCGCCTGTCGCGCATGATCGATCGGCTGCTCTTCCTGGCCCGGGCCGAGAACGCCCAAACCCGCATCGAGCGCACCCGGCTCAATGCCTGCCACGAGATGGAGGCGGTGCGCGACTTTCACGAGGCTCTGGCCGAGGAACAGGGGGTGAGAGTGGTCTGCACCGGCGACGCCGAAATGGATGCCGACCCTTTCTTGTTCCGCCGGGCGCTGGCCAACCTACTGTCCAACGCCCTGCAGTTCACTGCCGCAGGTGGCACGGTCACGCTGGCTGCGGTAGCCACCGAAGACGGCAGCGTTGACGTACACGTACGCGACACAGGTTCCGGCATCGACCCTGAACACCTCCCGCACATCTTCGACCGCTTCTACAGAGCCGACCGCTCCCGGTCGCAAAACCCTGCGGGCACTGGGCTCGGGCTCGCCATCGTCAAGTCGATCATGGAACTGCACGGCGGTTCGGTCGCCATCAGCAGCACACCCGGCCGAGGCACCACCGTCACCCTCCATTTCCCCACCCGCTGAGTCCCTCGCCAACCTGACAGAATTGTAATCACCGCGTCATCTTCCTGTCACCACGCGCGCTGTATCTTTGGATTAACTTCCAACCTGAGGCTGTCGTATGCGCTTGCTTGCCGCTATGGCTCTAGCCGCTCTGATCCCGGCCTGCGCCGCCTTTCATCCTGAGCCGCTGGCCTCCACTCAGACTCTCTCCCAGCTCGAAAAACGCTCTCTCCAGAGCCAGGCACTCCGGCAGTTCCTGGAAAAAGAGCTCCACCGCCGCTTTGCTGCCTGGCCTCGCAGGCGGTGGGACTTCGAGATGCTGATGCTGGCGGCCCTCTACTACCACCCCGACCTGGACGTAGCCCGCGCCCACTGGGAAGTCAGCAAGGCTCGCATCGTCACGGCGTCCGGACGCCCCAATCCAACGCTGGGACTCGATCCGGAATTCGTAACCAACGCCGCTCGCGGCATCTCCCCGTGGATCCTCGGTCTGGCGCTCGACGTGCCTGTGGAGACCGCCAGCCGCCGCGGCCACCGCATCGCCCGCGCCCGAGACCTCTCGGAGGCCGAACGTCTGCGCATCGCGACGACCGCCTGGCATGTTCGCAGCCGCCTGCGAGCGACGCTCCTGCGCCTGTTCTCTGCCCGCCGGAAGCAGTCCATCCTGAAGCGCCAGCTCGATCTGCAGCGGGAAACCGTCACCCTTCTGGAGCAGAGGTTGCGGTTCGGCCAGGTCTCACGGCCCGACGTCACCGAGGCGCACATCGCTGTCCACCAACTCCTGCTATCGCTCCGGCAGGCCGACAAGGATGCAGCGGAGGCGCGCGTGCAGCTCGCCGCCGCCCTCGGCCTGACGTCCACCAGCCTGAACGGCGTCTCGATCGCCTTCGGGCTGTTCAGGGAACCGCCGCCCCTCTCCGACTCGACCGTGCCACAGATCCGAGGGCAGGCCGTGCAGAATCGTCCTGATCTGCTTGCCGCTCTCGCCGAATATGCGGCAAGCCAGGCCAACCTGCGGCTGGAGATCTCCCGCCAATACCCGAATCTCCACATCGGCCCTGGCTATCTGTTCGATCAGGGGGATCAAAAATGGGCCCTGCGACTCGGCCTGACGCTACCGATCTTCAACCGCAATCAGGGGCCGATTGCCGAGGCAGCCGCCCAGCGTACGGAGGCTGCCGCCCGCTTTCTGTCGTTGCAGGCGGACGTCCTCGCCGAGATCGATCAGGCCATGGCTGGCTACCGAGCGGCACGGCGGAAGCTGGCCACGGCTGACTCATTGCTGGCAAGCGAGCGGCAGCAGCTCCTGGCGATGCAGCAGATGGTGGCGGTGGGTGAGGCAGATCAGCTTTCGCTGCAGAGCGCTCGGCTCGAGGTCGGCTCCGCAGAACTGCAGAGGCTGGATGCGCTGGTCGAGGCGCAACGCAGCTACGCCCGGCTCGAGGATGCCGTGCAGCGCCCCCTGAGGCCGACAGAACCCGGTCCTGCCGTTCCGGAAAAGAATCCACGCCCGCGGAGGTGAAGATCGCATGAACGTCAGATGGAAAATGATCTCTGGTGGGCTTCTGCTTGTCGGTATCGGCGTGCTGGCCGTCTGGGGCTATATCAGCCACCGAGCCGATCTGGCCCGGGAAAGGCAGCTCGAGCAGCCGATCGAGGCCAGGTCGACCGTGACCACCGAGAATGGTGCGATCGTCATCGCCCTGGACGACAGCACCCGGCTTCGAATCGGGCTCCGCCTGACAGCCCTCCGGCGGGTCCAACGTCGCGCTGCGGTCCTGGGCTACGGCAAAGTTCTTTCGCCCCTGGCGTTCGCAGAGCTGCGGCAGCGGTACGTCTCGGCCCGCTCGAAGCTCGAGAGTGCCCGCGCCCGTCTGCAGGCGACGCGCCAGGAGTACCAACGCCTGAAGCAGCTCTACAACGAGAACCCCCAGAACATTTCGGCCAAGGCGCTGCAGGCAGCCGAATCGGCCTGGCGCCAGGACCAGGCCCAGACGCGCGCCGCCGAGGCTGCGCTGCGGGCCATCGAAAGCTCGGGCGTCCACACCTGGGGCGAGCGTCTGGCCGGCTGGGTAATCCGAGACACCCCGGCGTTTCGGAAGATCGCCAGCGGCGAGCGCCTCGTCGTTCGGATCGCGGTGTCACCAGCCCAGTTGATACCGTCTCCTCCGGAAGCCTGCCTGGTCGACCCCGGCGGAGGTGCCCGGGTGCTGGCGACGCTGATCTCCCAGGCCCCACAGGTCGATCCGCGACTTCAGAACCCGACCTTTTTCTATCTCGTGGCCTCCGGAAAAGCCGTGCTTCTTCCCGGCATGACTGTCCTGTCCTATCTGTCTGCAGGTTCCTATCGACCCGGCGTCGTCATCCCCGATTCTGCGGTTGTCTGGTGGCAAGGAAGCCCCTGGGTCTACGTTCAAAGCGAGTCGGGCCATTTCGTGCGGCGCCCGGTCTCCACCGACACTCCGGTCGAGGACGGCTGGTTTGTGGCGGATGGCGTTGTTCCCGGCGATCGAATCGTGGTCTGCGGCGCCCAACTGCTGCTCTCCGAAGAATTCCGGCAGCAGACTCAGGTTGGCGAAGAAGGAGGGCCGAAATGAATCGCGGCCGGGGTGGTCTTCTCTCCTACGTCGTCCGATTCTCATTGCGATTTCGCGGGGTGACCATCGCCATAGCCACCATCCTGCTCGCATACGGGCTCTACAGCCTCAAACAGGCGCGCTACAGCGTTTTTCCCGAATTCGCACCACCGCAAGTGGTGATCCAGACCGAAGCTCCCGGCCTGGCCCCGGAGCAGGTCGAAGCGCTAGTGACCCGGCCCATCGAGAACGCTATCAACGGAGTGCCGGGCATCGAGTCGTTGCGCTCCGGATCGATTCAGGGGCTGTCGGTGATCACCGTGATCTTCGAGGCAGGCAGCAACATCTTCCGCGATCGACAGGTCGTCGCCGAGCGCCTGGCCAGCCTGGCAGCCCAATGGCCTCAAGGCGTACACCCGCCTGTCATGACCCCTTTGACCACCTCGACCAGCGACGTGATGGCTATCGGCCTGACCTCCAAGACCCGCTCGCTCATGGAACTGCGCACCTTTGCCGACTGGGTGCTCAAGCAGCGCCTGTTGGCCGTTCCGGGCGTGGCCAAGGTGGCCGTGTATGGCGGTCAGGTGCGACAGCTCCAGATCCAGCTCGATCCAGCACAGCTGATCCGCTGGGGACTGGACATCCGGGATGTGGTGGCAGCCGCCCAAAGGGCCACCGGGGTGCGCGGCGCCGGGTTCATCAGCAATGCCAACCAGAGAATCGTTATCCAGACTCACGGCCAGTCAATCACAGCCGCGGAACTGGGTCGCGTCGTTCTCCTGCACAGAAACGGCGCCACGGTGACGCTGGCGGATGTCGCCCTGGTGACCGACGCTCCCGAACCCCCCATCGGGGCCGCCACCATCATGGGCCGGCCGGGTGTGATGCTGGTGGTCTCGGCCCAGTACGGTGCCAACACCCTCGCGGTCACGCAGCGCATCGACCGCGCCCTGGCGGATTTGAGGCCGACCTTCCGTGCCGAGCAAATCGACGTCGACCCCACCCTTTTCCGGCCTGCCAACTTCGTGCGTACCGCCATCCACAACGTCCGCACATCGATGCTTTTCGGTGGCATTCTCGTGGTTGTGGTGCTGACCCTCTTCCTCTTCGACCTGCGGACTGCCGCTATTTCATGCACGGCCATTCCGCTGTCGCTGCTGGGAGCGGTGACCGTGCTGCAGCTTTTCGGCATCAGCCTGAACACCATGACGCTAGGTGGCCTGGCCATCGCCATTGGCGAAGTCGTCGATGATGCCGTGATCGATGTAGAGAACATTCTGCGGCGCCTGCGCGAGAACAGCAACCTGCCGAAGCGTCGATCCGCCTTTCACGTGGTCCTGGAAGCCTCCCTCGAGGTTCGCAGCGCCGTGGTCTACGCCACCTTCGCCGTAGCCCTGGTGTTTCTGCCGATCTTCACCATGCGCGGCCTGGCCGGCCGCCTCTTCGCCCCTCTTGGCATGGCCTACATCGCAGCCATTCTGGTCTCTTTGTTGGTGGCCCTGACGGTCACTCCGGCTCTCAGCCTCGTGCTTCTTGGACGACCGGGCGTAGAGAAGCGAGAGCCGCCGATCGTCGGATGGCTGAAGCAGCGATACCGCCGGCTGCTGGAACAAGTGGATCGGCACCCGAGAGCCATTCTGCTATCCGTCGCTTTCTTGACGATTGTCGGCTTTGCCACGGTGCCTTTCTTCGGCGGCGAGTTTCTTCCGGAGTTGCGGGAGGGGCACTTTATCGTGCACATGTCGGCCGTCCCCGGAACCTCGCTGCAGGAGTCGCTTCGCATGGGAAGTCAGGTGACCCGCGAGCTTCTGAAGCTCCCGTTTGTGCGCTCGGTCGCTCAACGAGCGGGCCGCGCCGAGAAAGGGGACGACATCATGGGCACCCAAGACAGCGAGATCGAGGTAGACCTGTATCCCCTTTCGGGCGACGCTGCCGAGAAGGCCGAGGCGGAAATCCGCCGAGTGCTGGCGCGCTTCCCCGGTGCGATTTTCTCGCTCAAGACCTTCCTCACCGAACGCGTAGAAGAGACACTTTCGGGCTACACTGCATCGGTGGTGGTGAATCTTTTCGGAAAAGATCTCGACGTACTCGACCGCAAGGCCCGCCAAGTTGCGGCCGTGCTCGACGGTATCCCTGGGGCCACCGAAGTGCAAATCCAGTCGCCGCCGGCGACCCCGCAAGTAGTGGTGCGGCTGCGCAAGAACGACCTGCTGCGCTGGGGGTTTTCTCCCCTCCAGGTCCTCGATATTGTTAGCACCGCTTATCAAGGGGAGGTTGTTGGGCAGGTGTACGAAGGCAATCGCGTGTTCGATGTGGCCGTCATCCTCAACCCGCGATACCGGAGGTCGGTCCCGTCCGTAGCCGCCATACCGATCCGGAATGCGTCGGGCACCTATGTGCAGCTCTCGCGACTCGCTGACGTGTACGAAGCCACAGGCCGCTACGTCGTGCTGCATCAAGGGGCTCGTAGAGTGCAGACCATTACGTGCAATGTTGCGGGGCGTGACGTCGCCTCTTTTGTTGCCCAGGCCAAACGGCAGATCTCCCGTCGCGTCTCGCTGCCCTCCGGGTACTATTTCGAATTCACGGGCGCAGCCGAGGCTCAGACGAAATCGAAGCGCGACCTGATGGTCCACTCGCTGCTGGCAGGTCTGGGCATCGTCTTGCTTCTTTCGATCGTCATGGCCAGCTACCGTAACTTGCTTCTGGTGCTCTTGAACCTCCCTTTCGCCCTGGTGGGAGGCGTTCTGGCCGTCTTCGTCTCTGGTGGGTGGATGTCGATCGGCTCACTGGTGGGGTTCGTCACCCTCTTCGGCATCACCCTGCGCAATTCAATCATGATGATTTCCCACTTCGAACATCTGGTGACCATCGAGGGAATGACCTGGGGCGCCGAAGCGGCACTGCGGGGCGCCTCTGAGCGACTGGCGCCCATCCTAATGACGGCTCTGGTCACCGCGCTGGGCCTGCTACCGCTGGCCATCGGCAGTGGTGCTCCCGGACGGGAAATTGAGGGCCCCATGGCTCAAGTAATCCTCGGCGGCCTCATCACCTCCACCTCCCTCAACCTTGTCGCCCTGCCAACCCTGGCTCTGAGATACGGCCTGTTCAAGAGGCACACCGAGCCTGCCTGAGTGCGAACCGTGGCCGCGGTGCACTCTTTGCGACCTGGAGGCTCCGACTCAGGCCCCACTCCGTCCGCGCAGCCGCTGGCCGTCACAAAGTGAGAAAGTTTCTATTGACATCAAAGGTTCCTCTGCTTACATTGGATAAATCTGTCAGGGGCAAGAACTTAGCAATGCGCGTGGAATGCCATACTCCAAACTCGGACGGTTTACACGCAGGCTACTGCAAATCGGCGCTCGTTTGAAGGACGAACCCACCGTGGTCGACGTGCCCGCCAACCTGGCGGCGGCGAAAAGCATCATGGTCTGCGCCCCGCGCGACCCACACGCTGTTGCAGCTACGTCGGAGTTTGTCAGGGCATTGCGGCAGGTGCTCCCGGCGGCGAGCTTGTTGTTGGTCTGGCAACCTGCAAACGCCGGCGATCTCGACGCGTCGGCAGCCGACGATGTTTTGACGATTGCGGCGAAAGACATTGGATGGCACGGCCTGCCGAAGCGGTGGGTCGTGGAGCAAGTCGACACCTCGAGTTTTGATCTGGCCCTCGACCTGAGCATCGATTTTGATCTCGTCAACGCGCACCTCTGCCGAAAGAGTCGGGCACCTTTGCGCGCCTGCCTTTTTCACCCGCACCGCGATCCTTTTTTCAACCTGCAAGTACGGACGTCTTCGTCGATGTCCATCGACAATCGGTACCGGGCCTTGCTGCGTTGCCTGGAATCCCTGCTTCCCCGCGCCCGGAGCCGGCCGGTGCCTGACGCCTTGCCGACATGACCTACGACCTTGATGACGCCAACCCGGGGAGGCAACCCGCATGGCTGAAGCCGTAACCGATATTCGACAAGAACTCACTGGTCTGCAGGAACGCTATCGCGAAATCGAAGCAACCAATCGCGCCCTCAACGAACGCCTCCTCGAACTCTACGCTCTTTACACCATCAGTGCCTCTCTGGCCAACAGCCTGAATCTGGAACGCACCCTGAAGGCGATTCGAAAGGTCTTCAAAGACTCTCTCGATGTCGATCAGTTCTCTCTGTGGCTGGTCGACGGCCAGACCGGCGAGTTGGTCATGCGCACGCACTTCGGCTTCCGGAACAAGCCTCCTGCCCCCGGCACAGAATCCATCCCTGACATCTTCACGAAGACCTTGCGGCAGTCGCGGCTGGTCTATGTCCCCGACATCAGCAAGCGGGCTGGGAAGCTTCGTTTCCATCCAGGCGTAGCAAGAAAAGGAGGAGCCTTTCTTTGCCTGCCCCTGCGTGGCGCCGGTCGCCGGACTGTGGGCGTGCTGGCGGTCTACCGCCAGCGGCCCAACTCGTTCGACCGCCAGGAAATCAGGCTCTTCGACAAAATCGCCCGGCAGATCGCCATCGTCATCGATCGCATCCTGGTCTACGAGCACACCAGGGAACTCTCGATCACCGACGAGCTGACCGGCGTATTCAATCGCCGGTACTTCAACCAGCGCTACGATCGTGAGGCCCAGCGCGCCAAACGATACGGCCGGCCGTTGACGGTGGTGATGATCGACATCGACCACTTCAAACATTACAATGACCTGAACGGTCACCTTATGGGGGACGACGTGCTCAAGCAAATCGCCCACCTCATCGAATCCAATATCCGCCGCTCCGACATTCTGGCTCGCTATGGCGGCGAAGAATTCGTTCTCCTCCTGCCGGAAATCTCCAAGGAGAAAGCTCGCAAAGCAGCGGAGAAGCTCCGGCAGACGATCGAACGCGCCGAGTTTCCCAGAGAGGAGAAGCAGCCGAAAGGGTCCGTCACGATCTCGGCTGGCGTGGCCACCTATCCCGACGATGCCGATGATCCCGAAATGCTGCTCGATCTGGCAGACCAGGCGCTCTACGCCGCCAAGGCGGCTCATCGCAACCGTGTCGTCACCTACAGCCGCAGCGCCACCAGTGAGCCCCAGATATCGGCAGCCGCCGGCAAAGCGGTGGCGGCGGATCGCTGATTCTTTTGTGCCGGCGGCGGATTCCATCCCGGCTTTGCTCGCGCCGACCGGAATCAATACTGCTTACACCGTTCTGTTCTGTCTTTGACCCGAAGTCCCTAGAAAGCATCCAATTCAAACGAAGGGAGACTCAGCGGACATGAATGCGACCAAGGCTGTGGCCCACTGGGGCCTGCTGATGCTCGCTGTCACCTCGATCCAGTGCGCCGGGGCGCGGAAAAGTGGCGCTCCGGACTGGGGGAGCGCCGAGACCGGCTTCCGGCTCCACTACCGCTTCGTCAAGGGAGCAACACAGCACTACCAGCTTCAACTGAAGACCAAGAGCACTCAGGAAGTGATGGGCAACGAGCAGGTCCAGGAGTTCACGATCACCAGCTATCTGAGCCAACAACCGCTGGCGCAGACCGCGGAGGACCAGTTCCGGCTGCGCGTAACCTACGACTCGCTGAATGTCGATGCCCCGGGTGCGGCCGGCGCCATGCTGCAGCAGGGGATGAAGAACATCATCGGCAAATCATTGACGCTGGTGGTCACTCCCCTCGGCAAGATCATGGCGGTGGAGGGCGCCGAGAAGTTCCCCAATCTGCCCGGTAACCAGACAGCTGCAGGCATGATGCGTAACTTCTTTCTTCGCCTCCCTGACCACCCGGTGAAGCCAGGTGAGAGCTGGTTGGTGCCACCCGAGGATCTCAAGATCAACAGCACTGCCGCAGACATGACGGTCCACACAGACACCACGAGGATGGTTTTGCAGGCGGTGACAACGTTCGGCGGCACAGATGTCGTTAAACTGGCGCTGCGCTCCAAATTCACCCTGGTAGGCTCAGGTGAGCAAGGTGGAGCGACGTACGATCTGAACGGTTCGGGGGAAAGCTCGGGCGTGGCTTACTTCGATTACAAACGTGGCGTTCTTCTGCAGAGCGACGTCCAGGTGACGAGCGAAGGCGTCGCCGAGATCACGAGTCCGCAGGCACTGACCGTCGACTGGCGCAACACCCAGAATGTGTCGCTCAAGCTCCTGAAATAGGCAAGCACCTGCAGGCGGAAGGCGAACGGTTCTGGGCCAGGACGGTTCTCACGCCGTTCTGGCCCCTCTCTTGACAGTGGGCGCCGGCTCGACGGGGACAAGGGCATAGCGAAAGATGGTGTACAGAATCTTGTATCCGGCGCCGATCGTGCCGCGAACCGTGCCCGTGACTTTAGACACGCCGATGCGGCGGCGATACCGGACCGGCACCTCGACGATCCTCAGTCCGAGTCGCGCCGCTTTGACCTGCATCTCGACCGTCCAACCGAAATCCCGGTCCTTCATGCCCATCTGTTCGAGTGCCCGGAAGCGCACTGCCCGGAAAGGCCCGAGGTCGGTGTAGCTGACTCCGTACAACAGCCGAATCAGACGCGTGGCTAGCCAGTTTCCAAAGCGAGCCTGGGGCAACAGGGCCCCGGGTTGCGATTGGCCCAGTACCCGCGACCCGATCACGAGGTCTGCCTTGCCCTCCAGGATGGGCCTGAGTACCCGCGGGAGTTCTTCTGGGTAGTCGCTGTAGTCACCATCCAAAAAGACGACGATGTCCGGCGGCCTGCCGCGGATGTAGGCCAGGGCCCGCAAACAGGCGTTTCCATAGCCCCGCGCCGGCTCCCTCAAAACGGTGGCACCACCCTTTCGAGCCACCTCGGCTGTGGCATCGGTAGAGCCATTGTCCGCCACCACTACTTCCCTCACCCATTCAGCGGGTAGATCGGACAACACCTTGCCGATCGACGCTTCCTCATTCAAAGCCGGAATGATGACAACGGCATCGGCTGCGTGGCTGCGCCTGTTCTCTGCCTTCGCGCTGGTTCTACGAACGGCGCCGGCCACAGGCTGCGTCGATGAACTCATGGCTTTGGGCTCCCTCGTTGAAGAGCAAATCGACAACGGACAGGTTCGGTACAAACACGCCGAAAAGCTGGTGATAAACCGGCGGCTCGAAATTCAGAAAGCGCAGCTCGATTCCGGCCCGTTCGAATGGCGCCTTTTGCACGTATCCGGCCGCATCGGCTCCGCAGAGATAGACCGTGCCGCCAGCGGCACGAGTGAGGCCGGCCAGCCGCTCGCTCCCGGTTCCGGCTACGTCGAGCTGAGAGCTGAGCACGACGGGCGTGGTGATCCGCAGCGCCCGCCGGGCGAATTCGATCAGCGCCAGATTGAGGTCGATCAGCCGCCTCCACGTCCGCCGGTAGATCGTCTCCAGCTCGCCGGCCCACAATTCGAAGAAGGCGGCGTGGCGATAGTTGACGACGAGCGACCGCCAGTGCCTGCGGGCCCACGCTGCGCTGTTGTTGATTTCCACCTCGGAAATAAGCTGCCCCAAACGGCCCTTCGTATAGACTGGAACCGTCAGCCACTGCCACCCTTCGGCGTTCTTGATGCGGCAGCGGTTGATGAGGGCGTGCTTGGAGTATTGCACATCGTCCGCGATCACGAAGCGATCGGCCACCATCATCTTGGCGAAAACGTCGATGGCCGGAAGGTAGTTGGCGTGATGGGCGGCGACGATCATCTGCTGTTGCCAAGCTCCCTGTAGATGCGGTCATAGGCATCGACGGCTCGGGCCAGAGGCAGTTCTCTTTCGGCCAGGCGACGGCACCGTGCGCGGATCTCGTCGCGGTCTTCCGCCAACAACCGGCGAAGCTCGCGCGCCCCTGCCGCAAGTCCCGCCCCACTGGCGATGTCTACGACAATGCCCACCCGCTCCCTTTCGACGATCTCCTGAATCTGCCCTACGCCCCGGTTGACAACCACGGGCATGCCGACAGCCAGGTACTCAGCGAACTTGATCGGAAACATGATCTTCTGTTGGAACCCGCGCCCGCCAAAGAAGATTCCCACGTCCCCAGCCTGCATCAGTCCAGCCACTTCGCCCGGATCGGCATTGACGACACGAAGATCGGAGGGTACGATCCCCATCCCGCCAAGGAGTCGCTCGGCATCGGCAGGCTGGGGCCGGTTCGCCAGAACCAGAAAGAAAGCGCTGGCGTCCAGCTTCTTGTACTCCTGGAAGAAACGAGCCATTTCCTCGACCGCGTAGCGCTGCGAAAGCCAGCTCATCGTGGCCAGCAGCACCGTTCGGCTGTCGGCACCCAGCCGGCGGCGGCTTCGCGAACGCGCTTCGGCACAGGGCCAAAATCTGCCGGTGTCGACACAGTTGGGAATGACGAAGATACGGGCCGCGGGAGGCTCCTTCCAAACGTCTACACGGCTGCGCACGTGCGCCGCGAAAGGCTCGCTCACCGCGACTACAGCGTCGGAGCTTCGCAGGAGATCGCGCTCCAGCCAGCGCAACAGGCGGTACTTGAGGGTCCCGGGCCGCGCCCTGCCAAGAGGTACCTGTTCATCCACATAAAGCGAGCGCATGTCAAAGATCAGGCGCGTTCTCAGAAGCCGCTTGCACACCAGGGCGATCAGCGCCGGGAAAAAACTGCGGGCGTGAATTACTCGGATCCGTTTGGATGCCGTCAAAGCGACGGCGTAGATGGAACCGAACAGCAGCTTGGCAAGCGTCGCCGGCAGAACCCTGAAGACCCATGCCGGTGGGGCCAGTGCCACGATCCCGCTCTTGGCCAGCCGGCGTTGCACTTCTTTGTACCTTTGCCGCTGACCGGAATAGTAGGTCTGAGCCCCTTCGAACGAGAGCACCCAGAGATGATGGCCGCGGCCTGCCAGCGACCGCAGATGAGGAAGGCCCTGTGAAAACAGAATGGGCAACACGAGACTGTCGTTGGCGATGAAGAGGGCCCGCACCGGACGATCCCCATGTTTCGCATGCCAAGGGGAAGAAGCACGACAAAGGGCAGGATCACTCACGGCTCGTCGGTGGAGGGCTGCACGCAGGAGTAACAGACATTCGCCAGACCGCAGCGCTTGAGGAGATCGCGTAGCGTACCGTGGTCATACAGCAGGGCCTTCCGAAGGTCTGCCAGCGTATCGATGTCGTGCCAGGTCGGGAGGAGGTGGACTGCCAGGGCGGATTCGCGCGCTCGTTCCAGGGTTGCTTCCAGAACGGCATCGGTGCTCCACGGGATACCAGCGAACAGGAGCGGCTGCGGCGCTCGAAGACCCACCAGGTAGTAGCCACCGTCCTCGGTCGGTCCGAAAACGACATCCGAACCTTCCAGCGCCGAGAATGCCTGGCGGAGATAGGCAGCGGGCAAAGTCGGGCTGTCAGTGCCGATGATCACCGCCCGCTTGTACTCTTGCAGGAACTCGGCAAACACCCGCTCCATACGGCGGCCGAGGTCCCCCTCGGGTTGAGGAACGAAGCGGCAATCCCTGGCAATCAGTTGTTCAAATTGTGGAAGTCGGTCCGCGGGGCTGAAGGCGATGACGACGTCGGTGTCCCGCAAGGCGGTGGCTGTCTCCAGGGTCAGGAAAAGAAACTCGCGATAAAGGTCGGCCGCAGCCGCAGCGCCGATGTCGGCTGCCAGCCTCGTCTTCACTTTGCCGGGCTCGGGAAACTTGGCAAATACGACCAGAGCGTCAGCGATCTTTTCCATTGTGGAAGTCGGCAGGAGCGATGACCTTCAGAGCGCCCGGCAGCACGGAGATCTTCACCTCCTCCGCAGCTTCGATCGCTTCGCCATCGAGGTTCACGACATCCGCCTCAGAGCGACGGATCACCACCCACTTCGACTGGTAGAATTCCGCGTAAGGCACGGTATCGATCTTGCCGGAAAAGAGCTTTGGGATGTCGTACAGTCCTTGGAAGAACTTGACGGGGTGAATGACACACACATCGAGAAGGCCGTCGTCGAGCTTGGCCGAAGGCGCGATCACAGCTCCGTTGCCGTATTGCTGGGAATTGGCCACAGTAACCTGAAGCGGCTGCACCTCCAGCGTGCGACCTTCCATCTCCACCCGAACCGTCGTTGGCGTGTAGATGAAGAACTCTTTGAGGCCGAAGTAGAAGTACGGCACCGGTCCACGCCACGTAGACGAGTCGAACCGCTTGCCGACATGGGCATCGAAGCCAACGCCGGCGATGACGAAGAAAAACCGGCCATTCGCCTTGCCCACATCGATCTTGCGGGGCCGGCCGTTGATCAGCACGTCGCAGGCTTCCTGCGGGTCGAGAGGGATCCCCAAACTTCGAGCCAGCCCGTTTCCAGATCCCACAGGAATGATGCCGAATGAAGCATCGCTGTACACCATGGCACTGGCGACCTCATTGACCGTGCCGTCGCCACCGACGGCCACGATCATGTCGTATCCCTCCTCGATCGCCTGCGCTGCCAGCTCCGAAGCCTCACCTCGCCAGCGCGTCCTAGCCACCGAGATCTCCCAGCCCTGAGGTCGAATTCGCTCCGAAATCAACGCCCAAAGCCGTTCCTTGTCCTTGCGAAAGCCAGCCACGGGATTGATGATAAACATGACGCGCCTGGACATGGGCACCTCGGTTTGAGTAAACAGGCCTCATAACAAAAGAGCGGTGCTTGAAACGACCAAGCGACCGCTCTCTTTCAATTCGAAAACTGAAATCACTTCAGCTTGAATATTACCGGGATGGCCACCCAGACTTTCACCGGTTTGTCCCGCTGCATGGCGGGTTTCCACTTGACGCTCTTGATGGCGTTGATCGCGGCCTCGTCGCAGCCGGTGGCGCCAAGCGACTTGAGCACTTTGGTGTCGACCACCCGGCCCTTTTCGTCCACCAGCACGTGGATGATCACTCTGCCTTCGATACCGGCCTTGCGTGCGATCTCTGGATACTTCAGGTGCCGCTGGATGGCGGCAAACCCACCGATCGGTGCAGGCGGTTCGTCGTAGGCCACAAAGATCGTCGCCGTACCCTCGTCGGCGGCAGGCGGCGGAGGCGGTGGTGGAATTTCACTCAGATCCAGCTCTGTCGTCTCGATGGTAACGTCCTCGGGCACATCCTCGCTCTCCGTCGGGATGGGCACGGACGGCCGCTGCGGCGGCGGCGGACGCTTGAACTGTTCTGTGGGCGGAATATCCTCCACCTTGATCTCGATGTCGGGCGTCTTTGCTTCCGCAGCCCGCAGGCTGATGAAGCGCAGCGTCTGGATGGCAATGATGCCGATGGTGATCGCGCCGACAAGCGAGAGCTCAAATACCTTGCGGTATTTGAGCTTCAAGTCTGCATCTGGGTTCTTTCTCATGACGTACCACCTCACTCCGAGAGAGGTTTGGCAGAGTAGTTGATGTTGAGGGCATCCGCCTTTCGAAGTTGCTCATGAATGTCAGTCACCAATCCCATCTTCGCGTTCTTGTCGATTTTCAAGGACACGACCTTCAGCGGGTGGACGGGGTCGGCGCGCTTGGCATACATGATGCCCGAGATGTCGTCCATCTTCACGATCTTGTCATCGATGGAGATTCGGCCTTCATTGTCAGCCCATATGTAGGCCACATCGCGCTTGCCAGGGAGCTTCTCGATGCGTTTGGCTTGTGGCAACGTCACCGGCAGGCCGGTGTATTCCTTGAAGACCGAAGACACCATGAAAAAGATCAGCAGCAGGAACACGATGTCCGGCAATGAGGCAAGCGGTATCCCTGCCTCAGCTTTGGCCTTTCCCTTAAATTCCACGGACGCATTCCCTCATTACACTTTGCCAACCAATTCGACGTTAAGATTCAGGTTCTGCGATTGAAATTCGCGTTGCGCCGGCCAGTTTCAACTGATCCAGGACGCGGACATAGATGTCGTACTCGGTGTCGCGATCGGTCTTCACCGAAACGATCAGCTTGTCGTTCTGGCGCAACTTCTCCCGGATGGTGCTCTCGATTTGTGGAATCTCAATCGGCTCGTTGTCAAGAAGAACCTCTCCCTGAGCATTGATCAGCAGGTTGGCGATGTTCTTCTTCCGCACTTCGGTTGTCTCACCCTTCGGCGGAAGGGTCAGACCAATCCCTTTATCCACGTCGATGGTCGTGGTCACCAGGAAGAAGATCAACAGCAAGAAAGCGATGTCTGCCAGAGAGGCCGTCGGGATCTCGCTGAAGCGCTTCTTTTTCTTCTCCACCAACATGATTCGACTGCACCTCCAGAGGGGAAAAAGCGAGTTTCGTCAGGGCTTCCGCTACGAACTTACCGCAGTCACTACGCCGCCGTCTCCGCCCTGGCGGCCCGCACGGTACCCTTACGCGACTGTTCCATCTCGATCAGGCTGTCGACCAGCTCAACTGAGCTCTCTTCCATATCGACAACCAGTCGGTCGATTTTGGACACAAAGTAGTTATGGAACGTCTGGATAATGATGGCTACCAGCAGGCCGAACAGCGTGGTCAGCAAGGCGACCGAGATACCGTCGGCGACGATGGTTGGGGAGATGTCGTTGGCAGCAGCAATGGCCTGGAACGCCAGGATCATGCCCCAAACCGTACCCAGAAAGCCGAGCATTGGAGCGAGACTGACGACGGTGGCCAACCACACCAGACCGCGCTCCAGGAACGCCATCTCGATGCTGCCGGCGTTCATGATTGCCTTCTCGACGTGCTCAATTCCGCGATCGGCACGCAGCAGGCCGGCGTGGAAGATGGATGCAACGGGTCCGCGGGTATTGGCGCATACTTCCAGGGCTGCCGGAATACCACCTTCGGCGAGTGCTTGTTTGATCTTAGCCAAAAACTTGCGGGTGTTTACCGAGGCGCGGCTCAACGTCCACAACCTTTCCAGACTGATTGCCAATCCCAGAATGAGCAACGCCAGAATCGGATGCATGAACCCGCCGCCCTGGTTGTAAAGCTCAAGGAAATTCATACCGGCCTTTCCTCCCGTGTTTGGTTCAGCAGAGAAACCGAGGGCTACATTTACAAAAATTTCAAAAGAGTATAACTAATCCGTGCCTAAAAGTCAACACCTTTTTTGTCCATTCCCGCGCCCCGGCGGCAAGAAAAAACCCCAGGGGCAATGCCGCTCCCCTGGGGTTGATTCATCGATTTGGCGCCCACTAAGGCTGGTAATCGAGGCCGGCGATCTTGGCCGCCTCTCCGAACCGCTTCAGAGCTTCTCGCACCTGAGGGTCGCCGACCATCTCGATCTGGTAGTACTTTTCGTTCCCCCACAAATTGCGGGCGATCTCCGACTTGATGCGGCGCTTGATGAAGGGGGTGTCCTTCTTGAACAGCTCAGCCCGCATCTTGATGCCCTCCTTCGCAGCCAGACCCTTGAAGGTATCCAACAACTCCGAAGTGACCTTGAAGGTGCGCTTGAACTTGTCGAAATCCTTTCCAAGCTCGGGGTGCTTGGCGACATAGGTCGACGCGAACTCAAAAAAGAGGCGCTTCTGGATGAACTCCTGCGTCAGCCTGGTGATCCTCGGAGTGGGCACCCGAACGTCGGGTGTGATGCCGCCACCGCCATAGACCGGCCGGCCGTTGCTGGTGTAGAAGACAGGCCGGGTGCTGTCGGGCTTGGCGTTGGGGTCGTATTCGTCCCACCCTTCGGAGATGTACTCGTCCAGGGCCTTGTGATAGTCGCGCTGAATCAACCGGCCGCTGGGCGTGAAGTAGCGCGCAATGGTGATTCGCAAGGCAGAGCCGTCCTTGAGAGCGATCTGGTTTTGCACCAGCCCCTTCCCGAAGCTCGTCTCTCCGAGGATCAATCCGCGGTCCCAGTCCTGGATGGCGCCAGCGACGATTTCGCTGGCACTAGCGGAGCCGTGGTTGATGAGGACGATCACCGGATAACGCGGGTGGGTCGCTTCGGTGGTGGCGTAGTAGTCGTCGTTGGCGTGCGGGATGCGGCCACGGGTGTAGACGATCTTCTTGCCACCGTCGATGAACTTGTCCGCCACCTCGACGGCCTGGTCGAGATAGCCGCCGGTGTTGTAGCGCAAGTCCAGGATGAGCTGCTTCATGCCCTGCGATTCCAGTCGCCTCAAGGCGTCCTCCACCTCCTTCGAGGTGGTCCGTGCGAAACGCCCGATCTTGACGAAACCGGTCTTGTCATCCAACATGAAAGCCGCAGGGACGCTGTAGATCGGAATCTTGTCGCGGGTGATGGTCACGTCGAACGGTTTGGGCACGCCGCTGCGAACGATGGTGACCGTGACCTTGGTGCCCTTGGGACCGCGCAAGCGCTTCTGGACTTCATCTTCGGTGATGTTGTAGGCCGATTCGCCGTCGATCTTGATGATCCGATCCCCGGGGCGCAGTCCAAGTTGATACGACGGCGAGCCGACAATGGGTGCCACGACGGTGATGTACTTGTTTTGGATGATGAACTCGATGCCGATGCCCTCGAAGCTACCCTGGAAGCGTTCGGTAATCTGCTCCAGGTCCTTGCCGGCAGGGATGTAGACGGAGTGTGGGTCGAGGGTGTCCATCATCCCGCGGATCGCTCCGTCCACGAGCCTGGCGGGATCGACATCTTCGACATAATACTGGCGAACCGCGTTCATCACGGTGATGATGCGCTGGATCTGATCGTAGATGTTACCGGCGGTCGCCGCCAGGTTCCAGTTCAACTGCAAGACCAGCAGCGTGCCTGTAAGCACCGCTACTGCGACTCCGGTTCGCTTGGATAAAATCTTCATGGGGCACCCTCAAAAAACTATACTGCGTTCACTGTGACCGAAATACGACTCTCCCACTCATTATCGGCGGCAAGGGAGATTTTCCAATGAGGAAGGACGACCGAACTTTGGTAGACGCGCTCGAACCCCGCTTCGGAGAGCGACACGGTCTCGATGGGAAAACGCCAGACCTCCGCCGGCTGATCAAGCTCGATTCTGATCTCCACCCCCAGCCATTCATCGCGCAGAGAAAACTGAGCCACTTGTGCCACACGGCCGCGACTGCCGAGATGGCGGTCGCGCAAGTCGTGTCCCGGGAAGATGTAGTAGCGGTCGGGAGCATTCCCGGCGAGAAGTGAGAAGTCGAGCTCGACGCCGAACCACAGGTCCCAGGCCCTATCGTCGAGATTTTTAATGCGATAAGTGGCCCGAAGTTCCGCTTTCTCCGGCGCCAGACAAAACGTCTTTGAAACTTTCAGCGCTGCCGCTTCAGTGCCGACCCACACATGCCCCTGTCGCCAGAGTTCGAGCTTCAGCTTTTCGTCCTTACCATGCACCTCGAAGAGATAGGGTTGGTTGACAAAATCGCCCTGCTCACCGTAGCTACAGGCCGCGAAGGCGTCGAGCGTGGTATCGGCTCTGAAAAAATGATCTAGAAAAGATGTACGTCGATACCAGTCGTACTGCAGAAAGGCCGCCAGCCCTTTTTCCTTGCTGTTCCAGGTGCCATGAATGCTGGCCGCAGCAG
Organism: uncultured Cytophagia bacterium; assembly: GCA_964527995.1. Taxonomy (GTDB): domain Bacteria; phylum Zhuqueibacterota; class Zhuqueibacteria; order Oceanimicrobiales; family CAZGRP01; genus CAZGRP01. The sequence goes on along the minus strand of CAZGRP010000011.1, from coordinate 18,900 downwards.
CCGATTCCCCAGCCTCCTCCGCCTGCTGCCGCAGTCTCTCGTGGTAGGCCTCCCGGCGACGCGTCATCGTATCGCAGAGGTTGATCGCCTTCGGTTTGAAGTCGAATTCCAAGAGCGAGCCCCCCAGTCGCGGCGCGAAGTAGCAGTTGGCGGCGGCAGCGGACAGAACGACCTCGTCGTGGCCGTCGGCATCGAAGTCGAACACCCGATGCTCGACCCAGGCCCTGGAGCGCCGCCGCTGGCGGCTTTCCAGGGTGTCCACCGCCACCTCGGCTTGAATGAGCTCGTGATAGTTGGCGTAGCGCAGGTGGTTCAGATAGAGCCCGCCGAAGACCCCGTGCCAGTAGGGACAGTTGCACTGCCCCGCCCACAGATGGTCCTGCGCCTGCCGAAACAGCGGATCGGCGGCGTAGGCAGGCCGCAACGCCGAGAGCCTCTGGCTGAGGTCCAACATCTTCTTGTGCATGTTGTTCGACTCGGTGTACTTCGCCAGGAAATTCCGCCAGAACCCGCCACGCACGAACACCTTGCAGCGATCGAACAGGCCGGCCTCTTTGAGAGACTGTTCGCACGCTTCGTACTCAACGATGGCTGCCACCGGCATGGCCCATTCCATCATCTCGCGGTAGGATGCCGTCGGCAAGTAGGTGCAGCCGAGGGCGGGCAGCAGTTCGAGGGCTTCCGAAAAATGGATCAGCCGTATCCAGTCCGAATTCTCCTCGAGTCTCTGAAAGAACCGCTGCAGCCAGCCCTCCTCGTAGCAATAGTGGTGGCTTCCGGGCCAGACACCGAACTTCTCGCCGTCATCCGCAAAAACCACCAGATGCCGGCCGTCTTCGGAGGCCAGGGTCCTCAAATAGTCGATGATCTTCTGCGGCTCCTCGTAGGGAATTGCATACCGCAGGGTTTCACTGATGGGAAACAGCGAAAGCGTCGTCCCCTGTTCCTCGGTCACAAAATGCCCCAGCAACTCGTTGTCGCGCAGGCCAGCATACTTGAAGTGCGAGTCATCGAGCACGACGTAGCGCACGCCCGCCTCCCGGATCGATTTCGCCAGGTGAGGCTCCCAGATGCGTTCCGCCAGCCACATACCCGCCGGCCGGACATCGAAATGCTCCTCCAGGAACCCGGTCAGCTTCTGAATCTGACCCACCTTGTCTGCATCGGGAATGACGGGAAAAATCGGCTCGTAGAATCCCCCCGTCATCAACTCCACCTGGCCGCGGTCGACGAGGGCACGAAGACGGGGGTAAAACTCCGGCTGATGGCGCTCCAACCAGTCGAGCAGGATGCCGCTGTAGTGCTGCGCTATACGAATTCCGGGGTGTCTTTCGAGCAGTTCGAGAAAGGGAAGATACGCCTTGCGGTAAGCCTCCTCAAAGACAAAATCGAAGTTCCCGACCGGTTGATGATTATGAACGCCCAGAGCCAGATAAATCTGTTGCAACGGCAGCCCTCCCTATTGTTGGCAAAGGTTCCATCCACAGGGGTGATCGAATTGCCGGCGCAGACGAGATCAGAGTCGGATCTGCACCGAGAAGCGGTGGCCGCTTCCGAGGTTTTGCGTCACAGGCACGTAGCCGTAGTCAAACAGGAAGCGGCCTGCCGCCAGGCCCGCCCCAGCCTGCAGGCCGCGCGTGTCGAAGCCGCTCTGGTAGCCAACGCGGAAGGCGTAACGCTGGGCATAAAGCCATTCGCCCCCGACGTTCACATGCGAGCCAGCGTGCAACGTCTTGACAACGTCCATCGCCAGCAACCAGCGACTCTTGCCCAGACGCACAGGGTAGGAGGCACCGGCGCGGAGGGTCGTGGGAAGCCGGGAGGATTGCTGACGCAGTTCCCGCATCGAGCCAAGATTCTGGATCACGGCGCCGAGTCGAAGACCGTTTTTCCCCAGCCGAAACTGGGCGCCCAGGTCCACGGCGTAGCCGGGCGCTTCATAGGTGAAGATGCGCTCGTAGAGCCACTTGAAGGTGAATCCGAGGGAAAGGTCCGCGGTCAAGCTGCGGCCATACGAAAGACCGAGGGCCAGATTGTGTGCCTCGAACACGCCGATCGGTTCGGCGCTCGGTTTGATGCGGCTCTGGAGGTCGCCGACACCGGCGGACACGACGCTGAGCCCCCAGCCGCCGCCGAACCCAGGGGCAGCGAACCCGATGTAGTCATGAGTTACACTCTGCAGCCACTCGGTATGAGCCAGCAGCAGTTGAGACGTGCCCAGAAGGGCCAGGCCGGCCGGATTCCAGTAGGTGGCGCTGGCGTCGTCGGTGACGGAGACGTAGGCTTCCCCCAGTCCGACGGCCCGGGCACCGACGCCGAGTTTTAGAAAAGCCAGCCCCGTGCCGGCAGCACCCTGGGCCATGGCCGTCGCCGCGGCCGTCAGGATGAACGCAGAGAGAACACTTTGTAACAGGAATCGACGAAGCATCTTGCAACCCAAGAGATTCAGGTTCGCAGTCAAAAACTGAAAGTCCACGCGAAGACGTGTTCACTGTCGAGAGAATTGCCCAAGGCAACATAGGCATAGTTCAAGCGAGCGCGACGCCCGAGAACGTCGAAAGCATAGCCGGCACCGAGAGTGGGTGAGCCATCATTGAGGCCGGCTCGCAGCGACACTCCCGGGTGAGGCCGGAATTCACCGCCGACGCGCACAACGCCGTCCTGGCGGTCATTTTTTTCGACATCGACTGCGATGGTCAACCGCCCCGGCAACACCTGCACCGCCACGCCGCCGACCCGCGTCACCGGGAATCGGTCCACGGTGCTGGTGCCGCGGTCGTACAGCTTGTCGGTGTTCCAGGTGTATTTGGCATTGAGATCACGCACGGCTAAACCGATCGAGATGCGTTCGTGGGGCCGAAACAGCACCCCCAGGTCGAAGCCGACACTTTGCGACGAGACACTGCCACCTGTATCCGTGATCCCAGGAAAACGGGCCAGAAAAAGCTTGGCGCCGAACCCCACCGACAAAAAGCGGGTTGGGCTCAAGGCAAAAGACAGAGCGAAAAGGTGCTCTTCGTAAGACAGGTCACCCGTCTTGCGGCCGTCGAAATCGCGGCCATCGATGCCGCCAACGCCCGCCCGAATCCAGGCCAGCGCAAAGCCACCGTTCAGGGCGCCGCTGTATTTCCCGGAGGTGTCGGGCCGCACCGGTTGAGCGTAGCCGATGTAGGTGAAGGAGCGACCGAGCGACAGCACTCGCAGGGAAGCGGTCAGCTCGCGGCGAGCCAGGTGAGGCAGTCCGGCGACGTTGTAGTAGAAGGCCTCCGGGCCGTCGGCAACGGCGCTGAAGGCACCGCCCATGGCCAGCGGCCGCGGCCCGACGCCCGTGCGGGCAAACTCACCCGCATATCCTCCCTGGCCCTGGGCCCAAAGCGGCAGCACAGCCGCCAGAGACAGGACGAGGACCGCACAAACAGGTGCCCTACGTCTGTGATCCATTTCCATCCCACAAAGTCAGTCCAGCACGATCACCTTTCCCCAGAAACTCCCCTCCCCCTGCACATCGATGCGGTAGAAGTAGACTCCGTTGGCGACGATATCACCCTTCTCGTTACGGCCGTTCCACACTTCAGAATGCTCGCCGGCGACCACCGCCTTGTTTTCGACCACAGTGGCAACCAGTTTCATGGCGAAATCGTAGACTCGCACCGTCACTCGTGTCGACCCCTCGGTGCGGTATTGAAAACGGACATGGCCGTCGCCCCCGAACTGAAGATGCCGGAAAGGTGAAAACGGGTTCGGATAGGCATAGGTACGCGGCGCACCGTCGACACCGGTCGGCTGCGAGGCGCGCATGATCCGCCAGCTCAGGCCTTCATCGGCGGTGACAGCCACGCCGTCCGGCCCTCCAGCCCAAACCACGTGCCCCGGCGCCACCGCCGCAGTGAAGAGTTCCTCGTCGAAGAAGGCTTCACCCGACTCCCGGTCCCGCACCTGCGGGAACACCGCCCAGCTCCTGCCACCGTCGATGGACTTGAACAGCCCCTTGTCGGCCGCCACATAGACTACCGAATCATCGAAGGCAAAGTTGTGGGCGAAGACGCCGTCGAGCATGGTGGTCCAGCTCAGCCCGCCATCGATCGACTTGGACACAGCCCGGAATTCGTCTGGATCCTCGGCATTGACCGTCGCCGCCCAGATGACATCACGGCCACCGGCCTGCTGGTGCGCCAGCGCCACCACAAAGTTACCAGAGATCGGCTGGGGTTGATTCTGATGATTGAAATTCACCCAGGTCTTGCCACGGTCCATCGACTTGTTGATGCCGGCCGCGGTCCCCACCCAGAGCACCGTATCCACCACCATGGCCGAGAAAGCCCGGTGGTTGAGGTTTCCCAGGGGGTCGAAAAAGAAGGTATCCGGCGTCACGACTTCCCAGGTTCGCCCCAGGTCCTCGGACTTGCGCAGGCCACCGCCCCAACTGGTGATCCACACCATGTCATCCAAAAGGGCGATATCAAAGGTGACATTCTGGACGTTGGTGGGGCCCGGCTGAGGCACCCAGTGCCACGTCAGGCCGCCGTCGACCGAGTAGCTCAAGCCACCCCCGGCTGGCAGCTTGCCGGCATCCGCGGTCAGCGTGTCGAAGGACGTTGCCACCCAGACAATATCGTCGCGTACCGCCAGCGCGGAGACGCCGCCCTTGCCCAGACCCTGCTCTTCCCCGTAAGACGCCCACGTCAGGCCACCATCTTCACTCTTGCTGAGGCCCTTCCCTGTGCCCAGCCAGATGGTGCCATTGTAGATGACGATGTCGCTGACTGAGTTGCTCGCCAGACCTGGAATCGGCTCCTTGCCGAACAGGGTCGCCACCTTCGGCACCATCTGGGCCGAAACGGCCCCCGGCCACAACAGCACCATCAGGAAAAAGGCAAGCGTTTGGGTGGCAGACCGCATCATGGCGTCACCGTGATGGTGTGGGCGATCTTGTTGCTCAGATTGCCGGCGCGATCCTCGGCCTGAAATTCGAAGACGAAGTCCCCCAACGGTGCGCTGTTGTCGATGCGAATCGTCAGCGAGTAGCGGCCGTCGCCGGCGACGGCATCGCCCTGCTGGCCGTCGTCGCGCATCAGGAAGGGGTTGTTGGTCGAAGGCGTTCCGTTGGGCAGGAACGAATTAAAGAAGACTCGGGCGATGTCGTCCAGGCCATCCGGGTCACTCACGTCCACTGTCAGCGTGTAAAGATTCGGTTGCGCCGATCGTGAGATGGTTTGCGGCGCCTGCAAATTGAAGATCTGCGGCGGCTGGTTCACCCGGCGGTCGACGAGGCGCACATGGACCACCGCCGGCAGGCTGCGCGCGCCCTGGCGATCCACTGCCTCGACACGGAAGGTATAGACCCCCAGAGTGGAACCCAACTGCGACGGAAAAGCCCGCGAATACGTTCCATCCCGGGCGAAAAGGTCGCCCTCGCTGCCGTCATCCACCAACTCGCCGGATTCGCTGGCGACCGGACTCGTGGGCGGGTAGAGACCGTACTCCACGCGGTCGAGGTCTGCATTCTCGGGGACATCAGGGAGATGAGCCGCTAATACGAAGGTGTAGGTGGAATCGACAAAGACGACTGCGGGGGCGGAGACGGAATCGATCCGTGGCGGCGGGTTGACTTCTCCTGGAAGCACCTGAAGTGTGTCGGTGAAGGCTTCGCTGCGGTTTCCCTCACGGTCCTGGGCCATGGCCCGAAGCCGAAACGTTCCCGGCTGCCCGCCGGCGAAAGCAGAAGACAAGGTCGCCGTAAACAGGCCATCCCTTGGGAGAATATCGCCGCTGCTGCCGTCGTCGGCCATCTTCACCGACAACAGATTCTGGCCCGCCGGATCGCTGACGTCGAGCTGCACCGAGGCCAGGTCTTCGGGCCCCTGGGGATCCTCGACCTTCACCATCACGCGCGACTTCACCGACGGCGAGCCGGCGAACAGCGGCTCCACCACATCGATGGAGACGACCCGCGGCTGCACTGGCACCGCCTGGTTCGGCATCGGCTCGTCACAAGCCTGGAGGAGCAGAAGAAGCGCAGCAGCCAACGACAAGTAGATCAGCGGGTGTTTCGGCGATAGCAGCATCAACTAACGATTCCCTTCGGTCGTTTCGGCCGGCACTTCGTCGTAGTCGAAAAGTACGGCCCGGATCAACTCAGCTCCTCCAGAACAGCGGTGAAGTGGCGCAGGACCGGAGCTTCCTTGACGATGCGTAGGCCTCTGATGCGGTCGCGATTGCGATAGATCGACACGATCGACTCGACGACGTAGTTCATGTGCATCGAAGTGTACACGCGCCGCGGCACCGCCAGTCGCACCAGTTCCAGTTCGGGGTAATGGATCTCACCCGTCTCCGCATCCTTGTGGGCGAACATCAGGCTGCCGATCTCCACGGCACGGATGCCAGCCTCACGATAGAGCGCCACCGTCAGTGCCTGACCCGGAAACTGACTCTGCGGGATATGAGGCAGGAACTCCTTGGCGTTCAGATAGACGGCGTGACCACCCACCGGCTTGACGATGGGGACACCGGCTTTGTCCAGCTCCTCTCCGAGGTAGCGCACCTGGCTGATGCGAAAGCGCAGGTAGTCCTCGTTCAGCACCTCGCGGAATCCGCGGGCGATGGCTTCCAGATCTCGCCCCGCCAGGCCGCCATAAGTCGGAAACCCTTCGATCAGGATGAGGAGATTGGTTGCCTCGGTAATCCATTCGTCACTGTTCATCGCCAGGAAGCCGCCGATGTTGACCAGCCCATCCTTCTTGGCACTCATGGTGCAACCGTCGCCGTAGGAGAAGAGTTCCCGGGCGATCTCGAGGACGGGCTTGGCCGCATAGCCGGGCTCCCGCTCCTTGATAAAGTAGCAATTCTCCGCGAACCGGCAGGCATCGAAGAAAAGCGGAATGCCGTAGCGATCGCAAACCGCCCGCACCTCGCGCACATTCTGCATCGAAACGGGCTGCCCTCCGGCCGAATTGTTGGTGATGGTCAGCATCACCAGCGGCACCTTGTCGGGTCCGTGCTGTTCGATCAGCCGAGTCAGGTTACCCGCGTCCATGTTCCCCTTGAAAGGATGCTCGCTATGCGGATCGAGCCCCTCGGGGATGATCAGATCGACCGCCTGTCCACCCTTTTGCTCGACATTGGCCCGGGTGGTGTCGAAGTGGGTGTTGTTGGGAACCAGATCGCCGGGCTTCAGGACGACGGAGAAGAGGAGGTTCTCGGCCATCCGGCCCTGATGCGTGGGGATGATGTACCGAAACCCGAAAATGTCGTGTACGGTCTCTTCGAAATGGAAGTAGTTGCGACTGCCGGCATACGATTCGTCGCCGAGCATCATCCCCGCCCACTGGTTGTCGCTCATGGCAGCGGTGCCGCTGTCGGTGAGCAGGTCGATGTAGATGCTCTCGGCCGGCAGGTTGAAGATGTTGTAGCCGGCCCGGCGGATGAGGTGGTCCCGCTCCTCTCGTGTGGTCATGCGCAGCGGCTCTACCACCTTGATCTTGAATGGCTCAGCGGGAAAATGCATGGCAGGTTCCTGTTGCTATGTTTGCTCCTTCAGCCGCTACCTCGGAGCTGCTCGATGGCTGCATCATTTCCGCACCACCACCAGCTTCACACCGTCGGTTTCCTCGCGCACGGTGACGGTTCCCTTGGCGCGCAGCGACCCTGCGGCGACCTCAATCCCGTACTCTCCGGCAGGGACGCGCTCGTGGTAGTCGCGCTCATTGGGCGTCATCTTCTTCAACTCCCTGCGTCGGGCGGCGAGCAGGGGCTCGTCCGGCTTCAGGTCCCAGAGCACCCGATGGATACCAGCGCTCCCGGGACCCTTCAAGCTCCGAATGATTCTGCCGGAGGAATCCCGCACGGTAAGCTGGACGCTGTCCGCCATGCTGTCCCGCAGATAATAGGTGATCGTCGTTCCCACCGGCGGGTTTTCGCCCCGGAAAAACATGTCGCCGTGCAGCTGCTCGATGGTGTTGCCGTAAGTGACACGCACCCGGAAGCGGACGCCCGGCTTTGTGGCAAACAGGTGGAGCGGCTCGCCGAGCATGGCTTCGCTCATCTCTTCGAAGGGCGCAATGTCGGTCACCCAGATTGCCCGGCCGAAGGTGCCGGCGACCAGCTCCTTTGCCCGCGGTTGGATGGCCATCGACCGCACCGCCACCGTCGGCAGGTTGTTCTGCAGCTTCACCCAATGCCGGCCGGCGTCGATGGTCACAAACACGCCGAACTCCGTGCCGGCGTACAGCACCCTGGGGTTCACCGGATCTTCGAGGATCGTATAGGTCGTTCCCTCTGCCGGCAGATCGCCGGTGATGTTGCTCCAGGTCCGGCCGCCGTCGGTCGTCTTGAACAGATAGGGGTGGTGATCATCACGGCGGTGCAGATCATAGGCCACATACGCCGTCTCTTTGGAGAATCTCGAGGCGACGATGGCGGACACGACGCCCAAAGTCGGCGACCCCGGCGGGAAGTTTGTGTCGACTTCCTGCCAGTGCTTGCCACCGTCGCGGGTGACCCAGATGGGACCGTCGTCGGCGCCGGCCCAGAGCAGGTCGGCATCCAGGGGCGATTCGGCCACCGAGAACAAAGCCCCGTAGCTGTGGTAGCCGTCCCGCATGCCGACGAGCCGGCGGTCCTGTTGCCTGGAGAGGTCCGGGCTGATCACCCGCCACTTGCCGGTGGCGCCGTTGATGCGGAACAGGTAGTTGCTGCCGAGGTAGACGATATCAGGGTTGTGGACCGACAAAGCGAAGGCCGGAGTCCAGTCCCAGCGTACCGGGTGGCGGACGCCCTGTTGGCGCAGGGCGGTGGTATCCGTGGGCTGAAGTTCCCTGCGGCTCCAGCGGTGCAGATCCAAACGCGAGGTGTTGCCGAACTCCTGCACCATGTAGATGATGTTGGGGTCGCGCGGATCAGCCGCAGCCCCCATGCCGTCGCCGTTGAAGCGCAGCTTGATCCAGTCGTGCTCGGTGATGCCTTCCTCGTCGTAGGTGCGGCTGGGGCCGAGCCAGTGGCCGGTGTCCTGCATGCCACCGATGACGTAGTACGGCTCCTGATTGTCGACCTCCACCTTGTAAAACTGGCCGATGGGCAGCACCGCCTGTTGCCAGGTCTTGCAACGATCATAGGTGATGTTGACGCCGCCGTCGCCCGAGACCACGATGTGCGATGGATCGTTCGGATCGATCCACATCGAGTGCAAGTCGTTGTGGACGTGCCTCATGTTGATTTCCTGGAAGGTGCGCCCGCCGTCGGTGGAGCGCAACAGCTTGAAGACCGGCATCCACACGGTGTTGTCGTCGCTCGGATCCACATAGACGCGGTCGTAGTAGTAGCTGGTTTGCCTGGAGTTGACGCGCGTCCACGTCTGGCCGCCGTCCTCCGAGCGATACAGACCTCCCTGATCGCTGGTGCGACCGCCGCCGCGCACCGGCTCACCGGCAAGGATGTTGGCATAGACAATGCGGGGATTGTGCCGGCCGATGGCCAGATGAATCTTGCCCATGGGATCGGTCGGCAGCCCCCGTGTCAGCCTGGTCCAATGTTGCCCGCCGTCCGTTGTCTTGTAGATGCCGCTGCCCCAGCCGGACTCATCCATGTCGCCGCCGCCGAACCGGAGTCGCTGCCAGGCGGCCGCGTACAGGGTTTGCGGGTCCGTCGGGTCCATCTGCAAGTCGTTGAAACCGGTGGTGTCGTTCACGAACAGCGACCGAGTCCAGGTCTTGCCGCCGTCCGTCGTCTTGAAAATGCCTCTCTCGGAATTCGTGCCCCAAAGGTGTCCCAAGACAGCGACGTAGACGACCTCTGGGTTGTCGGGATGGATGACGATGCGGGTGATCTCCCGGGAGTCGGTCAGACCCATGTGCTGCCAGGTCTTCCCGCCGTCGGTCGACTTGTAGACACCATCGCCCCAGGAGTTGGCTCGCGTGGACGCAGGCTCTCCGGTTCCCAGCCAGACGATGTCGGGGTTGGAAGGAGCCACCGCCACGGCTCCGGTGGAGGCGGAGGTCTCGAAGTTGAAAATCGGCTCGAAGGTGGTGCCGTTGTTGGTGGATTTCCACAAGCCGCCCCCGGCCGTGGTCACATAGAGCACGCGGGGATCGCTTTCCACACCGACCACGGTCCATGCCCGGCCGGCCGGCGCCGAGGGCCCGATGAGGCGCCAGTGCCACTCCTTCAGCAGGTCGCGGTTGAAACGCGGCGATCTGTCGCCGCCTGCCGACAGGGCCGGTGACGGCTGTAGCAGCAGGGCCGCCAGAGCCCCTAGAATCCCCGCGGCCAGCCAACGGCGGGGGGCCATCGCCACGGTCTTACATACCCGGTGCGCCTGGCCAGCCAGATGCCACCTGGCACGTGTGCCAAGGCAGCCCAAAAACTCTTGTGGTCTCATGACTCTTCTCCGGAACACAGCAAAGGCACGATGGACCTCGGCTCACTCTTTCCCTTTGCTCACTTCCGCAATCGCCTCGCGAATATCCTGCTGATCCGGGTCCAGTTCGAGAGATTTCGTCCAATATCTGACCGCATCCTCACTGCGCCCCCAGAGCGAGTAGAGTGTGCCCAGGTTATTGTAGGCCTGTACCAGCTCCGGATCCAGCTCCAGGGCCCGCAGGTAGGCCTGCTCCGCTAGATGGTACAGCTCGTCCTCGTCGGCGTGGCTCTCCCAGAGGTCTTCCACCTCCATATCCTGCATCATCGCCATGCTGTAGATGACGCCGAGGTTGTAGTGAATGTCGGCACGCTCCGGGGCCAGTTCCGCGGCCTTCTCCAGGTGCTCGGCGGCCTTTTCCAGCATCCTCAACTCGCCATAGGCGATTCCCAGTTCGAGACGCAGGTCCGGGTTGTCCGGCTCTGCCCTGACGCTCTCTTCCAACTCCTCGATCTTCCTCTCAGCCACCTTGCTTTCCTCCTCTTCAGTCTGTTGAAGCGAAAAACGTGCACTCATTGAACCGACCTGCAACCCGGCGTGGTTGGTCAGCTCCGGGTGATAGTACTCGGCCAGCTCGTCCAGTTCCGCCTCGTCCAGCAGGCCGAGCTGCTGCAGCACCTCGAGCATCACCGGTCCGGAGGCGCGCCTGGCCCCATCTTCGATTTTCAGAGCCACACCCCAGGGCTCCTCGTCGCGCACCGCCACGCAGCGAATCCCTTCGGCACCCACTTTGGAAACCAGCCGACCGTCGCCGATCTGCATCAGTTCGGTATCCTGGCGGCCGGTCCCGGCAACCAGCTCCGGGTAGTTCGACATCGCCCGGAAGACGCGATCCGCCGCCTGCTCGCGAGCCTCTGCAAGACGGGCATACATCAGGGCCATATTCCGAATCGGCAGATAGAAAACGGGGGCGCTGCAGCCATCGACGCCGACTCCGATCTCTTTCGCCGGCAGAGCGGCATACTGCGCCACCACCTTCAGGATCTGTTGCTGCAGAGGATGGCGCGGATCGAGGTATGAATCGGTGGGCCAGCCGTGGTACACGCACGCCGCCAGCATGCCGGCGTGCTTGCCGGAGCAGTTGTTGTGGATCGCCGAAGGCGCGTCGCCGGCCGCCATCATCCTGCGGGCCAGCGGCTCATAGAGCGGCAAGTGGGCGCCGCAACGCAAGTCGTCCTCACTGAGGCCGATCTTTTCGAGGATCGATGTCACCATCTCCACGTGGGCTGGCTCGCCATTGTGCGAGGCACACATCACCGCCAGCTCTGGGTCGGTAAAGCCGAAATGCTCGGCGGCACCGCTGAGCAGCAGAGGCATCACCTGAAACGGCTTGGCGGCTGAACGGATGTAGGCGCGCTGTTGCGGGTTGCCCAGCTGGGCGATCACCTTCCCCTGCGGATTCACCACGGCGATGTGGGCGCGGTGGACGCTTTCGACACGACCACTGCGGTAGACGCGGAGTGCGACGTTGGACAAACCTTCTCCTCTAACGAATCAGCGCGATCATGTCGCGGACGGCACGTTCCAGGCCGACAAGCACAGCCCGGGCGACGATGGAGTGCCCGATATTCAGCTCTTCGACCTGCGGAATCTGTGCCACTTCGCGCACGTTTTGGTAATCCAGCCCGTGGCCGGCGCTCACTCCCAACCCCAGCTTGGCAGCCGCCGCAGCCATGGAGCGCAGCTTCTCCAACTCGTCGGCCACCGAGTTGAGATCCTCGCCAGCAGCATAGCGGCCGGTGTGCAGCTCGACGTAATCGGCCCCGGTGCGCGCCGCCGCTTTCACCTGCTGGATCTCCGGATCGATGAACAGGCTGACGACGATGTTGTTGGCCCGTAGTTTCGCCACCACCTCTTCGATGTAGTCGTAGCCGCTGACCACGTTCAGCCCCCCTTCGGTGGTGACTTCCTCGCGGCGCTCCGGCACCAGCGTCACCATGTCCGGCATGATGTCCAGCGCCCGGCTCACCATCTCGTCGGTAGCCGCCATCTCCAGATTCAGATGTGTCTTGACAACATCTTTCAAAAGAAACACATCCTTGTCCTTGATATGACGCCGGTCTTCACGCAGGTGGCAAACGATGCCGTCGGCTCCCGCCATCTCGACGACCACCGCCGCAGCCACGGGGTCCGGCTGGCGGCCACGCCTGGCCTCGCGTATCGTGGCCACATGATCTACGTTGACACCAAGACGAGGCATTGGTTCCTTCCTCAAGGTAGAGTCATTTTTTGAAAAAGAAATGCAAAAGGAAAAATGAAAAACGAAAAATGGCAGAGCCAGCCGGAGGACCGAAGCCATCCTCGCAGGTCCATGGACGGCCGCTCCCTCGCCGCTCTTCGGCCCACCTCGCTTCCTTCGGTCTGTTTCGGTGTTCCAAAACCACGCCCTACTCCAGAACCTCGGTGATCGGCACAAAACGGTAGCCGCGCCGCTCCAGCAGCGGCAGCATCTGTCGCAAGACGCGCAGGGTCACCTTGCGGGGATGGCCGATGCCCACAGCGCTGCCCTTGCGAGAAGCCACCCGAGCCAGGTGCTCGATCTTGGTGCGGATCCAGCCCTCGTCGGGGCGTACATCCAGAAAGAGATCATTCAAGGCCGCCGGCACCTGCTTGCGACCCGCCCAGTCGAAGGCGTGTGTCTCCGGGTTGGTACGGCTGTCCACGAAGAACAAGCCCTCCCGGTGAATCTCATCCATCAACACCGCCAGGAGACGGTCGTCCAGCGTCGCCTTCGACCCCATATGGTTGTTCACGCCGACAGCACCGGGCACTTCCTGCAACGCCCGCCGCAGGCGCTGGCGAATCTCACCCTCACTCAGCCTGGCCTGTATCGTGAAGCCGTCGCTCTCCACTTTTCCTTCCAGCGGCTCCATGGGCAGATGAATGAGAAGCGGCTGGCCACTTTCGCGGATGCGCTCTGCCAGCTCCCGGCTGTGCGGCAGCCCAGGGATCACGGCAAAGGAAAGGGTCTCCGGCAGCGCCAGGAAGGCCTCGAGCATGGCGGCGTCGCCGTATCCCCAGTCGTCGATGATCAGGGCAATTCGCCCGCCGCGGCGCAGCAGCTTCCGGTCCGGAATCAGCACGACCTTCTGCAGTCCGGCCCGATTCCGCGCCACGGTGAACTCGATGCGCCCGGATACTTCATCCTCACGGCTCTGGATGATGGCACCGCCGGCCTGCCGCACCGCTTCGGCTATAGCGGCGAACACACGTACCGGAGGCAGGTCCAAGGGCAACCGCACCAGGCGGACCCCATCACGGTCCTTCACCCACTCGGGCTCGACTCCGAAGCTCGACAAGGCGAGCTGTAACTGCCGCAGGATGTGGGCCTTGGCGCTGCGGAAGCCACGGCCGCGGGCACTGCGATCGAGCTGTGGAACCACCCCGTAGAGCACGATGAGCTGCAACAGGGCAAGCCCCAAAAGGATGGCAAAAAGCCGCCGTCTCCTCTCCATTGACACTGCAGCATCACCGCCTGTGCCTATGCTTCCTCTCCCTCCCAAACCGTCCGCACAGAATCAAACATCGCCAAGCTGATCCGTTGGCACCCTTCCTCCGTTGGGCTTCCTTGCTCAAAGAACTATTTCCCGAACGCCGCCTTGAGGTCGCTCCACGAGGGATCGCGACCATTGCCGAAATCGGCCCAACGGTGGATGGCCCAGTTGCCCGAGGCATCGGAACTGAGCCAGAAGGTCGCCTGGCCACGCACCACCGCCGGGATGCCCTGGCGCTGCTGGGTGTGGTGCAGTTGCAGCTCGTACGAACGGGTGAACTCGGCCGTGTCGACCGACACGCTGGAGCTCAGCGGCGTGAACTCGACAATGCGCAGCGAGTCGTCGGGCAACACGGAAAACAACTGTTGGAGATAGAAACGCTCCTTCTGCACGTCCCAGCGGCTGAACACGCCCGGATTGGCCACGGCCGCCGACTGGTCGGGCTCGAATCGAAAGCGGCGCGCCGAGCGCGTGCTATCGACCAGAGAGCGCAGGTAGTTCTCTACGTTTTTCTGCATCAGGGCGTTGCGAAGGTTGATCAGGACGATGTCGGGAGACTGGGGTGGGATCCAGCTCGAAGCCTGGCGGTTGGGAACTTCCGGCTCTCGGGTCGAAAAGGGGGTCTTGCAGGCACCGAGAAGGAGGATAGGGCCGGCCACGAGTGCCACCGCCCGCAGGCACATCGCCGAGCCGAACCGGGGCCGCACGCCCCTCATGCTGCGTGTACCATCCTGCCTCTGCCGACGCCGTGCCGGGGAACCCGCTGAAGACCTCCCTCGTATGACCGTTAGCCGCAACAAATCAGGAGTCCGCTATGTTTGTCAGATTCCTTCTCGCCTTCACCCTGGTACCGCTCATCGAACTCGCTCTGCTCATCCAACTCGGCCGGGCGGTCGGGGTGGTTCCAACGCTGGGCATCGTCATCCTGACCGGGATCGGCGGGGCGGCGCTGGCCAAATCCCAGGGGCTGGCGGTGCTGTCGCGCATTCGCAGCGAGTTGGAGAACGGCAAACTGCCCGGTGACAGCCTGCTCGACGGCGCCCTGGTGCTGGCCGGCGGTCTACTGCTCATTACCCCCGGACCGCTGACCGACGCGGCCGGCTTTCTGATGCTCATTCCGGCAACCCGCCGGGCCGTGCGCAACTGGCTGAAGCGCTGGCTACGCAACAAGATCCGCACCACCGAAGTCCACTCGTTCACCTACTGGGTGGACGACTGAAATCAAATCGACAGCCAATATACCCACTTTCCGCTCCTTTTTCAAGGGCTATTTCCCGCCGCAAACTTCCCCGGCCGAGAAATGTCGCTGTGCCACTTGACATCGACGATGTGGAAAACTATATTGTGCTGCCAATTACGGCAAGGCGTTGAACAATGGGTCCCGGCCACAGTCTGAACAGATTGTCCAGGACGACGAGGAGGTGATGCTTGCGACTGCTGGTGCGTAATGTGGCGTGTGGGAATTGGAATGAGATCACGCTGGAGGGATAATCATGACGAGACGGTACCTTTTGGTCATCGGGGCTGCTCTCCTGCTCGGCTGGCAAGGCAGCGCGCTGGCACAGTATCCGTTCAAGGAAGTCTGGCTTGTCCCGGATGCCGACACCCTCATCACTGGGAACGCCGGCCGCGGTGTCCTCGCCGGCACGGATGTTGACCAGGATGGCAAACCCGAGGTGATGATCACCGACTATTCGGGTCACAGGGTCACCGTGCTTGAAGTCGCAGGTGACAATACCATGGAGATCGTCTGGCAGTCGCCTGAGGCGCAAAGCGCCTACAAGTGGGAACCACGGTGGATTCAAGTGGGCGACCTCGACGGCAACGGCCGGCAGGAGATAATCTTTCCTGTAGGGCGCGACCAGAGCGATACGGCTCGAGGTTACCATGTTTATGAATGGGACGGCAGCACCGACGACGGCTATGGCGCTGAGCCCCTCGGCATCATTGTGCCGAATCCGGATGCGATCCGCTTCCGGCCTGAGAACTTCTACGTCGGGGACGTGGACGCCGACGGGAATGACGAGTTGGTCCATCTGGAGTTTGGCTTCCTTCCGGAGGACGCCATTCGCATCCTCAACGTTGTGGGCAGCTTCTCTGGCGGATTCTTTGCGACCCAGGAGGAGTTCAAGTTCGATACGGGCAGTGCCGCGCCTCCCTGGGCGCCAAGCTCCTACATCATCGCTGACGCCGATGGTGACGGAACTCCCGAAATCTGGGTCGCGGGCAATGGCCGCGGCAACCCGGACACCTACTTCATGAACATCGAGGCGACCGGCACGGATACCTACCAGGCCAGTGCCGTCGCTGTGTTGACCGCCGACAATGACTACCCCCTCAAGAACGGCACTGCGCTCGACCTGGACAGTGACGGCAAAGACGACGTCTTTTTCCCTCTTTTCAAAACGCATCAGCTCGCCGTGCTTCCAGGAATCGCCGATGCCAGCCAGTTCACCTTGAACGATCTCCAGTTCCTGAAGGCTTTCGTCGACAGCGGGAATGTCCTTTTCAAGATGGACCACTGGAGTAAAGACTCGGGGATCAAGAGCTTCCTTACTTCCGGCTACAGCACAGGCGTCTGGGAATGGACCTACAAGGGCGGCTCGGTGAGCGATTCGGCGAGCTACGACATTGTCCATCTGTATCGTAATCCCTTCGATGGCTCGCTCGGCGGCGACCCAGGCATTACGGGCGGCTTTCAGGCACAGCCGGATGACATCGACGGCGACGGCCTCAAGGACATCATTGTAGCCTACCAGGGGGTTCCTGACAGCGTCCACACCCTGCGGCTTCGCATGATTGAAGAGACGCCGACGGGTGTCGAGTCGAGGGACGTCACCGTCATCACCCCGGACGACTACATCCTCGAGCAGAACTACCCCAACCCGTTCAACCCGTCGACCACCATCCGCTACCAGTTGCCCATCCGCAAGCAAGTGACGGTACGCATCTATAACGAACTGGGGCAGTTGGTCAAGACCCTGGTCGACCACGTCACCCAGGAAGCCGGCCGGCATCAGGTAGTGTGGGATGGCACCGACAGCAACGGCCAGCCCGTCGCCAGCGGTACCTACATCTACTCGCTCGAATACGGCAACTTCCGCAAGACCAAGCGGATGACGCTGCTGAAATAGCGTAGAGTAGATAGAATAGAAGCCAGCCTTCTACGACAGCCAGAAGCCAACCTTCTTGAAGAAGGCTGGCTTCTGGGCATCTTGGAGAAGACTGGCTTCTTTCGCTTCTTTCCTTTCCCCAAAAACAGAAGCCCGGACCGTCCAGCACTGCTGGAGCGATCCGGGCTGCGTGCGCCTGCAGGGACTCGAACCCCGAACCAACGGATTAAGAGTCCGCTGCTCTCCCAATTGAGCTACAGGCGCATGAGTGAGGGTGGGGAGAATCGAACTCCCGGCCAACGGCTTAAAAGGCCGCTGCTCTACCGGCTGAGCTACACCCTCTCGTCTTCGGCAGCGCCAGCCGGAAGACACTGCCGACCCTCCGCTGGCTGCGAGAGGGGGAAACAAACCAAAGGCGACCGTCGGTCGCCCTCAGATCACGGCACCTAATATAAGAATTTGAGCCACTTCTGTCAATAGCAAAAACGGCGACGCTCCCACCAAAAGCACCGCGCGCTCTCCCACCCGGCGCTACCCGAGCGGGACGATCTCGGCCTCCAGCCTGCCGTCGTCCCGGATCTCCAGCAGTCCCACCGAAGGCCGGCTCTTGAATCGCGCCTTACCCGCAGAGCCTGGATTGAACAAGAGTGTCTCCCCCTCGCGATGAAGTTTGGCCACATGGCTGTGGCCATAGACCAGCACATCCGGGTGACCGCCCGGCAGGCTGCTGAAGAGGTGCTGCACCCGGCCGGATGTCCAGTCGGCAAGATCGTGGACGATGGCGATGCCGGCGCCTGCCAGACTCAGCGCCCGGGCGGCGGGATAGCGCTGCCGCAGGCGGTCGTCGTCGACGTTGCCGTGGATGGCCACCACCGGCGCGATGGCTTCCAGGCCGATGATGACGTCCATGTTGCCGATGTCGCCGGCATGCAGAATGCGCTCCACACCTTCGAAGACGTCGTATACGCCAGGGTGCAGGTAGCCGTGGGTGTCGGAGAGGACGCCGATCTTCATCACAGATAAGCCACGCCAAGGTAGGCCACCGCCGAGATCGCCGCCACCAGCAGGGCATACGGCAGTTGCGTGTTGACGTGGTCGATGTGGTCCGACCCCGACGCCATCGAGGAGATGATGGTGGTGTCGGAGATGGGCGAGCTGTGGTCGCCGAAGATGCCGCCGCCGAGTACCGCGCCGATGGTGACATAGAGGTTGGCGTTCAGCATCGTTGCCATTGGCACGCCGATCGGCACCATGATGGCGAACGTCCCCCACGATGTCCCCGTGGAAAAAGCGATGAAGGCAGACACCAGAAAAAGGATCAGGGGCACCATGTGCGGGCTCAGCCAGGCCCGGGTCAGGTTGGCGATGTAGACTCCGGTTCCCAGCTCGTTCGAAAGGCGGCCGATGGCAAAGGCCATCATCATCAGAAGCGCCAGTGGCATCAGGCCGCCCAGGCCCTTGAAAAAGAGGTCCATCGTTTCGTGCAGCGTCATGATGCCCTGAAGCATGTATTGCACGCCACCGACGGTGATGGCGGCAAGCACGGCCCAGAACACGGAGGTGCTCCCCGATCCCTGCATCAGGTTGCCGCCGCCGGTGATCAGCAAACCAATGGGCATCATGCCGATCATCACCGCCACCGGCACGAGCATGTTCACGGCACGGGGCGGTGTTCCCGGCTTCGGCTCGATGGCCAGGACGTCGACCGAGATCAGCGGCTCAGCGCCGTCGCGCAGCACCTTTCCCTCTTCGCGGGCGCGGCGTTCGGCGCGGGCCATGGGACCCCAGTCCTTGCCGCTGAGGACGATGTAGAGCACGTAGGCGAGAGCCAGGATGGCGTAGAAGTTGAAGGGCATCGCCTTGAGCATGGCAACGAGAG
>CAZGRP010000010.1:50567-90997 GCA_964527995.1 uncultured Cytophagia bacterium | reverse complement strand
TCGTACCTGGTCAACGACTTCTATCGGCCTTTTATCAAGGCGGACGGCAGCCGCCGCCACTACGTCGCTGTGTCGATCGCATCCACCGTCCTCATCGCCCTCATCGGCGGCGGCGTGACCTTCTTTATGGACGATATCTTCGGGGCCTGGCTGTTGCTGTCGTCGATCAACGCCGGCATCGGCATCGTCTACATCGCCCGCTGGTACTGGTGGCGGGTCAATGCCTGGTCGGAGATCACAGCCATCGCCGCCATTCTGACGACGATGGCGATCCTGCTGTCGACGCAGGGTATCGCGATGACGTTTGCCCTTCTGGCGTTGATTGGAGTGTTTGCCTTGATCCTGCTCACTGCCGTCGGCCGCAGACCAGCTGTCTGGGAGGAGCAGCGTGGCGCTGTCTCCGTGGCCATCCTGGCCTTTGTCGTCTCTGCGGCCGTCGTCCTGTGGCTGCCGCTGCCGGCAAAACGATTTCCCTGGACCATCATCTACACGGTGCCAATCTCGGTGGCGCTTTGGCTCACGGTCACTTTGCTGACCCGGCCGACAGACAATGAGTCGCTTCTGGAATTTTACCGGCGAGTACAGCCCGGCGGCATCGGCTGGCGCCGTATCGCGGCCCAGTTCGGTGAAGTGGAAAGGTCTGCGGAGCTGTTCACCCGCAAAAACATAGTCGGGGCGGTGTTCGGCACTATTGGCGTATACACGACCTTGATCGGCATCGGCAAACTCGTTCTCGGCCAGACGGTTCTCGGCCTGGCTCTGTTTGCGGTCGCGGCGTTCTGTGTCGGTGTGATTCTGCGTCTGATGTCGGCGGAGGCGTGGGAGACCGCGGATCTTCTGGCGGCGCCTGCGAGCGCGGTGGAAGTGGGGGAGGGATGACAATGCGCCGCGGCGTCTTGGCAGTTCTGTCGAAAACAGTCGGTCTGTGGTCTGGGGGGATTGTGTTGTTGGCTCTGGCGCTTGCTACGGGCTGCGGTCCGCAGCGCAGCAGCGGAAAGAGTGTGGTGCAGTTCTGGCAATTCTGGACGGATGCGGAAACCCGGCCGGTGATGGCGCGGCTGCTCGATCAGTTTGAGAAAGAGAACCCCGACATCGACGTTCGCATGACCGAGCTGACCTGGAACAACGGCCACGAGAAGATCGTCGTCGGCTTCAGTTCGGGGACCGAGCCGGATGTGCTCGAACTCGGATCCGACTGGGTGCCGGAATTTTCCTCGCAAGGCGTACTCGCGGAGGTAACCCAGGAGGCGGCGGCGCTCCGCGACGGTTATCTGCTCTGGGACCCGGTTCTCTATCACGGCAAGGTGTACGGCTTTCCGTGGACACTCGATTCGCGCGCCGTGTTCTACAACAAGACGTTGATGCGCCGGGCCGGCCTGGATCCGGAACACCCGCCGGCCACCTGGGACGAACTTCTGGCGGCGGTGAAAGCTGTCGACGCGGTCGGCGAAGAGATCTACGGATTCGGGGCCAATTCGGGCGAGCGCCACAGGCTCTACAAGAAGTTCCTGCCGTTTTTGTGGAGCAACGACGGAAAGATCCTCAGCGATGACTGGAGCCGCTGCCTGCTCGACTCGCCGCAGGCTGTGCAGGCACTCGAGTTCTACCTGAAGCTGACCAAGTATGGCAGAATCGAAACGCAAAAGATGCTGGACCGTGCCTTCATGGCGGGTAAGATTGGTTTCTGGGAGAGCGGTGGCTGGCTGATCAACCTGATCGACAAAGAAGCACCGGATCTGGACTACGGCGTTTCGCTGGTGCCGAAGCCCTCGCCGGATCGGGGTGCGAGCCGCTCCTTTGCCGGCGGCGAGTACCTGGTCATCAGCAAACGGAGCACGCAGCGAGCGGCGGCCCTGCGGTTGATTCGCTTCCTGATCTCGCCCGAGCATGCCCTGGAGTTGACCAAGGCCCACAAGGGCGCCTCTCCGGCGGCACGATCCGCTTTCAATGATCCCTATTTCGCCAATGACCCGCGCCTGCGCGTCTTTAACGAGCAACTGCTGACGTCGGTGATGCCGCCCATGCATCCGAAATGGGTGTTCATGGAGGAAGCTATCGAGCGGGCGGTGGAGAAGGCAATGTACGGAAAAGCATCGGCGCGAGAAGCGCTCCGCGAGGCAACGGAAAAGATCAATCGGCTACTGGAACCCTGAGGGGACCTGTGGCTCATCTGCAGCGGGTGCAACGCTGGCAACGGGGAAAGGGGGCGCGAACGACTTTCATGTTGCTGTTGCCATGGCTGCTGTCGTTCGCTCTGTTCTGGGCCTACCCTTTCTTCTATTCCCTCTACCTGAGCTTTACCCGCTTCTCTGGCTTTGGTAGCCCACAATGGGTCGGCTTGAGCAACTATCTGGCTCTCCTGCACGATCACGACTTTGCCGTCTCGGCTCGGAACACCCTGGTTTTCGCCACCGGCACGATTCCGGCCACCACGGTGATCGGTCTTGGCCTGGCGCTGCTGGTGAACGGCAAGATTCGCTGGCGCGGCCTTTACCGGGCGGGCTTTTTCCTGCCATCGATCACGTCGATGGTGGTGATTGCACTGCTCTTTCAGCTTCTCTATTCCAGGAGCGGGTACCTCTATCTGCTGGCCAAGGCTGCTGGCGTCCCGGTGCCGGAGAACGGCTTCCTGTTGAGCACGCGTACGGCTCTGCCGGCCATCATGCTGATGGACACCTGGGTCTTCAGCGGCTACTACATGGTGTTTTTTCTGGCAGGGCTGCAAGCGATCCCGGCACCCTATTTCGAGTACGCTCGCCTGGAGGGTGCATCATGGTGGCAGCGGCTGCGGCATGTGATCCTGCCGTTGCTGCGGCCGATGTTCCTTTTCGTGCTGGTGGTGAACACGATCAAGACGCTGCAGGTGTTCGTGGAAATCTTCATCATGACCAAGGGTGGACCGCTGAACGCCACCATGACCGTGGTCTATGACCTTTACGAGACCGGGTTGCGTGAATTCCGCATGGGGTACGCTTCGGCCATGGCTTACGTCCTGTTTGTGGCGATCATGCTCCTGTCGCTGCTACAGATGCGGGTCATGCGTTCGGAGGAGGGCGTCGAGGCATGAGATGGCGCGTAAGCTGGAAGGACTCGGCGACGCAAATCGCTTTGACTTTGCTGCTGCTGGTGAACCTGTTCCCTCTGGCGTGGATGCTGGCCATCTCGCTCAGGAGCGGCTCCTCTCTTGCCAGCGGCCTGGCGGATCTGTGGCCGCAGCGGTTCACGTTTGACAACTATCTCGACATGTGGCGTTCCGGGCTGTTCGGGCGATACTTGCTGAACAGCTTTGGAGTGGCAACCGCGGTGACCGCAGGAAACGTGATCTTTTGCACACTGGCAGGGTATGCCTTCGCGCGGCGCTCCTTCCCGTTGAAGCGGACTGCCTTTGCGCTGGCACTGGGGACGATGATGTTGCCGGCCCAGATCATCATGGTGCCGCTCTACGTGCTGATCGTCAGGCTGGGGTGGTTCAACACATATTGGGCCCTGATCGTGCCATGGCTCGTCAGCCCTTTTGGGATCTTCTTGATGAAACAGTACATTCAGACACTACCCGTCGAAACCGAGCAGGCCGCCCGTATCGACGGCGCCAGCGAGCTACAGGTGCTCTGGTACGTGGTCGCACCACTTGCCAGGCCGGCGCTGGTCGTGCTGGTGATCTATATCTTCATGGTCAATTGGAATTCCTTTCTTTTTCCTTTTCTCTTCACCAATGAACCAGCCGTGCGCACGCTGCCTGTGGGCCTGGCTTTCTATCAGGGCCAATATTCGATTGATTGGCCGCACCTGATGGCAGGTTCGGCGACCATGGCTTTACCGATGATAGGTCTCTTCCTGGTCTTTCAGCGACAAATCATCGCCGGGTTGACTGCCGGCGCGGTGAAGGGGTGATGCGGCGATGCAGGTTGATTCATGTATGGAGGCAACATGAAGATTCGCTGCTTGCGGGAGGCCGAGGTCGAACGCCTGCTGGGGTTCTGGAATCTGAATGTCCGTCACGATCCGCTCACTCTGGAACTCCTGTTCGAAAAAGTCTTTGCCGACCCCGATTATGATCCAGAGAAAACGCTGGTGGCGGAAAGCGAGAGTCGGCTTCTCGGCTTCGTGCAGGCGGTGGTGCGCAACCGTCAGGAGCGCATCGGCTTCATCAAAATGCTGGCAGTGGATCGGGCCTTCCGCCGGCGCGGCATCGGCAGCCGACTGCTGGAAGAGGTGGAAGAGAAGATGCGAGTCGAGGGCGCCACGTCGGTGCGCATCCTGGAGAGCAGCCCGAACTATCTGCAGCCCGGTCTCGATCCCCGCTACACCGAGGCTGTGGTCATGCTGGAGCGGCGCGGCTACAACCGCTTCGCCGAGACGGTCAACATGGAGGTCGATCTGGCGGCGCGGGACTTCGACACCCGGAGAGAGGAGGAGTTTCTTTCTGGGCAGGGTTTTGTGGTTCGGCGGGCGCGCCACGGTGACGAGGCAACTCTGGCCGAATTCCTGGAAGCGCATTTTCCCGCCTGGGCTGCCGAAGTCGGGATTACGCTCAGTCACGAGCCGATCACCCTGCATCTGGCTACGAAGGGGGGACGCGTTGTCGGCTTCGCTGCCTACGACGCCAACAATATCGGCACCGGCTGGTTCGGGCCCATGGGCACCGACCCGGCCCTGCGCGGCAAGGGCATCGGTGGCGTCTTGTTGCTGCGCTGCCTGCGCGATCTGAAGGAAGCCGGTCACCACACCGCAACCATCGCCTGGGTGGGTCCGATCGCTTTCTACGCTCATTACGCTGGCGCCCAAATCTCGCGGCTGTTCTGGCGCTACGAAAAACCCCTGACTCCAAAATGAACAAACGGAAACGCTCACAAAACTCGAGGGACAAAGTTCAGTGCATAACTGCAGACGGGTCGTTCGAAGTTGGCAGGGGATGGCTGCGCTTCTGGTTTTGTTGATTCCGGTGGCTCTTCTCGAAGTCGCCGCGGCCGGCGGAGGCCTGGCGCCGGCCTCTCGCCCGAAGGTGAGGCCGGGTGTGGAGGTGTTGCTCGAAGAGCGGCTCGACTTGTTGAGGGGCAAGCGGGTCGGCCTGATCACCAACCCGACCGGAGTGACCTCCGACTTGAGAGCCACGGTCGACGTTCTGTCACAGGCACCTGAGGTACGGCTGGTAGCGCTCTTCGGTCCTGAACATGGGGTGCGCGGGCAGGTCCCTGCGGGTGTGAAAATTGAGTCGTACGTGGACGAGCGCACCGGCCTCCCGGTCTACAGCCTCTACGGCAAGACTTACAAGCCGACGCCTGAGATGCTCAGGGACGTGGACGTCCTGGTCTACGACATCCAGGACATCGGCTCACGGGCCTACACGTACATCTACACCATGGCGTATGGCATGGAGGCTGCCCGGGACAAGGGCATTCCCTTCATTGTTCTCGATCGCCCGAATCCCCTCGGCGGCGATCTGATCGAGGGGCCGGTGCTCGAGCCGGCGTTTAAGTCGGGAATCGGGCGGTATGAAATCCCCTACATCTACGGCCTGACCGTTGGCGAGCTGGCACGCCTTTTCAACGATCGTTTCGGAATCGGTGCGGACCTGAAGGTGGTGCCGATGCGGGGTTGGAAACGGAGCATGCGTTTTGCCGACACCGGCCTGCCATGGGTGCCGACCTCGCCACATATTCCGCATGCGGCGACGGCATTCTACTGCGCTACGACGGGCGTGATCGGCGAGCTGGCGACGGTGTCGGAGGGTGTCGGCTACACCTTGCCGTTCGAACTCGTGGGGGCGCCGTGGATCGACGGGAACCGGTTCGCTGATGAGCTGAATCAGCGGAATCTTCCAGGCGTGATCTTCCGGCCGGCGTTTTTCCGTCCGTACTACTTCCATTTCAAAGACCAGGATCTCCAGGGAGTGCAAATCCACATCGTCGATTACGGCTCCTATCGCCCGATGCAGGTCCAGTTGCACCTGCTGGAGTCTCTGCTGAAACTCTACGGCGAACGCAAGGTGTTCGGCAGCGAACGGGTCCGCAACTTCGATCGGGCGATGGGGACCGATAAGGTTCGTAAGGCGTTGCTGCGTGGCCTGCGGGCCGAGGAGATCATAGCGTCGTGGGCGGCGGATCTGCAAGCCTACCGCGGCGTGCGCAGCGCGTATCTGATCTATACGCCGTAATGGAGGTTGGCGACCGCAGCAGCTGGACGTTCCAGTCGTAGGGGCATTCGGTCCCCCCTGGGTGCGAGGCTGCGCAGCCAGAGGCGGGCGAAACCAGCGGCTGCGAACGTATCGGGCCGTCGAAGTACCGAAATGAGTCACAGTCATCTCAGGTAGTCGCTGTCGCGATAAGCTGCGACAAAGCGGGGTTATCTGCGCACCACTCCACAGGAATATTTCCGCCCCGCCCGTTGCGTCATCTGTACGAACCGCAATCCTCCCGCCCTTTCCTCGGCATGGACCCACTTCTTCATCCCCTGCTGCACAGTTTTGCCTGTCAGGCATGACTCAAGTGGAATTCTTTCAGCAGCTTGTTAAATTCCTGCAAGATTCTAGAATTACCTTGATTCAGTGCGCAGTATCGTTATATTTTGTGCACCTAAACGGTACCGTAAACAGGGGCGCAGTGGTCTATTTCTGGCCGAGGCGAACCGCGAACGCGTGATTGGGGGAAGCGACAGGCACAAGGGTGATACTCCCGGCTGAGCGAGGCGGATGTCGACCCCAGCTTTTGCACAAAGTCCCAGCGATGGTGAAGCCCTGGAGGCCTCGGAGGCAAGAACCGACGCCGTGGCGTTGCCGTCTGTCGTCGAAAACTGTCTGGCCTCGCCCGAGGTTGTCCGGCAGGTTTGGGAGAGTTTCAGCGACATCATTTTCCTCCTTGACCTCGAGGGCCGGTTTCTCTACATCAACCGGGCTGGCGAGAAGCTGACCGGGCGGAAGCGAGACGACTGGGTTGGTAGGCATTTCCTGTCGCTCATCCACCCTGAAGACACGGCCGCGGCTGTCGCCGCTTTCGAGGCAGGCTTGCGCGGCCGTCAGCTCCCTGTCGAAGTGCGCGTCCGGCACGTTTCGAATGACTACGTCCGTCTGTCCGTGAACAGCACGCCGATTTACGATCCGCCTGGCCGACTGCTAGCGCTGTTCTCCATCGCCCATGATATCAGCCAGCTCCGGCAGGCCGAGAGGGAGTTGGCGCGGCAAAACGAGATCCTGGTTGCCTTAAACTCCATTACCCAGGAGCTGGCTTCTCCAGCCGAGCAGCGCAATCAGCTCCGGCGCGCCCTGGCCACTCTGGTGGAGGTGTTGCAACTGGACGGCGGTGCGCTGCTGCGACTGCCCGAGCCGTTGCCGCGAAACCAGCTCGAATGGCCACCTGACGGCCCGTACTCTCTGTGCCAGTGCTCGCCCTTGGAAGAGCCAGGGCGCTCACGACTCTGTGAGCGGGTCGATGCAGGCGGTGAGATACTCCAGGTTCCCGACCGCGAGAAACCGATCTCAACCCTGTGGAGGGCATTCCCAAAGGAGGAGTTTGCCTTTCACATTTGCCTGCCTCTGGCCTGCCGTTCCCATCTGCAAGGTTTCGTTCATTTGGCAGCGCGGCAGCCGCGGAAGTTGTCCGAGATCGAGGAGGAGACGCTGCGCTCGGTGGGCACACAGATCGGTGTGGTGCTGGAGAACTGGAGGCTTTACCATTCGCTGCTGACGCAGGTGGACCGCTTCAAGGCACTGATGAAGGGCGCGCAGAACATCTTGTCGAAGAAGAGCCTGACCAGCACGCTCGAAGCCATCGTCGATGAAGCGGTGCGAATCTTGCGCGCCGACCGCTGTGCCATCTTTCTTCGCAGCGCCGGTCCGGCCCAACTGGAATGCGCTTTGGCGCGCGGACTGTCGCCGGCTTACATTCGTTTCGTGATCGAGCGGATTTGCGATCTCCCGGGCCGGGCCCTGCTGGCACGTTCCGGGCCGATCGTGATTCCGGAGATGGCCGAAGTGGATATGGCTCGGGAGATAGCGGCTCGTGAGGGGGTTCGTTCGGCGGCCGTCTTTCCGTTGGAGACCGGTGGGGAGCTGCTTGGCGGCATTGCTTTTTATCATAACAGCAGGCGAACGTACACGCAGGAAGATCTCGAGATCGGCCAGCTCTTGAGCCATCAGGTTGCCATTGCCGTTCAGAACGCCCGGCACTTCGAGGAGGCGGAGAAGCGGGCGCACGAAGTGGAAACCAAGAACCAGGAGCTGGAGGAGTTCGTGTCGATCGCCTCGCACGATCTGCGTGCGCCTCTTATCTCGATCGAAGGATTTGCGTCCCGGCTTCTGCAGATGTACGGAGACAGACTGGACGATGAGGGCAGGCGGTTTCTGCAACGCATCGTCGAGAACACGCGCTACATGTACGCTCTCACTCAGAGTCTGCTCAATCTTTCGCTTGCCAGCCGGCATAGCGGACCGCCGGCGGAGTGTGATTTGAACGAGATCGTCGGTGAAGTGGTGCGCAACCTGCAGTCGGCCCTGAACGACAGCGGTGCCGAGATGGTGATCCGGCCGCTCCCTGGCATCATTGGCGACCCGGTCGGCATCCGCCAGATGTTCGCCAATCTCATCGACAATGCCGTCAAATTCGTCCATCCACGCAGGATGCCGAAGATTGAGGTCGGGTACGATCCGCCGGACCTCTTCGTCCGCGATAACGGCGTTGGCATTCCAGCCGATAAGCAGGATGCCATTTTTCGTTCCATGTACCGCCTGCATGAAGTGTCGTGCGACGGACTTGGAATGGGCCTGTCGATCGTCCGGAAAATCATGGAACGCCATGGCGGCCGAGTTTGGGTGGAATCGGATGGGCGCACTGGTTCGACCTTCCGCATGAGGTTTCCGAAAGACAGCATCGTTTCCGGCAACGCCACTGCCGCTCCTCTTACGGGCGAGTCAGACCTCGCCCGAGCCATGTAGTACCTGTCGTTCGGTCCTTCAATCAGAATCTCCCTGGGGGATGCTCATATGGTTTGATGAAACCCTGTCCTGGCAGAGGGTCGCGGGCTCCGGGCCGGCCGGGACCGGGGATGACCGTCGGTCGGCAGAAGGTCCGGGCATGGACCTCGGACCCGCTCAACGACCCCACTCACGGGAGCAAAGATGACAGAGAAACGCCTTCGGGAAGTGCTGGTGGTCGAGGACAATGAGGATCATGTCGAGTTGATCGCCGAGGCTCTGCGGCAGACCAAGTGCATCGACTCGTTTCGAGTCTTTCCCGATGGTGCGGAAGCCACCGATTACCTTCGCCAGAAAGGAGCCTATAAGAGTACCAGCATCGTTCCGCCCCAGCTCATCCTCCTCGACCTGAAACTCCCCAAGATGGACGGGTTCGACGTTCTCCGCGACGTCAAGAAGAAGCGCCCCCTTAAGCTGATCCCCGTGGTCGTGCTCTCCACCTCGGATCATCCGCGCGACATCGAGCGGGCGCTGGAGTACGGCGCCAACGACTATCTGGTCAAGCCGTTTGCCTTCAACGAATTCGTCGCCAAAGTCCGAGGCGCCATCGAATACTGGGCCAAGGTCAGTGATGCCCACCGCTTGACTCTGCTCTGAGTCGCTGGCCGCATCGACCGCCGCTCGACGGCGTGAGCGGATATCCGACCAACCTCCCGCCGACCCTCTCGGCAAAGGCTCGGACGACGTGTCTCCGGCAAGAGACGGCCGGTGAGTGCCGACCGTGCCTATGTCCGAAAAACGTATTGACTTTACTACCGAAAATTGATATATTTTTTGGGCATGCGAGAGTGGCGGAATTGGCAGACGCGCTAGACTTAGGATCTAGTGTCCTCATGGGCTTGGGGGTTCAAGTCCCCCCTCTCGCACTATTGCCCGAAGCCGAAGGGGGTTCGGCTTTTTTGTTTGCACAGAAACCGAAACTGAGGAAAGAGGTTCGTTGGACGTAAAAGTTACAGAAGGTGATACCTGGACGCGGATCGTCGAAGTCAAGGTTCCGAGAGAGGAGCTCGAACCGCATTTCCAGAAGGCATACCAGGAGTTCCGCAGGAAGCTGTCGCTCCAGGGCTTTCGAAAAGGGCACGTGCCGCTGACGCTCGTCAAACGCCTGTACGGAGAAGGAATCGAGGCGAAGGCCCTTGACGGCATCGTCTCCGATCTTTTCGACGAGGTCCGGCAGCGCGAGGGACTCAAGGTGGTGGCGCCGGCTAAGATCCGCAATTTCGACTACAAGCCCGAGGATGGGCTCCACTTCGAGGTTGAAGTCGAGGTCGAGCCTCAGATCGAGGTGCGTGATTACAGGGAGATCTCGGTCGAGAAGGAAGTCTACGTTGTTGAAGACGAGGATGTGGAGGCGGCGCTCGAGGAGCTGCGCGAACAGAACGGCACCATGGTGGCCGTGGAAGGAGAGGCTCAGGCCGGGCACTATGTCTTGGCCGACTTCCAGAAGCTGGATGACAGCGGGCTGCCGGTGATTGGTCACAAGTACGAGGATCGGTATCTGCAACTCACCGATGAGTCAGCCGGCAAAGAGTTGGCCGAACAGCTCATCGGCATCAAAGCCGGCGAGACTCGGGTCGTGCGCCTTCCTGTGAAGGATGAATCCGGCGAAGAGCGGCTCGAGGCCTACTCTGCCACCGTCCGTGAGGTGGAGGAGAAGCAACTGCCTCCTCTGGACGACGAGTTCGCCAAGGACGTCGGGCCGTATGAAAACCTCGACGAGCTGCGCGCTTCGATCCGGGAACGGCTGGAGCAGCGTTTCGAGAGAGAGGCGGAGAGAAGGCTGCACAGCGCGCTTGCAGATGAGGTGATCAAGCGCAACCCCTTTGAGCTGCCGCCCGGAATGGTGGAGTCATATCTCAACCGGCTCGTAAAGGCAGCACGCAAGAGCGAGGGCGACGACGTCGACGAGGAAGAGCTCAAAGAGCGCTATCGGGCCCAGGCCATCTGGAACCTGAAGTGGCAACTTCTGCGCGACAAAATCGCTGAGGTGGAAGGTCTTCAGGTTACGCCGGAGGACAAGGAAGAGAAGATCAAGAAGATGGCCGCGGAGCGCGGTGTTCCCGAACGGAAGATACGCAAGTTCTACCGCGACTCCGTCGGCAACGATCGACTCGAGACCGAGGTGCTCGATGACAAAGTGCTTGACTTTCTGCGTGAACATGCGAAAATTAAGGAAAGGAAGATCACCCGCAGAGACCTCGAGCGAGCCAAGGCCCTGGAGATTTGATGGTTGACAAAAGCGACTGCTGCGGCATAGGGGGATCTTCTGAATGACCTACTTATGTTTGAGGTGACTTCTTATGGGACTGGTACCGATCGTTGTTGAGCAGACAGGACGTGGAGAACGCGCCTACGACATTTTTTCCCGTTTACTCAAAGAACGCATCATCTTTTTGGGTACGGCAGTCGATGACGCAGTTGCCAGCCTGACCATCGCGCAACTTCTTTTTCTCGAAGCTGAAGATCCTGAGAAGGACATCTTCCTGTATATCAACACGCCCGGCGGGTATGTTTCAGCCGGGCTGGCCATCTACGACACCATGCAATACATCAAACCGGATGTCGTGACCTACTGCATGGGGCAGGCATCGAGTATGGGAGCTGTGCTTCTGGCTGCCGGCACGAAGGGCAAGCGTTTTGCCTTACCGCATGCCCGCATCATGATCCATCAACCGCTCGGCGGCGCTCAAGGCCAGGCGACCGACATCGAAATCCACGCTCGCGAAATCTTGACCCTGCGAGAGCGATTGAATGAGATCCTCGCCAGCCACACCGGGCAGCCGATCGAGAAGATCGCCAAGGACACCGACCGCAACTTCTTCATGTCGGCGGAGGAGGCCAGGGATTACGGCATCATCGACGAGGTGCTGACGCGGCGCACGGCGAGCAAGAAAAACGAGCACAATCGATGAAGGAACGACGTTCGGGTAATCAGCGCCCGCGAAGCGGAATGGGTGAGTACACCAAGCGCGACCGGCTCTTCATCTGCTCCTTTTGCGGCAAGAATTCCAACCAGGTCGACTGCATCGTCACCGGTCCGGATGTCTACATCTGCAATGAGTGCGTCAAAAGTGCCAGCGACATCATCCGCGAGGATATGGCACGCCGGGCCATTCCGTTTCAGGGTCGCATCCCGACGCCGGCCGAGATCAAACAGGAACTCGATGACTATGTCATTGGACAGGAAGACGCCAAGAAGGCGCTGGCCGTAGCGGTCTACAACCACTACAAGCGCATCGACAGCCTCGACCCGTTCGATGAGGTGGAGCTCGAAAAGAGCAACATCCTGCTTCTCGGGCCGACCGGGACCGGCAAGACTTTGCTGGCCCAGACCCTGGCGCGCTTCCTGCAGGTTCCGTTCACCATCGCCGACGCTACCACGCTGACCGAGGCGGGCTACGTCGGCGAGGATGTCGAGAACATTCTGGTGCGCTTGCTGCAGGCTGCCGACTACGATCTTGAGAGAGCCGAAAAAGGGATCGTCTATATCGACGAGATCGATAAGATTGCCCGGAAGGATGGCAACCCGTCGATTACGCGCGACGTCTCTGGCGAAGGCGTGCAGCAGGCTCTGTTGAAGCTGCTCGAAGGTACGAGTGCGGCTGTGCCGCCCAAAGGCGGCCGAAAGCACCCTGAGCAGAATCTGATCAATATCGATACCCGGAACATCCTTTTTATCTGTGGCGGCGCTTTCGAAGGATTGGACAAGATCGTCAGCGCCCGCATCGGCCGAAAGGTGGTCGGTTTCGGTGCCGACACCGTGGGCCGCCGCGACGGTAAGCGGAGCGAGTTGCTGCGGCAAGTAGAACCCGAGGACCTATTGAGGTACGGCCTGATTCCTGAGCTGATCGGTCGCTTGCCCGTGGTTGCCGCACTCCAAGACCTGGATGAGGAAGCCCTTCTCACCATCCTGCAGCGACCTCGCAATGCTCTGACAAAGCAATACCGCCGCCTCTTTGAGCTGGATGGTGTGACGCTTGATTTTGAGCCGGAGGCGTTGCGCGCTATTGTCCGCGAGGCCATGAGTCGGGGAACCGGCGCGCGTGCGCTGCGCTCGGTGATGGAAGAAGTGATGATGGGGCTGATGTTCGAGATTCCATCCCGTCCCGAGATCAAGTACTGCCTCATCACGGAAGGGACGGTGACCCGAAAAGAGCAGCCGATTCTGAGTTTCGAGGAAGAGAAAAAACGCGCTTAGGATCTGCGAAATCATGGCTTCCTGCTCCACACGCAGGGGGTCGGAGAGCTTCCGAGCATCTGGCCGGGCACCGTTCGTGAGACAGACATCGTCTTCTATAACTTCTTTTTCTCGACCTGTAGAAAGATCTTCCACGACCCATGCATGAGTCGACGGGAGGTCTTTTTCGTTTTGGACCGTAGTGGCAGGGGCTGTCGCCCGGAATCTGGCTGTTGGACGGCCTCGGCTGATCTCTGAAGGAAAATGTGGCTATGTTTAAGCTTGTTCGAGAAGATACAGAAATCGTTATCGATCAACAGTTGCCGGTCTTGCCTCTGAAAGACGTCGTCGTCTTTCCATACATGATCTTCCCGCTGTTGGTTGGCCGTGAAAAGTCGTTGCATGCGGTGCAGGACGCAGCCCTGACTGACAAGCTGTTGTTTTTGACCGCCCAGAAAGATCCGCTCAAGGAGGAGCCGACCAAAGACGAACTCTACCGCATCGGCACGGTGGCGCGCGTGCTCCAGGTGCTCAAGCTCCCGAATGGCCTGATGAAGGTGTTGATCGAGGGGCTGATTCGCGGCCGAGTGCGGCGGTTCCTGCGCAACCCGAATCACTTCGAGGCGCGGATCGAGGTTATTCCGGAATCTGCCGATGAGTCGCCGCAAGTGCAGGCCAAGTTGCGCCGCGTGGTGACGCTGTTCAAGGACTATGTGCATCTGAATCGGAACATTCCCGACGAGGTGCTGTTGTCGATCGAACAATTCGAACACCCACAGCGCCTGGCGGACTTCATCTCGGCCCACGTGCAGCGTGAGATGCGGGTGAAGCAGCGCCTTTTGGAAGCCGTGCATGTCTCCGATCAACTGCTGGCCCTGGCCAAGTTGCTGCAGTCGGAAAACGAGATCCTTGAAATCGAACAGAATATCGACGAGAAGGTGCGCAATCGCATCCAGCGTTCTCAACGCAACTTCTACCTCCAGGAGCAGATGCGCGTCATCCAGGAGGAGCTGGGCGAGGATGTGGAAACGGACAGCGAAATCCTGCAGCTGCGCGAGCGCATCGAAAAGGCCCGCATGCCGAAACAGGCTCTCGAGAAGGCCAATGAAGAACTGGAAAAGCTGCGCAACACGCCGCCCTTCTCGCCCGAAGCCACGGTCATTCGCAACTACCTGGAGTGGCTGATCACCGTGCCGTGGCACAAGAAAACCAAAGACAACCTCGACATCGAAAAGGCCAAGCGTATCCTGGAGGAGGACCACTACGGCCTCACGAAAGTGAAAGAGCGCATTCTCGAACACCTGGCGGTGCTGAAGCTGGTCAAGAGCATGCGCGGGCCGATTCTGTGCTTTGTCGGTCCTCCAGGGGTCGGGAAGACGTCGCTGGGGCGGTCGGTGGCGCGAGCCATGGGTCGCAATTTCGTGCGCGTCTCCCTCGGTGGGGTACGGGATGAGGCGGAGATCCGTGGCCACCGGCGCACCTACATCGGTTCGATGCCGGGCAAGATCGTCCAGTCGATGAAGCGGGCAGGTAGCGTCAACCCGGTGTTCCTGCTCGATGAAGTAGACAAGATGAGCGTCGACTTCCGGGGCGATCCATCTTCGGCGCTTCTGGAAGTACTCGACCCGGAGCAGAACAAGTTCTTCAACGACCACTATCTGGAAGTCGACTACGACCTGTCGCAGGTGATGTTCATCACCACTGCCAACCTGCGCTCGCAGATTCCAGAACCGCTGCAGGACCGCATGGAGATTCTCAACCTGCCCGGGTACCTGGAGCACGAGAAGATCGAGATCGCCACCCGACACCTGCTGCCGAAGTTGCTGAAGGAGCATGGACTGAAGAAGCAGCAACTGCAGATTCTACCTTCAGCGATTCGGCGCATCATCCGTGAATACACGCGTGAGGCCGGGGTTCGGAACCTCGAACGGGAGCTCGCCTCGATCTGCCGCAAAGTCGCCAAAGAGGTTGCCACGAACGCCAGTCGGAACGGCAAGTCGGTCAGCTACCGGATTACGGCTCGCAGCGTCCCCAAGTACCTGGGCGTGCCGCGCTTTACCGACCGCGCCATCGAACATGAGGAGCTCGTCGGAGCTGCCATCGGCCTGGCGTGGACCCGCTACGGTGGCGATATCTTGCAGATCGAAGTCAGCATCATGAAGGGCAAGGGGAACCTGTCGCTGACCGGCAAGCTCGGGGATGTGATGAAGGAATCGGCACGGGCAGCCGTTTCCTATGCCCGTTCCAACGCCAAGAGGCTGAACATCACTGGCGAGTTCTGGAAATCGCAAGATATTCATATCCACATTCCGGAGGGCGCCATCCCGAAGGATGGCCCATCGGCGGGCATCACCATGGCCACAGCGCTGATCTCGGCCCTCACCGGCCGTCCGGTGCGCAAGGACGTTGCCATGACCGGCGAGATCACTCTGCGCGGCAACGTTCTCGCCGTCGGGGGACTGAACGAGAAGCTACTGGCTGCCCAAAGGGTCGGTGTGAAGACGGTGATTCTGCCGGCCGAAAACGACAAGGATTTGATCGAGATCCCCAAGCAGGTGAAACGCGGCCTGGAGATTGCAGAGGTGAAGCATATGGACGAGGTACTCGAACTGGCGCTGCTGCCGGTGTCTTAGGCAGCCAGCGATTCATCTCTTGCACAAGATCTTCCACGGACGGGCACGGAATCACACGGGGTTCGTTCTCGGCCTTCCTCCTCCGTTGTTTGCTCTTCCGTGTTCATCGGTGCAGAGCCGTGGTACTCGGTTCCTGTCGCGCTGGGATCGGAGGGGGGTGCCGGAACGTGGAAATGCCCGGAGTAAGTCATGCGGGTTCAGACCGCCGAATACGTGCGCAGTGTGGCGACGCCCGAACAGGTGCCCCGCGACGGTCTGCCGCAGATCGCGTTCGCCGGCCGTTCGAACGTCGGCAAGTCGAGCCTGATCAACGCATTGCTGAATCGAAGAAAGTTGGCCCTGACCAGCTCGTCGCCGGGGAAGACGCGTCAGTTGAACTTCTTCCGGATCAACAATGCCTTCTACTTCGTGGATCTGCCCGGTTATGGCTATGCCCGGGTGAGCCAGTCGGAGCGTCGCCAGTGGCGCACCATGATCGAGGGCTACCTGACAGGAGCGGAGTCGCTTCGCGGCGTGGTGCACATCATCGATGCCCGCCACGGACCCACGGATCTCGATGTGGAGATGGTTCGCTGGCTCAGCGCCTTGCGTCTGCCAGCGGTGGTGGTCGCCACCAAGGCCGACAAGCTTTCGCGAGGCGCACTGGCCCGGGAGGTGCAGCGCTACCTCGGCCAGATCGCGCGCTTCGGCGTTGAGGAGATTCTGCCGTTCTCGGCGACAACGGGCCTGGGCAAGAAAGAACTTTGGAATCGGATCCTTCATCTTTTGGAGAGAGAATGAGATCCCGTCTTTTCACTCCAGGCCCGACCCAGGTGCCTGAGGCCGTGGTGGTGGCGATGTCCAACCCCATTGTTCACCATCGCGGGCCCGAATTCGCTCGCATGTTCCGTGAGGTTACCGAGGGGCTGAAGTACTTTTTTCAAACCGAACACGACGTACTCATCTTCACTTCGTCTGGTACGGGCGGCATGGAGGGCTCGGTGGTGAACCTGCTGCGCCGCGGCGATCACGTCATCACCGTCGCCGGCGGCAAATTCGGCCAGCGATGGACCGAGATCTGCCGTGCCTATGGAATCGAAACGCACGAGATCACCGTACCGTGGGGGGAGGCTCCCGATCCACAGGATCTCGCCGCAGCCTTGAGGAGCCATCCGGATGTGACCGCGGTTTTTGCCACACACAGCGAGACCTCCACCGGTGTGGCCGCCGATGTGCAGGAGATGGCGCGGGTGGTTCGCGAAAACTCCGACGCTATCTTCGTGGTCGACAGCGTCACTTCCGTCGGCGTACTGCCCTTCTATATGGACCGCTGGGGCATCGATGTTGCCATCACAGGCTCTCAGAAAGGGCTGATGATCCCCCCGGGGCTGGCGATGGTGGCGGTGAATGACAGGGCCTGGTCGCGCTGCGAGCGCGCCGATCTGCCGCGCTACTATTTCGACTTCCAGAAGGCACGCGAGGCGGCCGAAAAAGATACCACCGCCTGGACGCCGGCGATTACATTGTTCCTGGGATTGCGGGAGACACTCCGCCTCATCCGCGAACAAGGCCTCGAGTACCTGTGGCAGAAGTACGCGGTGCTGGCCGAGGCCACCCGGAGAGGTGTGACGGCGCTGGGTCTGGAGTTGTTCGCCAAGACGCCGTCCAACGCATTGACGGCGGTGAAGATCCCCGAATCGCTGCAGGGGCCGGGTTTCACGGCACACCTGCTGGAAAAGTACCGCGTCACCGTGGCCGGCGGCCAGGGTCCGTTGAAGGGAAAGATTTTTCGTATCGCTCATCTCGGGTATTATGATACCCTCGACATGATGGCGATGATGTCGGCTCTGGAGATGACGCTGGCCGATCTGGGGTGGGAGTTCGAGCCGGGCGCCGGGCTCAAGGCCGTGCAACGGGTGTTTATGTCGCGATGAAAGCCCTGCTCACCGACGCGATGGCACCGGTGTGCCACGATGTCCTTCGCGAAGCTGGCTTCGAAGTGGTCGATCGGCCCGGGGTGTCGGGCGATGAACTGCTTGCGTTGGTGTCGGACTGTGACGCACTGGTGGTGCGCAGCGGCACCAAAGTGACCCGCCAGGTCATTGCCGCTGGCACACGCCTGCGGGTGATCGGTCGAGCCGGCGTCGGCGTGGACAACATCGACGTCGAGGCCGCCAGCGAGCGCGGCATCGCTGTGGTGAATGCGCCGGGGGGAAATACAATCTCGACCGCCGAGCATACCCTGGCGATGATGCTGTCTCTGGCTCGCAACATCCCCCAGAGCAACCGTTCGCTCCTCGAAGGCCGGTGGGAGCGCTCCAGGTTCAAAGGCGTCGAGCTGTATGGCAAAACCCTTGGCATCATCGGTTTCGGCCGCATCGGCCGGGAGGTGGCGCGGCGGGCGCGGGCTTTGGGCATGCGCATCGCCGCATACGATCCCTTGATTCCAGAGTCGGCGTTTTCCAGCGAAGGGCTGCAGCCACAGGCGCTGGAGGAGGTCCTCCGTCAGGCCGATTTTCTGACGTTCCATGTGCCTCTGGACGACTCCACCCACCATCTGCTCAATGCAGAAACCTTGTCCCTATGTAAACAAGGCGTACGCATCATCAACTGCTCTCGCGGTGGAGTCGTCGACGAGTCGGCCCTGCTGCGCGGTCTGGAGAGCGGTCGGGTGGCGGGGGCGGCCCTTGATGTGTTCGAGCAGGAACCGCCGGAGGTGGGGGCCCTGCTGCGACATCCGCGTGTGGTGGCAACCTGCCATCTCGGTGCCGCAACAGTCGAGGCGCAGGAACGGGTCGCCGAGGAAGTCGCCAGGCAGGTGGTGGACTACCTTGTCCGTGGCGATGCCAACCATATCGTGAATCGGGCTGCGCTGCGCGAAGGCGCTTCGGCAGGCCCTGGGCGGGGCTAGCAGACGGGGGAGTCGTTCACATTAGCGAGGTCGTCGATCAGGTGTTAGAGGAGAGTTTCATGGCCAGGATTCTAATTGCCGAGGACGACCGCAACACGCTGTCCGGGCTGATGGAAATCCTTGCCGAAGAAGGATACGAAGTGGTGGGTGTCGAGACAGGTGAGAAAGCGGTCAGGATGCTTCAGAAGGAGTGCTTCGACATCCTTCTGACAGACTTCAAGATGCCCGACATCAGTGGGCTGGAGATCTATGAGCGGTCGCGCGAGCTTTCCCCGGAGATGAAGACCATCGTCATGACCGCGTACAGTTCTGTCAAGGATGCGGTGGAGGCGATGAAGCGGGGCATCTACGAATACCTCACCAAGCCTCTGAACCTGGACGAACTCTTCGTCACCCTCCGCAAAGCGATCGACGAGCAGGATATCCGCCGCGAAAACCGTGAACTGAAAGACCAGCTACGGAGATCCTATCGCTTCGAGAACATCGTCGGCCAGAGCGAGCCGATGCGCAAGGTGTTCGAAACGATTGCCAAAGTCGCCAAGAGTCCATCGACGGTGCTGATTCGCGGTGAGAGCGGCACTGGGAAAGAACTGGTGGCGCGCGCCATCCACTACAACAGCCCCCGTGCCAACAAACCTCTCATCGAGATCAGTTGCGCCTCGTTTCCGGAAACCCTCCTGGAGAGCGAGCTGTTCGGCTATGAGCGAGGTGCCTTCACCGGTGCCAACGGCCAAAAGAAAGGTCGCTTCGAGCTGGCCCAGGGTGGCAGCATTTTTCTCGACGAGATCGGCGACATCAGTGAAAACGTGCAGACCAAACTGCTGCGGGTGCTGCAGGAGCGCGAGATCAGCCGGCTGGGCGGCACCGAACCCATCAAAGTGGACGTCCGCGTCATCACCGCCACAAACAGGGACCTTGAAAGAGCCCTCAGTGAAGGGCGATTCCGTGAAGACCTGTACTATCGCCTCAACGTCATACCCATCTATCTCCCGCCGTTGCGCGAGCGGCGAGAGGACATCCCAATTCTGGTCGACCATTTCATTCGCAAATACAGCCGCGAGAACGATGTGCCTCTGCGGACGATCTCGCAGGAAGCGCTCGAGATATGCCTTGAGTACGACTGGCCGGGCAACGTTCGCGAGCTCGAGAACGCCATCCAGAACGCCATCGTGCTCGGCGAGGGCGAAGAAATCCGACCCGAGCATCTGCCGCTGAGCATGTCGCACCGGCACCGGCGAAGCGAGCGCATGGAGTTCTTCGCTGAAGCGGGGCAGACGCTGCAAGAAAAGATCGACCATGCCGAGCGCATCATTCTCGAGCGTGCCATCCAGGACGCACGCGGCAATAAGTCGGAGGCAGCAAAACGTCTGGGCATCAGTCTGCGTACCATGCGTTACAAGATCAAGAAGTACGGCTTGTAGTAGCCACGTCTCATCCTCATCGTTCCACCACATAAGCTTCCGCTTTCCCGCTCTCGATTTCGGGTGATACTCTTGCACGCAGCCGTGGCGGCCATGCAAGAAGCTGCACCTTCTGACCTCTTGTGTGGACTTCCGTCACCACCCCTGGGATGAAGATGAACTTTCCCCGGCAGGAGTTGAGCCCTCCGCCGTCAGAAATCCCTGCTGAACAGTGCAAATCATTGCATAACCCTACCCACTGGTAGCCTTTCCCGAGCAGCCCGGTCAAGCATAAAGAGTTAACTGTGCATCGCTTGTTTGCATACGTGCAAGTTTTTGCACGACCAGGACGGCGTTGGACACTATATTTTGTACCTGTCCCGAGAATAGGAACAATATGTGGCATGGCATGGATGTTGCCTACGCGGTTGTGTCAATAAATTAACGACCTGAATGTAACCTGCATTTGCAAGGCCATTCGCGACGTAATCTCTCCGAGACAGAACGCATCGTAGCACGGACATAGACTCCGAGCAGTAGGTCCGTTGTCGAGAGCCACTCTCGACGACCTCAAAAATAGGCTGTCAAAAGCAGCGCCGCCAATGCCAATGCGAGACCCTCTCAGGGGGCGGAAGAGCCACCGCGGGAGGGTGTGGTGTGTTTAATCCTGCCTCGAGACGTAGAAGCGTCAGGAGACCCCCCCTCGCACTTTTGTTGTCCCCGGAATCACGCGGCGTGCTGGTTTTTCGTCTGTTCGCAGTCCTCAAGAAGGCGGGTTGTATCATACCCATAACCGTTCACCCATCACTTCCGAGGAGGCGAGACATGTTCCGCAAAGCCATCTTGGTAATCAGTTTGCTGTTTCTCTTGCCAACACTGGCCCTCGCCCAAGAGGGTAAGTTACGCGGCAAGGTAACAGACAAAGAGACCGGCGATCCTCTGATCGGCGCGAACGTTGTGATCAAGGGGACCAGCCTGGGCGCCTCCACCGACCTGAGCGGGGACTATGTCGTGTTGGGCGTTCCACCCGGAGTCTATACTGTCGAGGTCTCGTATATTGGTTATCAGAGCGTGGCGTTGTCCAACATCCGCATCAGCTCGAACCTGACGACAACGCAGGACTTCCAGCTTGCGCCTACGGCTCTGGAGCTCGGCGCGGTCGAGGTTGTGGCGGAGAGACCGCTGATCCAGAGGAACACCACGAACACGATTCGTATGACCACGCAGGAGGACATCCAGAACATTCCGATCCGCGGCTTGCAGAACCTCATCGCACTGAACGCCGGGACCGTGCAACAGGACGGCCTTCTCCACATTCGCGGCGGCCGTGCCGGTGAAGTGGCCTACTTCGTAGACAATGCTACTGCCACCAACCCGTTCTTCAACTCAGAAAACGTCACTGTCATCCAGGAGGCCATCGAGGAGATCCAGATGCAGTCGGGTGGCTACACCGCTGAGTACGGTGGTGCCAATTCCGGCGTCGTGCGCACGACCGTTCGCACTGGTGGCCCCAGATTCAAGGCGACCGTGGATTACCGCACCGACGATTTTGTCCACTCTGGCGAGCAGTTCCTTGGGACCTCTTCCTTTGGCTACCGCAACGCCGTCATCACCCTGAGCGGCCCGTTGGCCCCCAGGCTTCGATTCTTTATTGCCGGCCAGCACAACTACATGCGGGATCGCAATCCGAGCTTCATCGAACCTTTTCATTTTGAAGGCCTGACCGATGACGGTTTCGAGGGCAGGCAGGTGGGTGAGCTCCTGCCCAACGGCGGTGTGGTTGAGTATGTGAGAAATCATCTGCCTTTGAACTGGCGGCGTGACAATTCGGCGCAGGGAACCCTGGTCTATGGCCTCTCCAGCGCCTTGAAGTTCCGGCTGACCGGGAGCTTCCGGCACCTGAAGCTCCCAACCCAGGGCGGTAACTTCTTCTCGTCGCTGTTCAACTACTACAACCTGGGCCGCAGGCCGATTCAGACGGCCAAGACCGGACTGCTGAGTCTGCGTGCCACCCACCTTCTGAACCCGAACACCTTCTACGAAGTGACACTTTCATACTCGAGCCGCTCCAGCAAGACGATCGATCCAGAGTTCGGAGACGACTGGCGTGCCTATGTGGACAGCACCCGCAACGCCGAGCTCGGGTATACGGGCTGGCAGCGGAGGTTTCTGGGCCCGCCGCGCTTCAGTACGATCGACGACTTCGAGTTTGAAGCCCCTGGAACACCGGTCAACAGCTACAACAAAAACAACCAGTCGAACATCGGTCTGGCTCTCGATTTCACGACGCAGTTGACCAAGCGCTGGGAGCTGAAGGCGGGAGGCCGTATCGACCGCTGGAGCATGCGCTACTACAACGTCGGCAACATCCGGCGCGCTCTGGAATTCGAGTTCGGTCCGGAAGGAAACACACCACAGACCTTTGAGAGTGATTACGAGCGCCGGATTCGCGTCAGCAAGGCGGGCTCTATCACCTACTATGGCTACGATGTGGATGGCAAGAAGTTGAACTCGGGCCCGAACGGACCGCGCCACCCGATCTACGCCGCTGCCTACATTCAGAACAAGCTGGAGTACCGCGATCTGATCGTGAATCTCGGCCTGCGCTATGAGCGGATTGATCTGAATGCGCCGAGACCGGCCGACCTGGAGAAGCCGGCTTTCGATGAAAAGCTCGACTACATCAAGGAAGATGCGCTGGTCGAGACCAAGCCTTACGATTACGTGCTGCCGCGCGTGACCTTCTCCTTCCCGGTGACCGATCGCACCGTGTTTTACGCGCTGTATGGCAAGTACGTGCAAATGCCTTCACTGAATCAGGTTTACACGGGCCTTCGCGTACTCAGCAGCACGGTCAGTCCGGTGACGCGCCGGCCCTACGGCTTCTTCGGTCAGCTTGCCGGCTTCACGGCCAAGCCGGAGCGCACCACCCAGTACGAGATGGGTATTCGCCAGTCGCTGACCGACAACTTTGCCTTCACTATCAGCGGCTTCTACAAGGACCTGCGCGATCAGCTGCGGATGGATCGGGTATACGCCACCGGGCAAGAAGATCTTCCCGAGGGCTCTGTTCTGTTCTCGTCGCTGATCAACAACGATTTCGGTACGGTGAAGGGCGTCGAGCTGACCCTGGAGCTGCGCCGCACCAAGCGTTTGGCGGCCAAGGTCAACTACACGCTCTCCGACACCCGCGGCACCGGGTCGGATTCCAGGTCGTCTCGCGTGGTGGTCAGCGATGCCACCATCGCCCGGTATCCGACCTTCATCTACAAACTCGACTACAACCAGCCGCACCGAGGTTCGGTCTTGCTGGACTACCGTTTCGCCAAGGGAGACGGTGGCAAGATTCTACAGGGCAGCGGCATCAACCTGTTGCTGACGTTCAACAGCGGCCACAGCTACACCCGGATTCGCGAGCCGCATAACCTGGGTCAGG
The DNA here is from genome assembly GCA_964527995.1 of uncultured Cytophagia bacterium. GTDB lineage: Bacteria > Zhuqueibacterota > Zhuqueibacteria > Oceanimicrobiales > CAZGRP01 > CAZGRP01. Next base: position 67,496 of record CAZGRP010000010.1, on the reverse strand, counting down.
CAACGGTGTGGAACGTCGGCGTGCGGGCGCTGGCCGACGTCCGCGGCCGCAACCCGGTCGAGCCTCTGAACTCCTCTGCAACGCCCTGGAATTTCAATGTAGACGTCAACCTGGATAAGATGATCTACGTGGGCGGCTTCAACATGGACTTCTATGTCAATATCCTGAATCTGATCAACAGCAAGCAGGTGATCAACGTCTACCCGCAGACCGGTACCGCCGAGGACGACGGATGGTTGAGGAGCCCGCTGGCGGCGCCGTTCTTCAACATCCCGAACTACGTGGAATTCTATCGGGCGATCAACACGCTGAACCGCTGGGGGTACATGTGGGCAACTGGAAACGACATCTATGGCCGGCCGCGGCAAATTCGCTTCGGCGTCCGGTTCGAATTCTAACGTCCTGTCCTCTGTCCTGACCGTCACCTCCTCAGGTGACGGTCAGGTTCCCAGCTAGATGCGATCTGATAAAGACGAGGAGTGAGGAATCATGAGCAAAAAGATCGTCGCTTTTCTATCACCCTTTGTCGCGGCCGTTCTCCTCGGCATGCTGGCGGCGCCGGCCTCCTTTGCGAGGGTGAACCCGGACAAGTCGAAGCGTAACTGGGGCGGCTCACTCTACAAGACCAACGGCTCGCCGCGCTACCAGATCCTCAACATCAACAATCTGTGGACCTGGTTGCGCTCTGACGGCCAGTCGAACCACTCGCCCACCGGTGACAACGGCACCTTCTACCCGCGCGGTACGGCGTTCTTGATCTACCAGGACGGCGTCATGTGGGGAGGTAAAGCCTACGTCGATCAGGCAAAGACTCAATCCGCGCCCTTCGGCCAGCTTATCCGCGTTGGCGGTGCCAACTACATCACCGGGTGCCGCGAGGGCCGCATCATCGGCGAAGGTGCCAACGCCGTGGCAGCGAACCCGGGTGACCCGGACGCCCGCATTTATCGGATTCGGCGCGACTACTATACCATGTCCGAAACGGAGCTGAAGCGAGATGCGGCGGAGTCCTTTGAGAAGCCGGCGGCCCAGGTGACTGAATCGGACATGCAGAAGATCTTCGACCAGTACGCCAAGGACTGGCAGGAGTGGCCGGTGGATTACGGGGCTCCTTTTATCGACCGCAATGGAAACGGCGTCTACGATCCACCGCCGCCTTTCAGCGCAAACTTCACCGCCGACAGCCTGATTGCCGGGGGATATGATGAGCCTGGTGTCGCCGGTGCCGATCCCAATTCGCCGGCAGATCAGGTTGTGTGGACCGTCTACAACGATCTCGACCGCAACCAGACGATCACCCTACAGGGCTCCGAGCCTCTCGGTCTGGAGGTGCAGGTGACCGAGTGGGGCTACAAGCGCACCGACCCCTTGGGCAACATCTTCTTCCGCCGGATCAGGATCATCAACAAGGGCGGTGTCGACATCGATGGCACGGGCACCAAGGGCTCGTTTTGGATCGACAGCATGTATGTGGCCCAGTGGGCCGACCCGGACCTCGGCTCCTTTGCCGATGACCTGGTCGGCTGCGACACGACGTTGAGCATCGGCTTTGTCTACAACGGCAATGCGGTGGACTCGGACTATCGCAAGTTCAATCTGCCGCCGCCCTCGGGAGGATACGACTTTCTGCAGGGCCCGATCGTGCCGTCGCCAGGTGATTCAGCAGTCTTCGATCTCAAGAGGCGGCATGGATACAAGAACCTGGGCATGAGTTCCTTCTCCTACTTCTCAGCCGGCAGTGCCATCTCCGACCCGCCACGTGACTACACCCGCGGGACTTTGCGGTGGTATAAGATGCTGCGCGGCTACGCCCCAGTCGACGGTCCCTTGACGTTTTACCCCTTCCCGCCTGGGATGACCCCGGGACCGTTCCCACTTTCCGGTGATCCGGTCACCCAAACGGGCTTCATCGACGGCCAGGGCCAGCCGTACTCGTTTGCGCCGGGCGACCGCCGCCTCAACGTGAGTACCGGTCCTTTCACTCTGGCACCTGGAGACACTCAGGAGGTCGTGGTTGCGCTCGTCGCCGGCCTGGGTGCGGACCGCCTTTCCAGCGTCGCCGTGATGAAGTTCAACGACCGCTTTGCGCAGAACACCTACGACGCTCTGTTCCAGGTTCCGAAGCCACCGTCTCCGCCTCATGTGGTCGTGACGGAATTGGACGGTGAAGTGGTCCTCGAGTGGGGCAGCGACGTGGATCGGATCCAAGACACAGAGACGCGCGTCAGGGAGCCCGGCGGGTATGCCTTCGAGGGATACAACGTCTACCAGTTTCCGAGTCGAACCGCCTCTCTGAAGGATGCCAAGCGGATCGTCACCTATGACCTGGTGACCGACCCGGCGGTGATCCTGGATGAGCGGTTCGATACGAAGTCCGGTCAGATCCTCCAGCAACCGGTGCAGTTCGGCTCTAACAGCGGCATCAAGCGGTTCTTCCGTTTTAATCGCGACTACGTTCTGGACATCGATAAGATCTACAACGGGCAGGAATACTACCTGGCGGTCACCGCCTACAGCCATGCCACCGTGCCCGGCTTCCTGCCCGCATCGCTGGAATCGAGTCCAACCATCATCACGGTGAGGCCGAAAGTGCCGTTCGGCGCTCTCTACAAGTCGGCCTACGGTGACACCCTCCCCGTCGAGCATGTGAGCGGCACGAGCGACGGCGCTGTGCGCCCGATCGTCATCGATCCGACCGCTAGTCCAGGCGCGACCTATCAGGTGCGTTTCGACACCACAGGCGGCGAGACCACCTGGAAAGTGGAGAATAAGTCCACGGGGCAGGTACTGCTTGCCAATCAGAAAAACCAGAGCGGCGATGATGACTATACCATCGTCGATGGGCTCTTCTTGAAGGTCGAGGGGCCGCCCCTTGCTGGCAAGTCGTGGAGTGCGGACCCGAACTCGGATCGCTGGTTCACGGGCGGCTTCGACGGCGAGCTGCTGTTCGGAGGCGTCTACCTGGCGCCGAATTTCACCGGCAGCTCGGTCGATCCGGCCAATTTCAAGACCGTCGAGATCCGCTTCGTTGCCAAGACGGGCTTCACCGATCTCAACGGCAACGGCACCTACGATATTGGGGAGCCTTATACGATGCCTGCGGAGGGCACCCAGAAGGCCTTCATGTATCAGAGCTGGGATGACAACACCTACGAAGGCTTCTTCGACGTACCTTTCACGGCCTGGGACGTCCAGGATCCGTCGAATCCGCGCCAGCTCAACGTGGTCGTGCGCGACCGCGACGGGAACCACCAGTGGGATCTGCACAGCAAAGTCGATGATCCCAACCTTCCCAATGGCGGCGACTTGCGCTACAACTATGTCTGGATCGCCGCTACCGATTACGATCCGACCGGCACCCTGCATGCCTCGCCCGCCCAGGGCGGCACCGGCTGGACCGGTGACTTCGGCGCGGGCAAGCCAGGGCTTTGGGTCCTGTGGTTGAGGCAGCGCGGTTCGCGCGAACCGTACGGCAAGAATGTCACCCTGACGCTTGTGCCGAACTTCATCAACACTGTGAACGACGTGTTTGAGTTTACCACGCCAGCACCTGAAACGGGCCTGCAGCAGGAGATGTTCAGCGCTGAGCACGTCGGCGTGTTCCCGAACCCGTACTACGCTTTCAACCCGGCCGAGACCAACCGGCTTTCCAGGTTCGTCACCTTCAACAACCTGCCGCCGAAGGTCACCATTCGCATCTTCAATCTGGGCGGCCAGCTGGTGCGCACGCTGACCAAGGACGATCCCTCGCAGTTCATGAAATGGGACCTGCTGAACCACACCGGGACGCCGGTGGCCAGCGGCATGTACCTTGCCGAGGTCGAGATGGAGTTGCCCTCGGGTGGCAAGTTCAAAAAGGTACTCAAGCTGGCGATCATTCAGGAGCAAGAGGTACTGGACGTCTATTAGGGCCACGCTGAATGGTTTGGATCTAACCTACTTGTACGTAAGGAGATACCCCATGAAGAAACGAGTGACCTTTCCAGTACTGATCCTCTGCGTGGCGATGGCCGTGGCCGTGATGGTGAGCAGTTCACAGGCACAGGATGTCAAGAACAAGAGGATCGGGACCGCGTCGGCGACCGAGCTTCTCATCCCAGTCGGTGCTCGGGACCTCGCCATGAGCGGATCAAGTCTTGCCACCAGCATCGGCGTGGAGGCGATCCACTGGAACCCCGCGGGCCTCGGCCGGCTGCAGACCGCGGCTGAGGCGCTGGTCTCTTCGATGTCGTATATCGGGGACATCCGAGTCAACTACGGTGCTGTGGGTGTAGCGTTTGGCGGTTTCGGTGTGATCGGCTTCAGTGTGAAATCACTGGACTTCGGCGACGTTCCTTTGACCACGGTAGATGACCCAGAGGGGCGCGGTGGCCGGACCTTTTCTCCCACCTTTGTGACGGTGGGCCTGACCTATTCGCGTGCCTTTACCGACGCGATTACGGCCGGTGGCACGGTGAAGATCATCTCCGAAAAGATGGCTCAGGTCACCGGTTCGGGATTTGCGCTCGATCTGGGCGTGCAGTATCACTCGGTCGCTGGTATCAAAGGGCTCGACCTGGGGGTGGCGATGAAGAATGTCGGACCGCAAGTCAGCTTCGACGGCACGGGTCTGCTGCGCCGGGCCACCTCGCCCGAGGGCCGGCGGCCGGAGCAGTTCTACAAGAGTGAGGCCGCGAGCTTCGAGCTGCCTTCTTCGGTCGAGATCGGGCTGGCGGTGGAGCGCGAGTTCAGCGAGAACATGAAATATACCATCACCAGCGCTTTCGTGAACAACAATCTGGGCCTCGACAGCTACCGCTTTGGCGGCGAGATCGGATATAGTATGGAAAGAGTTCGGCTATATGGTCGCGGCGGTATCGACCTGTCGCCGAAAGGCAAGGATGACGCTCAGATCTTCGGCCCGACGGTCGGCTTCGGCCTCTACTACGCGGCCCCGGGTATCGACATCATGATCGACTACGCCTACCGGTCGGTCGATTTCTTCGACAACAACTCGGTGTTTTCTTTGAAATTCGGGTTCTAGCATCGAGTGTGGACTTCACCGCTTGGATTTGGAAAAGGCTGCCTGAACAAGGCAGCCTTTTCTTTGTCTGGATGTCTTGCGAGGTAGACTCAGTGATCATCGAGCCGGAGGAGGCACGGCGGACCTTTTCAAAGCGCGGTCAAAAATGCCTTTGACTTTCTCCCATCCGTACCTATATTTGATTTGCGTGCTTTCACGGGCCGATTTCGAGCGAGCGGGTTTCCGCAGTCGGCCTGACCTTCGGCGGGTAGCCCCTCAGCGTTTGTTCCCGAAAATTTCTCCAAGTGTAGCGTATGAGACATCGCCCATCTCCTTCCACCTCCTGGAGCGCTAGCGGCCTCCGTCTCTTCCAGCTTTCTCTTCTGGCGATCCTTGTGGCATTGTCCTCATCCTGTGGACGCCGCCCGGCGCCGAAAACGTACTTCCCGGAGACGGGTCGAGCTGCTGTCTATCAGCGTTCCCTGGATTTGCAGAACGATTTGAACGTGCTGTCGATCGCGTTGCAGCCTGGCTACGAGGACCTGGCGACGCTGGCTTATTTTCGCCTCGGCCGCGGAGCGCGGATCATGAGCGCCTATGTGACGAACGGCGAGGCCGGTGAAAGCGATGTGCGGGCTGAATATCCTCCTTATCTTGCGGCGGTCCGCCGGCAGGAGGCTGCGAAGGCGCTTTCGTATCTCGACGGCGAACTCTATTTCCTCAACCTGCCCGATATCGCCGCGGCGCGCGATTCGGCCTGGATACGAATGCGATGGCCGAGCGATTCGCTGCAAGCGCGTCTCCGGGACCTGGTTGACAGATTTCAGCCCGACCTTGTGCTTGTGGCGCCGGACTGGCCCGGAGCGGGAAGCAGTCTGCGGCAGGCCGTGCTCATATCCGACCTGTTGACCGTAATCCGTGATTTCGCACCGGCCGAACCGCCGCGTCGGCCGACGGCCTCCGATTCGCATACCGGCAGGCCGGTGCAGCGGGTTCTTGTTGAAGAGACTCGTGGCTCGGCGATCTCTGCACCGGTTCTGCAGCGCCACCCGATTTGGAAAAAGACGTATCGGACGATCGGGGAGGAGGCAGCTCGGGCCTACGTCTCGCTGGCGGTTCAGAGGCGATCGTGGGGCAGAGACGGCGGCTCCTCGTATCGGGTGATCTACCCGACGCCGGCGCCGCGCCTGCAGGCGATCGACGCCGGGCTGGCCGCACCCGGCACGCCTCGCCTGCGGTGGATCGAGGATCAGATACACGACCTCACGGCACCGACGCTGCGAGGCAAGAGCCGCGGCGCTGTGCAGCGCATCGTCACCGTGCTCGACTCGATCGGTGTGCGGCTCAGCCAACGATACCTGCTGCGTCCCCTGGAGCTGAGGAAGCTGCTGCGCTGGAAGCGCGGCCTGGAAGACTTGCGTTCCGCCTTGATTGGAGTTCGTGCCGAGGTGTCGCTGAGTGACTCGACGCTGACAGCCTCGCAGCTGACCTACCTCACCGTCGACAAAGTGGAAGGGATGGGCGGCGACGGGAAGACATCGATCTACTTCGGCGGCGTCGATGTGAACTGGGTGGTGAACGAGGGATTTGAAAAGAGATTTCCTCTCAAGCTTGGTGAGCCGTATCGGCTGCTCACTCCCCGGAACGTCTCTTTCGATACTCCGCATGCCCTGTACGGGCTGGAGCGGTCCGACCTGGACGCCAATCTGATCTTCTTCATCATCCATCGGGCGTCGCCGCGGTGGAAGAGCTTCGTCTATCGCCGCACGGTGCGCGTCCGCTTTGCGCCGCGGTTTGTCACCGAGGTCCTCACGCCGCTGATCCGCATGGTACCGGGTGAACGCATCATCGTGCGCCTGACGAACTACTCGCGCGACGGGGTTGCCGACAAGGTGGTCGTCGACGACTCGCTGGCCACTTCGAACCCGGGCCCGTTTCGCCTGAGTCACAAGGGGGCGACGCAGGTGGACACGCTGTGGATTCAGTGGCAGATCAGTCCGGAGGAGGGAACGTACCTGATTCCGGTGAAGATCAACGGCCTCACCGTGGCTCGCTTTGCGGCGCGGAAGTTCGATGTCGCCGTCGACACGACGAAGCGAGTTGGAGTGGTGGCGGCGCTGGCGAACAGCCCGATCCTCGATGCTTTGCGCCGGCTGAACGTCCATTTTTCGAAGATCGACCCCGGCCGTCGCCTGCAGCAGGAGATCAGCGATTTAGATGTGGTCATCATCGACCGGCGCGCCCTGACCCTGCGACCAGAGCTGACCGAGAACCAGGCGGATCTGGAACAGTTCGTCGCCCGGGGCGGGCATCTGATCGTGCTGGCCCAGGACGCCGAGGTCTGGAATGCCCACCCGCTTTGGGCCGGTCTGCAGCTGACGCCGACGCAGAGTCTCGACGAGCAGGTGCCCCTTGCCATGGATGAGGGCCATGAGTTCGTGAGCCAGCCCAATCCACTCAGCAACGACGACTGGGAGAACTGGTTGTATCTGCGGGCATACCATCGGATCTCAGGCAAGGCCCTGCAATCGGCCACAGCGCCGATCCGCACAGAGGCGGATGGGGAGCCACTCGTCGTCACCATGGCCCACGGCCAAGGTCGCCAGACGTACATCGATCTGGCGCTGGCGCCGCAGTTGCTCAACATCCACGCTGGGGCATTCCGTTTGCTTGCCAACCTGATTTCGTACGGTCCCTGAATCAGAGAGGCATGTAATGAAGAAGCTTCTCCTTACCTTGCTTGTTGGCATGCTTGCGGGCGCCGACCTGGCCGCCCAAAGCATCGCCCCGAAGACTCCCTTTGTCCTGAATCTCGACTATGCCAGGTTTCGCAACGACAATGCTTCTGGCTATCTCGAGGTCTACTACGGATTCTATCCGAGCCTTCTCACCTACGCATGGTCCGAAGGGAAATATCGGGCCGGCGTCATTCTGTCGACCCGAGTGACCAAAGCTGCCGACGACGAAGTCGTCTTCAGCCGGCGCGCCCACTTGAAGATCGAAGAGGCAGACACGAGCGGGGTTTGGTATCGCTATCCGTTCATTACTCAGGCAGGATTCGCGCTTCCCTTTGGGGATTATGTTCTGAGTGTGCTGGCGGTGGATTCTCTGAACATTTCGCGCCGCGATAGCCTGACCCTGCCGATTCAGATCGTCCAGTACCCTGACTCGATTGCTGTCAGCGACATCGAGCTGTGCAAGAAGGTCGCACGGTCGCGCCGGCAAACCGACCTGTTCTACAAGAACTCGCTGGAAGTCATCCCGAACCCTTCATTGGTGTTCGGCGTGGCCACTTCACCAGTCGTGTTCGACTATGTAGAGCTCTACAATGTGGAACCCGAGAAGAAGTACACGGTGAAAACGCTGATCATCGACGGCTCCGGTAAGGTGGTGCGGACATCCAGCAGGCCGCGGAAGTACCAGAAGCACAGTGCGGTGGAGGTGGGAACCACGATGATCACGGCGGTCCCTTCTGGGCGATACGTCTTCCGCATGTTGCTCCTGGATCAGGAGAACCGTGAAGTGGCGCGGGCTGATCGAACGTTCTTTGTGTACAACCCCCACCTGGACACGGCTTCAGCCCCTGAGGTCGGTGTTGTAGAAAAACAACTCGAGGGCTATACCACCGATCAACTCGACAGCGAGTTCCGCCAGGCGCGCTACATCGCCACCGACCAGGAGGCGAGGATGTTCGCTCAGCTCACAACCACCGAGGCAAAGCGCAAGTTCCTGGCCAAATTTTGGGCCGACGCTCAGCGCGGTCGGTTCGAGTGGGGGCCGGTGAGCCGGGTGGAGTACCTGCGCCGTGTCAAGGCCGCCGACGAGCTGTACAGCTCCCTCTCCAAGCAGGGATGGCGCACCGACCGAGGTCGAGTCTACATCCTTTACGGCCGCCCGGATGAAATCGAAAGATTCCCCAGCCTGGGTGAGACCAAGCCGTACCAGATCTGGCACTACTACCGCATCGAAAACGGCGTCGTATTCGTGTTTGTCGATCGCAGCGGCTACGGCGACTACGAGCTGGTGCACTCGACGAAACGGGGTGAGTTGCGCGATGACAATTGGGAGCGGTTCTTGCGGTAGGACGAGGCTTCGACCGATCCTGGTCGCGGCACTGCTGTTCGGCGTACTCGCCTCGTCCTCGTTCGGGCAGAGGCATCAGGTGACGGGCGTTGTTCGAGACCGCAACACCTATCGCGCGGTGAGCAACGTCAACGTCTTCATCAAGGGCACGAAGATCGGCACCACCACCGATTTCTCCGGCCGTTTCAGGCTTCCTTCCCCGCCCAAGACCAGCGGCCTTGTCGTCGTCTTCCGCCACATCGCCTATGAGAGGCTCGAAGTTCCTCTCGACTCTCTCGCTCTTCTGCGGCAGGTGTTTCTGCAGCCCCGCGTCATCCCGCTGCGCGGGGTGGTTATCGAAGAGGAGCGGGCTCGTCGAATGGAAATCGACCAGGACCTGCCCCAGCCGGTTGCCCTGATCGAGAGCCGTGAATTCGAGATCCGCGGCTACGTCGATGCCGGCGACCTTCTGCGCACCGATCAGAGCGTGCAGGTGGACGAGGAGCTGAGCGGCCGAAAGGTGATCGGCATCCGCGGTGGAAATCCCGATGAAGTGGTGGTGCTGTACAACGGCATCAAGATGAACAACGTCTTCGACAACATCTTCGACTTCTCCCTGATCGATCTCGAAGACATCAGCCGGCTGGAGCTGATCAAGGGCAGCAACACGGCTCTCTACGGCCCGGAGGCTTTCGCCGGCGTCATCAACATTGTTCCCAGGGTGGAGAAGGATTACCATCTGCGATTCCAGCAGAGGCTCGGCACCTATCGCTCGGGGAATTGGGGCCTGCACCTCTTCGAAAAGATGGGGGGAGTGACTGCCGGCTACAACCTCGAGCGTGGCGGCGCCAGAAGAGAGTTTCTCGATGCCCCCGGTGCTGGTAACGGGCTTGAAAACTCGTCGACCCACCACAACGCCAACCTGCGGTTCGAGTTTTCCCGGGACGCTGAAGGTCGGCCGGCGAGCCTGGTCGACTTGACCTGGTTCCGCTCGTCGCTACACTACACCAACCGCCGTGACAAAGAGAGCGTGCAGGACTTGAGCCAACTGTTTTCCGGGGTATACACAAGCCGTCGGGGAGTTCTCCGCGGGCTGTCGGTTTCCCTTTCGCGCCGAACGATCGAAGAGACGCAATCCCTGGCGCTGGGAGGTTCTCTGTCGCGCGACCTCCGAGATCGCACCCTCTATCTCGACGTCAAGAAGCCTGTGCATCATGGACCTGCCGATCTCGTGCTGGCGTATCAGTTGCGACTTTCGCGTCTCGACCTGCGTGATCAGATCGGTGGCTCGTCGACCCCCGGGGCCGTTGCCGAGCTCTCGCAGTTCGAGCGCCGCCACCATGGGCTGGTGGCGATCTTCAAGCTCAACGATTCCATGGACTCTCCTTTCCTGCAGCGGGTGACCGTGGGGGTCAGCTTTCGCTACGACCGCGTGACGGATGAGAGTCGCACCCCGGGTGGAGGGGAGCGTACGCCTGGAGTGGTGATTCGCGCGCCGACGCTGCCGCAGGAAGGTCAGCGCCTCGTCACGGCCGAGAAAGTGTGGCAGGAGACCATGGCGAAGTTCTCGTTCGATCTGCGAGGATATCATCGCGGCATCTACATGCGCAGCTACTTGACTTTCGGCGCGAATGTGAAATTTCCCACGCTCTTGCAAGAAGTCAGCACGCCGCTGACGACAGGGCCGGCTGAATTCCGTCCCAACCTGAGCCCGGAGAAGAACAGCAGTGTCGAAATCGGAGTCTCGGTGACCCGCGAAATGCGCCAGCGGCCGGCCGTGTACGGATGGCAGCTATCCGGGAGCTTCTTTCAGAATCATTATGACAACAAATTCCGCGCCCTGATCCTCCCGGGGGTTCCGCTGGTCTTCTATGACAACGTCCAGACAGCTCGCATCTCCGGATTCGAAGCCAGGCCGGCGCTCTTTCTGTTTCGCAAGAAGATTACACTGGAGCTGGGGCTGTCGCGCTACTTCATCTCGGAGAAGGCAGCCTTTCCGTTCAAATCAGAGACCAAGTACACATCCACTTTGAGCGTGGATCACGCCGGCTATTCGTTTCGGCTTTTCTGGTTTGCCGAGGGAGAACAAGTCGGCTGGCTTCGCCAGAGCAGCGGCGGGTTTGCCCAGGTCACGCTGCCGGCCTTCAGCAATCTGGATGTACATTTCAGCAAGACCTTTGAATTCAAGGGGGCGAAGCTGTTCTTGAACGCCAGCGCTCGCAATCTCCTGCACGGCAAGGGGATGGCCCTGCAGGGACTGGCCATCCGGGATCGGCGCTACTACCTGACGTTCGGAGCGCAGTACTAGTCTTTCCTCACTATTCCGTCATTCAGAACACGAGCCTCAAAACTCAATGCCTGCGGCTGGTGCTCGGACTGAGCGCCTGCATGTTCGCGGCCGTAGGGTGCACCAGCAGCCCGGTCTCCGACCAGGGAATTGTGACCGGCAGCAGAGAATTGACCGGGCGGGTGGTTCTCAGCGACGGCTCATCCCCCGACGGGATCTATGTCTGGCTGGAGGGAACGAACATCGCCACGCGCACGGACGGAGCGGGGAGCTTCCTGATCACCTTGCCGCGAACGTCGGAAGGGGGTTCGCGGATCGCTGCCGGCGCCTTCAACCTCTTTTTCTACGTGGCAAACTTTAGACTGGCTGCGGCTCACGTCATCGTACAGAACGGCGAGTTTCTGCGGGCACGCGGAGACATCAACCCGGAGGGCGAGCTCAAGGAAGAGCTGCGGCTGTTCAAAATCCTCAGCGTTCGTACGCTCGTTGATCCCGCCTCGGTGCCGAGTGATTTCGAGGGTTCGATCGACATCGAGGTCACGCTGCAGGCGACGTTGGACACGGTCACCGTGGTTTTCCCGAAGATGGTTGGTGGACTCCTGGGCGCCATTGTGCTGAGGAATCTGGGCACGGGAGACGTTTTCGTCGATGTTCCCGATACGACCGGCCAGGCGCGGGCTGTGGAAAGGGTGGGGCCCGAGCCGCGGAGTTGGAGGATGGTCCTCGATCTGCGCCGCGGGATGCTACCGCCCGGGGAGTATGAAGTAGTGCCATACTTCCTTATCGAACAGGACGACCTGCCGCCGGCACTGCTGGCCAGCCTCGGTCCGGACGTGCAGGAGTTGGGGCCTGGATATCTCGAAATTCCGTTCAAGCGGGAGGGGGGACGTTTCGTCATCATCGCGGACCAGGACAACGGTCTGTGACAATGCAAAATGCAAAATGCAAAATGCTAAAGGAGGGTGTGGCTGCAACGGTCCATCAGAAGGGGGCTGCCAATAAGGAATCTGCCGCGAAAGCATCCGAGAAAAGCAATCTACTGTCCTTTCCTTTTTGATCCCCGTCCGACCAGAGTGTCATTCCGTCCGTGATCCTTCCGGCCTTGTCGCATATGCAAATTCTCGCCTCAGTTGTGCAACAATTTGCACACCGCTTGCTGGAGTGCTCTCCCTCCGAGGCTATTGTTTCGGACTGGTAACATAATGATTTCTTGATTCTTGATGGCAGGGCGGATCGATCTGCCCGCAGGAATGACCGGCATTGGCATATCATTTGCGAATAGAGCCGCCGGTCTAGGGCCGCTGAGCATGGCAACGGAATTGCGCCATTTGTGACTTCAGTTTTTCTGCACCAGCCCATAAGAGGAATCTTCCAAGAGAGGAGGTGTTGCCCAGGCAGAGATGTCGCGAGTTTTGCGCCGGCGGGGATGCATGAAGAAGTGTCCCGCGAGCGAACGATGCATGCCTCGAAGTGATGTACAGTTCAGGAACTGTGTTAAGGAGGAGACAATGGCGAAAAAATTTCTCGTCCTGGTACTGTTGGCTCTTGTCCCGGCGGCCTTGTACGCTGGCACAACCGGGAAGATTGCCGGTGTAGTGAGGGATAAGGAGACCGGCGATCCGCTACCCGGAGCCAACGTCATCGTAGTAGGGACGACATTGGGTGCCGCGGCCAACGTAAACGGCGAGTACGTGATCCTGAACGTGCCGCCGGGCACCTATTCTGTGAAAGCCAGTTTCATTGGCTACCGGGATGTCACGATGAGCAACGTGGTCGTCAACATTGACCTCACCACGGAGGTAAATTTCGACCTCCCGAGCGAGGCGATCGAGGTGGGGTCGGTTGAGATCGTGGCCGAGCGTCCGCTGGTCAACAAGAATGCCACCAACGAGGTGCACATTCGCACTGCGAAGGACCTTGAGGACATTCCGGTCCGCGGCTATGCCAATGTCGTTGCCCTTGAGGCCGGCGTTGTCCGCCGAGGTGGCACCCTCTACATCCGCGGCGGTCGTCGGGAAGAGGTGGCCTACTACGTGGACGGCGTCTACCAGAACAATCCGTATACGCTGGGTCGTGCTGGAGACATCATCCACAACTCTATCGAGGAGGTTTCCTACCAGGCCGGCGGTTACAACGCCGAGTATGGCTTCGCCAATTCTGGCGTCATCAACACCACCACCAAGACCGGCGGCAGCAAGTATTCGCTCACGGGCGAATGGATCACCGACGAGTACCTCAAGGAGCGCGACTCGATTCTGGGTGCTTACAGCTACGGCTACAACCTCTACAACCTTGCCTTGAGCGGGCCGGTGCCGTCGCTTGGTGAGAAAGTGAGGTTCTACATTGCCGGTGAGCGTCGTTTCTTGCGTGACAGCAACCCGACGATTGCGCCCTTCCCGGCTTTTGTGAAAGCGGGCACGAACGACGTCGTCTATCCGGCGCCCGCCATACTACAACCCGGTCAGACGCTGTTCGGTGCCGGACACATCCAGGTGGTGAACCTGGACAGCCTGCTCTTTCGGTTCCCGCAGGCGCTCGGCTATGGGGCTGCCGCGGGAGACACGGTCGTGGCCCAGTTCAAGATGCTGAACGGGCCGAAACCGAATGCGGCTTCGGCGCAGTGGCACTGGAACGGCAACATCACCCTTGACTTCCAGACACTGAAGTTCAAGATCGGTGGTAACTCATCCCGCTTTGATAACCGTAACTACAACCATTTCTTCTCGCTCCTGAACGGGCTGCGAGACTCCCGCACCAAGTCCTGGACCGACTCGTACTACATCAAGGCGACGCACACCCTGGGTGCGAGCACGTTCTATACTGCTACAGCGAGCTGGTTTCGTAACAAGACCGAAACTGGCGATCCCTTCTGGTTTAGTGATATCTTCAACGCTGAAGACAAAGACGACATCGTCAAGGCCGATGGCACGCTGGGCAGTGACGGCAAATTCAACCCATGGCTGCGTAGCAACGGCCAGGACCCGGCTCCGGTGGACGAGTTCGTCCGTTTCGCTGCTCCTGGCGACATCTTCAGCTCATTTGCCAGGAACCGCACCACCTATGTCGGCTTGAAGTTCGACATCACGCATCAGGCTGGCCGCATCCACGAGCTGAAGGCCGGGCTGGAGTGGCGCTACAACACCATCCGCAACTACAGCATCCAGACCACACGTCTGGCCTCGAACATCGCCAGCTTTGGGCAGATCAACGACCTGGTGTTCCGTGCCTCCTACGCGAACAACATTGGCTATACCCTGGATGGCCGCAAGAATCTGGACGGCACGCCTTCCGGAGCCAAGCATCCGGTCGTGCTCGGGGCCTACATCCAGGACAAGCTCGAGTATCGCGATCTGGTGCTGAACATCGGTCTTCGTCTCGATTACTTTGATTCGAATACTGAGCGCTTCAAGGACCCGACCAACATCAAGTTCTCCGGCGGCCTGGTCGATCCGTCGCAGTTGGTGCCGCCCAAAACCTTCACCAACATCAACCCGCGGTTGGGACTGTCCTTCCCGGTGACGGACAGGACCGTATTCCACGCGCAGTACGGGAAGTTCACGCAGCATCCTGAACTGAACCGACTGTTCACCAGTCTGGTGGTGTTTGCCAACCAGTTGCAGGCCGGTAACTTCACCATCGCTGGGAACCCGAATCTGAAGCCAGTCAAGACCACGCAGTATGAGCTTGGTTTCCGGCAGCAGATCGGCGACAACATGGCCTTCAACATCACCGCGTACTACAAAGAGCTGCGTGACCTGATTCAGCTACAGCAGGTCTTTCCGGCAGAAGGAGCCGCTCACGGCCAGTACACGCACTACGCCAACGGCGACTACGGTACAGTCAAAGGCCTCTCCTTCAGCTTTGACCTGCGGCGGACCGAGCGTGTGGCGGCGCGGGCGTCCTACACCCTGCAGTATGCCGGCGCCACCGGTTCGAACGCCACCACAGGCGCCAACATCGCCTGGCTGGGCGGCAACACGATCACGTTCGTGTCGCCTACCGACTTCGACCAGCGGCATACGGGCACGGTGAACGTCGACGTTCGTACGCGTCCGGACGACGGACCGCTGTTTATGAACGGTCATCCGTTGGGGAGCGTTGGTCTGAACCTGCTGTTCACCTTCGGCAGCGGTCTGCCGTACACGCCGCGTCGTCCTCCAATCGTGTCAGCGATCTTCGCCACGGGGCCGAGCTCGGTGAACCGTCCGGGGGCGCCGATCAACTCGGCTCACATGCCGTGGACCTATAACCTCGATGCCCGTCTCGACAAGCGTTTCAAGGTTGGCGGCGTCGAGTTCGACGCTTATCTCTGGGTGATCAACCTGCTGAATGCCAGGAACGTGCAGGCCGTGTTCACGACCAGCGGTGATCCTGCGAACGACGGCTGGCTGGCGACACCTGAGGGTCGCACCTGGATGAAAAACAACCCGATCGCAGCCAACTTCTACTTGCCGAGAATCCAGAACCCTGGCCGTTGGGGTGCGCCTCGGCAGTATCGCTTCGGCCTGCGTTTCTCGCTCTAATCGGAGGCTAGTTGAGCCGGGACAGCAGGGGCGGGCTTGCGCTTCAGCAAGTCCACCTCTGCCCCCAAGCTACACTGCCTGAATAGAATTCATGACGGGAGATTGGTTAGGAGGAATAGGATGACACGAAAATACCTTCCGGCCTTGACGTTGGCCCTCCTTTTCAGCCTCGTCGCGGCGCTGGTCGTCGTGGCCGGGGTACCCGAGGGTACGTCGGGAAGGCCAGGCTCAACCTCGCTCTTGAAGCCGAGCATTTTTGAGCTTCGCGCTTTCATCCCGAACCGGGTCAGGACCGACGTGATCAACCGCGGTCAGTTTGTGAGCTGGTTCCGTACAGGTGACGCCGGTATGGAGTGGCCCGCGGGTTCGGGCAACACCATCAACTTTGCCTCGGGCCTGTGGCTCATCGGCCAGGTGAACGGAGACCTGCGTTCGGCCGCCGCCGAGTACTCGGTGGAGTACACCCCAGGAACCGTGGTGAATGGAGTGCCGCAGGACCCGAACCTTGATCGTTTCCGCATCTACATCATCACCCGCAGCGACCGAGAGGCCGCACTGGATAACGATCCGAACACGGTGCCCGGCGAGGACTATTTGAACTGGCCAGTACAGGATGGTGCACCGGTCGACGCGGATGGCAATCCGTTGATCCTGGGCGATGCCGCTCTTTGGTCTGTGTTCAACGACTTCGATGAGGCGGCGCACGCCAACCTGTGGTCCACCAAGCCTCTCGGTGTTGAGGTGCAGATGTACCTCTGGGGCTTCAACCGCACCGATGGTTTCGGCGACATGATCTTCATGAAGTTCACCATCATCAACAAGGGTGGCAACACCATCGATTCGACGTACGCCTCGTTCTGGGATGACGCCGACGTTGGAGACGCGGGCGACGACTTTGTCGGCGTGGATACAACCCTAAGTCTGGGCTATACCTGGAACGACGGTGCCGATGCTGTCTATGGGCCTCGCGCACCTGCCCTGGGATACGACTTCTTCCAGGGACCGATCGTACCGTCTCCTGGCGATACGGCGATCTTCAACTTCAAGAAGGTTCC
>CAZGRP010000010.1:0-50467 GCA_964527995.1 uncultured Cytophagia bacterium | reverse complement strand
GACCGATCGTACCGTCTCCTGGCGATACGGCGATCTTCAACTTCAAGAAGGTTCCGGATTGGAAGAATCTGCAGATTTCGGCCTTCGCCAAGTACATCAACGGCGGCGGGAACGACTGGGGTGATCCCGAAGACGCGGTTCAAGCCCTCAACTACATGAAAGGTCTGAACCGCGCCGGCGAGCCGTACGTCGATCCAACCACGGGCCAGATCACCAAGTTCGTCCATCCTGGTGACCCGGTGACCGGAGAAGGCTGGATTGACCCGATGACCCACTCGTCGGGCGACCGCCGCTTCCTGATGACCACAGGCCCCTTCACCATGGCACCTGGAGATACGCAGGAAGTCGTTGGCGGCATGATCTGCGCTCAGGGAAGCAACAACCTGCAGAGTATCGTCAAGCTTCGTCAGCTTGACCAGGCAGCGCAGGCGGCCTACGACCGGAACTTCGCCCTTCCACCCACGCCGCCGACGCCGAAGGTGACGGTGCGTGAGTTGGACGGACGCATCGTTCTGGAATGGGACGACTCAGCCGAAGCCTACGACGTGCCGGATCTGATCGGCAGGCAGAAGTTCCAGGGCTACAACGTCTATCAGGTCTCCGGGCCTCAGGTCTCCCCCAACACGCCGGCGACGCTGATCGCCACCTACGATGTCGTCGACAACATCTTCGAACCGGTTCGCGACGTTGTCTTCACGGATGAGGGCGCCGTCAATAAGGTGGTGCAACCCATCACCAACAATGGGATTCAGCGATTCTTTTCCACCGATGTGGACGAGACGCGCGGCCGTTCTCCGCTGATCAACGGGCGCAAGTACTGGTTCGCTGTGACGGCTTTCGCGGTGAACCCGGATGGCAACTCGGAAATCGGCGTTCCGAAAGTACTGGAAAGCCCGATGAAGATCCTGGAAGTGACTCCCCAGTCTCCGCCACTCGGCACCAGGTACACGGCCACCTTCATGGACACCTTGGCCGTCACGCGTCTTTCCGGACGGAGCGATGGTTCGGTGATTCCGATCGTGATCGACCCGTCGTCTACCACCGGGCACACTTACCAGGTGACCTTCACCGAAGGGCAGGAGATCACCTGGAATCTCGTCGATGTGACCGCCAATAAGACAGTGCTCTCCGACCAAACCAACCAGTCTGGCGACAACGAGTATCCCATCGCGGACGGCCTGATGGTCAAGGTGCTGGGTCCACCGCTTGCCGCCAAAGACTGGGACTACACGCCGGGCACCGGAACGGGCGATCGCTGGTTCAGCGGAGTCAATGGTGGCGGTGACATCTTTTTTGGCGGCGTCTTCCTTGGACCCAACTTCACCGGTTCGAGCCTTGCGCCCGGCGACTTCAAGAAGGTGGAGATTCGCTGGGGCGCGATTCTGGAGGGGACGGTCCAGCCTGGCGAGCCCTACACGGTGGATACTTCACACCCGAACAGCTCGAAGGCCTTCATGTACTTCACCTGGGGGCCTGGCAACTACGAAGGCTTCTTTGATATCCCGTTCTCTGCCTGGGACGTCGATTCCGATCCTCCGAGGCAACTGGCCGTCATCGTTCGCGATCGCGACGGCAACGGTCTCTGGAACGTGCACTACCAGGCGGAAGGGATCGACCACCGTTGGAACTACATTTGGGTCATGGATGACGACTACGATCCTACAGGCACGATCTATGATCCAAACAAGGGTGGTCGCGATTTCATGGAGAACGGCGCCGACCATTCCAGCTTCCCGGTTCAGTACGTCCTCTGGCTCAGGCAGCGCGGCTCACGGGCTCTCTTTCAGGATCCTGGCGCAGTGTTCACTTTGGAGCCGAACCGCGTGAACACTTCTGCCGACGTCTTTGAGGTGTCTGCTCCGGCAGTGGTGCAAAGCACAGACCTGGCACGGCAGGATGTCGAGAAGATCAACGTCTTCCCCAACCCCTACTATGCCCGGAACGTGGAGGAGACCGACCCGCTGCGGCGCTTCGTCACCTTCACGCATCTTCCCGAGACAGCGACGATCCGTATCTTCACGCTTGCCGGCGACCTGGTCAAGCGCATCGACCATCAGGGAGGTCAGTTCCAGCAGTGGGACCTCCGAAACGACAGCGGCATCCCCATCGCCAGTGGCATTTATATCGTCCACATCGATCTGGGGGCACAACTCGGCCAGCGCGTGCTGAAGATGGCCGTGTTCATGCCTGAAGAGCGGTTGGACGTGCTGTAATGGATTCGATCCGCACGCAGGGGCCCGGTAGCGAACCGGGTCCCCCGCGATGTGCATCGTCGCAATCAAGAAGCCATTGGGTTGGACATCCTGACGGAGATTGAAGGAGGTTAAGAAATGACACGTCATAGATTCCCTGTCTGCCTGTTGGTCGTCTTCGGCCTGTTGGTCATGGCTGCCACAGCAGATGCTGGCAATCCGAAGCGCCGGGGTACGGCAGGCGCACAGGAGTTGCTGATTCCAACTGGCTCGGTGGGCACCGCCCTCGGTGGCGCCGTGACCTCGAGCATCACAGGCGTTGAGGCCATCTATTGGAACCCCGCAGGTGTTGCCGGGTCGAGCCAGGGTGCAGAGGTGTTGGTTTCCCACATGGAGTATATCGCTGGTATCAATGTCGATTATGCTGCCGTCGCGGCGCAGTTCGGCGGCGTGGGCTGGATCGGGTTCAGCCTGAAAACCCTGGATTTCGGCGAGATCCCGGTGACCACCGAGATCGCCCCGGACGGTACGGGCGACACCTTCGCGCCGACCTTTCTCACTCTCGGCCTCACCTATTCCAAGGCGATGACCGACCGAATCCTCTTCGGGACGACGGCGAAGCTGATCTCCGAGCAGATCACTCGTGAGACGGCTGTCGGCGTCGCCTTCGATTTCGGTCTGCAGTACTCGACCGGCATCGGCGGTCTGAAGCTTGGTGTGGCGCTCAAGAACTTCGGTCCCAACATGAAGTTCAGCGGCTCAGACCTGGAGGTTCGGACGAGGATTCCGGAGCAACGGGGTGACAGCCGAGTTCGCCCGCTCGAGATTCCGGTTTCGCCGTTCGAAATGCCGACGACGCTGGAGCTCGGCATATCGTACGACTGGAGCGTTAGCGAGTCGAACAGCCTGTCGTTTCATGGAAACTTCCTAAACGACAACTTCGGGCTGGATCGGTATACGGCAGGGCTGGAGTACTCGCTGAACAACATAATCTTCCTGCGCGGCGCCTACACGGTTGGCTTCGATTCGGAGAACAACTCGTTCGAGTCGAGCAACCAGACCTATCTGTTTGGGCCGTCGTTCGGTGCCGGCTTCAAGTACAACCTCAGTGGCAATGTCAACCTCATGGTAGATTATGCCTACCGCACCACTGAGTTCTTCGATAACAACCAGTGGATCTCCTTAAAAGTCGGCTTCTAGTACGATCCGTATGGTGGGACAAAGGGTTGGTCGATTGCGGCCAACCCTTTTTTTAATATGTCGGAGCAACAGCACCGAGCTTGTGATCCCGGCCCAGGGAGCCTGCGCCCCACTTGAGTCGTTAAAGAGGGTGCAGCTTGCATCTCCACAGGGGCGTCAGCAAGGCGATAAGTTGAAAGGAGGAGACATTGGTAATGCGATCTGTCTGTTTTGTCGCAGCGTTGGCGGTGCTGTCCTGGGCAGGTGGATACGCGGCATTGCCCGTGCAGGGAGCGGACGACAACCCAGGTTCGCCTCGTCTGGCAATCGAGGCCGATTATGCGGTTTTTTGGAATCAGCAGGACAAGGCCTATGTTGAAGTATATTACGCCATCCATCAGGTAGGCCTGACGTACCGCCCCGGTTCCGACAGCACCCTGGCAGCGGCTGCTCTGGTGCGGTTGAATCTGTGGCGCGGCGATTCGCTCTGGGCAGCCGATATGTGGAAAATGGAGTCGATGGTGCAGGACACATCCGAGATCGGCGTGCGCAACATGGTCGACGTCTTACGCTACCCGGTTGCGCCGGGAGAATACGTCCTGAAGCTGTTTGCACGCGATGCCAACAACCCGGCGAACGCCGATAGCGCCATCATCGACTTCAGCGTCAAACCCTCACCTGCTGGAAAGATGGCCCTCAGCCAGCTCGAACTGGCCACCTCCATCGCCAGATCGTCGGGCTCGAAGCAGCGCAGCAGTTTTTACAAGAACACCCTCGAGGTAATTCCCAACCCTGGCTGCGTTTTCGGTGCCGAACTGCCGATCGTGTACTACTACGTCGAGGCCTATCATCTGCAGCAGGGTATCGCCGGAGATACCTACCAGACGCGGTGCTCAGTGACCGATGCCGACGGAAATCCGGTGGAATCGATCAAGCCTCGGGTGAGGACCAAGCGAGTCGTACCTTCGAGTGTCGAGGTTGGCACGGTCAACGTCTCGTCCTTGCCTACGGGCGTGTACTTCCTGAACGTTGCCATTCTCGGCGGCGGCGACCAGCCGGTCGGGCAAGCCTCCAAGAAATTCTATGTCTACAATCCTGACGTCGATCGCGAGCAGGCAAAGCGTGCCGTGGACGAGGAGGTTGCTTCGAGTGTGTTCGCTGGCATGTCCGAGCCCGAGCTGGACCAGGAGTTCGACAAGATCCAGTACATCGTGCGCGACAACGAGAAGAAGTTCTGGGCAAAACTGAAGGGCGCCGAAGCGAAGCGGAATTTTCTCTATTCCTTCTGGAAATCGCGCGATCCCAACCCCGACACGCCGATCAACGAAATGCGCCAGGAGTATTTCAAGCGAATCGAGTATGCCAACGCCAAGTTCCGCAGCTTCAGCCGGGAGGGGTGGCGCACCGATCGCGGTCGCGTTTACGTCCTCTACGGCCCCCCCGACGATGTCGACTACTTCCCGAGTTCCGAAGACATGATGCCCTACGAGATCTGGCACTACAATGCCGTCCAGGGAGGCGTGGAGTTCGTTTTCGTGGATCAGGAAGGGCACAAGGAATACACTTTAGTCCACAGCGATGCCCTGGGCGAGGTGCAGAATCCAGACTGGAAGAACTGGGCTCGCCGGATTCATTGAGAAGCTTGTTCTGGAGGTTCCGCAATATGGGGATCTGCGCTCGGCTGTGCTGGCGGCGCGGGGTTGTCGTTGCTGTGGCAGCGATGGCCGCAGCTTCTGTCAGCGGTGGGTTCGGCCAGGTGATCATCGATACGGGCCGCGAGCAGGCCAGGATCCGGATCTTCGCCTCGGGCAGCATTGCCCGACTTGGGTACGCGCTGGCAGCGGGTGATTTGAACGGCGACGGTCAGAGCGACCTGGTCATCGGAGCTCCGGGACAACGTGCGGATCAGCGATTTGGCCCGGGCGCTGTGTTCGTTTTTTTCGGGCCCGTGAGCTCCGGAGTGATTGACCTGGCTGAAGAGACGCCCGATGTGACCATCACCGCCGTCGACTCGGTGGGAGGCCTGGGCCGATCTCTGGCAACGGGGGATGTGAACGGCGACGGCGTCGATGACCTGGTGATCGGCGCGCCGGAGAAGGCGGGGCAGTTTCGCCAGGAGTCGGGAGTCGTCTATGTCTTCTTCGGACGCCGCCAGTGGCCGACCCTTCTGGATCTTGGGCCCTCCAAGGCGGACGTAGAGATCTGGGGCGCAACCTTCTTTGAGAATCTGGGCACAGCGGTGGCCGTAGGCAATATCGACGGCCAGGGCCCCATGGACCTCATCTTGTCGGCGCCGCGCGCCTCAGGGACGGCCGGAGCCGTCAGCGGCAGGGTTTATGTTGTCCTCGGCGGACCGAACCTGCAGGGGACAATCGACCTGAAGGTGACACCAGCAGCGCTGACGGTGAGCGGCAGGCAGGCGCAGGGCCGGTTCGGTTGGTCGCTGGCATCGGCCGATTTCAACAGCGATCTTTTCGATGATGTGGCGATCGGGGCCTACAAGGTGAACGTCGACTTCAAACCCCATGCCGGCGAGGCCTACGTCGTCACCGGCGGAGCAAGGTTGCCGGACTCGCTGGATCTGGCCAGGAAGAATCCGTCGGTGGTCCTCCTCGGCGCGGGAAGGAGAGACCACTTTGGCTTCTCCCTCGCCACCGGCGATTTGAATGGCGACGGCGTGAGCGACCTGGTAGCCGGGGCACGGCAGGCGAGCTGGCCTTCCGGGCCGAACGAACGCGGCGCGGTATTCGCCTTCTGGGGCCGTGCCGAATTGCCCGAAGTGGTTGATCTTCAGGATTCTGCAGCCGACTTCACGGGGGTTGGTGAAGCCCGGTCTGGTCAGTTCGGCTACAGCGTTGCGGTCGCCGACATCGATCAAGACGGCAAGGTCGACCTGCTGGTCGGGGCACCGGCCGCAGACCCGCGCGGACGCCAGAATGCCGGCGAGGTGATGATCCTTGGTGCTGTCGGCGCTGGGAACTGGGACTTGCTGGCAAAGCCGGCGTCGGTGATCTATCTCGGCCCTGAGGCGGGAGCCGAGATGGGTAAATCTGTCCTCGTCTCTGATCTCGACAACAATGGCGTGTCCGATTTGGTGCTGGGAGCGCCCGGCGCAGGCGGCGGAGAGGTCTTCGTCTTTGCGGCGGATCAGACGGTTCAGGTGGAGGAGCGTGGCAAGCAGTCCGGTCCGCGGCGTTTTCGGTTGTCGCCGGCGTATCCGAATCCGTTCAACGGCAGCACGCTGCTGCAGTTCGAGGTCGATGGCTCTGCCCGTGGGGTTGAACTGGCTGTGTACGACCGGCTGGGACGGCGACTGCGCCGGCTCACGCCGCGTCCGGTGGGTGAAGGTCGGTTCGTGGCGCGATGGGACGGGATCGACGATGCCGGTAACCCGGTGGCGTCGGGAGTCTATTTTGCCCGGCTGGTGAGGGCCTCGAGAGTTGCAACCACCAAACTTGTTCTGATTCGGTAGCTTGAAGTCGACATCGCAGTGTACGGGCGGCGATGACGCAAGCGCCTGCACCATCCTGCAGAGGGAGGGATATTCTGCACGGTGACAGGCGTTCTTTGTTTCGGCCCGGTGAGGTTTTCGAAGAAAAGGAGAGCAGATGATCAGGCCGGCGGCGGGATGGGTTCTTTGCTTTTCGATCGCAGTGCTGATGGCGGTTTCTGCGGTTCGAGGGCAGGCGCCTCGCGTCGAGGCAGTGGTCGTGGATGCCCGCACCGGGTTGCCGCTTAGCGGCGTAAACGTCGTGGTGCTGGGTACAACCCACGGCGCTGTTTCCGATGAGCAGGGCCATTTCATCCTGGCCGGACCTCTGGCTCTTGCCGATACCGTGGAGATCTCGCACATCGGCTACATGGCGCGCCGGGTCACTGTGGATTCGCTGCTCCTCTTGCGCCGCATTCGGCTGGTTCCGAAGCCCGTTCAGGCGGAGGAGGTAGAGATTCAGGCGGAGCGGGAGATGCTCATCTCGCGGGATGTGCCGGCCGCCGTGACTATCTTGCCGATGAAGAAGGCCGCAAGTCGGGCTGTGGACCTCGCCGACGTGTTGCGCCGCGACCCCAGCGTGGCCATCTCGGAAACAGCCACTGGTGCAAAGTTTGTGTCGATCCGCGGCGGCAATCCCGATGAGGTTTTGATCGTCTACGATGGCATCCGCCTTAACAGCTCGGCTGCCAACACGTTCGATCTGTCGCAGATTGCTCTTGCGAACCTCGCCCGTCTGGAAGTGATCAAGGGCAGCAACACGGTGGTATTTGGGGATGGTGCCTTCGGCGGCGTGCTTCATATCGTGCCGAAAAAGGAGTTCCAGCAATCCATCTCGGCGAGTCAAAGGCTTGGTACGTTTCGGGCCAATGACTTGTCCCTCAGCCTGAACAAAAGTGTCGGCCGGTTTTCCGGCTCCTACACACTTTCTCGCCGCCAGGCAGACCGCACTGTGCGAACCTCGGGCTCCGGGGTGTTTTCAAACGGTAGCGCTGGCGCCGCGACCGGCGAGTCGGCTCAGGAGGAGACACGGCAGAAACTCAACAGCGAGAACATCTTCCAGACTCTGTGGCTACGGTATCGTGTCGATCGGGGTGAGATCTCCGCACGCTACATCCATATCTCCAATGATTTCAATAACCGGACCACCCCGGCCAGGAGTCGCCTCGGCATGAATATTTTTTCCAGCACACTCGAAGGTCGCATCAAGTGGTTTGGGCACCTGGGGGCGACCGTCGTCCGCCGGGTCGCCGACCGCAGGCGCACTCTGCCGCCGCTGGCTGGGGCCGAGAGTAGGGAAAACCTGGGCGATTCAGCAAGCATTCTGCGCGTGTTCAAGAGGGACGTATTTGGAGAAGTACGGCTCTACTACAGTTATGAGCGCGCATGGTACGGCCTCAACGGCAGCAAAGAGCGGCAGATGACGGACCAACCGTTTGTCCTGCGTTCGACATCGAATCTTCGACGCAGCCAGGAGGCCGTCGTCTTCGTCATCCAACACCACCTGGACTTGAAACACCGAGGCTTCCGCTATTTGGATTGGGACTTGAGTGCTCGAGTCGATTGGATGTCGGACAATCGTTTCCTGCGCACCGAAGCAGGCAGTGCCTTTGAGGTGGACCGCGGCCACACACCCCGCCACGCGTTTCTGACGTACAAGTTTGGTTTCAATGGCACGGGCGAGGTTCGCGGTGCCCGCTACCGGGCCTACCTGACGACAGGTGCCAACGTCAAGTTTCCGACGCTCGAACAGCTGTTCCAGGTCGATACGAGGCCTGTCTACCTCTTCCGTGGGGGTGTTCTCGACCCTGAACGCAATATCGGTACGGAATTCGGCTTGCATATCGAGAAGTCGTTCCCTGAGCTGGCCACGGGCTTGAGCATTCGCCAGGTACGTTTTGATATGGCGCTCTTTCGAAATAGCTACCTCAACAAGATCGCCGAGCTCTTGAGTCCGCTTACGGACACACGCACACCTTTTAACACACGCCTGGCCTGGACGACCGGAGCCGAGGTCCAGGTCGGAGCCGCCCTCCTGGACGGCCTGGCGGACCTCAGCATCGGATACCAGGGAGTGAATATTTCCGACCCACGTGTGTTCCAGTTCAAGCCGGAGAACAAAGCGACCGTCAATCTATCGGTGAAACACCGCCAGTTTTCGCTCTGGGGCAGTCTGTTCTACGAGGGAGCACAGACGGCGCTTCTGCTCGTGAAGGAGAGTGTGCAGTCGGCCGAACTACCTTCCCGATGGGACATGGATCTGGCGGTGCGGCAGTCGTTTCCGTGGCACCGTTTCAAGGGCTTTGTTGGACTGTCGATCAACAACCTCCGAAATGGTGGGCAGGGCGATGCGGTGGGATTATTCCTTCGCAGCCGGCGCTGGTATGTGACCTTCGGCGTGGAGATATAGGACTGGTCTTGATTTCGGATTGTGGATTTCGAGTTGCCCAGGGCGAGTTGCCGACTTCCGGGCGGGCAGGACCGACGGGTGATGGAATGCATTGGCTCGACGCCGCTCTAAGGAAAGAAACAGCCCCGGGCCTTGCTCCCTCGGGGCTCATGTCTCGCGGTTGCCCGTGACCAAAAGGGCCTGCTTTTCACGTCATCCCTGCGAAGGTAAGAATCCATGGCTCAGTCTTTCTTCTCATAGATGGCTGCTGAGCGCTTCCGCGAGAACAAGCTGGGAAGAGAACGATTTTCTTTGCGAAGGGGCCGCGAACTCGGTATATTGGTCGGGTAGCCATAAAGGTGTCGGCATGAAGCGTTTGCTTGTTGGACGGGGGGCATTTCTGCTGTTCGTTTCTACTTGGATCGCCAGCGGTTTGGCGCAGGCGCCTGCGGAAATCGGCCGCGACCTGATCCGCAGGTCACAGCGTGCCGCCCTGGAGGGGGACGCCGCTCGGGCGACCCGGCTGTTGTACGAAGGTCTCACCTACCCGCTCGATGAGGACCTGCTGGACTCGTTGCTTGTAGACGTCACGGATATCCTCACTGTGCGAGACCGCAAGGCGTACAAACAGGGGAAAAGCAAGACTCTCTTTTTTCGGCGTTTCTGGCGCAGCCTTGACCCGACTCCGGCGACCCCAGAGAACGAGCGCTACGTTGAGCATTATCAGCGGCTTGAATATGCAAGAAGGCACTTCTCCGCCACCCTGTCAAGAGGTTACGATGATCGCGGCATGATCTACGTGCGCTACGGACCTCCGGATGATCGCTTCGTCAGTCCGGCAAGCAGTTTCACCCGGGCTACGGAGTCGTGGGTCTATCAGCGCCTGGGAAACGTCAATTTTGATTTCGTCGAGTTCGGTGCGAGCTATCGTCTGGAAAGTGACTTCCAGAAAGCCTTGATCGCGGTGCCGGCGGACGAGCGCGACAGGGCGCGGATGATTCGCGACATCTTTGCCTCACGT
The DNA here is from genome assembly GCA_964527995.1 of uncultured Cytophagia bacterium. GTDB lineage: Bacteria > Zhuqueibacterota > Zhuqueibacteria > Oceanimicrobiales > CAZGRP01 > CAZGRP01. Next base: position 40,196 of record CAZGRP010000010.1, on the reverse strand, counting down.
GCCGAGCTGGGCCTGGCGTATTCACGCATGCAACAGCAGCTCGACCAAGAGCTGGAGTTGGTCGATCAAGGCACGGCTCCGTTTCAGCGAGAGCTGGTCGCCAGGCTGATGAACAACTACGTTACGGATGTGGACCGATTGCATGAGAAGCTCCCGGCATCGAGTGCGAACATCGATCTCGAGAAGCATCCCCTCACTTTCTGGCTCACGTATAGCCGCTTTCGGCTTGATAGCCGTCGGGCGCGGGTCGAACTTTACTTTGGCGTGCCTTTCCGCAATCTTGTTTTCCGAGCCGATTCCAGCGGCCGGTTGAGGACGACGCTGGTGAACTACTTCCGGGTGGAAAACTCGAAAAGCGACGTCCTCGTCCAGGACCGACGAGTCTACCCGATCGAGGCACAAAGCCAGGCCGAGGCCGACACGGTTGACTATGTCGGGCAACTCACCCTTTTCCTGCCACCCGATACCTTCCGTATCGGTTTTGAACTTCGCAACCCGGAAGGTGACAAGCGCCAGTTCTATACGCTTCGTCTGCTCGTCCCTCCGATTGAAACCAGCAGGTTGACGCTGAGTGATGTGCAGTTCGCTGAGAGCATCCGCGATGCCGATTCGGTGAGCCGACGGACGCGCGGGTTCGTCAAGGGGAAGCTGTATGTGGAGCCCTATCCGTACCTCTACGTACCGCACAACAAGGCCCTGAATCTCTATTTCGAGGTCTACAACCTGACGCGGGACGGGCGCGGGCGTACCAGCTATCGCGTCGAGTACCGGCTGATCGGTGAGAAGTCGGGCTCTGGATTGCTGTCCGTGCTCGGCTCCATCAACCCCTTCAAAAGAGGCGAGAAGACTTCCAGCAGCACGGCGTACACTCGACAGGGTGAGGCTACGGACACGGTGGAGCGGATTCGTTTCGATTTCAGTCAACTGCGTCTGGGGTTGTATACTCTGCGGGTCCGTGTCACGGACAACAATTCCGGACAGGCGGCGGAAGCCAGCAGGCGGTTCAAAATCATCGAGTAGGAAGGACAGAGGCGGCGAGCATGAGAAAAGCGCGGCGAAGGCCGCGCTCGGTGAGATCATACCTCAGGTGTCGAGAATCTGCCGTTTGGAGCCCCGCTCCTACCGCCAGACGAAATCGATGCCGACGCGAATTCGACGACCAATGTCGAACAAAGCCGGGTCGAAGAGCTCCGCACCGGGCACTCCGGCCCGATTTCGCCAGGTGTTGTCCGCAGTGCTGAAAAGGTTGCGGATCTCGGCGAAGGGCATCAACGAGATCTTATCCCAGCGGAAAGATTTGGAGACGCGTCCGTCGAGATACACACGCCAGTTCAGCCGGCCGTCATTTGGAACGGTACTTCCCGGCGTGGTGACCGGCAAGGGGCTGAACACGCGTGCGAGGACGTTTATGCGCCACTGTTTGGGTGGATGGATGTTCAAGTCAAGAATAAACGTGTGGCGCTGGTCCCAACTCAGGGGGAACTCCTTGCTGGACGTGGACGGCGTTCCCCAGACCATCTGGTTGAAGCCGCCGTCCGCCGAGGTGCTTGTGCCGACGGCACGCATCAGTGTGTAAGAGATCTTGGCGTCCACGCTCCGGCTGAGTTCCTGGTCGATGGCTGTCTCCACACCCCACACTGTGCCTCTGCCGGTATTGGCGTACTGGGCGTAGCTCCGCGACACTGGTACGCCGGCGATCTGTGTGTCGGGGAGGGCGAAGACGCGGGTGTCGACCAGGTTTGACATTCCCTTTCGAAACATCGTGATGATGAACTTGGCGTCGTCAGAGATGACTCGCTTGTAGCTCAGTTCCATGGCTACGGTGCGCGTCGGCTGCAGATCCGAGTTCCCGACCAGCGGCCATGGTGCTGTGAGGTCGAACTTCGAGTTCGTGTACAGATAGAACAGGGGCGGCATTTGGTAGAACCAGCCATAGTTGAAATGGATACGCCCCCTCTGGGTTGCCGGGAAGGAAATGCTGAGCCGTGGCGAAATCGCCGAACGAACCCTTGACGAGCTGCCACTCGCAGTCGACGTGGCCCCCTCCCGCCGCGGTGCGATATCCGGATCAAAGGCATCGTAGCGCAGGCCCATGTTGATGATCACATTGCGCAGCTTTAGGCGGTTCTGCAGATAGAAGGCCGCGGACTTTGGAAAGTGACGAAAGCTGTCATTCGTAGGGTTGATTGCAAGAAACTGCGAGCTCTCCTGCCGCACAGGCAGATAGTCCACGCGGTTTCGTGTCATGGAGATGTCGAAGTACTGGATCTCACCGCCAAACTTGAGTTGATTGGCATCGTTGAGCTGATGGACGACATCGCCTTTCGCAAGGAGCATCTCTTCGCTGGCGCGCTCATTCCAGAGCATGTTGCCTTCCAGAATCATGCCGCCTGAATCGCTGCTGCTCTGAAGCTCGGCGGTCGGATTGGCGAACGCCAGAGAGTCGGAACGGATGGAGCGGGTGACCTTGTACCGCCCCAGGCTCAGTGTGTAAAAAGTTCTCGGGCTGAGAGTGTGGGTGAGAGTGGCACTGAGGCGGTTGCTGTCATGCGTCCGCAGAGGCAGTCCGCCCGGATTCAGTCGCCACCGTGGATTGAACTGGTGCCAACGAGAATCGGAGACCAGACTTTGCAGGACCAGCTTCAGGTTGCTGCTCAACCGCAGGGTGAATTTCGAGTTGAGGTTGTAATTCCGGAAAATCGGAAACTTGAAAGCCGGGCGGAGTTCCTGCCGCCACGGGGTGTCGGACAGGTTCACGTTCCCGGAGATGAAATAGCTGCCTTCGAGAACCGGACCCGCCAGACCGAGCGTCAGCGGTCCGCCGACCTGCGCTTCCAGCCGCTGCGTGTTGTCGTTGCCGAGATCGCCCCCACGGAGGTCGGAGTAAAGCCGGGCCATGCCCTGGAAGGTGTTCCGTCCCTCTCGTGTGACCAGATTGATCACTCCGGCGGTGGCATGACCGTACTCGGCATTGAAGCCGCCGGTCTGCACCATGACTTCCACAATCGAACTATTGGGCAAAGTGGTGGCCAATTCGCGGTTCAGGGCACCTTGCACCGGAAGTCCATCCACCAGGTAGACGACGTCGGTCCGCCGGCCGCCACGAAAGTGCAGATTGACCACGCCGGGAACGAGACCGACGGCATCGCGGAAATTGTCGACTGGCAGCTCGTCGGACAATTGAGAGCCAGAGACGAAATGGGCGGACGAAGAAAGTTCGTTGTAGATAAACGGCCGCTTGGCAGTGACGACGACCTCCTGCCCGAGTCGCAGCACCTCGGAAGAGAGCGCGAAGTCAAGCCGGGTGTTCATATCCACATTGACGACGACACCCACGACCTTGACGCTGGTGTAACCGATCATCTTGGCGCGGATATCGTAGCTGCCGGCCGGCACATTCTGAATGACGAAATAGCCGTTCTTGTCGGCCATGGCCCCAAGGGTCATCCCTTCGACAAAGATGTTGGCGCCGGGCAGAGGTGCCCCTGTTTCCTTATCCCTGACGAACCCCGAAACGGTGCCCGCAGTACCGGAAAAGGCGGAAGGAACCGCAGCTAAGGAGGCGATCAGGAAGAGGCAAGCCTGGAAGATTCTTATGAACCGATGCATTGTCGATCACTGAGTACGAGTTATCCACCGCGCGCGCTTTTGTAAACGACTGACAATGAATAAGTTACAAAGAGCGTGCCAGAACCTCGAAACATCATGAGAAAACTCGTCTGGTATGAGACTTGACGCAAGTGTGGGTGGAGAGCGGTTGTCTTCTTTGCGTAAGACCTTGTTTTTTGGTCCAAGTTGTGCGTGAAAGTCAGACCTTCGTTGAAAATACGTTGACAGTCAGCCCCGGTTCCGAGGTTTTCTAAGTGGCATTGTGCAATTTCGTTCCGCCGCAGAGGAAAAGATTTGCACAGTTTCTTACCATAGTGTACGATGACCCGCCAGGAAATTCACACTTTTCTTGATGGTCTGGGCCGATTTGGGTGGCGCCTGGGACTCGATAACATTCGTTGTCTCCTGAGCCAACTCGGCAACCCGCAACGATTATTCCCGGTGATTCATATTGCCGGCACCAATGGCAAAGGCTCCACGGCCGCATTCATTGAAAGCTCGCTGCGCGCCGCGGGGTACCGCACCGGGCTGTACACTTCACCCCACCTTGTCGGAGTGAACGAACGAATTCAAGTGGACGGGCGTCCTATACCCTGGCAGCAGCTCGGCGACATCCTGGACGGGATCCTCGGACAGGTCACGTCCCTTTCGGCCACGTACTTCGAGACGCTGACGGCCGTGGCTCTGCGATTCTTTGCCGACGAACATGTCGATGTAGCCGTGATCGAGGTCGGTCTGGGTGGCCGCCTGGATGCGACCAATGTCGTGGAGCCTGTACTGACTGTCATTACTCCCATCGGCCTGGACCATTGCGATCATCTGGGATCGAACGTGCGGGCGATCGCTGCCGAGAAGGCCGGTATTATGAAGCCGGGGGTGCCTTGTGTGGCCGCCGGTATGTCCCGCGCAGCCCTGGATGTGCTCCATCTGCGGGCGGCGGCGCAGAGGGTGCGACTCGTCCTTGCCCCGGAAATCTGTGTCGCGGCACACATCCGACTGGCGCCCGACCATTCTCAGGTGCGGTTTCGCATCCGCGAAGAGTGTGAGGTGCCGGTCCGATTGGGCCTGCCGGGACGTCATCAGGTGAGCAATGCGGTGACAGCGGTGGCAGCCCTGGAGGTCTTACGAGGTGAGGGCTGGCGTATCGGCCGAAGGGAGATCTCCGACGGACTGGCAAGGGTGGAGTGGCCGGGACGCTTGCAGCGCCTGCTGGAGCGGCCGGTGCTGGTTCTGGATGTGGCTCACAACCCCGCTGCGGTGCGGCAACTTCTGCGCTCGCTGCTCGAAATCTACGGCGAAAGGCGGCAGCTCAGTTTTGTGGTGGGCGCTTTGAGCGACAAGCGCGTGCGCGCAATGATACGAGTCCTGTGCCGTCATGCCTGCCGCATGTGGTGTGTGCCGGTGGCAAGCGATCGCTCGGCACAGCCCGAAATGTTGCAGAGCATCGCTGCGGGTTTTGGGGTTGCCGCCAGCGTCTGCGCAGGCCCGGTCGAGGCAGTGGAAGCGGCGCTCGAGGCGGCCTCGGCAGCAGAGGAACTGATCTGCGTGACGGGGTCTCACTACGCCGTGGGTCCGGTATTGGCGAAGCTGTCAGAAAAGGACTTGACAAACCGGGGATAATTTCATACATTGTTCCCGGTCTTCTGAAGTAACCCGCTCATCTCAAATCTCCGTAGTCCGTCCGACGCTTCGATTTTCGATTCGACCACCAAACCAATGGCGCGAGTACAGCTCAAGGACGTAACCAAAATCTACGACAAGAATGTTGTCGCGGTCGATCATGCCACCGTAGATATTCAGAACAGGGAGTTCGTGGTCCTGGTGGGGCCGAGTGGCTGCGGCAAGTCGACGACCTTGAGGATGATTGCCGGGCTCGAGGAAGTCACGGAGGGTGAAATCTACATCGGCGAGCGGTTCGTCAATGACGTGCCTCCGAAGGATCGCGACATTGCGATGGTTTTCCAGAACTACGCCCTCTACCCGCACATGACGGTCTACGACAACATGGCCTTCGGCCTCAAGTTACGCAAATATCCCAAGAGCGAAATCCGGGCCCGAGTTCAGGAAGCTGCCGAGATCCTCGGCTTGATGGACCTGTTGGACCGTAAGCCCAAGCAGCTTTCGGGGGGCCAGCGCCAGCGTGTCGCCGTGGGAAGAGCGATTGTTCGGAAACCGCAGGTCTTTCTGTTCGACGAGCCGCTTTCGAACCTCGATGCCAAGCTGCGCGTGCAGATGCGCACCGAAATCTCCAAGCTGCATCACCGCCTGCAGACGACGATGGTCTATGTCACCCATGACCAGACAGAAGCCATGACCATGGGCGACCGCATCGTGGTGATGAAGGATGGGGTGATTCAGCAGATCGACACGCCACTGCGGCTGTACAACCATCCGCGCAATAGGTTCGTTGCTGGCTTCATCGGCAGCCCGGCGATGAACTTTGTGGAAGGGCAGATCGTTCGCGAGGATGGGCTCCTCTTTGCAGGTGGTGGACTGCGGTTGCGCATCCCACGAGGAATCGCTGAAAAACTGTCGTCCTACATCGATCATCGGATCGTTTTTGGAATCCGACCCGAAGACATCTACGACCGATCGACAGCCGCCGGCCTGGATGAAGCCGCAGAGGTCAGAGCGGTGCCGGAAGTGGTCGAGCCGATGGGTAGTGAGATCATCCTCTACGTCCGGTGTGACGGTGCAAGCCTGGTAGCGCGCATCAACGCCCGCGAAGAGCCACCAGTCGGTGCCCCCGTCGATCTTCTCATCGACATGAGCAAAGCCCACTTCTTCGATACGGCCAGCGAAGAGTCCATCCTGTTCAACCATGCAGCTTCCCTGTCGATGGCGTGATGGATCATCCGGAATGGAAATCGGAACACGTACTGTTTGTTAGGAATAAAAAAGTAGGAGTCCCGCGGAGCTTGAGAACTCCATCGCATCAGGGGGCTTCAGAGAGTTGAGCGTCACCTCCTGACCCATTCACCAAACATCTTTTCATATAAGCCGCATTCTTCAGACAGTATCGACTTTCCCTTGGCATGTCACCCCTGGCCCCGACCAAGGAGGTAGTTTTGCAGCCGATGGGCTCTGGCAGCCTCAGGTTAGTTTCGTCCTCGGGCCTGACGGCCTGATCGCTCTCCAAGGGATGTGACTTTGACAATCTGACAGCAAGTCAAAGGAAGGGATGTGTTATGGACATCACAGAGTTGAAGAGTAAGAAAATCTCCGAATTGACGAAAGTCGCCCAAGAACTGGAGATTCCCGGTTACACCGGCCTCAAGAAGCAGGAGCTCATTTTCAAGATTCTTGAGGAGCAGACGAAAAAGGAGGGGCTGATCTTTGCCGAGGGCGTGCTGGAGGTTCTCCCCGATGGCTACGGCTTTTTGCGTTCGCCGGAGTACAACTATCTGCCTGGGCCAGACGACATCTACGTGTCCCCTTCGCAGATCAAACGCTTTGGCCTGCGCACGGGAGACACCGTCTCCGGACAGATCCGGCCGCCGAAAGAGAACGAGCGCTTCTATGCCTTGCTGAAGGTCGAAGCCGTCAACTACGAGAACCCGGAGCTGGCCAAGACCAAGATCTTGTTCGATAACCTCACTCCTCTCTACCCGAATGAGCGCTTCAAGCTGGAACACGATCCGAAAGACTACTCGACTCGGATCATGGACCTGTTGACACCGCTCGGCAAGGGGCAGCGAGCGTTGATCGTCGCCCAGCCCAAGACCGGCAAGACAACGCTGCTTCAGAAGGTCGCCAACGCCATCACCAAGAATCACCCGGAAGCCAAGATGATCGTCCTGCTGATCGACGAGCGCCCCGAGGAAGTCACCGACATGGAGCGTTCGGTGAAGGCGGAGGTCATCAGCTCAACGTTTGACGAACCGCCGGAACGGCATGTGCAGGTGGCAGACATGGTGCTGGAGAAGGCCAAGCGGCTGGTGGAGTATCATCAGGATGTGGTGATACTGCTCGACAGCATCACCCGGCTGGCGCGCGCCCACAACGCCGTCGTGCCGCATAGCGGCAAAATTCTGTCTGGTGGTCTGGACGCGACCGCGCTGGAGAAGCCCAAACGCTTCTTCGGGGCAGCACGCAACATCGAGGAAGGCGGCAGCCTGACGATCATCGCGACGGCCTTGATCGAAACGGGTAGCCGTATGGACGAGGTGATCTTCGAGGAGTTCAAAGGCACCGGCAACATGGAAATGGTGCTGGATCGCCGGCTCTCTGACCGCCGCATCTTCCCGGCTCTCGACATCAACAAGTCTGGTACCCGCAAGGAAGAGCTACTGCTGACCGAGTACGAGCTGAACCGGGTGTGGATCCTGCGCAAATTCCTGGCGGAGCTGTCCGTAGTCGAAGCGATGGAGTTCCTGCTCGAACGGATCCGCAGTACGAGATCGAACCGCGAGTTCCTCGAAAGCATGAACACCTGAGGCAGGCAAAGGCCTCCGGAGCTCTTCGATCGTGAGTTGGCAACTGGACAATTCGCTTGCATGAGTGGCTATTTTTTGCTATCTTGCAAGTTGTCGCTTGCGTTGCCTAACCAACGGAGGGTTTCGTGAAAGAGAACATTCATCCCGAATACAAGCTTGGAACTGTCTCTTGCGCCTGTGGCAATTCCTGGCAGGTTCGGTCGACGGTCGGGGATATGAAAGTTGAGATCTGCTCGGCCTGCCATCCCTTTTTCACGGGCAAACAGAAGCTGGTGGATTCGGCCGGGCGCGTCGAGAAGTTCCTGCGGAAGTACAACCTGAAAGAGTCGACCGAGCAGGAGGCAGAATCCGAGAAGGCTGTCGAGTCGGAAACCAAGTAGGCTGATTTTGTGTTAGCTAAGCGGAATGCGATTCGAAAGAAAACGTATTCCGTTTTTTTATGCCTGGGGATCGATACATAGAGGTTCAGAATGCCAAGAACAAAGTTGCAGGTCGGCGGGCAGGCGGTGATCGAAGGGGTGATGATGCGCTCTCCCCAGGCAGTTGCGGTTGCAGTGCGGCGACCAGATGGCTCCATTCTGGTTCGCAGGCAGGTCTACACATCCTTGATACGCAGACTGTCGCCGCTGGCTTGGCCGGTGCTCCGCGGTGCGACCGTGCTGGTGGAATCGCTGGCGATCGGCATGCAGGCGCTGGCATTCTCGGCCGATGCGGCTCTCGACGCCAATCGAAACGGCGCTACGGCGGAGTCGGAGACCAGACCCGGGTCGTCGCAGCGGACAGCCGGCGAAGGATGGCTGCCGAAGCTATGGCTTGGCGCCACAGTGGTTCTTTCGCTGGCAGTCGGTTTGGCCTTGTTTTTTTATGTGCCTCTGGTTCTGGCCGACCTGACAGGGGCGACCTCGGGATTTGTTTTCAATCTCGTGGATGGCTTTTTCCGGCTGGCGATTTTTCTTGGTTATCTGGTATTGATTACGTTGCTACCGGATATCCGGCGCATCTTTGAATACCATGGTGCGGAACACAAAAGTATTTTCACCTTTGAGAGCGGCCGGCCCCTGACTGCCGAGGAAGCGACTCGTTTTTCGCGCTTGCACCCGCGCTGCGGCACCAGCTTCCTGCTGATCGTGATGATTGTCAGTATTTTCGTTTTCATGTTCCTGGGCAGGCCCGACGGGATCGGCGAAAGGCTGGTGAGACTGGCGCTGGTGCCGCTCATCGGCGGTCTGTCGTACGAATTGATCCGGCTGTCAGACAGAAATTGTCACAGCCTCCTTTGGCGGCCCTTCATCGCTCCCGGTTTGTGGCTGCAAAAACTCACCACTCGTGAGCCGGCGAAGGATCAGCTGGAGGTGGCCCTGGTCGCGCTGAAAAGCGCGCTCGGAGAGGATCTTCGCGGCCAGGCCAATGTCGTTGTGGTGGAGGGCCCCTCGAGCGGCAGTCGAACCCGCAAGGAGATGGCGGTGGCGGACGTGTCGTAAGGGCCGGCGGTCTGGAGAGTGAGAACGAATGTTTGAGAAGCTGCAAGCTATTGAAGAACGGTTCGAAGAGCTTGGGCGGCTCATGGCTGATCCCAGCGTGGCGGTGGATCCGCGGCGCTACCGCGATGTCGCCAAGGAGCACCGGGAGCTGTCCAAGGTAGTGGAGGCCTATCGTCGCTACAAGCAGCTCCAGCAGACCATTGAGGAGGATCGTGCCGTGCTCGCCGAGAGCGATGATCCGGAGCTGCGGGAATTGGCCGAAGCGGAAATCAAAGAGCTGGAGCCACGCCTTGGAGAGCTGCTGGAGTCTCTCAAGCTGTTGCTTATTCCGAAGGACCCGAACGACGCCAGAAACGTGATCGTCGAGGTCCGGGCCGGCACCGGTGGGGAGGAGGCAGGTCTGTTCGCCGGCGACCTGTTTCGCATGTACAGCCGATACGCCGAGCGTAACGGATGGCAGGTCGAGGTGCTCAGTTCAAATCCGCAGGGAATCGGTGGTTTCAAGGAAATCATCTTCATGGTGCACGGCGAGGATGCCTACGGCAAGCTCAAGTATGAAAGCGGCGTCCATCGCGTGCAACGCGTTCCGGAAACGGAGTCGAGCGGCCGTATCCACACCTCGGCGGCATCGGTGGCGGTGCTGCCCGAGGCGGAAGAGGTCGATGTCCAGATCGATCCCAACGAGCTGAAAATCGATGTGTTTCGTTCGTCGGGACCGGGCGGCCAGAGCGTCAACACCACCGACTCGGCAGTGCGCATTACTCACCTGCCCACCGGCATGGTGGTGACCTGCCAGGACGAGAAGTCGCAGCACAAGAACAAGGCCAAGGCACTCAAGGTGCTGCGGGCTCGGCTGTTGGAAAGAAAACAGCGCGAAGAGGAGGAGAAGCTGGCTGCAAGCCGGCGCCTGATGGTCGGCAGCGGTGACCGCAGTGCCAAGATTCGCACCTACAACTTCCCGCAAGGCCGCGTCACCGATCATCGCATCGGGCTGACGCTTTATCGGCTGGCCGAAATCCTCGACGGCGACCTCGATGCCATCATCGAGCAGCTTCAACTTGCCGAACGCACCGAGCTGCTCAAGAAAGCCGGGTGAGTGTCCTGGCCTCCTGCCGCTGCAACCTTGCCGAGCCGCCCCGCCCGCAAGATTCCAAATGGCAGCCCGAGTCTTAGCTGAGCCGCCCTGAGTGCCGGACACTGTTTCCGGCGCTGGGACGCCAGTATACAATGACGACCGTGCGCACGGCGATCTCGACCAACGAAGAATGAGCGAAACAGCGGAACAAAAACGGCGCTGGCGCATCATCGATCTGCTGAAATGGACCAGCGAACATCTCGAGGAGAAGAAGTTCGACAATCCCAGGCTGACAGCCGAGCGACTGCTGGGGCACGTGCTCGGCCTGCGAAGGGTGGAGCTCTATCTGCAATACGATCGCCTGCTGACCCGGGCCGAGCTGGAAAGCTTCAAGATCCTGCTGAAGCGGCGCCTGCGCCACGAACCATTGCAATATGTGCTGGGCGAAACTGAGTTTTTCGGCCTGCGTCTGAAGGTGAGTCCGGCGGTGCTCATACCGCGTCCTGAGACGGAAGTCCTGGTGGAGCAGGTGATCGACTGGGTCGGACGGCTTTTCGGCAAAGAAAGCCCGATCGAGCTCCTCGATGTCGGAACCGGTTCGGGCAACATCGCTGTCGCTCTGGCGCATCACCTGCCGGGGGCGCGGGTTACGGCGCTGGACGTGTCACCGGAAGCTCTGTCGGTTGCGCGCGAGAACGTTTCGCTCAATGCGGTTGAGGGGCGTGTTCGGCTCGTGGAAGCCGACTTCGTGGAGTTTGCCCGTCAGGCCGTCGCCTCGGCGGAGCGGTTCGAGGGCATCGTCTCGAATCCTCCTTACGTGTCGGCGACGGAATTCGAGAACCTGGCCCCCGAGATACGCGAGCACGAACCGCGACGGGCTCTCATGCCCGCCGGAGAGCCCCTCGGCTTTTTTCGTGCTCTGGCCGAGTGGGCACTGCGCCTGTTGAAGCCCGGGGGCTTCATCGGCGTTGAGGTGGGATTCGGCCAGGCCGGGTCTGTGAGATCGATTTTCGAGGAACATGGGCTGGTCGGCCTCCAAGTCCACCGGGATCTGTCCGGAATTGAGCGGGTTGTGCTCGCGTCTGCCGCGGAGCAGGCGGGCATTTCGAGACCCGCGGACGAGGTACACAAAGAATCGGTCATAGAGTGAAGAAAGGAGTCACTACCGTGATCAACGAAAACATCTTTCGGGAGTACGACATTCGCGGGATCGCCGAAAAGGACCTGGTGGATCCCACCGTTGAACTTATCGGCAAGGCGTTCGGCACCTTCATGCTTCGACAAGGCGCCCGGAAGCTGGTGATCGGTCGCGATGTGCGCCTCTCTTCGGAACGGCTTCGCAACGCTCTGGTGAAGGGTCTGTTGTCGACCGGGGCGGACCTCATCGACGTGGGTGTGTTGCCGACACCGGCGCAGTATTTCGGCATCGTACATTTCGATGCGGATGGCGGTGTGATGATTACAGGCAGCCATAACCCTATCGAGTACAATGGCTTCAAGATGTCGAAGAAAGCCGTTTCCCCGGTCTACGGCGAGGAGATTCAGCAGCTTAAGGAGCTGATCCTCAAGAATGACTTCGAAGTCGGAAAAGGGTCCGTGCAGGAGATTGAAGCGATTCCTGACTATATCGCTATGCTGAAGTCGAAGCTGAAGTTCGCCAGACCTCTGAAGATCGTCATCGATCCGGGGAATGGCACCGGTGGCATGTTTGCCCCGAAGGTGTGGCAGGAGCTCGGCTGCGATGTGGACTGCATCTACTGCGAGCCGGACGGCCACTTCCCGAACCACCTGCCGGATCCTACCGTGCCGCGCTACATGGTGGATCTGCAGAAGAAGGTTGTGGAGGAAAAGGCCGATCTCGGCATCGGTTACGACGGCGATGCCGATCGCATCGGTGTGGTGGACGACAAAGGCAGGCTGGTCTATGCCGATCGACTGCTGGCTCTTTTCAGCATGGATGTGCTCAAGAAGCATCCCGGAGCCACCGTTGTGTTCGATGTGAAGTGCTCGCAGGCCTTGCCGGAAGTCATCGAACAGCACGGCGGCAAGCCCCTCATGTGGAAGACGGGTCACTCCCTTCTCAAGGCCAAGATGAAGGAGGAGCATGCACCGCTGGCCGGTGAGATGTCCGGACACATGTTTTTCGCGGATGACTTCTTCGGCTTCGACGATGCGATCTATGCCTCCGGCAGGCTGATGCAGATCCTATCCGCAAGCGAGCGCTCCCTGTCAGAGATGGTCGATGCTTTGCCGGCCTACGAGTCGACCCCGGAGATTCGTATCGAATGCACCGATGAGGACAAGTTCAACGTGGTGGCTGACCTGGTCAGATTCTTCCGGTCCCGATACGAAATCGTGGACGTCGACGGGGCTCGCGTCCTGTTCGGCGACGGCTGGGGTCTGGTACGGGCGTCCAACACGCAACCGGTGCTGGTGCTGCGTTTCGAGGCGCGCACCAAGGAGCGACTGCGGCAGATCATTGAGGTTTTCAAACAGAAACTGCGCGAATATCCCTCCGTTCGCTTCAGCGACGAGGATTTCCAGGTCGCCTGAGACAAGGGCGGCACTGCCTCGCTCCCTGAGTGTGCGCGGTGACTTGCCGGGTGTTTTCGATGCTCGCAAGTGTGCTGTGCATGGTCCGTGGCTGGAACCGTGTTGCCGCGAGGCGCATTCAACAAATGGATTGACAAAAGCTGTGACAACAAGTGGCTCATGGCGTTTGCATGAGCCATTTTCATTTTCGGAAAGGTGATCAAAGGATGAAATCGAGAAAGTATGAAACTGAGGTGATGGCGCTGCTGGCTGCGGAGCCTACGCGCACCTTCAAGCCCAAAGATCTGGCCCGGAAGCTGCAGGTGCCGCAGTCGATGTATCCGAAGTTTCGGGATATGCTCAAGGACCTGGCGGCCGAAGGCAGAGTGGCGAAATACCCGCACAACCAGTTCGGCAGCATCCGCCAGGCGCGGTCGGTTGTCGGGGAGCTGCATGTCAAGACCCAAGGCTACGGCTTCTGCCTGACCGCCGAAGGCGAGGACGATATCTTCGTCAGCCAGAAGAATATGGGCACAGCTCTGCACAAGGACATCGTCCGCGTGCAGCTCTTTGCCCGGCCCAAGGGCCGCAGCCCGGAGGGGCGCGTGGTCGAGGTGGTGAAGCGGAGCCGCAAGAACATCGTCGGCATCTACCGCCGGACGCGGCGCTTCGGCTTCGTGGTGCCCGACGATCTGAAGGTGATGCGCGACATCTACATCGCCGACGGCGACCGCCTGGGGGCTGAGCCAGGCCAGAAGGTCGTGGTGGAGATCATTAGTTGGGAAGACGAACACCTCAACCCAGAGGGACGTATCATCGAGGTTCTAGGGTATCCGGATGAGCCGGGTGTTGACGTCGTCTCCGTCGCCAAGGAGTTCGATCTGCCGACGCGCTTCCCGGTGAAAGTGGAGAAGGCGGCGAGCAAGATCCCGGCAACGATTCCGCTGGGCGAGATCGCCCGGCGTCTCGATTTGCGCGACCAGGTGGTGTTCACAATCGATCCGGAAGACGCGCAGGACTTCGATGATGCGGTGTCGATCCGCAGGCTGGACAACGGCAACTTCGAGCTCGGGGTCCACATCGCTGATGTCAGCTACTACGTGCCCGAGGGCAGCGTCATCGACGAAGAGGCGCTGCGGCGCGGCACTTCGGTCTATCTGGTCGACCGCGTCGTGCCGATGTTGCCGGAACGGCTGTCGAACGATCTGTGCAGCCTGCGCCCCAACGAAGACCGGCTGACTGTCAGTTGCATCATGGAAGTCGATCATCAGGGCGAGGTGGTTCGATACGACATCCGCGAGTCCCTCATCCACAGCAAGCGGCGCTTCACGTACGAGGAAGTAGAGGAGATTCTGGCCGATCCGAAGTCGAGCGATTCCTTCGCCCACGTGCTGCGGCTGATGTTGAAGCTGAGTCGGATTCTCCGGCGCCGCCGAGAGAAGGTGGGCAGTCTCGATTTCGACACGCAGGAAGTCAGAATCAAGCTCGACGAGCAGGGCTATCCGGTGGACATCATCGCCAAGAAACGGCTGGAGAGCATGAGGCTGGTGGAGGAGTTCATGCTGCTTGCCAACCAGACCGTAGCCCGGCACATCGACTTCGGCCTCGACGTCGACGGCAGGAAGCCGCCCTTCATTTACCGCATCCACGAGCGCCCGGATGAGAAGAAGATGGCCGAATTCCAGAATTTCGTTCGCGCGCTGGGTCGGCCCCTCCCTTCGAAGTCGAAGCGGCTGACTACCAAGACGCTCAGCCGTTACCTTCACAGCCTGGAGGGAGTTCCAGAGCAGATTCTGGTCGAGAAAGTGATGCTGCGCTCGATGATGAAGGCGAAATACTCCGTCAAGAATGAAGGGCATTTCGGGCTGGCGTTCCGGCACTACACGCACTTTACTTCGCCCATCCGCCGCTATCCGGATCTCGTCGTCCACCGCCTGTTGAAGCGCTATCAGAACGCTTTCGAGCCGGCTGAAATCACCGCCCTGCGCGGCCGGTTGAGTACGGTTGCCGAGCACTGCTCGGACCGCGAGGTGGTGGCGCAAGAAGCCGAGCGCGAGTCCGTGAAACTCAAGACCGTGGAGTTCATGGAGCGACATCTGGGCGATACGTTCGAAGGCATCATCTCCGGTGTGGTGCCGTTTGGCATTTTCGTGGAGATTCCCCGCTACCAGGCCGAAGGCCTCATCCATATCAGCGACATCGATGACGACTACTACGTTCACGATGAGCAGAACTGGTCACTGATCGGCCAGAGCACAGGCAAGGTCTATCGCCTGGGGGACCATATCCGGGTCAGGGTGGTGCGTGTCGATCGGGATGAACGGGTGATTGATTTTCAGCTTGTGGAGGAAGAACGTCCTGCCTTCCAAAGGCGGCGGAGGTAACGGTTCGTCGGCCGCGGGGCGCTCAGCAAATCGCCGCCGCTCCTACCGCTTCGCTCTGCTGGGATGGAACCGCCACCAAGCTGTGATTCCCAGCTCGAACCAGGCAGAGCTCGAGGACACAAAACTCTCAGCCACGGCGTCACGGTTGCCGGCTGCGGTGGCAGGGGGGAGCCGGCCTGCAGCGCAGGGATGGGTTCCCTCGACAGGGTGAAGCCATGGCTCGGCCTCACCGGTTCGGGCCCTGCTGTCCCTGTCCTCCATGTCGGGGCACGGGCAGAAATTCCACCGAAGGCTGCCGCTTGACCGGCTGCGGGTAGAGGCCCATGAGCTGATAGAATTCTTTCGGTATGTCGGTCTTGACATGAAGACCGAGCTTGCTGGCTTCGTCGCAGGTGATCGGATGATCGTGTGTCCAGCGGCCCTCAGACAGAATCTTGGACAGCTCCTCGGCCTTGCCGTCGGAGTAGCGGTCACTCAGCAGGTACCGCACATGCTCCCGAACCTGGCGAATGGCCTTTTCAGCCATGTCGGCCATGATGATGGTCTCGTCGTTGATCTCGGCCAGCGGCTTCTTTTCCAGCACCCTGAGAAGCGAGGCGGCGGGATAATTGCCGAGTTGCGGGTCCACCGGGCCAAGCACTGCGTGCTTATCCATGAGGATCTCATCGGCGGCCAGAGCGATCAGGGTGCCGCCCGACATGGCGTAGTGCGGAATGACGGCGGTCACTTTTCCGGGATGGTTCTTGATGGCACGGGCGATCTGCAGCGACGCCAGCACCAGCCCACCCGGCGTGTGTAGGACGATGTCGAGTGGGACGTCCGGATCAGTGAGATGGATGGCGCGGATCACCGCCTCCGAGTCATTCACATCGATATAGCGGTAGATCGGGAAGCCCAACAGACTCATGGTCTCCTGGCGGTGCACCAACAGAATGACGCGCGAGCCGCGCCGGTTCTCGATCTTGGCGATCAGTCGCTGTCGGGTCGATTCGAGGATACGCTGGCGAAGAACCGGCTGCAGGGCCGAGACGATGAAAAAAATCCAGAAAATATCGATGATGCTCATGGCTCCTCCTCACGTCTGCTTTCTACATCTTGCGAAGGTGGTACATGGGTAGCAACTCGTCGTCGTAGTGCGGACGGTAGCGGCGGCGCGACTTTTTCAGGATGGGGAGCAAGGCGATGCCAGCGACGAAGCCACCGATGTGTGCCCACCAGGCGATGCCACCCACCGCCTGCGGCTCGGCAAGGGCAAAGGTGCCGGAGAATAACTGCGCCAGGAACCAGAAACCGATGAAGACCAGCGCAGGGATTTCGATAATGTACGGGATGAAGAAAACCGGAATCAGGGTCACCACGCGCGAGCTCGGAAAGAGGAGGAGGTAGGCGCCCATGACGCCGGCGATAGCGCCCGACGCACCCACCGACGGCACCGTCGAATGGACGTTGAACATCACGTGGACGACTCCGGCGGCGATGCCCGCCAGCAGGTAGAAGAGCAGAAAGCGCCAGTGGCCCAGGCGATCCTCGACATTGTCGCCGAAGATCCAAAGGAACCACATGTTGCCGAGGATGTGCGTCCAGCCGCCGTGCAGAAACATGTTCGTCAGAAAAGGCCAATAGTCGTCGAGGGGCAGGCCGTAGACCACGGCCCACTCCGGGTGGGTGTATCGAGCCGGAACCAGGCCGAAATTGTAGAACAAGGCTTCGAGCGTACCTTTGGGCAGAGAAAGCTCGAACAGAAATACGATCGTATTCAACAGGATGATCGACCACACGACGAACGGCCGCTCCCTGCTGGGGATGGTATCGTGAAGAGGAATCATAGGAACTCCGTCGGGTGTGCCGGCAGGTTACTTCAGAGCTTCCAGCCCTCCTGAGACGTAGTACTGTTTGGTCGTCCGCGCCACGATGGCGGCCAGAAAGAGCAGGCCCACCAGGTTGGGCAAAGCCATGATCGCGTTGAACGTGTCACCCACGTACCACACGATGTTAAGATGCTCGCCGGTGAGAATGGCCCCGAGGAAAAGCAGGGTGATATAGGCGTATCGGTAGGGCATCTTGGAGCGCACGCCGAAGAGGTATTCCAGGCAGATCTCGCCGTAATAGGCCCAGCCGATCAGCGTCGTGTACCCGAACAGCAGCGAGCCAAAGGCGATGATGATGCCGCCGTAGGGGATCACCTGGTTGAACGCCTGGGTGGTCAGCGCTGTGCTGGTGAGACCGCCACGCTCGATGGCAATGCCCGCCGCCGGTGTGAGTTTCCACACTCCTGTCAGGATGATGCTGAGGGTGGTGAGGGTGTTGACGACGATCGTATCGATGAAGACTCCCGTCATGCCGATCAACCCGTTGTAGATCGGATCGGGAGATTTGGCGGCAGCTTGGGCGATGGCAGCCGAGCCGAGACCCGCTTCGTTGGAGAGTACACCTCGCCGCACGCCCAGGCTGATCGCCTCTTTGACGCTGATGCCGAGGATGCCACCGGCTACCGCCTGCGGCGAAAACGCGGATCGGAAAATGAGGGCGAAGGCTGCCGGAATGTCCGTGAACTTCACGACCAGAATGATCAGAGCACCGAGGAAGTAGAAGATAATCATCAACGGTACCAGGCGCTCGGCTACAGCGCCGATGCGCTTGATGCCGCCGATGATGACCAGGCCGGTAAGCAGGGTGATGACGATGGCGCTGGCCAGGGTGGGAATGTTGAACTGCGTCTTGAATGCCAGCGCCATGCTGTTCGACTGCATCATGTTGCCGGTGCCGAAAAGCGCCGTCATGCCCCCGCTCACGGCGAAAATGGCGCCGAGGATTTTTGCGAACCTTAGATTCTTGAGGCCGTAGCGCATGTAATACATGGGGCCGCCGGCCATGGTGCCGTCTTCAGCGACTTTGCGGTATTTGACCCCCAGGAAGCACTCGGAGTATTTGGTGGCCATGCCGAAAAAGCCGGAAAGCCACATCCACAGTGGGGCACCGGGTCCGCCCGTGGCAATGGCTGTGGCCACGCCGGCAATATTGCCGTTGCCCACCGTGGCGGCCAGCGCCGTCATCAGAGCGGCGAAGGCGGAAATGTCCCCCTCCGACATGCTGGCCTTGTCTTTGCCTACGGCGCCTTTGCCTACGAAAGACAATGCCAGGACTATCCTGCGGATCTGGATGAAGCCCGTTACGAACGAGAGCAGGACGCCCGTGCCGACGAGCAGGATCACCATCCAGTCTCCCCACATGAAGTTGGCAGCAGACTTAGAGAGGCTCAGCAGTTGATCCAGAAAGTGGGTCATGGTTCCTCCAGAAGCTTCCGTGGGTCGATGTCGAATTGGCCATTAGTATAGGAAAACTTTGCCGGATTGTCAACAGCGAAATCCAGGTGGAATCGGGGTTTAGAGGGCGGCGGTTTTTGCTGTTGCTTTGTTGCGCGGATTTTGATAGATTTAAATCTTAGGCGTCTCGTTTTCGAGCCGCTTGAAGGCTCGGGCAGGCGCTCAGGAAGATGTCAAACCGGATAAAAAGGATGACGGATACCCGACGGATTCGAAACTTCTGTATTATTGCCCATATCGACCACGGCAAATCGACCCTCGCCGACCGGCTGCTGGAGCGCACGGGCGCGATCTCGCACTCCGGTCATGTCGATCAGGTCCTCGACGACATGGACCTCGAGCGCGAACGCGGCATCACCATCAAGCTGCATGCCATCACCATGGAGTACGATGCTGCCAACCGGGAGCACTACGTGCTCAACCTGATCGACACGCCCGGCCATGTGGACTTCTCCTATGAGGTTTCGCGAAGTCTGGCCGCCTGTGAAGGCGCTGTCCTGGTGGTGGATGCCTCGCAGGGAGTCGAGGCGCAGACCATCAGCAATCTCTACCTGGCGCTTGAAAACGATCTGGTCATCATCCCGGTGATCAACAAAATCGATCTACCCGGAGCGCAGGTGGATCTCGTCAAGCAGCAGATCGTCGAAATCCTCGGCATCGATGAGTCCGAGATTCTCCTGGCCAGTGCCAAGGCAGGCCTCGGCATCGACGAGATCCTGGAGGCGATCGTCGATAGGATTCCTCCACCCAAGGGGGACGCCGATGCGCCTTTGCGAGCGTTGATTTTCGATTCGATGTTCGATTCCTACCGCGGTGCTGTTGCCTACCTGCGTGTGATGGACGGTAATTTGCAGCCCGGCATGCGGATCAAGTTTTTTTCCACCGGGAAGGAGTTCGTGGTCGACGAGGTGGGCATTTTGCGGCTTTCGCGCATCCGCCGGAATAGGCTCGGCGTCGGCGAAGTGGGCTACTGCCTGGCCGGCGTCAAGGAGGTGAGGGACATCAAAGTCGGCGATACGATCACCAGTGCCGAGTCTCCCGCGGCCGCCCCTTTGCCCGGTTATCGGGAGGTGAAGCCCATGGTTTTTGCCGGCCTCTTCCCCACCGACAGCGAGGCCTATGAGGACCTCCGGAACGCCCTGGAGAGGCTGAGCCTGAACGATGCGGCCCTGATCTACCAGCCCGAGACCAGCGCTGCCCTCGGATTCGGGTTTCGCTGCGGATTCCTCGGGCTCTTGCACATGCAGATCGTCCAGGAGCGGCTGGAGCGCGAGTACGCCCTCGATCTGCTGACTACGGTGCCGAACGTGGAATACCATGTCCACACCCGCGACGGGCGAGAAGTGATCGTCGATAACCCCGCGGAGATGCCGTCGCTCGGCATCATCGAGCGCATCGAAGAGCCGTATGTCCTCGGCACGATCCTCACACCGGCGGAGTACATTGGCAACATCATGCAGCTCTGCCAGGAAAGCCGGGGGATCTACAAGAACACCGACTACCTCGACCCGACCCGTGCCGAGCTTCAATACGAGTTTCCCCTATCCGAGATCATCTTCGATTTCTTCGATCGCCTGAAGTCGTGCAGCCGTGGCTACGCGTCCTTCGATTACGAGTTCATCGGCTACCGGGTCGGCGACCTGGTACGCCTCGACATCCTCATCAACGGTGATCCGGTGGATGCGTTGTCCCACATCGTTCACCGGGAAAAGGCATATGAATGGGGCCGCAGGATGTGCGAGAAACTTCGGGAGCTGATCCCGCGTCAGTTATTTGAGGTTGTCATTCAGGCCGCAATCGGCAGTAAGATCATCGCCCGTGAAAGGGTTCGGCCCTTGCGGAAGAATGTCACGGCCAAATGCTACGGTGGCGACATCACCCGCAAGCGCAAGCTGCTGGAGCGGCAGAAGGAAGGCAAAAGGCGGATGAAGCAGCTCGGCCGCGTCGAAATTCCGCAGGAAGCCTTTTTGGCCGTGCTCAAAGTTGGAGCCTGAACTCAATGATACTAAAGTGGTATGAGTTGCCAACCACCCCTGCGAAAGGAGCAAATCCAGGTAAGATGAAACAGCCGAAACCCCGCGGCGCCGCCAAGGCGCCGAAGAAGAGCCCGATTCGCGAATACACCGAGGCCATCGTATTCGCGCTGCTGGCGGCTCTCGTATTACGGGCCTTTGTCGTGCAGGCGTTCCGCATCCCGACGGGATCGATGAAGGACACCCTGAAAGTAGGAGACTTCCTGCTGGTCAACAAGTTTATCTACGGCGCTCGCACACCGGACCGCGTGCCGATTCTGGATGTTTCCCTACCCTTTGTGCGACTGCCAGCGTTCAAGAGGCCCGAACGTGGCGACATCATCGTGTTCAAGTACCCCCGTGATGAGTCGCTGGACTACATCAAACGCCTCATTGCTGTGGGTGGCCAGACCGTCGAAATGCGCGACGGCGACGTCTATGTCGACGGCAAGCCGGAGGGCGAAAAGACCTTCCTTGGGCGCGAGTATGACCCAGAGGAGAGGCACTACGTCCTTTATTACCGGATCAAGTTGGACAGCGGCAAGGAGTACACCATTCGACACTACGCCGATCACATCGCCGAAAACGAGGACTTCGGGCCGGTGGTCGTGCCGAAGGGCCACTTCTTCATGATGGGGGACAATCGCGACAACAGCGCCGACAGCCGCGTCTGGGGGTTCCTGCCGATGCGCAACGTCATCGGGGAGGCCCTCATCATCTACTGGTCGTGGGACAAATTCGCCGACATCACCGATGTCGCCCACAAGGTCCGCTGGGTGCGCATCGGCCACCTGATCCGCTGAGAACCGGTGCCGATGACGGCCGCTCTCTACATTCACATCCCCTTCTGTGAGAAGCGTTGCATCTACTGCGACTTCTACACGGTTGCCCGAAAAAATCCGCCGATTGAAGAGTATGTCGATCTGGTGGCGGGGGAGATGGGATTGTGGAAGGAGCACTCCCGATTCGGTCGGTTGCGGTTCGAAACGATTTTCTTCGGCGGCGGAACTCCGTCGCTTCTCACGCCATCCCAGGTGAACAGGCTGCTTGAAGCAGCCTTTCGTTTTTTCGACTTCAGCCCCGACCCGGAGATCACTCTGGAGGCGAATCCCGGCAGCATCGGCCTCCAAACGCTGCTCGGCTACCGCTCTACAGGCGTCAACCGGCTCAGCCTCGGCGTGCAGTCCTTCTTGCCGCAGGAGCTGGCGATGATGGAGCGAGTGCACTCCCCTGAAGAGGCGCGGGCGAGTCTGGATCTGGCCCGCCGGGCCGGATTTCGGAACATCAACCTCGACTTGATTTTCGCCCTACCTGGCCAGGGCCTGAGCGAATGGGAGTTCAATCTCAAAGAAGCCGTCGCCTTGGCCCCGCAGCACATTTCCACTTACAACCTCACGATCGCAGAGGGCACGCCGCTGGCGCACCGGATTCACAACGGCGAACTGCAGCCGTGCGGCGAAGAGACACAACGCCGCATGTATCTCCACACCATCGATTTCCTGGAGAATCAGGGCTATGGCTTGTACGAGGTGTCCAACTTCGCCCGGCCTGGCTTCGCCTGCCGCCACAACTTGAAGTACTGGGATGGCAGTCCATATCTGGGAGTGGGCGTATCGGCGCACTCCTACCTTGACGGCCGGCGCTTCTGGAACATCAGGAATTTACGCCGCTATCGCGAGGCTCTGAACCAGAGGCGGTTTGCCACCGAGACCGAGGAGCAGCTATCTGTTGCGCAGTCGATGTTTGAGACGGTGTTTCTGAGCCTGCGCCAGCGGCAGGGGCTGGACCTCGGCAAGTTCGAGCGCCGCTTCGGCATCTCTGTGAGCGGGGCCTATGGCGAGGTCCTGCAACGGGTCTTTCCGGAGGGATTTAACGGCAGTCTCAAATCGCAGGCGCGGGGCAAGTGGTTCGAACTGGCCGACGGCCGCCTGCGATTTACGAGGGAGGGCCTGCTGCTTGCCGACGCCCTGTGTGCGGAGTTTGTGGTGGAGCAATAGCCGCGGATGCCAGTCGCCGGATGGACGCTCGCCGCCGCTTTGGTGGAGAAAGACCGGCACTGCGCCGTAAATTGATGGGTGTGTATCCGCGTTTGATTCGCGGCCGGTTCGGTCGCGCGCATCTACGCAGGCGAACGCCGCCCGCCTTTCGCCCTATCCGGCGCTTCCCCGCAGACTCCCAACTGACACGGATTGGTCTTGATGGGCTTCCACCCGCGCCCGTTCGCAGCTCAAGCGAGGGCTACTTTCCCCTGATCTTTTTCAGCAGCTTCTTTGCCTCCTCCTTGTGGGCCGGGTCGTCGGCGTCGGCGACGGGCAGGTCGAGCACCTTCTGGAGCTCCTGCCGGGCCTCGTCGTAACGCTTCAGCATGATGTAGGTGCGGCCGAGTTCCAGGTGGTGATTGATGTGCTCCGGGCGAAACTCGATGGCCTTCTTGAACCAGGTGACGGCGTTCTCCATGGTGGCCTCTTTGGGCATGCCACCGAGGATGGTGTTGATGAGGGCGCGTTTCAGAAAGCCCTGCGACGCGAGTTCCCGCGCCCATCGCGCCTTCACATGCCAGGCACCGTCGTGCTTGGGGTCGAGCATCAAGGCGGTGTCTGCCTGCGCTTTGACGATCTTTGAAAGCTTGAATTTGGTGGGTCCGCCCTCGTAGAGGGCAATGCGGCCGGTAGCGACTGCCAGCATGAAGTGGGCGTTCGGATCTTGCGGGCAGCGCCGCACGGCTTGCCGGGCCTTCTTCTTGGCCTGGAAGTAGTACTGCCGCTGCAGGTTTTTCTTGGCCACTTCGCCGACGTCGACATAGGCTCTTGCTGTTTTCCACAGAGCCTCGCAGTTGGTACTGTCGAGACGCACGGCGGCGCTGTAGGCTTCGAGGGCCTTCTCGTTGTCAAACTTCTTGTAGTACTCATCTCCCTGCCGGAGATAGTCCTCCACGGTCTGGGCGGCGACCCATCGATTGGAGCCGAGTCCGCCCGCCAAAATACCTAGCGCAAGAAACCAGAAAGAGATGTTCCGTCTCATGACTCCCTCCACCTGGAATGGTTCACTGCCAGACTTGCCGGAGTTCATACTACAATGAATCCGCCAAGAAAGCAAGGCCTTTTTTCTCTTTCGAAATCTGCTTCGGTGTGTTATATTCTACCTGTTATCGGGCTGAACCCGGAGTCGGTCGGCTGGGCCGAGCCAGGAACAAGCGTACGTGGCGTTGCGATCGACTTGTGTTCTTCTACGCGGAGGAAAGAGAATGGTACGGACGAAAAGCTGGCCTGTCGCTGTTGTCATCGTCATTCTGCTCGGCCTCGGCATGTCGAGCATCGTGCAAGCGGCATCGAGTCCGCCGGTGCGGGCCCGGCACGGCATGGTGGTGTCGGCCAATCGAATCGCATCGGAGGTGGGCTTGCGCATTCTGAAACAGGGGGGAAACGCAGTTGATGCGGCCATCGCCACCGGCTTCGCCCTGGCCGTCGTGCATCCGTCGGCCGGCAACATCGGTGGCGGCGGCTTCATGATCGTCCGCCTGGCCGACGGCACCACCTCGGCCTTCGATTTCCGGGAGAAGGCACCGCTGGCGGCCAGCGAGCGCATGTATCTGGATGAAAGCGGAAATCTCATCAAGGGGATCAACCACAAGAGCCCGCTGGCGATCGGCGTGCCCGGCACAGTGGCCGGCTTTGCTCTGGCTCACAAAAAGTACGGCAAGCTGCCGTGGGCCCGCCTTGTCGAGCCCGCTATCCGGCTCGCCGAGAAGGGCTTTCCTCTGTCCTACGCGCTGGCACGAGATTTTCGTGCTCTGGCCCCGGTCTTTGACAAGCACCCTGCCTCGGCTCGCAAGTTCCGCAAACCCGACGGCTCGTTCTATCAGGAGGGGGAGATCTGGCGACAGCCCGACTTGGCGGCCACTTTGAAGCGGATCGCCCGTCACGGCGTCGATGGTTTCTACAAAGGCAAGACGGCCGAACTGATCGAGCGGGAGATGAAGGCCGACAACGGCCTCATTACGCGGCAGGATCTGGCAGCCTACGAGGCCAAAGAGCGGGTTCCCGTCGAGGTCGACTATCGCGGCTTGCGCGTCATCTCGATGCCGCCGCCGAGTTCCGGAGGCGTCACCCTGGGCATCATGCTGAACATCCTGGAAGGGTACGATCTCAAGTCTTTGGGGCATAACTCGGCTGCCTACATTCATCTTCTGGCCGAGGCGATGCGCCGGGCCTACCGCGATCGGGCCCGCTTCCTCGGCGATCCGGACTTCAATCCCCACATGCCGATCCGGCACCTGTTGTCGAAGGAGTATGCGGCTTCCTTGCGGCAGACCATCAACCCGTGGCTGGCCTCGAAAAGCCATCCGGAGGATGTGGAGCAGCCGTACGAGTCCAGCGAGACGACCCACTTCTCCGTGGTGGATGCCGCCGGAAACGCCGTCTCCACCACCTATACCCTGGAGCAATGGTTTGGCTCGAAGATCGTGGTCGCTGGCGCGGGCTTCTTGTTGAACAATGAGATGGGAGACTTCAACCCGGTGCCGGGCCTGACCGACACCACCGGCCTGATCGGCACCCGGCCCAACCTGGTCGCGCCTGGCAAGCGCATGCTGTCGTCGATGACGCCGACGCTGGTGGTCCGCGACGACACGACCTTCATGGTTATCGGCAGTCCGGGCGGCCGGACGATCATCAACACGGTGTTGCAGTGCATCCTCAACGTGGTCGATTTCGGCATGAATATCTCCGAGGCGATTGATGCACCTCGCATCCATCATCAATGGCTGCCCGACGTGATCCGCATCGAGAAGTATGGAACCACGGTCGACACGATCCGGTTACTGCAAGGGATGGGGCACCGGGTGTGGGTGAGTCCGCGAGCCAACAGCCAGGGGCGTGCCATGGGCATCCTGATCGAGCCGGGCACCGGCCTGCGCCTGGGTGCCGCCGACCCCCGAAGCCCCGACGGCGCGGCGGCGGGGTATTAGCGGCCGGGATGAATAACGCGAAAGGAGGAATAGCCCATGTTGACCCAATACATACAGGCGGCAATGCGCAAGGCAAAGTATGAGATCTTGCCCGAAGTGGAGGGAAGCATCAGTTCACGGTGAAGGAAGACATCACCCTGCGTCTGCCAAATCCCATCGCGGTGACATTGGAAAGGGATTGCTTGGGAGGTTGCTGAGGCAGGCAGGCATCGAACGAGAAGATTGGGAGAAGCTTTGAAGCAGGAAGTAGAAGTTCCGCGGCGGGGACTTGCCGACCGCCTCCTGTCCGTAGTTGTTTTCGGATCGCAGGCACGGGCAGACACCGACGAGGGGAGTGACAAGGACCTGCTGATCATTGCCGAAGATCTTCCTGAGAAGACCCTGGAACGGCATTTGTACTTGAAGCGTCTGTTGCCTCCATCCTGTAGGGGTGCTGTTTCGTTGCTGGCGAAAACCCCGCAGGAGTTCGAAGCACGTATCTCGGCGCTCTCTGCGGTTAGAGAACATGGCAGAAAAAAGCAAAATCACGATCAAGGGTGCCCGCGAGCACAATCTAAAGAATATCGATGTGACGCTGCCGCGCAATAAGCTGGTGGTGATCACCGGACTCTCCGGCTCGGGGAAGTCTTCCCTGGCTTTTGACACGATCTACGCCGAGGGGCAGCGCCGCTACGTCGAGTCCCTTTCCGCCTACGCCCGGCAGTTCCTGGGACTGATGGAGAAACCCGACGTCGACTACATCGAGGGTCTCTCGCCAGCCATCTCCATCGAGCAGCGCACCGCCAGCCGCAACCCGCGATCCACGGTCGGCACGGTCACCGAGATTTATGACTATCTGCGACTGCTCTTCGCCCGCATCGGGAAGCCGTACTGCTACAACTGCGGCAAGCCGATCCAGCGGCAGACGGTGCAGCAGATCGTCGATGCGGTGCTGGGTCTGCCTCAGGGGGCACGGATCCAGGTGCTGGCCCCCATCGTGCGTGGCCGTAAGGGCGAGTACCGTGAGGTTTTCGAAGAGGCGCGGCGCGACGGGTTTGTGCGCGTCCGCGTCGATGGCAAGATCTACGACCTCGATTCTGACATCAAGCTCGACAAGAACAAGAAGCACAACATCGAGATCGTCGTCGATCGCCTGGTGGTGGATACGAAGATCACCAATCGCCTCACCGACTCTCTGGAGACGGCTCTCGGCCTGGCAGGCGGCATCGTCCTGATCGATGTGCTTGATGACCGGGAATTGCTGTTCAGCGAGCAGTTCGCCTGCGTCGACTGCGGCATCTCCTACGAGGAGCTGGAGCCGCGCATGTTCTCCTTCAACAGCCCCTACGGCGCCTGTCCGACGTGCAATGGCCTGGGCACCACCATGGAGGTCGATCCCGATCTGGTGGTGCCGAACCCAAAGCTCAGTCCCCTCGAAGGCGCCATCGTGCCCTGGGGAGAGCTGCGCGATGGCTGGTACTACAACATGCTGCTGTCGGTAGCCCGCCACTACGGCTTCGATCTCACTACTCCGTGGGAGAAGCTGTCGCCCGAACACCGGCGTATTATTCTGCATGGTTCGGGTGAACAACAGATCCGCTTCGTCTACAAGCGGGCCACCAAGAACGTTCACGCCGAGTACGACAGTCGCTTCGAGGGCGTGATCCCGTCGCTGGAGCGGCGGTACCGGCAGTCCGAGTCGCAATCGGTGCGCCAGTGGATCGAGCGCTTCATGAACGTCAAGCCGTGTCCGGAATGTGGCGGCGCCCGCTTGCGCAAGGAGGCCCTGGCGGTTCGCATCGGCGACTTCAACATCCATCAGGTGACGTCGCTGACGGTGCGCAGGGCCCTGGAGTTTTTCCAGAACCTCAAGTTGGCCAGGCGCGAGAGCGAAATCGCCCACCAGATCCTGAAGGAGATTCGCGAACGTCTCGGTTTCATGGTGGACGTCGGCCTCGATTATCTGACGCTGGACCGCAGCGCTGGCACGCTTTCCGGCGGCGAAGCTCAGCGCATCCGCCTGGCGACCCAGATCGGCTCGCAGCTCGTCGGCGTGCTCTACATTCTCGATGAACCTTCCATCGGCCTGCATCAGCGCGACAATCGCCGCCTGCTCGACACCCTCGGCAAGCTGCGCGACCTGGGCAACACGGTGGTCGTGGTCGAACACGATCGCGAGACCATCGAGAGCGCCGATTACGTGGTTGACCTGGGACCCGGAGCGGGCGAGCACGGCGGCTATGTGGTGGCTACAGGCAAGCCGTTGCAGATCGCCCGAAACCGTAAGTCGCTGACCGGAGACTACCTGGCGGGCCGCCGGTCGATCCCGATCCCCGAGAGTCGGCGGCGGCCGGGCGACAAGCGCCTGGTCATCCGCGGCGCCCGCGGGAACAACCTGAAACGCATCACGGTGGAGTTTCCTCTCGGTCTGTTCATTTGTGTCACCGGGGTGTCCGGGTCGGGAAAGAGCACGCTGGTCAACGAGACCTTGTACCGTGCCCTCAGTCGCAAGCTCTACCGCAGTAAAGAGCCAGCACTCCCGTACGACCGCATCGAGGGTCTGGAGCAGATCGACAAAGTGATCGACATCGACCAGTCGCCCATCGGCCGCACGCCGCGCTCGAATCCAGCCACCTACACAGGCCTGTTCACCCAGATCCGCGACCTCTTCGCCCAACTCCCGGAGGCAAAGATCCGGGGCTATAAGCCGGGACGGTTCAGTTTCAACGTCAAGGGCGGCCGCTGCGAGGCCTGCCAGGGTGACGGCATTATCAAGATCGAGATGCACTTCCTGCCCGACGTCTACGTCACCTGTGAGGTGTGCAAGGGCAAGCGCTACAACCGGGAGACGTTGGAGATCAAGTATAGAGGCAAGAGCATCGCCGACGTGCTCGACATGACGGTAACGGAGGCGCTCGCCTTCTTCGAGAACATCCCGGGTGTGAAGCGCAAGCTGCAGACGCTCTACGACGTCGGGTTGGGGTACATCCGCCTGGGGCAGCAGGCCACTACGTTGTCGGGAGGCGAGGCCCAGCGCGTGAAGCTATCCACGGAGCTGTCGAAGATCGGCACCGGCCGCACCGTCTATATCCTCGATGAGCCGACGACGGGGCTTCATTTTGAAGATATCAAGATGCTTCTCAACGTCCTCCACCGGCTGGTTGAAAAGGGGAACACTGTAATCGTCATCGAGCACAATGTCGATGTGATCAAGACCGCCGACTATCTCATCGACCTCGGGCCCGAGGGCGGCGACGAGGGAGGGAGGGTGGTCGCCACCGGCACGCCGGAAGAGGTGGCCATGGTGGAGGAGTCGTACACCGGCCGCTTCTTGAAAAAGGAGTTGGGACTCACCGAGAAGGTGGCCGCAGCGTAAAGCAGTGTCAGGTCTATGATATTGGGTATCGGATATCAGAGCGGAACTGGGAACCAGAAATCCGAGATCACCAATGCGATTGGGGGTCTCTGAAAAGGCAAGAAAGAGTCTTGATTTGTCATTCCTGCGAAAGCAGGAATCCAGAAGAGTAAATAAGTTATAGATTCCCGCTTGCGCGGGAATGACAGAAATAGTAAGCTCTTGGGACAGCACCACTTTTGGGCTGGTCCTTTGGCCGGCTTTGCCCTCCTGAAGGCAAGTATCCGTTGGCCGCGGGCGTCCGTTGGTCGAAGAGGGCGTCTTCATCACTCCCGCCTGCGTGATGCGAAATCCGAAACGCCCTGACCGCCTGAAGGCGGCGTTCCGACACCATCATCCATCCTACCTTGACATCCCCCTAAATCCCCCTTCGAAGGGGGACTTTGGGGCTGAGGTGTTTTAGGAAGTAGGTGCTTGGGGACGTTGCCATCGAGGATTGGTCGCATCAGTCCCGCACTCCGCAATCCGCAATCCGAAATCACCAATGTCATTCCCCCCTCGAGGGGGGCCAGGGGGGTGTCAACGCCGTCGAGGACGAGCACCGAAAGGGGCGTCCGTTGGCCGCCGTTTTCCGTTGGGCAGTGGACAGCCATCGGCCGCAATCCGCACCCTGCAACGGACCCATCATCCATGCCACTCTTCGCTTGACAACCCCTTCCTTTTTCTTTATCATTAAGGGCGATTCGGTCCCTGAAATCCCCTGTTGCCAAAAGGAGGCACCGGAGCCATGAGCCAATCCAAGGACTCATCGAAAACGGGGATCTCTCGGCGGGGCTTCTTGAAGACGGTAGGTGGTGGACTGGCTGGAACCGCCGCTTTGACCACCGGCATCCTTGGTGGTGAGGCGGCGGCTCGTGTTTTGGGCCCCACAGAAGAGATTCTCTCCGGAGAGATGTCGATCACCTTGCGCGTCAACGGCAAGCAGCACCGCCTGAAAGTGGAGCCGCGCACGACCCTGGCGGCGGCGCTGCGCGACAAGCTCGGCCTGACCGGAACCAAAGTCATCTGTGATCGCGGCGAATGCGGTGGCTGCACCGTCCTCGCGGATGGGAAGCCTATCTACAGTTGCATGACGCTGGCGGTGGATGCCCGGTCCATGGCCATCACCACCATCGAAGGGCTGGGTGCCGGCGAGACCCTGCATCCGATCCAGCAAGCCTTCGTGCAGAGAGACGCCCTCATGTGTGGTTTTTGCACACCCGGCTTTGTGATGGCGCTCAAGGCTTTGTTCGATCGCAACCCCAGCCCCACTCTGCAAGAGATCCGGGCGGCGGTGTCGGGAAACGTCTGTCGCTGCGGCACCTATCCGCGCGTGTTCGAGGCGGCCCTTGATGTGGCCAAGGGCGGCACAACCTTGAAGAGAGGAGGGTGAGGCCATGGCTGGATGGAAATCTCTCGACCAGATGACCTATCTCGGCCATCGCTACCCGCGCATCGACGGCCCGGCCAAGGTGAGCGGCCGCGCCACCTTTACCTACGACCTCCACTTGCCAGGCCTTCTCTACGCCAAGGTGCTCGGCTCGCCCCATCCCCACGCACGCATCCGCCACATCGATGCCAGCAAGGCAGAGAAGCTTCCCGGAGTGAAGGCGGTGCTCACCAGTCCCGAGGAGGTCCGCGGCGGCCGTTCGCTCCTCAAGTTCGTCGGTGATCCGGTAGCCGCAGTGGCCGCCGTCAGTGAAGACATCGCCGAGGATGCCCTCGAGCTGATCGAGGTCGAGTATGAAAAGTTGCCGTTCGTCGTCGATACGCGCATGGCGCTGCGCCCGGAAGCCCCACGGGTCTACGCCGACCGACCCAATGTCCGCGAGCCGCGCGTCCGCACCAACGGCGACCTGACCGCCGGTTTTGCCCAGGCGGACGTCGTCGTCGAGGCCGAATATTCGACCCAGGTGCAGGTGCACACCTGCCTCGAGGCGCACGGAAGTGTGGCCCGCTGGGATGGGGATGAGCTGACCATTTGGGACTCCACCCAGGCGGTGCACGGCGTCAAAGACCAGATGGCCCAACACCTGGGCATTCCGGCCAGCAAGATCAAGGTGATCTGCCATCACATGGGAGGTGGATTCGGCAGCAAGCTGCAGGCGAGATACTACACCGGCATCGTCGCCCGGTTGGCCAGGAAAACCGGCGCTCCGGTCAAGCTCATGCTTACGCGTCACCTCGACTTCATCGGCACCGGCAACCGCCCGGACTCCTTCCAGCATTTCAAGGTCGGTGCCCGAAAGGACGGCACGTTGGTGGCGGCTGAAATTCAAACGTTCGGCTCGCCGGGCGTTGGCCGCGGTGCAGGGGTGCCCCAGCCCTACATCTACAAGGTGCCCAACTACCGTCACGAACACCGCGACGTCTACACCAACGCCGGCCCGGCTGCCCCCATGCGTGCACCCGGCCACCCGCAGGCTGCCTTCGCCATGGAGTCGGTCATGGACGAGCTGGCCGAGAAGCTCGGCATCGACCCGCTGGAATTCCGTCAGAAAAACGACCCCTATCCAGTTCGCCAGAAGCAATACACAATCGGCGCCAAGGAGATCGGCTGGCACCGACGCAAGAGAGAGCCAGGCGCCGACCCCGGCCGGTTCAAGCGCGGCATGGGTGTGGCCAGTTGTCGCTGGGGAGGAGGCGGCCGCGGCACCAAGGCCGATGTGACGATCCATCCCGACGGCAGTGTGGAGGTACGCTGCGGCACGCAGGACATCGGCACCGGCACCCGGACCATCATCGCCGGGGTCGTGGCCGAGGAACTGGGCCTGCCTGTGGATGCGGTGACGGTGCTGATCGGTGAGTCGGTCTATCCTTACTCCGGCGCTTCCGGAGGTAGCACCACGGCAGCGTCGGTTTCGCCGGCGATCAAGTCGACCACCGACGCCGCCCGCCAGAAGCTCTTCGAAGTCGTGGCACCGCATCTCGGCGTGGCGCCGGAGGATCTGGAGGCGGTGGAGAGCACGGTCAGGGTGGCGGCCGATCCCCGCAAGCGGGTGAGCTGGAGCGAGGCGACTTCGCTGCTGGGTGCCGAGTCGATCCAGGTCTACGGCGAGTGGGTCGCGGGATTGTCGAGCAGCGGCGTCGGCGGTGTGCAGTTTGCCGAGGTCGAGGTCGACACCGACACCGGCAAGGTGCGAGTCCTCAAGGTCGTGGCCGTGCACGGCTGCGGTCTGGTGGTCGATCGCCTGACGGCCGAGAGCCAGATCAACGGCGGTGTCATCCAGGGGATCGGCTACGCCTTGCTCGAAAACCGCTTTCTCGATCTGGACACGGGTGCCGTGGTCAACCCGAATCTCGAAGCCTACAAAATTCCGGGGGCTCTCGAAATCCCGGAGATCGTTCCGATCCTGGTGGACGAAGCCGAGCGCGGCGTCATCGGGCTGGGCGAGCCGCCCGTGATTCCGACGGCGGCGGCGATCGCCAACGCGGTCTACAACGCCTGCGCGGTGCGTGTCCGCAGTCTGCCGCTCACCCCGGACAAGCTGCTGCTTGGTCTGGCCAAACGCGAAGGGCTTGGGTAGGAGGAAGCCATGGTCAATTTCGAGTACGTCAATGCCCGGGAACTGGAGTCGGTGCCGCGACTTCTGTCAAACCGCTATGATGAGAGCGTCGTCATGGCCGGCGGCACCGACCTGTTGGACCGGCTCAAAGAGCGGCTGATCCGCCCCAAGAGGCTGGTCAATCTGAAAAGCATCCCTGGTCTCGACTATATCGAGAACGGCGACGGGTTGCGCATCGGTGCCCTGACCACTATCGCCGAGGTTGAGTCCAACCGCAAGGTCCAGGCCCGATACAAGGTCCTGGCCGAGGCAGCGCGTTCGGTGGCGACGCCGCAACTGCGCAACATGGGTACCATCGGCGGCAACCTGTGCCAGCGGCCGCGCTGCTGGTATTTTCGCGGTGCCGGGTTTCTTTGTCTCAAAAAGGGCGGAGCCCGATGCTACGCTGCCACCGGCCGCAACAAGTACCACGCCATCTTGGGCGGCGGCCCGAGCTACATCGTGCACCCGTCCGATATGGCTCCGGCGCTGATGGCACTCGGCGCTCAGCTGACGCTCTTGGGACCGGAGGGCGAGCGACAGGTGGCACTGGCGGACTTCTTCCAGCTGCCGGCGCAAAACCTGCGGCGTGAGAACATCCTCCGGCCGAACGAGATCATCACCGAAATCCGCGTGCCGGAGCCGCAACCGGGCACGCGCAGCATCTACATCAAGTTTCGGGAGAAGGAGTCGTTCGACTTCGCCTTGTCGAGCGTTGCCGCTGTGTTGGTGATGGATGGGGAGGAGGTACGCCGGGCCCGCATCGTGTTGGGCGGTGTAGCGCCAATCCCATGGCGGTCGCGTGAGGCCGAGAAGGCTCTGGAAGGCGAGCGGCTCACCGAGTCTGTGGCGCGGTCCGCCGCGGACGCGGCACTGGTCAAGGCGCAGCCGATGCGCGAGAACGGCTACAAGGTGCCGCTCACCAAGGCGCTGCTGCGGCAGGCTGTGATGGCCCTGGCATCGGCTTGAGGCCGGCGGCCGGTCGCTTCGGGCTTCACGAATTCTATTGACCCACTGCGGTCCGCCTGGGTCTGGAGCTCACAGCAGCTCCGCCTTCGGAATGTAGTCGTCGACCAGGGGGAAGTTGTCCAGGTGTTTGGCGATGGCTGCCTGCAGGAAGGAGTTGACCCACCAGAAGATGTTGTATTTCCGAATGGAGTGACGCAGTTTTCTCATTCTCACCCGCCTGGCGTCGCGCGGCATCTGCCACGCCTCGTAGATGGCGTCGGCTACCCCCTCAGTGTCGTGAGGGTTCACCAGCAGGGCCCCTTTCTGTAGCTGGGCTGCGGCGCCTGCAAACTCGCTTAGGATCAGCACACCGTTCTGCTCCAGGTTGGATGCACAGTACTCCTTTGCCACCAGATTCATGCCATCCTTGAGAGGGGTGACGAGCGCAATCTCCGCAGTCCGGTAGTAAGCGCACAGCTCGATACGGTCCAGAGTGCGGAAGATATAGTGAATCGGCACCCATCCTGACTGAGTGAATTCGCCGTTGATCTCACCCACGGTTCGTTCGATCTCGGTCTTCAGGTCCAGGTACTTGGGGATGTCCCGGCGGCTGGGCACGAGCACCTGCACCAGGACGACCCGCTGCTGCAGTTCGGGGTATCGCCTCAAGGCATTGCGGAAGGCGTTCAGTTTTTCGGGCACCCCTTTGGTGTAATCTAGCCGGTCTACGCCGAGAATGATCTGTCGCTGCGGCAGATCCTCGTGCAGAAACCACGCCTTCTCGGCGACTTCTTTGGTGGCGGCAAGCTTGGCAAACTCGTTGAAATCGATGCTGATCGGAAACGTGCCGATGCGCACTTCTCGTTTGCCGACGTGCACTGTCACCACCTGGCCCTTACCCACGAGGGTGACGTGCTTGACCAAGGTGCGAACACACTGAATGAAGTTCCGGCGGTCGCGGAGGGTCTGAAAGCCGATCAAGTCATACTCGAGCAAGGCCTGCAAGATCTGAAATCGCCACGGCAGGCGGACGAAGATATCGAGGGGCGGGAACGGGATGTGCAGGAAGAAGGCGATACGGGCCGACGGTCTCAACTGACGCAGCTCCTTCGCCACCGTCATCAGATGGTAGTCGTGCACCCAGATGAAATCACCCTCGCCAGCGGTGTCGGCGAGGACATGCGCGAATTTGCGGTTGACGCCACAGTAGACGTGCCAGTAGCTCGGGTCGAAAACACAGTGCGAGGTGAGATCGTGGAAGAGCGGCCAGACGATCTCGTTCGAGAACCCCTGGTAGTACTTCTCTTTCTCTTCGGCGGTCAGGAGGACCGGCGTCAGCCGATATCCGGAATCCCTCCCAGCCTGATGCAGAAGGGAATCCAATTGCAGGCCATCCTCTTCCACAGCTCCCGGCCAGCCGATCCATACGCCGCCTCGGTGGCGCAGAACCGGGGCCATGGCCGTCACCAGGCCTCCGGAACCAGATTCGATGACCCATTCGCCGTCCTCGCGCCGGCTCAGCGCGATGGGGAGCCGGTTGGAGACGATCACCAAACGTTCACTCAGTTTCCTGTTTCCAGACATAGCCTCCTCTTTTGCAAACCGTGTGGCAGCCAACGGAAAGGGTTGCGACGACTTCGTTGATCGCGCCCGATTCCGAGACGGTGTCCGTCAGCAAAGTCTGCGACCCGGAAGGCCGCGACACCCCTGGCCGGATGATTCCCAAAGTCCGGTTTTCATGTCGATCCTGCGAAAGCAGAAATCCTTACAGCAAGCCCTGCACGCCGCGGTCGGCGGCCCTCACGAGGCCACCTCCTGCAGATTCCCCGCAGACGTTTTCTCATTGGTGACAAACACCGTCTGCGTCGGATAGGCAAACTCGATCCCTTCCTGTTGGAAACGCCGGAACAGCTCGAGGTTGATCTGTTGGTGAATGTCCATGTAGATATTGTAATCAGGGTTCTTCACCCAGTAAACGGTTTCGAAATTAAGTGAGAAATCGCCGTACTCTTTAAAGTGCGCCCGGTCGAAACGTGTTTGCTCCTGTGCTTCGACGATCTCGCGGATCATCTTCGGGATGGCGACCAGCTTCTCGTAGGGCGTCTGGTAGACGACGCCGATCGAAAAGACGACGCGGCGCTCGAACATGCGCTTGTAGTTGCGGATGCGGCTTTGCAGCAGGTCTGTGTTGGAAAAGACCAGTTGCTCGCCGGAGAGGCTGCGGATGCGGGTGGTCTTCAGTCCGATGTGTTCGATGGTACCGAGGTAGTCGCCGATGATGATGAAGTCGCCGATGACGAACGGCTTGTCCAGCACGATCGACAGCGAAGCGAACAGATCACCGAGGATGCTCTGCACTGCAAGGGCTACGGCGATGCCGCCGACTCCGAGGCCGGCGACCAGTGCGGTAATGTCGATGCCGATGTTGTCGAGGGCCAGGAGGAGTACCACCGACCAGAGAAGCAATCGGCTGATGAAGCCCAGGGCCGTGATGGTCGTCGCGCTGACGGGATCTTCGGCCATCCGCCGCTTCATATAGCGCGAGATCCAGAAAGTGATGATGTCGTTTCCCCACATTGCGGCCTGGGCCAACAGAGCGATAACGGCGGCGCTGCGAATCAGCCGTGCTGTCGCGTCGGGGAGGGTGAGAGCGAAAGAGCCCGCGTAGAGCGCTACGGTCAGCAAGAAGAAGAAACGTGTGCCCTTGATCAACTCGACCACCAGGTCGTCGACGTCGGTGCGCGTCTTTTTCGCCAGTGTCGCCAGACGGCGGGCGACGACGGTTCTGAAGGCTCGCAGCCCAAGCAGAACAACGACGGCAATGACCAGTGCGATCAGCCAGGATTGCACGGGAGAGCCTAGAAAACTCCACTGCAGAAAATTCATTGCGTTCCTCCTGAAATGTGATGCCAGCGTCTTAGAAACTCCAGCAGCCCATGCGGCGGCCTGAGCCAGACCTGGGCCGCCGTCGGCCTGTACTCTCGACGCACCAGGATCGCCAGACCTCTGGCACGGATCGCCCGGAAGGCATCTTCGTCGGTGAGATCGTCGCCGAGATAGGCTGCCACGGTGCCTTCGCCAAGCTCGCGCAGAACCCGTTCGACTGCGTCTGCCTTGGATCGTCCCGGAACGCGCAACTCGATGCCTCCGTCGAATTCGGCCAGCTCCAGACCTGCTTCAGCAGCGGGGTCTTTCCAGGCCTGCTGAACCCGCGCGCGGAGATCAGCGGCCGCAGACTCGTCCATGCCGCGCCAGTGGATAGCAAGGCTCGCCGGCTTCTGTTCGCAGCGCTCGCCGAAGCCTTGTTGCACGACCCAGGCATAGGCCCGCCGCAAGGCCTGCCGCTGGCGCTCGGTCAATGCCGCCCTCTCATAGCTGCCATCCGTCTTTCTGCGCTCCCAGCCGTGAGCCCCCCAGATTTCCGGCAGCGGCTCCAAGCCAAGGAGCGGAATCAGGTCGTCAACGGCGCGGCCGGTCACCAGCACCACCCGGGTGTGGCCCGCCCGCAGCATGCGCTTCAAGATCTGGCGCACGCCGGGATAGGGTGTCGCTTTGTGGCGATCGACCCGGAAAGGAGCCAGGGTGCCATCGTAGTCGAGCATCAAGGCTCGCTGGTGTGCCGCCCGCAGGTCGTCGAAGAACGCCTTCAGCCGCGGGTCATCTTGCAATCGCGTCGGCTCAGCCGTCATGCTTTCAGAACTCCGGAAATGATGCCGCGTGTCATCGTCCGCTGCAGGGTAGCGATGACCAAAATCGCCGGCAGCAACATGAGCACGGCCAGCACACTGGCGGCGCCGATCTGGCCGAATTCGGTATAGTAATAGATCAGCGGCGGCATGGTGCGATGCGTCAACTGGATCAGCAATGCGTAGGCGAACTCATCCCACGACAGCAGAAACACAAGGATGAAGGATGCTCCCAGCGCTCCGCGTGCCGCCGGCAGCGCCACCCGGAAGAAGGCCGCGAACGTCGAACAGCCGTCGACGATGGCGGCTTCCTCGAGCTCCGGCGGCAGATTCCGAAAGGCGGCATACGCCAGCAGGATGGCGAACGGCAGGCCGAGGGTCACATGGCCGGCGATCAACCCCAGCCCCAGAGGGTGATTGTAGAGCCGAAGCGGAATCAGTAGCGCTGTCAGCGGGATGGCCACCGCGATGGGCGGCAGTACCCGGCTGAGCAAGGCCGTCGTGGTCGTCATGCCCTCCACATCGTGCGAACGTGCCGCCGCCCATCCAGCCGGAAATCCCAGGGCGAGCGAAACGATGGTCGTTCCTACCGCAACCCAAAGGCTCAGCAGTACATGCTCCGAGAGTGACTGGGTCTGCCACAGCGATACGACATTCTCCGGGCTCATTCGCTGCGGCAGCCATCTGAGAGGCCAGCGCGACGATTCGCTTTCGGGAGACGCGGCCTGTCGGAGAACCAACAGGATCGGCCCGAGATTGATGAGGAGCAAAGCGACGAGCCCGAAGGCTGTGACCATCCCTGGGCGTCTTTGTCTTCGCGCGCGAGAAGTCAAGTTGCAAATCCTGTTTTCCGTCGCCTGCTGGAAATGACGACGAGCGCCGCCGCAGTCGCCAGCAGGAGTGCCAGCCCCAGGGTGAGCGAAGCAACGTTTGCGGCTGCCGGGTCGTTGGCTTCCACCTGGTAGTGATAGGCCACAGAGGTGAGCACTGGCAGCTCCTGTACGCCCACAAGCACCAGAGGCGTGGCGAAGATGCGAAAGGCGTCCACCGCCCGTAGAGCCAGGGCAATCAGCAACGCCGGCACGACCAGCGGAATCTGAATCCGCCAGGTTACCTGCCATCGGGTGGCCCCGTCCACCTCGGCCGCCTCCAGGAAGCTCGCCGGCAGCTGTTCCAAAGCCATCAGAACGATCAGAAACACCACCGGGGTGACCCGCCAGGCGTCCACGAGGATGATGACGATCACCATCAATGCGGTGCCCGGGCGCAGCCAGCCGACGGTCCAGTCGTTTCCACCGAAACCGTAGAGCAGGCTGTTCAGGTAGCCGTGCTGGCGAAAGAGCAGCTTCATGGTCAGCAGGTAGACGATTTCGGGCACCGCGAACGGCACGATGGCGACCGTGCGCCAGAAAGCCTTGCCGCGCCGGAGGCGAAAGAACCACAGCGCCATGGCCACGCCGACCACCGCCTCGACGGCCACGCTCACCACAGGAACGAGGAGATTGTACCCGGCCCCGCGCAGAAAGAGCGAGTCGGCGAACACCCGACGCAGGTGGGCGGCCGTCAGGTTCCCTTGCGCGTCGGTCAGTGCGGTTTCCACGGCATAGCCGAGCGGCACGACCTGCAGGAGAAGGAAGCCCAGGGCGGGCGCTGCTGCGATTCGATAAGTCCATTTGCGTTGGCGCCGGTAATCCATGGGAGCACTAGCGTCCTGCTGCGGCGACGAGTGCATCGACCCGCGCCTGCATCTCTTTCAGCACCACAGCGGGGTTCTCCCCGCGGAATACGATGCGGTAGAAGCCGTCCTGCCAGATCTGGCTGACCTGCGGGTAGAAAGGTACGTTTGGCCGGGCGAGGACTGCATCCTTCATGGCCAGGAATCCCGAGAAGTCGCGGCGGTCCTGCTCACTCATGGCCTGCCATGCTTCGCTGCGGATCGGAAACCAACCGAGGGCGGCGACCAGCCCTTTTTGAACTTCGGCTGAGGTGAGGTAGCTCAGCAGCCGGGCAGCGGCCTTGGGATGCGGCGCCGTCTTCGGGATCCCCAGGTAGCCTCCTCCAAGAATGGTTGCCCGCCTCACCGGACCGCGAGGCAGCGGTGCCGTCTTGATTCGCCGGCCCAGGAGCCCCTTCTGCCTCAGCAAGGGTACGGCGAAAGGCCAGTTCGGGTGGAGAACGACTTCCCGGTGCTCCTGTGCCTGCAGAATGGAGTTCTCCTTGTAGGATGCTGCGGCTGTATTGAGGAACGGCCGAAGCTGCTGTAAGAACCTCATCGCCTGAACGGCCGCCGGGCTGGACGGTTTCAGGATGTCCCCTCCGGCCTGCCATACGAACGGGAAAAGGTCGCAGACCAGCCCCTCGTAGCGGGCGGCTTTCAGCCCGATGCCCCCGGGATGTTTCCGGGCCACAGCCAGCAGTTCTCCCCAGGTGGCAGGCGGCCTGGGGACCGACTTGGTGTCGTAGAACAACGCCTGCCAGTTGAGCCGGTGCGGCACGAAAAAGGTGCGCTTCGTTTTGCCAAACGTTCCCGCCTCCCAGGCGCTCTTGGTAGCATGAGAACGCAGATCGTCGGCGTTCCACAGCAGAGAATCCAGCGGCCGCATCAAAGGCTGAAGAAGCGGAAGCATGTAGACGTCCAGCTCGACCAGGTCGAGTTCGCCGCGGCCCGCCCTGGCCTCGGCCTGGATGGCGGTCCGGATCTCGGCGTATTGCTGGGCCACCAGACGGACACGAATGCCGGTCGTGTCGGTGAACGATTCGAGCAGCCTGGTGTAGGGCGTCTGCTCGGAGGGCAGCAAAGCCGCCACCAGGGTCACCACGGGCTTG
>CAZGRP010000009.1:82355-95605 GCA_964527995.1 uncultured Cytophagia bacterium | reverse complement strand
CTGGATGTTGGTAGCCATGGTGATCGCGGTGCGGCAGGCGCTGGACTATACCAGCACGGGCCGGGCGATCGGCGTCTGTGTGATCGGCTGGGTGGTGCAGCTGGTGGTGATGGGACTTTTCTTCGTCCTCTTCGGCAGGCCGGCGTAGGGATGTGGACAGGCTGAGTAATCGTGCGAAGGAGAACAAAATGCGCCACGCAAGCTTCCGAAGAGGTATCGTAGCAGGTGCCGCGCTTCTTCTGATTGTGCCCTTCACGGTACAACTCGGGTGTTCGAAGCGGTCAGAGCAGAAGTCGGCTGCCGGGGAGATCGCCCATAAGGCCAGGGCAAAGCTCGTGTTCTATGCCATCCCCGGCTGACCACAGTGTGAGAGGGTGACGGCGATCGTGAATCGTCTCGACAAGCTCTATGCAGGGGCGGTGGACTTTGACATCAGGGATGCAACTACAAAGGAGAGCAAGAAGGAGATGCAGGTCTACGGCTTCAGAAGCCATGGCATGGTGATTCTTGATGCCGAAGGTAACGTCAAGTGGAGGATGGATGGACACTCCATGACATCGCCGGAAATCACCCAGGCGCTGGAAATGGTTCTGGAAAACTCCAAGTAGTTCAGGCTGTGGCATGCTCGTCGGGTTGGGACGGAAGATGGGAGGCGGGAGGTGGCGATTTCGGATTGGCGAGTGCCAACTGTGCCTTGCCGGGCCCCCAATTCCCAACTGCTGGGTACTAATGCCCAGTCCCGGGGCCACGCAGGGGATTCAGCCGCAAATGAACGCGCATGTCGGAATATTCAGGTCGTAGACTTTGGGTGCAAGCTTATTTGTCGCAATTCCAATTTCCCAGTTTCTAATTGGCAATCCGGTCAGGACGCCGGCTGGCACGGCTACCCCTCCAGTGCCACTCGCGCTAGTTGCCATTTGAAGTCCCCAGCGTTGAAAACCAACTCGAAGCAGTCAGGGCCTTCCGCGTTTACCGAGAAATAGACCTGATAGCGGTCGCCGTCCCGGGTCGACCAGGTGCCGTTCACCCGCCGGATGCGGTAGACATTGCCTTTCCATTTGAAACGCAATGGCCGTACATGGCCGTTTTCGAAGAACGTGATGACCTCGATCGGCTCGAAAATTTCCTCGTAGACCATCGCTGCTACACTCCCCGCTGGAATACGCTTCCTTTAGAGCCTCATCCTACTGACTCGCGGATCAGAGCCTCGACGACACCCTGGATCGTCCACTCCTGCTCCGGAAAGATATCCGGGTAGTCGGGATTCTCGGCCTGCAGATACTTCTGGCCACTGCGGCTGCGCAAACGTTTCACCGTGGCTTCGTCGCCGATCAGGGCCACGACGATGTCGCCGTCGTTGGCGGTGTTGGTGGCCCGTACGATCACCAGGTCGCCGTCGAGAATGCAGGCGTCGACCATACTGTCGCCCTGCACCCGGAGGGCGAAGTAGTTGGCTCGCGACCGCAGCAGGTGGCCGGGGACGTGCACGAAGCGCTGGATGTTTTCCTCGGCAAGGAGCGGCATACCGGCAGGCACCAGGCCTACGAGAGGAACCTGGGCGCCGCCCTGGCGCGGCTCGTTGCCGTGGTCTGCGCGCAACAGCGTGATTCCACGAGCGCCGCCCTGGCTGCGGCGGATGTAGCCTTTTCGTTCCAGTGCCTGCAGGTGCTTATAGATCGCATACTTGGAGCGGATGCCGAGGGCATCGGCCAATTCCTGCAACGTGGGCGGGTAGCCGAGCCGGCGAACATGCTCCTGGACGAGATCGAGGATGCGACTCTGTTTTTCGGTCAGGCCCTTCATGAGAAGACCCTCCGTTTTGATGGTGTATTTATGTTCACTTTATGGTACGAAAACCGAGCCCGAAAGTCAAGACCTTTTTTCGCCTGACCAACGCAGCGAATTTGATTTGGGTACTTGACGCAATACCCAAAAACGTGTACCTTGGGACCATGGTGATCCGTTCGCTGAGACTGAAGCACTACCGCCGCTTTCGAAACCTCGATCTCGAGTTTCCGGAGAACATCATCGGCGTCATCGGTCGCAACGGTGCCGGAAAGACAACCATCGTCGAGGCCATCGGCTGGGCCCTGTACGGCACGCGGACGGCGCGACGCACCGACAAGCGGGAGATGCGCTCCCAGTTCGTCGCCGACGGTGATGCCTGCGAGGCGGAGTTGGTGTTTGT
Source organism: uncultured Cytophagia bacterium (assembly GCA_964527995.1). Lineage (GTDB taxonomy): Bacteria > Zhuqueibacterota > Zhuqueibacteria > Oceanimicrobiales > CAZGRP01 > CAZGRP01. Next base: position 93,417 of record CAZGRP010000009.1, on the reverse strand, counting down.
CTGCGGCGGCCAGGAGTATCGCGTCATCCGCCGCCTCAAGGGCAAGAACGCTGTGGCCGAAGCGGCCGTTTTTCGTGCCGGCGGGGCCGAACCGGAGGCCATCCAGGAGCGCGGCGTCAACGAGTTTGTCGAAAGGCTGACCGGCCTCGACCTCGATTCTTTTCTGGTTTCGGTGTTCGCACGCCAGAAAGAGCTGGACAAGCTCTCCGATTTGCAACCGGAGGAGCGCCGCAAGACCATCAACCGGCTGATCAACATCGACCGCATCGATCGGGCGCGGCAGCGGGTCCGGGATGACCGCAACAGCAAACGAAATTACAAAGAGGGTCTGGAGGCCGGGCTGCAGGATCGCAAGGCCCTCGCAGAGGAATTGAAGCGCCTCCAAGCTGTGGCGGCCGAGCACCAGGCTGAAGTCAAGAAGGCGCAGGAAGAGTTGGCACGGCAAGAGAAATCGCTGGCGAAGGCGAAGTCAACTTTCGAGGAGCTGAGTCGGGTTCGCGATCGCTTCCAGAAGCTTGAGTCGGAGCATCGCCAGTTGCAGGAACGGCTGAAGCAGTTGCGAGACACCGAAGCGCGACAACGCAAATCCATCGCCGACATCAAAGCCTCGGAAAGGGCGCTCGCTGAGCTGCGACCGCGGCTCAAGTCCTATGACGAGGTGAAGGCGGCGAAAGAGAAGCTCGATGACGCATTGCTGGCTCATACCAAACTGAAGGAGAAGGAGAAAAGACGGGAGGATCTGCAAAGACGCCTGCGCGACGCGGAAAAGCGACGCTCAACCCTCGACGCCGCCCTCTCCGAATTGCAGCCGGCTGTAAGGGAGTTGAATCAGGTCGAGAAGGAGATCTCGACGCTCGAACAGCAGGTCGAGGCCACGCAGCGTGAACTACGCGACATCGAGGGTGAGCTGACCTCGTTGCGCGATCAGCTTCGAAAAGAGCGCCAGCGACGGGAAGAAATTGTCAAGCTCGGCAGCGAGGCCCCCTGCCCAATTTGCACGCGACCGCTCGGAGATCACTACGATGAGGTCCTGCGCGAGCTGTCGGCGGAGATAGAGCGCATCACGGCCGCCGGGAAGCGGGTCAGCGAGCGGAAAGCCGGGGCCGAGTCGCGCCTCAGGCAGTCGCAGAGGCGCCTGGAAGAGCAGCGCAAGATCCATCATGTGTTGCTCCAAAAACGGCAGCGCGCGGAGGGTCTCGAAAAGCAGATCGTCGAGGCCGACAAGAACTGCGCTTCCCTGGGGGCAGATCTCAGCAAGCTCGGTCAAGAGATCGCCAGCCTGGGCAAGGTGTCCTACGATGCCAGCGCTCATGACGAGATCCGCCAGCGTTTCGAAGAGCTGTCTCGCTTACGCGAGCAGGCGCTCAGACATGAGGAAAACGTCCGTCGCCTGCCGGATGAGGAGAAGAACCTGCAGGCGACGCTGGCTGCCCTGGGCGACACCAGCGCCCGCCTCGGCGACCTGGCCGCCCAGCTTGCCGAACTCGGTTACGACGAAGAGAGGTGGACCGAGGCGAAAGCAGCAGTGGATCGAGTGATGGCGGCGCGAGACTCTGCCAAAGATCGGTTGCACCGCCTTCAGCAGACCCAGGTGGAGATCCGCAAGGACGTGGAAAGGGTAAAAAGCGAGATTGCCGAGCAAGAGCGGCTGGAAGCCGACATCAAGGTGCTTGAAGAGGAGCTGCACTATTACGACCTCCTGGAGGAGCACCTCGGACGGTTCCGTCTCGAGCTCGCCGGCCGCATGCGGCCACTCATCGCCCACCGCGCCTCCGAACTGCTGCGACTCACCACCAGCGGCCGCTATTCGGTGCTGGAGTTGGATGAAGACTACAACATTTTCCTCTACGACGGCAGCGAGCGCTTCGCTCTGGCGCGTTTTTCCGGCGGCGAACAGGACCTGGCCAACCTCTGCCTGCGAGTGGCCATCAGTCAGGTGGTGGCGGAACGCACCGGTGCCAACCCCATCAACTTCATTGTGCTCGACGAAATCTTCGGCTCGCAGGATGAACAGCGCAAGACACTGATCCTGCAGGCTCTGCAACAGCTTTCCAGTCAGTTCCGCCAGGTGTTCGTGATCACCCACATCGAGGACGTGAAGGAGGTACTCCCGGTGCTCATTGCTGTGGAAGAGGTCGATCGAAATGAGAGTCGGGCGAGGATGCTGTGAGCCCACCGCCGAAGGAGGCCATGACGAATGACGAACGGCCAGTCACCAACAATCCGGTAACGCATCACTCATTCACCATCACGAGAGTCCAACAACCATGACGGAAGATCCCTACAAAGACCTTGCAGCCGATTTCGACCGTCTCACCCGATTCGAGCAGCGTCTTGACCGCGACCGACCGGTCTTCGAAGCGCTTGTCAAACAGTATGGCTGGCGCCGAGTCGTAGATGCTGGTTGTGGCAGCGGCGTGCACGCCGTGCTTCTGGCGCAGCTCGGTGTGGAGGTGGTCGGCGTCGACATCTCGGAAGCGATGATTGCGCGCGCCAGGGAAAACGCCCGGAAGTACGGTGTCGCGGTGGAGTTCATCCACGCCGGTTTGGCCGAAGCTGAAGTCGACAACCATTTTGACGCCGTGATCTCCCTGGGCAACGTCTTTGCCCTCTTGCTCGGAAAAGAGGCTCTGGAGCCGGTGGCTGGTCGTTTTCATTCCTGGCTGCGGCCAGGCGGGAACATTCTGGCCCAAATGCTCAACTTCGAGCGCATTGTCGCGGAACGCCGCCGCCTCATCGCGGCCAACGAAGTGGGCGACACGATCTTCGTGCGCTACTACGATCTGGACGAGCCGTATTTGAAATTCCATCTGCTCAGGCTGCGTCAGGGCGAGCCGGACGTCGCCGCAAACCTGACGACCACGGATCATTATCCGTGGCAGCGGAACGAGCTTGAGCCGCTGTTCGAGAAGAAAGGCTTTTCCATCTCCTTTTGGGGTGACCTGAAGCAGACGCCCTTCGACAGCCGCACCTCAGACAACCTTGTGGTTTTCGCCACGCGGCGCTAGCCGCGACACCGCAGAAGCCGAAGCTCAGCGTGGCAACCGGCCGCGCTGTCCGCGGGCGACTACGGATCAACGCGGAAGTTCATGGTGGCACGTGCACAGCGACGGCTCATGTGGGCCTTTGTTTGAGTGAAGAGGAGGGACGATTCCCAGACCGATCTCCAATTCTCCGAATCTCCTGGTCGAGGTCGCGGCTTCTTCGAAGGCACGTTGGTTCGGCAACCCTCCATGGAGCAATGAGCCATGGCCATGATCCGTGCCGCGGTTGTGTCATTGGTCGTGATCGTCGGCATCGTTTTGCTGCTTCGCCTCTCCGAAGGGAAATTCATCTACTTCCCGGTGAAGTATCCGGCCGGCGACTGGCTGCCGAGCCGGCACGGGTTGGCAGTGGAAGACATCTTTTTTACGACGGCAGACAGCGTTCGGCTGCACGGTTGGTTTGTAGCTCACCCGAATGCCGTAGCGACGATGGTCTGGTGTCACGGCAACGCCGGCAACATCACGGACCGGCTGGACAATCTGACCCGACTGGCGCAACTACCGATCCAAGTGTTTCTTTTCGATTACCGCGGGTACGGGCGCAGCCAGGGCCGGCCGCATGAAGACGGGCTCTACCTCGACGCTCAGGCCGCCTACGATGTCGTTGCCGCACGTCCGGATGTGGACAGCCAGCGGATCTTTCTTTTCGGCCGGTCGCTCGGTGGCGCTGTGGCCGCCGATGTTGCGCTCCGGCGGCGGGTGGCTGGGCTGATCCTGGAATCCGCGTTCACGTCGGCGCGCGCCATGGCCTGGCAGGCGTTCCGGCCCTTCCCGGTGCAGTGGATCATGGGCTCACGATTCGATACGCTCGACAAGGTGCGGCGAATACATGTGCCCGTGCTCATCATCCATGGCACGCGTGATGATGTCGTTCCTTTCGGTATGGGCCAGCGGCTGTTTGAGGCTGCGAATGAACCCAAGGAATTCTACCCGATTGCCGGTGCCGGCCATAATGATACCTACCTGGTGGGTGGCGCCGATTACCTGGAGAGCCTCGGCCGTTTTCTGACTGGAAGGGGCGCACCCGCGTCGAGATGAAGGCGGGCTGCTTGCGTCTCAGGGCCGTGGTTCTTATATTCAGCGCGTTCGCCTTGGCATAAACCTGGAGGGAGTCGAAGTGGTGGATAGGCTTCTTTTGGCAACGATTGGAACGTTGCTGGTGATCGCGGTGATCGATGTCTTCGACATCTGGTACGCCCGTTTCCTCGAGCGCAGGCTGGTGGATTCGCATCTGCGAAAGCGCCTGCGGCAGCTGGTGTGGGCGGTTTTGGCGGTTAGTTTCTGGTCCGCCCTGGTTCACATGGCGACGCCGGACCAACGAACTTTCCCCTACTTTCTTTTCGTCCTGTTTATCTACAGTCTGCGGGGCCTGATCGTCGCCCTGCTTCCGGCAAACTGGCGAATGTCGGTGCGGACGGAGTAAGAAGAGCTTGTCGTAGCGAAGGGATACCCATGGATATCATGAACAGCCTGCCGGAGGAGCGGTATCGAGAAGTCGATGATCTCCTCGCCTTCATCAGTATTTACGAAGATCAGGAGCGCACTCGCCGTCTGTTGCAGTTGATCCGGGACCATCGCGGGTCGATCGAGGGGAAAATCTGCGTGGAGGCGGGAGCGGGATTCGGCATCTTCAGCGCTGAGATGGCTCGCCTCGGCGCCAAGAGGGTCTACGCCGTCGAGCAGAACCCGCTGCTGGCCGAGCTGGCATACCGGCGCCTGCGCGACTTCGACAATGTCCAGGTGGTCAACCTGCCCATCCAGGAGTTCGAGCCCCAGGTGGAAGTGGACCTCCTTTTCCACGAACTGTACGGGCAGCTTCTTTACGATGAGGATCTCTTCGCCCTGGAGCAACTCACTTTCCAGCCGGAGCAGGTGATCCCCGATTCCGGTGTGTTGATGGCGGGCGTCATCTCCTCGGCCGACTATGTTGATCCGTCGGTCACGCCCGAAGTCCTCGATCTGCTCGGCGGCGTTCTGGTCTCGGGCATGTTCGACGAGAAACTGACCGAGCTTTCGTTTCCGGTGCTGCGCTGGGAGTATGGCCGTTGGTTGAGCCACCTGCCGATCGATCTGTCCGGGCAGGAAGGTGACCTGCTCTGTTTCGGCCTGCGCATCGAGCACGAGGGAAAGGTGATCTGCGAAGCCGGCATGTGCCCCAACTGGTCGTACGTGTGGACGCCGCGAACGGGCGACCGCTTTCAGCTTCGCTTCGAGCGCCAGAATGACGTCATGGAGTGCTTCTTCGAATGGCTGGAGTGAGTGCGTGGCTGGGCCACCAACGCAGAGCCTGTCCTCATGAGGATGGGTAAGCGACAAATCGCCCTCTTCGGGTTCGCCTTGCTGATGACCGCCGGCAACTTGTACGGGCAGGCAGGGCAGACTCATCAATCAGCCTTTCCGAGCGGCCTTTCTGCGCGAGGCGGCTGGGGATACTTTGCCATCCGCGACGAGTACATCTCCAGAGAGAAATACTCCGGGCTGCTTCCCTATTTTTCGATCAACTGGTCGCGTTTTCATAGCCGCGCCGGCTTTCGGATGGGGTTGGAGTACAGCCGCTCGACCAAGATCAAGAACCGCAATGTCTCAGCGGAGATCACGCAGTTCACGTTGGACCTCGACTACGTGTACCCGATCGGCAAGTTGGGTCTGTTCTCCAGGGAGATTTTTCTATACCTCGGGCCTGGAACGGAGCTGTTCGTCTACTTCCGGCGACAGAATATTGCTGGCGGCGGCATCGCAATCTTCAACGCATATTCCTTCGCATCCCTCCTCTCGATGGCACTCAAGGCTGAGCTCGTTTATCCGATCTCGACGGCTCTCCTGGTGCATGGATCGTCACGCTTGAGCGTTTTTTCCATAGCAGGACGCATCGTTGACCCGAGTGAAAGTGGCGCCTCCCCGGTCAGACTATTGACACCGCTTTCCGGGCTGAACAGCACCTCAGAACTCTCGCTGCGGTACCTCCTCTTCCAGCACGTCTCTATCGCGGTCGGGTACCGTCTACGCGTCACCCGCATCAGCGCCTGGAATCCAATCCTGTCGGGCACCGACAGCTTCGTTGCTGTGCTGACCTACGTTTTTGGATCCCGATGAAGAAGAGAATCCGCTGCCTATCGGCCCTCCTTTTCGCCTTCCTCCTCGGATGTGCGGACCTGATTGTACAGCAGCCGGAGTTGGACTTCAGTGTTGCCGATTTTGAAGCCGTCAGTGAGATCGTCGGGGAAAACTATGCGTTTCTGGAGTTCAAGCGGATCAACTGGGACAGCATCCATTCCGCCTACAGGCCACGGGCTGAGCGGGCAAAGGGTGATCAGATCTACCCGTTGCTCCATGAAGTTCTGGCTCAGCTGAAGGATGGCCACGTCGAAATTCGCACAGAGGGAGGTTTCCCGGTCGTCACCTACGACTGGCCCAGGCGCCTCAAGGGCTACCAGAGCTACAGCCCCCTTGTGGTGCGGAAGTATTTTGACCAGGAGCTTCGACTTGCCGGAGAACGGAAGATTGAGTTTGGAGAGCTCCCGAGCGGCATCGGCTACGTCTACCTTTCTTCTTTTTCAAAGGGCAGTTGGATAACAGAATTCGATGAGGTCCTCGCGGACTTGCGGGACACGCGCGCCCTGATCGTAGACGTGCGAAACAACTCCGGCGGCAGCAGCGCGACGGTCGATTTTGTCGTCGGTCGATTCTGCCCGTCGGAGATCAGGTACTCCTTCTTCCACGCCGATGGCAGAGTCGCGAAATCGTCTACCATTGCGCCAAGGGGGCCGTTTCAGTACCGAAAACCTGTGGTTGTCCTGATCAACGGGGTCAGCTTCAGCGCTGCGGAACTGTTCGTGGAAGTGATGAAACAGATCCCGACTGTAGTCACCGTAGGCGATACGACCGGTGGCGGAGGGGGCGGCAACAGAGTTTTCGATCTACCGAGTGGCAAGCGGATCAAGATTCCGGTTACTTATTTTACCCGGTTCAACGGCGACATGGTGGAATGGTACGGCATTCCTCCCGACGTCCGCGTAGCTCAAACAAAAGAGGATGTCGAGCGCGGTCAGGACAAACAACTGGAGCGGGCGATCCAATTGCTGCAATCGCCGAACTCATCATCTGAACCATCCTGGAGGGATCATGAAGATCTCCGTAGCCGAGACCCGGAAATACCGGGCGGACATGAACGAAAAGATCCTCTAAGGCCACAGGTAAAACGATGAGGCCACCCAACTTCGGGCGGCCTCATCGCTTAGAGGAGGGGGGCAGGAGGTCTCATAGGCAGTGGCGGCACGAAATTGCTCTGTACCCCGGTGTCGGATCAGCTCTGGCTGGGGGCGAACAGTTCCGTGTCGGGAAAGAGTACCGCCCAGGCGAACCAGTATGCGTTGTAGGCAACCGGGCGTTCAAGTTGCGTCCCCGCGAGCGAGCCATCGATGGCTCTCCCGAGAGCGTCCCACTTTGTCCCCGTCTCTTGATCGATCAGGGTGAAGGGGAACGTGTCGCCGCCGTTCGGTGCAAACTCAAAGGTCAGGACCTGACCATTGACTGTGCGCTTGAAACTGAGGATCCATGGCAGCCGACCGTCTCCGACGATCAGGAGCGGTTCGTTTTCGAACACATCGTTGATGACCCTGCTACCCTGGAAGGCGAGCAGCGAATAGGCCTTGGTCTTTTGACCGACGAACACACCGAGGACTTTTGCCTTCGGGGGCTGGCGGTCGTCACGGCGTGCGACCGGAAACAGGGGCGGTGCAAAGAGATTGGCATAGCCAGGGTAGGCCGAGCCGGCCTGGCCGTAGGGACGGTTGAAGCCTGTATCGTCAGAGAGAACCTGGGTGTCCGGAAAGAGCTGTCGCCAGGCTCCCCAGCTGGTCTCGATGGCCGGGAGGGTCGGCAACTGGCTGCCCTTCAACTCTCCCTGGGCACAGAATTTGAGCATCTGCGGCCAGTGACTGTTGGTCTCACGATCAAACATGATGAGATTGTTGTTGAACAGCAGGCCGGAGACGCCGAAGGTCAGCTTGCGGCCGCTGACACCGTTGCCATTGAACACGATGCCGGTGCCTGTAAGGGGACAGTAGCTGACGGTTATATTACGGCCGCTGAAATCTTCGTTGGCGACCTCGTGCCAATCAAGGATGGGGTACGGATAGGCGACGGGCTGGCCGTCCACCACCATACCAAGCACCAGTGCGTTGTCGGTCAGATAAGTGGCCTGAGCGGCCGCAACTTTCTTGGGGTTGTTGAGCGACGGAATCCCATCACGAGGTACCCCGCCTGAGATCACCTGGTCGGCAGGGATCAGCCAGTCGTTGTTGCTCTGGGTTGAGGAACTGTTGCTCGAGCATCCTGCGAGTGCGGTAGCTGTGAAGGCGAGTAACAACCAACTGAGCGGGCGAAACTGCATAACCCCTCCTAAATTTGTTCATCAGGTCATCTGTCTGCGTCTCATATCCTGTAACACGAGTGCCGGCTAAATCAATCCCACTCGTAAAAAAGATTAGTGCTTGCGTTCTCGCACGCGGTTGCGTATATTCTCACCACCTTTGAGGAAGGAACAGGTGCCAGGCTGCTCGCGGGGGCTTCCGAACATGGGCGATCCAATGTCAAAAGCGCACAAAAGCCTGCCGCCGGTTCGCGTGCTCGACCCGGTGCTCTATCCGCTGCGAGACCCTCAGACGATCCCAACCCCTCGCCTGCTGATCTATCGACAACACGTTCAGGAGAATCTGCGCCGGATGCGGCGCCTTCTGGAGGAGATCGCCCCAGGCAGCGGCTACGCTCATCTTTGCCCCCACGTCAAGACCCACAAGTCCTCTTGGACGACCCATCTGCAGCTCGACGCCGGCATCAGCCATTTCAAGGCCACACCCAACGAAGTAGAGATGCTACTGGAGGCAGGTGCCAGCGACGTGCTGGTCGCCTATCCACTGATGCCCGCCGACGCTGCCAGTGTCGCTCGTCTGGCCCGCTCTCACCCGGCGGCGCGGGTCGCCGCGCAGGTTTCACGCCCGGAGCATGTCGCCATCCTCGCCGAAGCCGCAGCACGTTTCGAGCACACATGGGAGGTCCTCCTCGACATAGACGTAGGCATGGGACGAACCGGCGCGCCGGCCGGGCAGGCGGCTGCTTTGTACGACCTCGTCGATAGCACCCGAGGGCTGCACTTCATTGGCGTGCATGGCTACGATGGCCACAATCACGTCCCCGATGCAGAAGAGCGCCTACGGATTTCCAGGGAGAGCATGGCGCGGCTGGTGTCGGTGGTTTCAGACTTGCGGCAGCATGGCGCCAGGATCGAACGGGTCGTTGCGGCTGGCTCGCCGACCTTTCAACCCGATCTGCGCTATCTCCTGCAAGAAGCCGAACTTTCCATGGATGTGCTTGTCTCTCCGGGCACATGGATCTACTGGGACACCCAATATGACCGCTTGCTGCCGGGACATTTCGTCATCGCCGCGGTTATCCTGGCGCAGGTCATCGATTTGCCGGGCAAGGGACGGCTGACTCTGAACCTTGGCCACAAGCGCTGGGCGATCGACCAGGGGCCCGTGGAGGTCTTCAGCTTCCCAGGTCTGCGAGTGGTCGGCACGAGCGAGGAGCACACGGTGCTGGAAAGTGACGGTAGCCGGGAGTTTCACATCGGAGAGCACCTCCTGATCGCACCGCGCCATGTCTGTGCTACGGTCAATTTGTGGGAGTATGCCACGGTGATCGGACCCGATGGGCAGGTGGAGATCGAGACCTGCCGGATCGACGCCCGGAATAGGTAGCGACCAAAGTCTGAGTCGCAGTCGTAACGAGGGCTGACCAGAAAATGAGGAGCGGGCCGGTGATCCTCCTGGCCTGTAGAGAGCAGAGAGGGATGACCGTTATCGGCAGAAGCCCAGACGGTCGTCCGTGTCGCCACCGTGGCGGCGCCGGCCCGACCGAGATGGGTGGGGCAACGTGCTGCAGCCGTGTCTGGGCTGGCGCTCGATCATGATGTAGGAGAGCCTATGTCAGAGTTCCGCCAGAATTTGGCCACCAAGGAATGGGTAGTGATTGCCACGGAGCGGGCCCGACGTCCGCACGACTTCAAACTTGAAACCGCGACGAATCACGCAGTCGGTCCTTACGAAGAGGACTGTCCCTTCTGTCCCGGGAACGAGCAGAAGACGCCACCGGCGCTTTACGTCGACGAAGATGAGGGCGCCTGGCACGTGCGCGTGGTGCCGAACAAGTACGGCGCCCTGCAGCCCCGAGCCAGTGCAGAGCGCCGCCAGGCGGGCGGGTTTCTGAAGGCGACCGGCTTCGGCGTCTCTGAAGTCGTCATCGAGACTCCCCTGCACAATCTCTCCATCGCCACCATGGGCGTGGCTCAGGTCGAACGTGTTTTGCAGGCCTATCGCAGTCGCTACCAGCAGATCGCCAAGGACGGACGCATCAATCTGATCACCATCTTCAGGAACTACGGTCCGCTGGCGGGGACATCGCTGCTCCACCCGCACTCGCAGATCATCGCCACGCCCATCATTCCGCCGCACGTGCGCGATCCGATCCGGCAGGCCGTGCTTCACTTCGACACCTACGGCACTTGTGTGTTCTGCGATATGATCCGGGAAGAGCTGGCACAGAAGAGGCGCATCGTTGTCGAGTCGGACCACTACCTGGCGGCGTGCCCGTTCGCGGCTCGTACGCCTTTCGAAGTGCGCATCTGGCCCAAGAAGCACAAGCCCTGTTTCTGCGACAGCGATAACGACGAGCTGGCCGATTTGGCGGTCGTGCTGCGTCAGGTCCTGGCACGGATCCGACTGGGACTGAATGATCCAAACTACAACTACATTCTGCGCTCCTGCCCCACGGGCGACGAAGATGTCCGCTATCTTCATTGGTACATGGTGATTATTCCGAAGATCAGCACGCCGGCGGGCTTTGAAATCGGCACCGGCATCTATATCAACACCGTGGCGCCCGAGGCGAGCGCTGAGTACTTGAGAAGCGTACGGGAGGAGGATGGGGGAGAAGGGTGAGGGCAAAATGCAAAATGCAAA
>CAZGRP010000009.1:0-82255 GCA_964527995.1 uncultured Cytophagia bacterium | reverse complement strand
ATGGGGGAGAAGGGTGAGGGCAAAATGCAAAATGCAAAATGCAAAGTGCAAATTGTGGCAGGGGGGAGGGCTCAGGAATGCAGCGTGGGCAGCAAAGCGTTGACTGAACGATTGCGTTGAGCAGGCAGAACCGGTTTCGTGGATACCACCTCGGGAGTCTCGAATGGTCCTACATCCCAGCCATTTCGTGTGCATCTTCGGCGGCGCGGTCGCCGGGTCGGAAGCGGCCTACCGGCTGTCGCAGCGCGGGATCTACTCCGTCGTCTTCGAGCAGAGCACACTGCCGTACGGAAAGATCGAAGACGGTTTGCCGAAATGGCATGCGAAGCTGCGAGACCAGGAGGAGCGCAAGATCGATGAGAAGCTGATGCAGCCCTACGTCTACTTCGTGCCGCGCACAAAGCTCGGCCGCGACATCGATTTCATTGACGTTGTCAAGAACTGGGGGTTCAGCGCCGTCTTCCTGGCGATCGGCGCCTGGCGCGATCGCCCGCTGGCCATCCCCGGCATCGACGACTACGTTGGCAAAGGCTTCTACTACCAGAACCCCTTTGTTACCTGGTTCAACCACAATCACGAGCCCGACTATGACGGGCCGCAGCTGGAAGTCCACGATGATGCCATTGTGGTCGGCGGTGGTCTGGCCTCGCTCGACGTGGCGAAGATACTCATGCTCGAAACGACGCTGCGGGCATTGACGGAACGGGGCTACAAAACCGATGTTTTCACCATGGAACGCGACGGCATCGCCAGAGTTCTGGAGGGTTTCGGCCTGACGCTCGACGACCTTGGACTGAAAGGGTGCACACTGTTCTACCGGCGCCGGGCGATCGATATGCCGCTGGTCGTCATGCCGCCGGATGCCACTCCTGAGCGCAGGCAGAAAGTCTACGAGGGGCGCAAGAAGATCCTGCGGAACTTCCAGGCCAAGTATCTGTTCCGGTTTCAAGAGCGCCGGGTTCCTGCAGACAAGATCGTCGCCGATGGCCGGCTGGCAGGTCTGGTTTTCCAGGAAACCGAGATCGTCGACGGCCGCGTGGTGTCGATTCCGGGCAGTATCCACCCGGTGCCTTCTCCTCTGACCATCGCTTCGATCGGCAGCGTTCCGGAAGAGATTCCGGGTTTGCCGATGAAGGGTGAGCTGTTTCACATCAAGGACACGGAAACCGGGCGAATTGAGGGCTTTGACAACGTCTTCGCGCTCGGCAACGCCGTGACCGGCCGTGGCAATATCAAAGCCTCTCTGGTTCATGGCCGCCAGGTGTCCGATCAGGTCATGGACTATTTTCTGGCCTGGAGGGCGCGGGACTACGAGGAGCTGTTGCGGCGTGGCGCCCTCGATGTTGAACTCAAAATCGAAAAGATCTCCAAACTCCTGCCTGCGCAGAACCTGCTGCCGGTTGAGAAGATCGAAGCCATCATCGCCCGCATCCGCGAGATGCAGGGACGTGTGGGCTTTGACGGCGATTACTCGAACTGGGTCACGCAGCACCGGCACGTCCGACTGGAGGAGATGCTTGCCGGCGGTTGACTTGGGGCGCAGCTTCTCTACGTCTTGCGACTTCAGTATGCTACACGGGGCTGCGCCATCGTCGTTCTTTCTCTCGCCTCACTCGTTTCCTTCCTCTCGCCAGTGGCTGTTTCGCAATGGCCGCGTCCACAGCACGACCGCTACAAGTCACGCCGAATCCTGTGTATGCCTGCCGAGGCGCAGCGCTCATCGATGGAGCTGCTAGGGCGGATCCCGCCTTCAAATCGCCAACAATTGCCCTTGCATCACGACAGCGGGTTGGCTATATTTTCAGACTTGGAAGGCAGCCTCTGGCGGTCCGACTGACGCGTTTCGGCGCTACGCTGAAGGCGGTGCGTGGTCGCCTGCCGGGTCTTGACCATGCCATGTTTGCCCACAGTCGTTGGAGCCTTGACCTGCAACTTTCGAGAAGGAGGAAACCCGCGGAATGAGATTGACTCGCATTGAAGGGGCGATTCTTGAGCCGATTCCGGAACATGCCTGGGAATCAGGGGCGGTGTTCAATCCCGCCATCCTGCAGGAGGGAGATACCCTGCATGGCCTCTACCGGGCTGTGGAGGGAGACAACTTTTCCACCATCGGCTACTTTCGGCTCGACCGCAGTGGGCGCGTGGTCGACCGCTATCCTGAGCCCGTCATCACTCGAACCGAACCGTTCGAGCAGCAGGGCGTGGAAGACCCACGTCTCACCCGTCTCGATGGTACGTATTATGTGGTCTACACGGGCTGGGACGGCCACTTCGCACGCGTGGCCATGGCCTCGTCCACCGATTTACGCCACTACACCAAGCATGGAGTGATCATCCCGTTTCCATGGGACAAGGACGCCATGCTGTTCCCGGAGAGGATCGGCGGCAAAGTGGTCCTGATGCACCGAATCCAGAGGGCTATCCAACTGGCGTTTTTCGATGACATCGAGCAGCTGCTTCAAGTGGACATGGATTTCTGGGGCCACTATCTCACACACCTCGAAGACTACACCATCATGCACCCCGAATTCGACTGGGAATGGCTGAAGATCGGCGCTGGGCCGCCGCCGATCAAGACCGCCGATGGCTGGCTGCTGATCTACCATGGCGTGGACAATCACCTGGTCTATCGTGCTGGCGCAGCTCTGCTCGACCTCGACGACCCCCGGCGGGTGATCGCGCGCATTCCGTTCCCTGTGCTCGAGCCGGACCGTCGTTACGAGCGGGAAGGAGATGTGCCGAACGTGGTTTTTCCAACAGGTACGGCACTCTTTGACGACGAGCTGATCGTCTACTACGGGGGTGCGGACAAGGTGATCGCCGCGGCCAGGGGTTCCCTGTCGGAGTTGCTGGCGGAGCTGCGGAACCATCCTGTGTAGAGGAGAGATGTGATGCGAAAGCGAGAGACGGATCTGTATGGTGATTCCGGCGACATCCATGTCGCTTTTGTGAGTACGTACCCACCGCGCCGGTGTGGCATCGGTACGTTCACGGCGGATCTGACCCGAGCCATGATCGATCGCCTGGGTGATGCCGAAAGAGTTTTCGTCCTGGCGGTGCACAACGACCCGATGCCGTTCGACTATCCGCCAGTCGTCAAGCATGTCATCGACCAGCACAACCTGCTGAGCTATCGTGATGCCGCCGATTACCTCAACATCTCGAAGGCGTCGGTGGTCAACATCCAGCACGAATACGGCATCTTTGGAGGGGACGACGGCGAGTATGTTCTCACCCTGGCCCGCAACCTCAAGAAGCCGCTGGTGACGACCCTACACACCGTCAGCCTGGAACCCTCACCCCGGGAGAAAGAGATCGCCAGAGAGCTGGCAGACCTTTCGGACGCAGTGGTGGTCATGGCGCAGCGAGCGGTGGACATTCTGAGCGAGAAGTACGGCATCGCCAAAGAGAAATGCCGGGTGATCCCACACGGAGTCCCCGATGTCGATATCGGGGACTCGGAGCGCGCAAAAACGAAATTCCATCTCGAAAACCATACCGTGGTCTCCACCTTCGGCCTCATCAGTCCTGGCAAGGGAATCGAGCACGTCATCGACGCCCTGCCCGAAGTCGTCCGCAAACACCCGGAAGTCGTCTACGTTGTCTTCGGCGCCACCCACCCTGAAGTGAAAAAACAGCAGGGCGAGCAATACCGGCTCATGCTGCAGCAGCGGGTGCGCGACCGCGGCGTGGAGAAGCACGTGGTGTTCCACAACCGCTTTGCCACGAAACAGGAACTCATCGACTTTCTTCGGGCGACCGATGTCTACATCACTCCGTACCCCAATCCCAACCAGATCGTCAGCGGCACTTTGGCCTACGCCCTGGCGACCGGGAAGGCGGTTATCTCGACGCGCTATCTTTACGCCGAAGAGGTACTGTCGGACGGCCGGGGGATCCTGGTCGATTTCAACGATCCCGACGGAATCGCCAGGGCGATCAATCGGTTGCTCGACCATCCCGAGCTGCTGGCGAAGCTCCAGCAGAAGGCCTATGAGCTTGGCCGCACCATGGTGTGGAGCGAGGTGGCGCGCCGCTATCTTGTCGCTTACCGCGACGTGCAGGAACAGTTCAAAGTCAGCCCGTTGCGCGAGGAGATTCGCAAGCGCATCCTGCCCTCGCGCGTTGTGCCGCGAATTACCTTGCGGCATCTGCGCCTGCTGACTGACGGCACCGGCGTCATTCAGCACGGCTTTTTCACCGTCCCCAATCGCCACACCGGCTATACGACCGATGACAACGCCCGCGCCCTGATCGTCGCCGTCATGCACCACCGCCAGTTCGAGGAGGATCGCAGCCTGCGCCTGGCTTCCCATTATCTTAGCTTTCTGCACTACGCCCAGCGTGAAGATGGGTTCTTCCACAACTTCCTCGGCTATGATCGCTGCTGGTTGGATGACCGAGGGTCGGAGGATGCCTACGGTAGGGCCGTGTGGGCGCTCGGCTGCACATTCGCGCTGGCCACCAACCGCGGATTGAAGCAGGCGAGTGAGGTTCTGCTGCGACGGGCTCTGCCGCACGCCAGGCAGCTGCAATTCCTGCGGGCCAAAGCCTACACGTTGCTGGGTCTGACACAGGTGGTGTTGTCGGGCACGCGCACCCCTCCTTATACCGAGCTTGGTGTGCAACTGGCCGATGCCCTGGTCGACGCCTATGACGAGCACGCCAAGGACGACTGGCGGTGGTTCGAAGATGGACTCTACTACGACAACGGCAAGCTGCCGCAGGCGTTGCTCATGGCTTCGCGCGCATTCGAAGAAAAACGTTACCGCGAAGTTGGCGAAGAAGCACTCGCCTTCCTCACCGAATCCGTTGATCGTGGCACCTACTTCAGCCTCGTGGGCAACCGCGGCTGGCACAAGTATGGCGAGGAGCGGGCCGAGTTCGACGAACAGCCGATCGATGCCGCGTCGCTCGTCGAGGCCTATGCCGAGGCCTATCGTGCCACTCGCAAGCCGAACTACCTTGCCCTCCTCGACAAGGCCGTGGGCTGGTTTCTCGGCCGCAACGTTCTCGGTGTGCCGCTGTACGATTTCACGACGGGTGGCTGCTATGACGGACTCGAAAAGCAGGGAGTGAATTACAACCAGGGGGCTGAGTCCACCATCTGTTTCCTTCTTGCAGCACTGACGTACAGCGAGATCATCAGCGCGGCGCCCGACTTTCGCGGCGAGATGATGACCAGAGCGGCGTAGGTTCACTCAGGTGGTGGCCCGTCGTTCCCAGGACGTTGGATGCACTTCCCTAATGTAGCCCGAGCCATTGAGAAAAAGCCGGCATCCCTGCACCTCGTGCGTTCATTGCCCCCATATCTGTCCCACACCAGAAACTGCTCTTGACCCTGACGAACAGCCGGCGCTGGCGCTACCGAGAGGGGCACGGCACTGGCTGATTCTGGAGAGGGGTTGTAATTTTTCTGCCGCTGGTTTCGTACTATAGAACGAAGCAGACCTGCGGGGTCTCGCCGTGGAAATCGACAGGCAACTGGTCCAGCGGTTCGCCGACGGGGATCCATCGGCTTTTCGGAGCGTCTTTCGGGCAGCCGTCTCCGATGTCTACTGGCTGGCCTACAGGATGATCGGTCACAAGGAAGCGGCCGAAGATGTTGTGCAGGAAACCTTCATCCGGATCTTTCGTATGCGCCGAAAGGTCGACCCACAGAGATCCCTGCCGTCCTTGATCCTGAGAATCGCTGCAAACCTGGCAATCGACTTTCTGCGGAAGGACCAGCGCCAGAATCGCATCGTGCGGACCGGGGACCCCGGGGCGGCGCTCCAACAGATGCCTGCCTCGCCGGGGTTCAGCGAGGAAGCACAAACCGAGCGCATCGCGCTGGAACAGGCGCTCGACGGGCTCCCCGTCATCTACAGGTCGGTGGTGGTTTTGAAATATGCACATGGCTTTTCGTACCAGGAGATCGCCGATACGCTTGGAATTACGGTCCCGGCGGTTGCCTTACGCATCAGAAGAGGCAAAGAGCTTCTTCGCCGGAGTTTGAGCGAGACAAAGGACTAGCTTGAATAATTCATGAACGATTATTCTGGAAAGGGATTCCAAAATGTCATGGCCGCCAACGCGGGCATCCACATGCCGGTCCAATGCACCGTTTCTAAATGGATTCCCGCTTTCGCGGGAATGACAAAGTCATGTTTCATGAATTATTCAGGCTAGAGAACAGGATTTGTATATGTCCGATCACTCGGGAGGACATCCTGTGAGCTGCCGACAGATCCGGCCAAAGCTATACCTGATGGCGGACGCTGAGCTACCTGGAGAGGAAGTCCGTGATGTGGCCACGCACCTGTTGAGCTGCCCGCAGTGCAAGGCGGTGTATGACCAACTGCGGGCTGAGAACCGGCAACTTGCCGGCACGCTGGGGGTCCGCGCTCTGTCCGAAGAAGAAATCAGTCGCCTTGAAAAGCAGGTGCTGCACAAGCTTGTCCCGCCGAGACGAGTGGCCCTCGAGGCACGCCCCGCCTTGCTGCTGCAGGGCATTTTTTTGATCGGCGTCATCTTGATCTCCTACGCCGTCACCTTGCTTTTGCGTGTCGAGCCGTCGATGTTGTATGACCAGGTTGCCAAGGGGTTGCAAAACTCTCATGATGCCTGGTTCCTTGCCGTCAACCTTGCCGTCGCCCTGATTATTACCTTGATCGCGGCGGGCGGCAGCCGACTGACTCTGGCATACATCAGAATCCCGAGAGGAGGTGTCCTGTCATGTTCGCGAAATCAAAGCTGACTCTAAAGGAGGAGAGAAAAGAGAGCCTCAAGCTGCTGGCGGCAAGCATCGGTCTGGGCGTTGTCCTGATCATCGTCAATCAAATCCTCACCGAGATCTTTGACACCCCGGCGTTTGTTGGGGTCACAATCATGCTGTTGTCGGTCATCCTCATACATCTCGCCTATCTGGTCGAAGCGAAGATCAGGGAAGAGTGTGAAAGGGAAAGGCTCCAGCAGCAGGGCACAAAACAATCCACCTGAGCTCCTTACCGGCCGAGGTTATCCGCTTTTTGCGCCTCCGGCTGACGCGTTGCTTCTGCGGCTGCGTGGCAGCCTGCCGGCGAGGAAACAACCAACCTTGAAAGGGGACTGAAATGAGACGCAACGCATTTGCGAAAGTCGCTCTCGTCGTGGTCGTTCTGCTGATAGGGCTCTTTGGGTTGCGACCTCTGTCGCAGATCGGGACGGCCAACACGGAGCCCAGGGCCACGTTTGAATACCTTCGCATCTCGGCCATCTTCGATGACACCCGCAATCGCGAATACCTGTATGTCTTTGACAGTCGCACCGGAGACGTGTGGAAGTACAACATGGATGCGCCCGCAGAGGCCCCGAAGTACATCGGCAAGATGACCGAGCTGGGTAAGGGCCTGCAGATGGCCAAGTAACCTCGCTTCGAATGAAAGGAGGGAAGGCGCAATGAAGATTTCTACCGAAGTAGAAACTCGTGCCTCAGCGAGAATGGGGCGTAGCGCACAATTCCTGTCTGCCATCCTTCTCGGCTGTCTCCTGTTCCGCCCCGCGCTCCTGTTTTCCTCTCAGCCAGACACCCTGACCGTTCCGATGAACGTCCTGCAGGATCAGGGAAGGTTTACGTTCTACGTCAACGAAGAGGTTCTGGTCACGGAAGACTTCGAGTGGCGAGAGGACGGTAGCTTCACGAGCGACTACACGCTGTCGATCGCCGGCCAGAAGGTGTCCACGACGATGGAGATCCGCGTCGACGATCAAGGGTTCTGGACCGGGATTTCGATGAAGACGCCGCGCGGGCCGGTCGAGATCGTGAAGGAGGGGGACACGGCCCGCATCACAGCCGGAGACAAGATCAAGACGGTGACCCTGCGGAAAGGCACGATTCTGTTCGAGAACTTCAGCCCGGCCCTGATGAGCCTGGCGGTCCTGGCCTATGACCAGGAGCTCGGCGGAAAGCAGACGTTCCCGCTGTTCGTTGTTCCTTCGGTGGTGATGGATGCCTCTCTGGAGCGGCTGGAGACCGTGGAGCGAACCGTGATGGGCCGGCACCAGACGTTCACTCTCTACCGCTATGGCCTTCCCGGGGTTGATGTGACGATCTGGGTCGACGAGAAGAATCGCGTCTGTCTTGGGGATGTGCCGGCTCAGCGCGGCGCCTACGTCCGGGAGGGGTACGAAGCTCTGCGGCTCAAGACCGAGCCGGATACGCTCCTCTCTCAGCCAACTTACGAGGTTGCTGTCGAGCGCAATGTCAGGGTGCGCATGCGCGATGGGATCGAGTTGGCCACCGACATCTACCGCCCGGATGCCGAGGGAAAGTTTCCCGTCATCCTGGTGAGAACGCCTTACAAGAAGGAGATGAACGAACTGCAGGCCCGCTTCTACGCGCGCCGGGGTTACGTCTTCGCCGTCCAGGACTGCCGCGGGCGTTTTGCCTCCGGCGGCGAATGGAACCCCTTCTTCAACGAGCCCAAGGACGGATATGACACCATCGAATGGCTCGGTGTCCAGCCGTGGTCGAACGGCAAGGTGGGGATGATCGGCGCCTCCTACCTCGGCTGGGTCCAGTGGTGGGCGGCCCGCGAGCATCCGCCGCACCTGGTGACCATCATCCCAAATGTCTCACCCCCTGATCCGTACTACAACATTCCGTATGAGTACGGCAGCTTCTTCATGTACGGCGCGATCTGGTGGGCCGATGTCCTTGAGAAGGAGGCGACAGCCGATATCTCTGGAGAGGCAATGCGAGAGATTGGTGAGAAGAAGTACGCCAAGCTGCTGCGCCACCTGCCGGTGATCGATCTCGACGAGATCGTCCTGGGCAAGAAGAACCGCTACTGGCGCGAGTGGATCCAGCATCCAGACAACGATGAGTACTGGGAGCGGGCGAGCTTTCTCGACAAGCTGAAGGGTCTCGATATCCCGGTGTACCACCAGTCGGGTTGGTTCGATGGCGACGGCATCGGCTCCAAGCTCAACTATCTGGCTATGGCGTCGCACGGTGCTCGCTACCAGAAGCTGGTTCTCGGGCCCTGGGGCCACACGCCGCAGGCCACCCGCTTAGGGCCCGGTCTCAGGGATTTCGGGCCCAATGCCATCATTGACCTCGAGAGGAGCTACCTGCGCTGGCTCGACCGGTGGCTGAAGGGAGTCGAAAATGGCATCGAAAAGGAACCGCTGGTCTCGCTCTTCGTCATGGGGCCCGATCAATGGCTTCACGGCGACACTTATCCATTACCTGAGACGAAGTTCACCAAGTTCTACCTCGCCAGCAAGGGTCACGCCAATACCTCGCGCGGCGATGGCTGGCTCGATGCCGCTCCACCGGGCGACACGGTGGCCCCGACCGACACCTTCACTTATGATCCGGGAGATCCCACACCCGATCCAACAGTCTATGTCGCTCCTGAGGAATTGCAGGAGGAAGAGGCTCCCAAGGTGCGCTCTGTCGACGAGGAGAGAAAAAAGCGGCGGGCGTATTACGGCATGGTACTCGAACAACGCGGCGATATCCTGGTCTATGACACCCCTCCGCTGGCGGAGCCGCTGACCTTCGCAGGCCCGATCTCAGCCGTGCTCTATGCCAGCTCCACCGGAAAGGACACCGATTGGTTCATGCGACTTTCGGAGGTGGACAGCGCCGGCAATGTCTTTCCTCTGGTGCACGGCACCATTCGCGCCCGCTACCGGAATTCTTTTTCCAAACCCGAACTGATGAAACCCGGAGAGGTGTATGAATTCCGTCTCGATCTCTGGCAAACCGGAATCACCATCCCCAAGGGAAGCCGGTTGCGAGTCGAGGTTGCCTCGGCTTCGTTCCCGACCTTTTCGAGGAACCTCAACACTGGAGGTCACAACGAGACCGAGACCCGCTTCGTCAAGGCGAAGCAAACGATCCATCACGACAAGCAGCATCCGTCCCACGTCCTGCTGCCGGTGATCGCCAATCCGGTTTTCGGAGAGAAAGCTGGGAAGTGATGCGTGAAAATGAACGTGGAAAAAGTTGTACGGAAATAGCAGCGGCAAAACTCTTGCTCAGGCCTCTGGGATTGTAGTCCTCATTGTCGCCATCGAGTATCTGTTCAGGCACTACGTGCTCTTCTGGTTCCCGCAGATCGGTTCGCTACGTGTCAACGATATGATCTCCCTGGCGGCCGCCTACGTTCTCTTGGGGGGCGGGCTGGGATTGGTATCGAGGGTGGACTGGCAGGCGCAATGGCCCGAGGTTCGCCGCCAACTTCGCAAGCTGCTGCTCACTTGGGACTACATCGGCTGGGTGGCGGCAATGGTCGCCAGCATCTCGACTCTGCCCCTCCTGGACCGGCTGCTCTGGGGGGATGTGGCGCTGGCGTCTTTCATCAGCCCGTATCGGAACCCGGGCGTGTGGCTGATTGGATTGGCACCCGTGCTGAAAGCTGTCTCGGTCATCGCTGTGAATGGACTGTTCGTTCCCGTTGCCGAGGAGTTTTTGTGGCGCGGCCTGGTACAGCCGCGTCTCGTGCAGGTCCTGGCCGTGCCGATGGGCGTCGGCATCACGGCTGTTCTTTTTTCGCTCAAGCACGTCGTCATCGATGCCTCGCTGGCTCGATTCCTGACGATTGTCGCCTTCGGTTTGATCACCGGGCATCTCGCGGACCGCAGGAACTGGCATGCCTCAGCGGCGCTGCACCTGTTCATCAACACGGTGAGTTCGGTCATGGCACTGGCATTGGGGCAGATATAGCCTGGATCTTTTGCCGGATTCGACGTTTCCGGCATGACTCCCATGGGGTGCACGGAGTCCGCTGCCGCTGGCGCTGGGCCGACCAACGACTCGCAGACGCCCAGTCCATCCCGTCGCAGCTGACTCTTGTTTCCATCTCTTTCCTATCTCTTGGAATGCCGACTTCGCTTGTTGCATTTCTGAGAATCTACCGCTTTCTTCCCGCCCGAAAAGAGCCTCAATAATGTGTTGAAAATTTGATGATTAGGTCGGAATCGCTGTGACTGTGCGGTGCTGGCATAGCATGTGCGAACTATTCTATTTGTAACGACGCCGATGACGACAGGACGGGAGAGATCCCCTGAGTGAAGTTCTGACCATCTGTGGGTTCTGCGGTCGTGGCGCCTTTGTTGAAGTGGCGGCCGGCGGCTTCGGAGCCTTGCCTCCCCTCGGCTCCTCAGACCCCGTTGCGCCGGTCGCAGCACTCGGTGCAACCGAGGTAGACGCAATCTGACAGGAGACCGAGGAGAACAGGAGGTGTGCGATGAAGAAGAACGATCGTCGGTACGTCCTGTCCGTTCTGGTGGTCCTGGTGTTCGGGGTGATGGCGAGCACTGCACTGTCCCAGTCCACGCTCAACTGCCAGCTCTGTCACAGCGCTCAAAAGGACCTTTGGCTGGCAAGCCCGCACGCGAACACGCAAACGGACGTGGCAGAAGAACTCGCGGCGGAATGGGCGGGTCAACCGCCGGATTCTGTCATTCTGGGCCCTGAAGCGGAAGACTGTGTCGCCTGTCATGGTCCCACGGCGGTGACGGTCGCTGGTGGGATGACTGAGGTTGAAGTGATGGCCCACTTCTTCACTACCACGAATGGAATGTACACTGATTCGACCCGGGCGATTGATACCGACAGCTGGCCCCACATTGCGTGCGTGACTTGCCATGATGTTCCGGACAATCATCCGGCCACCATGCCGGTTCTCGCCTACTTCAACTCGACATCGGCACTGTACGATTCTGTGCGAAACGTGTCCTCGCTGTGCGGGCGATGCCACGGGACCCTTCGGTTCGCGGATACGGACCATCGCCGCTACGATGCATGGCGAAGGAGCCGGCATGGGCATGGAGGCCAGGGTGATGTGGCCTCGGAACTGGCGGAGGAGTGGGCCGGAAATACGCCGGACGATGTCATCAACGGGCCCGATGGGGAGAACTGCATTGCCTGCCACGCACCCACCGCTGTGGAGCTTGCTGGAGGGATGTCGGAGGCAGAAGCGCTGGGGCATTTCTTCACCACAAGTGAAGGTGTGTTCACCAGTTCTACTGTTGGCACCGACACCCTTAACTGGCCGGAGGTGACGTGCAATGTGTGTCACAATCCGCATAACCCCGACGCCCTTTCATTCTTTAACTCCACGACTCGTTCCTACCAGGTGATGAGTTCGTCGAATGACCTGTGCGGGCAGTGCCATGGCAACTTGCGCTTCCCAGACACGGACCATCTGAGCTACAATATCGAGGCCGGAACCGGCGGGGTAGGCGTTCCGGATATGCGTACGATGCCCGGGGTTCAATGCGTGGACTGCCACATGCATCAGGGTGAGGAAGACGAGACAAACTCCCTCATGTACGGTGGGCATTCGTGGTCGGTCTTCGTCCGTGAGCCAGACGGAAGCACGACGGCCTCATGCACTGTTTGCCACGGCGATATGAGTGCAGATTCAGCGATGGCTCAAGTGGAAACCTGGCAGGCCGAGTTTACTGCCTTGGACTCGACTGCGCAGGCCCAAATAGAGGCCGCGCGGAGTTTCCTCCAGAGCCACCCGGACACAGTGAAAAAGCAGTACCTCGAGGAGGCAGAGCAGAACCTGGCCTTCGCCGAGTCGGATGAGAGTGGCGGAGTCCACAATCACCACTATGTGGTTTCTCTGATCAACGACGCGATCGAAAAGGCCTCGCTCGTTCTCACTGGCGTCGAAAGCGCTCAAAGAGGAGAGACTCCCACGCACTTCGCGTTGTCGCAGAACTATCCGAATCCTTTCAACTCGGCGACAGCAATCAAGTTCTGGATCCCAAGGGAGTCCGACGTACGACTGGTGGTCTACGATGTATCGGGCCGTCAGGTGAGGACGTTGCTGAACTCGCATATGGTTCCCGGAAACTATCGGGTTGTGTGGGACGGGAGGGACGACGGCGGGAAACCTGTCCCGAGCGGCGTTTATCTCTATCGGCTCGAGGCGGGTGAATTTGTCCAGGGGAAGAGAATGATTTTGCTGAAGTAAGCATCCGGCTTCTTACTTCTGCAAAACGCCACATCCCTTCCTGACAAAGCTGCAACGGTTTGCAGATCGGAAGTTGTACGTCGGTGTATCCTTCGGTGACGCTGCCGTAATACCTTAGGAAGTAGCGCAGGCATCTTGCCTGGTTTGCAGACTGGAAGTCTGCGCTACATTCCTTCCCGATACTGAAGCCATCACACGATGTGACAGTTTCTTCTTGACATTCACAGATTGCTGTGTTACTTTTCGCACCAACGTAACACGATAGTCGTTCCCCGAGCCTGGCAAACAACCATGTCAGAAGTAACCCGATTCGGCGTCTCCATCAACACCCGGCTGCTGGAAGATTTCGACCGATTGATCTCCCGGAAGGGATACGCAAATCGGTCGGAGGCCATCCGCGATCTCATCAGGAACCACCTGGTTGAAAGCAAATGGGAGGAGGGTGACGAGATCACCGTCGGCACGGTTACGATCGTCTACAGCCATGAAGTCCGGGATCTCACCGCAGTGCTCACGGATCTCCAGCATCAATTCCATGCAGCCATCATCTCCACCCTGCACGTGCACCTGGATCGGCACAATTGTCTCGAGGTCATGGTTGTCAAGGGCAAGAGTTCTGACATCCGAAAGATTGCCGACAGAGTGATCGGAACCAGGGGCGTGAAACACGGCAAGCTGACGATGACGACTACGGGTGAAGACCTGGAGTAGGTCCCTTAGGAGCACTCACGTGCATATTCCAGACGGTTTTCTGGACGCCAAGACCTGGGTCATGCTGGATGTCATTGCGGCCGGAAGCCTTGCCGTAGCGATCTCCAAGGCCAACAAGGAGATGGATGAGAAGAGCATCCCCCTGATGGGGGTGACGGCCGCCTTCATCTTCGCCGCCCAGATGGTGAACTTTCCCATAGCCGGAGGGACCTCGGGCCACTTGATGGGCGGTGTGCTGGCAGCCGTCCTTCTCGGCCCTTTCGCCGCAGTGCTGGTGATGGCTACTATTCTGATCGTGCAGGCTTTCATCTTCCAGGATGGCGGGATTACGGCCCTCGGTGCCAACATATTCAACATGGGCGTCATCGGGGCAGTAGGGGGTTACTACGTCTATCTGTGGTTGCACGGCATGTTTACCGGTACGAGAGGGAAGTTTCTCAGTGCCTTCGCCGCCGGCTGGATTTCGATCGTGCTGGCAGCCAGTGTCACTGCCCTGGAATTGGCCGTCTCCGGCACCGTGCCCGTTAAGGTTGCCCTGCCGGCCATGGCCGGGGTCCACGCTGTGATCGGCATAGGTGAGGGATTGATCACGGTGGCGGTCTTGAGCCTTGTGACCAGGGTCAGGCCCGACCTGCTCGAGATGAAGAAAGTGTGAGGAGATCAGGCATGGCGAAGCGGAACATCATCCTGCCGGGGCTACTGGTCGCCGTGGCTTTGGCTTTCCTACTCTCACCCTTCGCGTCCCGGTCCCCTGACGGCCTCCAGAAAGTGGCAGCGGATGCGGGCTTCATGCACCGTGCCCAAGGGAAAACGATCCTGCGCTCTCCTGCGCCCAACTACCTTCTGCCGTGGATTGAGAACAAGACACTCGCAAAAGCACTGGCAGGAGTCACAGGTACGATCCTTACCTTTGGTGTGATATACCTCCTCGGATATTTCCTGATAAGAAGAAGACCGGCGGCCACCGCAAGCCGAGACAAGGACCCATAGTTCACGCCTTGGAGTCGGGGTTTTCTGAACCCGCAAGCAAATGGTGAGTGAGCGTGAGGCATTCGTTTATCGACAAGTACAGCGACAGAGATAGCGTCATTCACCGGCTGGAT
Source organism: uncultured Cytophagia bacterium (assembly GCA_964527995.1). GTDB lineage: Bacteria > Zhuqueibacterota > Zhuqueibacteria > Oceanimicrobiales > CAZGRP01 > CAZGRP01. The sequence goes on along the minus strand of CAZGRP010000009.1, from coordinate 67,482 downwards.
CCGCGGACAAAGATCGTTGCTTTCCTTGCCTTCATTCTGTTTGTGATCTTTACTCCGCCCAATCTCATTCTGCAATTCGTATCTTATCTGATCGTCATGGCAGCCGTCATCGCATTGGCGCATCTTCCTTTTTCCTATGTCCTGAAGCGGTCGCTGGTCATTATCCCTTTTGTGCTGCTGATTGCCATCTTCATTCCGTTCTTCAAAGAGGGCGAAATCGCTGGTGGCTACAATCTCGGTTCATTACGTTTGACGATCACCTACAGCGGCCTGTGGATACTGTGGAACATATTGATCAAATCCTGGCTTTCGGTCCTGAGTATCATTGCTCTGTCGTCGACCACAAAGTTTCCGGACCTCCTGAAGGGGTTGGAACAATTGAAAATGCCCCGGGTCATGGTGATGTTATTATCATTCATGTATCGCTATCTGTTCGTGTTGATCGATGAAACGGAACGATGGCAGCGGGCAAGGGATTCCCGCTATTTCGGCGGCCAGTATTTGCGCCAGTTCAAGGTCTTGGGTAATGGTCTCGGCTACTTGTTTATCAGAACCTACGAGCGCGGCGAGAGGGTCTATACCGCCATGGTCTCCAGGGGATTCGACGGGAAAACCAGGACTTTGGCTGCATCCAAGATCGGCAGGTGGGATATCGTGTTTCTATCCGCGTTCATGATCTGTCTGACCCTGGTGAAAGCATTGGTGATTCGATGAACAAAAAGGTCGTCGAAATAACGGGGTTGAGCTATTCCTATCCGGACGGCACGGTTGCCCTGAGGAACATCAGCCTCGATATTTTTGCGGGTGAGAGCCTTGCTGTGATCGGACCCAACGGAGCCGGCAAGTCCACCCTGATTCTTCACCTGAACGGAATCCTGAGGGGCAACAATGGCCAGGTGCACGTCCTGGACCTGGAGGTAGACCGCCGGAACCTCCGCGAGGTCAGGAAAAGAGTGGGAATCGTGTTCCAAAACCCGGATGACCAGCTATTCATGCCTGCGGTTTTCGACGATGTGGCGTTCGGCCCGATCAACATGGGCCTGGACGAGTCGGAGGTGAAACAGAGAGTAGAAAAAGCGCTGCATGCAGTCGGAATGCAGGGCTATGAAAACAGGTCACCGCACCATCTCTCGCTCGGAGAAAAGAAACGTATTTCCCTGGCCACCGCGTTGTCGATGCGCCCCGAGATCCTGGTTCTTGACGAGCCGACCAGCAATCTGGACCCCAAGAGCCGCAGGGAGCTGATCAACTTGCTCATAGGCATCGAGACAACCAAGGTGATTGCGACCCATGATCTGGAGATGGTGTTGGAGGTGTGCCAGCGAGCGGTCGTCCTGAGTGACGGACAGATCGTTGCCAGTGATCGCCCCGAGGTGCTCTTGGCGGACGAAGATCTCATGAGAGCTCATCAACTGGAGGTGCCGGTATCCTTGAGGCTCAGGGGCCGGATTTCGCCACCCCGGGATGTTTCGTAGCCGAGGACGATCACTCGGGTGTTGATGCGCTGCCGCGGGAGAGCTGCGATCAGGCTCACGCCGTCGCGTCCCGGGAGCCTTTGGTTCATTCAATCATACGCGGCCGCCGGCACGCAGTCGCATGCGCAAGCGTTCGAGGTCGGTCTGGGTATCAACATCCGTACTCAGTTCGGAAGGAAAATCGAGGAAGGCTGCCTCGCGGCTGTGGGCGGTGACGACCGACTTCGCTCCGCGATCGCCTTCCAGGCGGGCAAGCTCTTCGAACAGTTCCCGGTGGAAGAGCACTGGAGTGCCCACCCAATCGCCGTAGCGGCAGGCGACCACGCGCACATCGCCGGCCTCGAAACGGCGGATCATTTGATTGAGCATCTGCGCCGTAACCAACGGCTGGTCAGCGAGGAGAATCAGGGCCGCACTCGCCGTTGGCGACACTGCCTCGACCCCGCGCCGCAGCGATGTGCTCATTCCAAGGGCGAAATCTGGGTTCTCGACCCAGCGCAGCGGCAAGTCCGCGAAAGCCTGGCGCAGCCGTTCGGACTGGGCCCCGCAGACGACGAGCACTTCTCCGGCGCGACAGGCCAGTGCCGCATCTACCACCCACCGCAGCAGCGGCTTGCCGTGAAGGTCTGCCAGCAGTTTGAATTCGTCCGGCATGCGACTGGAACGGCCGGCGGCGAGAATGATTGCGGAGATCAAGTCTTTTGCGGATACCTGATTAAACACCGAAAGACACCGAATATACTGACTTCGGGTCTGGCAGTGGCCTGTCAACCCTCCTTTGTTCTCCAGAGGAGCGGGTTTTCAGGTACCGAAGAAGATGCCGCTGGAATGTCCGAAAGTCCCCGATGCGGCAAAGGTGTTGATAGACCATGTGGTGATCAATTCCAAGGTAGGCATGAACGAGAATGTTGCGGAAATTGATCATAGGAGCGATCTTAGTCGCGAAGTCCTTTGGGATGACGCCTTGTTCTGCTAAAATGATCAGTGCTTCCGAGTTGCTCTGGGGACGGGGCCAGTCATTCTGGGCAATGAGGTAATGGGCGATACCCAGGATGCACTCGATGGCAAGCTGGAAGCAGCGCTCCGCCAGCTTGTAGACCTTAGGATCGCTGCAGAATTCAGATTCTGAAAGGCCGCTGAGCTCCTCTAAGATGGCAACATTCTCGTCGATCTCAGCCAGCCGGTCTCTGATGACTCGATCATTCAACATTACTCTGGTGCTTCCAACCTTTTTTCGAGAAATTCAAAATACCGATCCTGGCGGAGGCCGTATTCAAAGTATTGCTCATAGGTTACCTTTTCGAAGATAGCCTGGAACTCGACATCATCCGCATAGAGACTTCGGCCTTCACGGACCACTTCGAACTTCAGCAGGGGGGATGCAAGATTGAGAACAGAGATGTCGACCGGAAGGCCTGTCTTTTCCTGGATCTCCAGTTTGAGCATCTCAGCTTTGCTGAAAACATCAAACAGCTCGACGTCGCGAGAAAACAGAACGGCGATATCAACATCACTCTGCTTCGTGAATCGCGGCGTTCCTGCCGAGCCGAAGAGATAAGCAAGTCGGAAGGAATACTTCGCAGCAAGCTGAGGAAGAAGGTGCCTTAGAAACTCAGCAAGCTCGGTTTGTGAAAGCTGGCCTTGTTGCATGAGTAACGACCAAATTATGCCGGGTTCGCATCCACCCAAGTATACGAAACCTATCTCCCAGATTCAAGGCCAGGCCGCGCTTGATCAACGATCCTCTTCCGAATCGACTTTCGCCTGCCTATCCTCTTTCTCCCATCTAAAGAAGCGGCCCTCGGCAAACCCGAGGGCCGCTCACTGGAATACTTACCCTTTCGGCAGGCGGAGGTGGCTACGCTGCCGCCCGCTCGACTGCTTTCTCAAGGGCGCGCTGCGTGTAGACGACCGCCATGGCGCGGCGATAGTCGGCCGAGGCGTGGATGTCGTCGTTCACTTCTTCGATGCCGCGCATGACCCGGCGAGCGGCTCGCTGCAGCACCTTTGCATCGGGTTCGCGGCCGACAAGACCCTTCTCGACCCACCTGGCCTTGAACGCCTTCGGCCCGACGCCGGTCACCGCCACGCTGGCTGCGTCGATGACGCCGTTCTTGAGGGTGACGACAGCGGCCACGCCAACAAGGGCGAATCCGGACGCCTTCTGATAAAGCTTGGCATAGGCGCTGCCGCTGCCCGCCGCAGGCACTGGGATGCGCACCTCACGCAGGATATCGAGGGGCCGCAGCGCTGTGGTCAGTAGATCGACGAAGAACCGGGCTGCAGGCACAACGCGGTCGGCACGCGGCCCTTGCGCCACCATTTCGGCCCCGAAGGCGAGCATTGCGGCGGGATAGTCCGCGGCCGGGTCGGCATGGGCCAGGCTGCCGCCGATGGTGCCCTTGTTGCGTACCTGCACGTCGCCGATGCACGAAGCGGCTTCTTGTAGCGCCGTCAGCTTCTGGCGCAGGAGACTAGAGCTCTCGATGGTGTAGTGCGTCGTCATCGCCCCAATGCGGATCTCACCGCCGGATTCCTCGATGTAGCTGAGACCCGGGATTCTGCTCAGGTCGATGACCAGTTTCGGCTGAGCCATGCGCAACTTCATCAGCGGAATCAGAGTATGTCCCCCGGCCAGAAGCTTGGCGTCCTCCCTGTGTCTGGCCAGGAGCGATGCCGCCTCCTTGAGGGATTCCGGGGCGTGGTATTCGAATGCCGCTGGGATCATCTCACTTGCCTCCCTTGTGGATGAGCTTCCAGATTCGTTCCGGCTTCACCGGCATGTCGACGTGATCGACGCCGAAGGGAGCGAGAGCATCGACCACCGCATTGACCACCGCTGCTGAGGACGCGATGGTGCCTGCCTCGCCGACGCCCTTGACCCCGAGAGGATTGACCGGGCTCGGCGTTTCGGTGCGGTCGAGTTCGAAAGAGGGCATGTAGGAAGCCTTGGGTACGGCGTAGTCCAACATCGAAGCGGTCAATAGCTGGCCGTTCTCATCGTAGATGGCTTCCTCGTACATCGCCTGGGCAATTCCCTGGGCGATGCCGCCGTGCAACTGTCCGTCGACGATCATCGGGTTGATGACCTTGCCGCAGTCGTCCACAGCCACATATCGGCGGATGGTCACCTCGCCGGTGTCGCGATCAATGTCGACGATGGCACAGTGGGCGCCAAAAGGATAGGTGAAGTTCGGGGGCTCGAAGAAATGCACTGCCTCCAGGCCAGGCTCGACACCTTCAGGAAGGTTGTCGGCGATGTAGGCGGCGGTTACAACGTCGAGAAAGGTGACCGCCTTGGACGGTGCCCCTCTGACGAACAGCTTGCCGCCTTCGAACACCATGTCCTCCGGGCTGGCCTCGAGAAGATGGGCCGCCAGCTTCTTCACCTTCTCGCGGATCTCCCGGGTTGCCAGGAACAGAGCGGCACCGCCCACCGAGACACCGCGGGAGCCGAAGGTGCCGATGCCCGATTGGATGCGGTCGGTGTCGCCGTGGATGACCTCCACATCCTCGATCGGGATGCCGAATTCGTCGGCGACGATCTGCGCAAAGGTGGTCTCTTCGCCCTGGCCGTGCGGGGAGATGCCTGTCAGCACGGTGACCTTGCCCGTGCGCTCGACACGCACGGTGCAGCTTTCCCAGCCGCCGGCCGGCATGGCTGCGCTTGGCCCCATGCCGCAGACCTCGACGTAGGTTGAAAAACCGATCCCCATGAGCTTGCCCTGTTTGCGCAGCGCCTTCTGTTCTTCGCGCAGCTTCGGATAGTCGATCAACTCCAGCAGACGATCCAGGCTGCGCTGGTAGTCGCCGCTGTCGTACTGAATTCCCGAAGGCGTGGTGAACGGGAATTCGTTGCTCTTCGGGAAGTTTTTCCGGCGCACGGCGATGGGGTCTTTCCGGAGCTTGCGAGCCACCAGGTCGATGGCACGCTCGATGAGATAGGTGGCTTCCGGCCTGCCGGCGCCACGATAGGCATCCGTGGAGATCTTGTTGGTGAAGACCGCGTGGATGTCGCACTTCAGGTTCGGCACTTTGTAACAGCCGGTGATCATCAAACCGGTGAGGACCGGGATGACCGGGGTGAGAAGCTGGTGGTAGGCGCCGAGATCGGCAATCACCTGCACCTTCAAGGCTGTGATCCTGCCATCTTTCTTGACGCCGACTTCCACGTAGTTGATCTGGTCGCGACCATGGATGGTGGCCAGGTAGGCTTCAGAACGTTCCTCGATCCATTTGACCGGCCGGCCCAGTTGCTGGGACAGATAGCCGACGATGACCTCCTCGCTGTAGCAGTTGAGCTTGCTGCCGAACCCTCCGCCCACCTCCGGCGCGACGATGCGGACTTTGTGTTCGGGCACACCCAGGATACCGGACAGGAGCAGTTTCAGCAGATGGGGAATCTGGGTGGAGGAATAGACGGTGAGCGTCTCATAGCCGGGATGCCAGAGCGAAATCACCCCGCGGGGTTCGATGGCGTTGGGCACCAGCCTCTGGTTCACGAATCGGGCACTGACGGTAAGGTCGGCCTCGGCGAACCCCTGCTCGATGTCGCCGCAGGTCGTGGTTGAAGAGAAGGCGATGTTGGTGCCGAGATCCTTGTGGACCAGCGGGCTGCCTGGTTCCATGGCCTTCTCCGGGTCGACCACGACGGGGAGCGGTTCGTAGTCGACATTTACCAGCTGAACGGCATCCTTGGCGACGTAGCGGTCGGTGGCCACGACGGCCGCGACCGGTTCACCGACGTAATGCACTTCTTCGGTCGCCATGGGCGGATGAAATGGCTCTTTCAGATCAGGGATGCGGTGGGCAACCGGGATGCCGCCGACTTTGTCCTTGAGATCGGCTCCGGTGAGGACGGCCAGCACACCGGGATGGCGCGCCGCAGCGGCTGTGTCGACATGGCGCAGAGTAGCGTGGGCATAGGGGCTGCGAACGATGGCGGCCCAGACCATCCCCGGAAAAACCAGATCCTCGACATAGCTGGCCCGCCCGGTGAGAAGGCGCGGGTCCTCTTTGCGTTTTACCCGCGTTCCGACAACGCTGGAGACTGCCATGCGAATTCTCCTTTTTGAGGGTTGATGGTTCTTGGCTTTCTCGTCCGCTGCTGGATCGACAGGCTCGCCCGCGATCGACGGCGGACGACCCATCGCATGCGGAGAACACGGAAGGTCGGAGCTACATGTTCGCCGCCGCCCGTTTCACCGCTCGAACGATATTTTGATAGCCAGTGCAGCGGCAGAGATTGCCTTCCAGTCCGTGCCGAATCGCAGCTTCGTCCGGGTTCGAGTCACGCTGCAGGATCTGGTATGCGGTCAGGATCATGCCTGGCGTGCAGAACCCACATTGTAGACCATGCTCCTCCCAGAAAGCCTCCTGCAGAGGATGCAGCTTGCCATTTTGGGCAAGCCCTTCGATGGTGACGATGTTCGCGCCGTCGGCCTGCACCGCGAACATCGTGCACGACTTCACCGCCTGATCGTTGACGAGCACCGTGCAGGCACCGCACTGGCTGGTATCGCACCCCACGTGCGTCCCCGTCAGGCCGAGAACCTCGCGCAGGTAGTGAACGAGCAAGAGTCTGGGCTCGACTTCGTGCTCAAACTTCTGTCCGTTCACGGTTACCGCAATTCTGTTTGTCACGACGGCACCTCCTTCCGTTCGTTCCAGTGTTCCTGTTTGGAATGAGAAGAACATCGGGTGCATCATGAATGTTGGTGCGTTGGAATCTATGTCGGGAGCCAGAGAAGAGTCGAGTACAATGCAGGAAAAACAGGCAGCAGCATCCTCGTCATCACAGGCCTTCCCCTGCTTCGGGTGAAGGCGCATCCAATATAACAACGAGGCGGTGGTTTGTCAACCGCTTTTTCCGGCGGCTGCTACAACCTAGGCGAGTCTTAGGCTGGCCGCCGGCAGTCTGGGATTCCACCTCAAGTCTCTGCCTCGTCTCGGGTTGGCCCACATCCATCTCCGGAATGACGTAATTGCAAAAAACTCTTGACATTGGGAAGATTTTTCATTATTGATGCTAATCCGAAAACGACAATGGAGGAGTTCCTGTGGCAGAGACGAAAACCGCCGGTATCAAGACCACCCTGGTGGGAAGCTATCCAGTGCCGGAGTGGCTGCGCGCCTATCCGACTCGCCAGAACCTGATCGACGCTGTGAAAGTGGTGATGAAGACCCAGGAGTTGGCCGGCATCGACGTGCTGACCGATGGCGAGCTGTCGCGTTTCGATGTCAACCATCCGGAAACCAATGGCATGATCGAGTATTTCATCCGGCCGATGTCGGGCATCCGGACCGACTTCAGCCGGGCGGACTGGCGCGAGTTCCGGCGGCACGAAGAGCTTCGTTTTCGCCAGAAGCCCGCCGGCATCGTTGAAGCACTCCTCGGAGAGGGCAGCCTGGACCTGCCGGACGCCTATGCCCTCAGCCGGGAACAGACCACCAGGCCGCTGAAGTTCACGGTCACCGGGCCTCACATGCTCAGCAAAACCCTGCTCGACCACACCTACGGAAGTCGAGAGAAGCTGGCGCTGGCGCTGGCGGAGGTGCTCGCAGCCCAGGTTGCCGAAATCGATGCGGATGTCGTGCAGGTCGACGAGGCCAATATCTCCGGCCACCCTGAAGAGGGTGAATGGGCTGCGGCGGCGATCAACCGGGTGCTGGATGCTGTGCAGGGCGAGAAGGCTGTTCATGTCTGTTTCGGCAACTACGGCGGCCAGTCGGTGCAAAGCGGGCACTGGCAGCAGCTCCTGCCTTTTCTGGCACAACTGCATGCAGACCACCTTGTGCTCGAATTCAAACGCTGGGGCATCGAGCAAGTGAAGATCTTGCGCGACCTGCCCGACCGCGTTGGCGTTGGCGTTGGCGTCATCGACATCAAAGACAACCGTGTCGAAAGCGCCGACGAGATCGCTCGCGACATAGAGACCGCAGCGACGGCTCTGGGGGAAGAACGGATCCACTATGTCCATCCGGATTGTGGACTCTGGATGTTGCACCGCTCGGTAGCGGATGCCAAAATCGCAGCGCTGGTGCGTGGCCGCGACCTGTTTCTTCGCCAGCACCACGCCGACGATCTTCGCTAAGTACTCGAGGAGGCTGCGGGGAAAGCTTCTCCGACCGTCCTCATCTTGCCCACCTCACTCGAAGTCTGCTCGAAGCAAAAAAACTCAACAGGGAGCTCGCAAGAGAAGCTCACCCATTCTCAGGAGGACACTGGGATGATCCGATCTTGGAGAATCGTCATCGCTGTCCCCGTTGTTGCTGCCCTGCTCTTGCCGCTTGTGGGGTTGCCTACCGGCCTGTCCGGGACGATCGCCGCTGCCGCATCGATGCAAGGCGCAGCCGAGCAGAGTGCGGGGTGGACGCAACCGAGCACCTATTGGGTGATCGCCACCATTGCTTTTGTGCTGGTGGTGACAGCCCTGTTCGTCGGCTACATGTTCTACCTGCAAAGGCGGTTCTTCGACGCCTGCGTCGAGGCCAAGGATTTGGAAACATTTATGAGAACGCCTGCGGGTCTTCCGGCAGGCACGGTGCGGTCGATCATCACGCTGATCATTCTCACTGTCTCGCTCTACATTGTGGCTCTGTCGATGTTCGACGTCGTCAAGTCGGGCATCCCCGAAATCCTGAGCGCTCTGCTGACCGCCGTCATCGGGTTCTACTTCGGCAGCCGTACGGCCGGCCGGCCCGGTGAGGCCAGAGAAGCGATCGCCGAAGTGCGCAAGTCGAGAGACGCGGCTGTCAGCGAGCGGCAGCAGAGTGAGGCCCAGCTCTATCTTAAGAAGGTACGAAAGAACCTGGCCATGGTGCAGCAGGTAGCTCAGATTCTGCCCGAATCGCTGCGCCGGCAATTCGAACCAGTGACGCAAAAGTTGCAGCAGGCCGCGACGGTGGCGGATCGTCTTCTTTCCAGTGGCGATGTCGGCAATGCCGTCAAAGAGGTGAAGAGTGCCTACGAGCTTTTTGTGAAGAAGAATCCTGTGCGGGCCGTCGTCGAGCGGGCTGCCAGGTCGTTTGGGCGTGTGCTTGGTGGCCTGGCTCCGCCACTTGGTGTTGTCGGCAGCATCGTGGGGGTCAGCAGCACGCTGGTCGGGGCGGCCTACGCCAAATGGAAGGCTCGCATTCTCAAGCTACCTTTCGATCCGGCGGTGGTGCCGTTGAAGCTGGTCGACGCCGATACCGGCTTTGCGCTGCTCCTGGCCAGCCCGATTTTCAAGAAAGCCTTCGAGCAGGAGCTGAAAGGATCGGATCGTCCTTTCATGGAGAAGGCCGTGCGGAAGTTCCTGCGGGGCGATGTCGACGAACTCTGGGACGAGTTCAAGGATCGCTTCGAGTCGCGGGAAGAGTTTGAACAGGGGCTGCAGCAGTTCCGCGAGGCGGCAGCCACCCTGGAGCTGAAAGCGGAAATCGAACCCGGGTTGTTGGCCGAAGCCGGCGGTTTTGAAACCTTGATGGCGTCGGTCGACAAAATCCAGGAGGACGAGGAGGCACGCGGCGACCTGGATCTCCTGGTGGAGACTGTCGAGGAACTGCGCCGGGCCAATGAGCCGGTGCGCAGCATTTTTGAGAAAGTCAAACAGGAGATCAGCGAATGAGACCCATGCGACACTTTCCCTGGGGGCGGTTCGTGACCTTGACCCTGGCCCTGGTCTTCGTTTCGTGCGCTCCCTCCTTGAAGCAGCTCCAGGCCTTCAAGAAGCACGCTGCCTCTGCGGACTACCCCTGGATCGCAACGCAGGAGGTCACCTGCGGTGCGGCCGAAGAGGGACAACCCCAGAGCTCGGCCTCCACAACCGAAGGCTGCAATCAACTGCACCTGATCAAAGGGGACGCTCACTTCCGTCTGGCCAAGCAGGGCGTCGATCCGGAACGAAACTATCAATTGGCGGCCTTGCACCTGGAGCGAGGTATCGCCCTGACCACGGAGTGGCAGGTTGGCGGTCGGGACCTGAACCGAACCCAGACCTACGAAAACCTGTGCGAGGCGTTGCGCAATCTGCAGGACCTGAGCAGAGGGGCGGCTGCCGCCGCGGCCGGCGAGCGATACCTGAAGGCTGCGGAGGAGTTTCACCGCCTTGACGCCGAGAACCCTGCGGCGGTGTTCTTTGTGGCCCAGGCCCGATTTCGAAAAATGCAACCCTCGATTGTCGAGCCGGGCGAACGGCGCCAAGAATTGATCGAGGCGATGGACCGGCTCATCGCGCTGGTCGACTCTGCCCTGCCGGGAGGTCGCTACGAACAGAACCTGCGGTTGCTCCGCGGTTCGCTGACCACGGTGCGGGATTCTCTGGCTTCGGCTCCGTAACCTCCGGGGCAAGATCCAAAGGCCTGCGTGGGGAACTCGAGCGCGCCGACTCCATAGCGATTCTGTCTCGGTACATCACACCTTCCCGACGCGCACTTTTCGGTTTCCATTTTGCATTTTCCATTTCGCATTTTTCATTTTGATTCGAATCATCCCCACGTCCGGCCCATTTGAAGATGTTTGACGAGTGAGCAAGCAGCCCATGCCTTTCACCAGGTATTTGCGCTACAAACTGCCTTTGATGCGAGGCGACGACGTCCTGGAGGTCCAGTCGCGGCTGGTGGATCTCGGGTATGCACAGGTTGGTGAGCCCGATGGCCTCTTCGGGGCCCGCACAGCGGCAGCGATTCGGGCTTTCCAGGATCAGCACGGCCTCGTCTCCGATGGCGTCGTCGGTCCGCGCACCTACGAGGCTCTCTTTTCCGGCACCGGCCGGATCGAGGAACCGGCGCGGCGCCTGCAGCAGTTCCTGCCCGAATTGACAGAGTACCATCGTTTTCACGATAGTGTCGCCTGGCGCGTGCGAAGGCTTGGCGTAGAAATCGAAGGAGCCGGGCTGGAACAATTTGCGCGGCCGACCGGAACACATCGCCGGGTCTGGCAGCGATTCGGAGCGTCCATTGAGAACTGGTCGACGCGATTTGGCCTGCCGGCAGAGCTGATCGTGGCCACGATTTGCACGGAGAGCAGCGGTAGAGCGGATGCGGTGCGCGAAGAGCCGGGCTATGTAGGCGACGAGGAGACGCCGAACAAGGTGTCTCCCGGGCTGATGCAGACGCTCATCTCGACAGCGAGAGCCGCACTGGATGACTCGAGCATCGACCGGGAATGGCTGTTCGAACCGGATAACTCCATTCAGGCAGGGGCGGCCTACATGGCGCAGATGTGGAAGAGGACCCACCTCGACCCACCGAAAGTGGCTTGCGGCTACAATGCCGGCTCGGTGTACTATGACAGCAGCCCGCGGAATCGCTGGAAGATGAGGCAGTATCCCATTGGCACCTCCAAGCACGCCGACCGCTTCGTCAGATGGTTCAACGCCTGCTGTGCCTTTTTCGCGGAAGAGGAGATTGCGCCAGCTGTCAGCTTTGTCAGGTTGCTTAGCCAACCGGCGTAGAGGGAGAGTCCGGCCCGTCGGATGTGGAAGGCAGCAGGGTCAGGTGTCAGGGATTAGGAACTGGGAATTAGAAATTTGGTGTGCCACAATCCGCAATCCGCAGGGCTGGCAGAGTTTGGCGGACTATGGTTCCGTGGCCTTGATCACCACGACGGTGAGGTCGTCGCTCAGCGGCCTGCCGTTGCCGTGGTTGCGAGCGGCTTCGATGACGGCTTCGCGCACTCCACTGGCGCTTTGCTCGGCTGCTTGCGACACCACTTTCTCCACTCCTTCGATATCGAACAGCTCGCCCTGATCATCCATCACTTCGGTGACGCCGTCGCTGAAAAAGACCAGGACGTCACCCGACTTGTAGGTCGTCTGTAGCGGTTGCAATTGCCGTTCGAAAAGCGGTCCGGCATCGAGGCCGAGGCCCAGGCCTTTCGGCAACAAGTGCCGGCAGCGATTCTGTTCGGCGCTGTAGTGAAGGACGGGCAGATGGCCGGCCCGCAGCAGCGTGAGCCGTCGCGGCTGTGGCTCGAAGATTCCCAGCACCATGGTGATGAAGGATCGGCGATCGAGACCGGCGTGAGCCAGAGCGTTGATCCGCAGGAGGAGGTCGACTGGGGAGGAAAGAATGGGAGCGAGCGATTGGACGATGCCCTGGATCTTGGCCATGTAGAGCGCCGCCGAAGTGCTCTTGCCCGAGACATCACCGACCACCACGCCGAAGCGGTCGCCGTCCAGAAAAAGGTAGTCATAGTAATCGCCGCCCACTTCGTAGGCCGGCAATGAAATGCCGGAGATCTCCAGTCCTGGCACTTGCGGATCGGCAGAGGGAAGCGATGTCAGCTGGATGCGGCGGGCCACCTCCAGTTCCTTGCGGATGCGCTCCTGCTCCCTCAGCTCTTCGCCGAGGAGAGCATTCTCCAGAGCGATGTTGATCTGATCATTGACCGTTCCCAGAAGGTCGATGTCCGAGGCGGTATACGCTTCCCCCGATTCCTTTCTTCCCAAGACCAGAACGCCAGTGAGATTGCCATCGGCCAGGAGCGGCAGGCAGATTTCCGCCTGCATGGCGCTCCAGATGGGTGGCAGTTGCCGTCCGCTGAGAGCCAGATTTCTCTCCAGTGCGGCGACATCGACCAACTGCAGCGTCGTTTGCAGGCGCTTTGTCACTTCGTCGTCGGGCGGCAACTCTTGCGGCCCTGGGTCCAGGCCGCGGGACGTTCTCAGGACGAACACGTCCCCGCTATGACCGCGCCAAAAAATGGCCACCGGTGTGATGCCCATGCTCTCGCCGAGATGGTTCACGAGGAGGCGGAAGAGCTCACCCAGGTCCAAGACTCTGACGAGCTGATGGCTCAGCTTGCGGACGTCTTCGCGGTAGCTGAAGTGGCGCCGGTAGAAGCGACGATCGACGAAGCTCTGGATGCGGTTCTTGGCCGGGTTAAAGAGAACCGCAATCACCACAGTAGCGAAAATTGTGAACAACTGGCTGCCGCTGCCGGTCAGCAGGAGCACCAGGCGCCCCGCTGCGACAACCAGGAGGAGATAGAGACCGATGACGAAGCCTGAGAGCAGGACGTAGGCCAGTCCCTTTCGGACGATCAGCTCAACGTCCAGAAAGCGATAACGGACGATGGCATAGGCAATGGAGATCGGCCAGACCAGCAGAGTGAGAAGCGTCAGGTTGGCGTACGGCAGCGCCGTTTTCCAGAAAAGTACGGGCAGAAAGCCGTAGCTCAACGAAGGAACCAGCCCAACGATGGCCCCCCAATACATGATCTGAGCCTGTTTTCGCTGCAGGGGTTCGGGTGCCCTGCGGCGAGATATACCCAGCAGGCAGACGGCGATACTGAAGTTGATGGTTAGCCAGATCCCCCAACCGACGTCCAGGATTCGGTTGGCCAGCCCCGGGTGAGCATTCCTTAGCAGAAGGAAGGGGATCAACAGAGAGAGCGGCGCGTAGACAGCCGCCAGCGTCAATCGTGGATGACGTCGAAGGACCTTGCTCGTCTGCGGGAAGAGAAGGTGGAAGTGCAGAAACAGGCCGATGGCCAGCGGCCACGCCGGCAGGCTGAGATAGCTCCACCAGTCGGGAAGGAAGCTCAACAGACTCGACCCGGCGGTGATGGCGTTGCGCATTGCGGCGGCAAAAGTAAGTGCCAGCAGATAGAACACCACGGCACTGCGATCGTTGAGCCGCTTCAGGTAGACAAAGGTGCCGATCAGGCAAAGGAAATAGGCGAAAAGCGAGATCGGCAGAAGCCCGAGAACAGACTGCCAGAGATAGACCGCACCGCGCCGGCTCGGAACCAGGGTCAGTTCAATGATCTGGCCGTTGCGGCGGACCGTAACCGAGGCGGGTTTGCCGATGCGAAGGCTGTTCCATGCCTCGCCTAATTGCCCCACGCCCGAGATACGCCGGCCATTGATTGAAAGCAGGGTGTCCCCCGGCTCGATGCCTGCCAAAGCGGCGGGCCGGTTGGCATCTACCGACTTGATGATGATCGACGAATCGGATTGCGAGTACCGCGGCTGGAAACCGGCGGCTGGTTCTGTGACCAGGCTGTAGACATCAGCTACCGTCCTTACCAGAATGAAGGCATAGACAAGTAGGCCGACGGAAAGTAGAAGAAAATGCTTCCAGATGTTGGTGGAGGACCTGGTCATGCTCCTAAGAGACCTCGCTGGTCAGGCTGCTTTGTCCGACCCTCTGCATCGAATCGGGAACCAGGGCGCGACCGTACTGGCCGAACAGGTGGACTTCCACGGTGAAGCCCCAAAAGTTCAAGAAAGGTGAGAAGATGGCCATGCCGGCCAGAAAGAGCAACAGATGCAGAACGGTGGTGAACAGCACGATGCCCAGCAGGGAGGGAAAATCGGCGCGGATATCCTGCAGGACGAGGCGGATATTGATGGCGTCGGCGAGATTGTTGGTTCGCACAAATCGAATCAGAGCCATGCCAATGAAGAGCTTCAGGCCGACGAACAAGGCCAGCGCACCAGAAACGATGGCCACCACCATGATCCCTTCCGGGAGGTCGGCACTGGCGGCGACGTAATAGAAGTAGACCGCCCCCACGCTCCCCAGAAGGACGAAGTAGATCAGGCTGATGATCACGCCGAGGATGCCATCGCCGAGGATCGTGCCGATGTCGCTCCAGTCGGGAAGCAAGACGTCATCGCCACGCAGGATGTTTCTGAGAAGGCTAAGAAGGTAGCCCACGACCAGGAATCCGAGGATAAAGAACAGGCCCGCGTACAGGGAAAGCAGCATGATGAAGCCCCCGATGAGTAGTTTGCGGACCCAGTGCGGGTCTTCGAAGGCGAAGGAAAGGCTTTGCGTATAGTCCATGACAGGCTCCACTTAGCCATTCTACCAGTTCCGGGCGATGCGCGCTCGTGTCAAAGGGCACCGGCACCCTCTTCGGCTGTCGGGCTCGATCCGTGAGCGATGTCGATGCTGCCCGACTTGACTAGATCGGATCTCAGGGGCTGTGATGCACGAGATCACCCCCCAGTGTGCCTTAGACGGACAGTTGGCAGGCCGGTTTCAATTTAGCGAAATAGAAACGAAGATCAAGCAAAAAGAAGAGGCCGGCACGGCCTGCGGTTTCGACCCGCGGTGGACGCAGGGGGCCGGAGAACGGCAACGTGTCGGGCAGATTGTCCGGCGTGAACAGGCGGTACTGGCGGCCAAGCCACCAGCCCGACGCCGTGTCAGCCAAGCACAGGAGCGGAATCGAAAGAGAATCCGGGCTCCTGGCGGCCGTCATGGTTTCCGTTCATGTTCAGCAGATGCAGGACTCGCCGGGCCACAAGTTCGGGTCGCTGCAGCGAAATAAAGTGATCGGTGTTCTGGAAAGTGGTGCTGAGAATGCGACCGTCCCGTTTGGGAAGCCGTGTCATAAAGTGTTTGCCCACGCGACGGAAGCTCACGAGTCGGTCACTTCTGGCGAAGAGGAAGTAGAACCGGCATCCGCGCTCTAGCCACGGCTCGGGGATGCCGTCGAAGTGTGTGGACAGGATCGAGCGCACGTTGCCCAGGGCGACCTCGCGGGTTGGGGCATAGTCGACGAGGATGCGGCGAAGGAAGCGACGGCCTGGCGCATTGTGGACTTTGGGAACGAAGAGCAGGTCTGTCCAGAGCTGGAGGAAGCGGCGCACGAGCCAGGAGTCGGCCAGCGCCGAGGAGGGGATCAGGAAGCGCGAAAACAGAGATACGGTTTCGGGAAAGCCGGGCGCCTCAAAAACAAGCAGGCGCAGCGACGGGAATTTTTCAATCACAGCGGGGAGCGAGCAGAACAGCGAGGTCGCGCCCATCGAATGGCCCCAAATGCCGACCAGCGGGGCGAAGCCAGGGTCCTGGTCGATCTCGGCAGCTACCTCGAGAATCTGACTGGCGTAGTCCTGTACTCTGTACGAGGCCCCATGGCTGGGCTGTGAGCCGGCATAGCCATAAAGGTTGATGGCCACGGCGGTGTAGCCGGCGGCCACAAGATCGGCGGAGACCAGATCGAAATAGAGATGGTTCTCGCAGAAACCATGGACCAGAAGGACCGTCCCCTTCGAGTCGCTGTGCCCCGGCTCGTGCACGGCGGCTGTGGTGGTTCCACCGGGTGTGGCAAAGCAGTTCGGTGCGGCCGGCACCTTCGGCGACCCGGGCACCAGAAGGGCCACGATCAGGGCAACCAGCACGGTTGTCAACAACAGAAGCGCCAGCATATGAAGTTCCGCCTCATCTTTGGCCGGGTAGCGGTGTGAGGTCAGGGCTCGGGGCTCAGGTGTCAGATGTCAGATGTCAGGTATCAGGTATCAGGTACTGGATCTCAGGTATCGGCATTGAAGCAGATGCATCGCGTCCATTCGCGGCTCTGTTGCCAGCCATCGCCCGGGAATGAACTCTCCCAGGCTCAGAGCTTCCGTCGGCGCCAGGCCGACTGGAGCAGCCACAAGAAGCTGGAATTGGATGCCCGGTCTCAAACCGGGTCCGTTGGCCGCCGTCCTCCGTTGCAACCACGCGGACACGGCTGCACCCTCACACCGCAATCCGAAGCCCCCTCAGCCCTCAGCCCTCAACCATTCCCCATCACCCGTCGCACCGCTTGCACCAGCCGCTCTACGTCCGGGACGACAGCGTTTTCGAGGGCCCGGTTGTACGGGATCGGCACATCGAGAGCCGCCACACGCGCCGGCGGCGAGATCAATCCGCCCGCAAAATGTTCGCAGATCCGGGCGATGACCTCCGCCCCGAAGCCGTGCGTCAGGTGTCCTTCTTCGGCCACCACCAGCCGGCGGGTTTTCTCCACCGAGCGCAGCAGAGTGGCTAGGTCGAGAGGTTTTACCGTGCGCGGGTCCACGACCTCGACACTCACCTCCCGCTCCACGGCTGCGGCGGCCTCGAGAGCCAGCGGCAGCATCGAGCCGAGTGCCACCAGGGTGACATCATTGCCGGGGCGTTTCACATCCGCCACTCCGAGCGGTACGATGTATTCTGCTTCGGGAACGCGCCCCGTGGTCAGATAGAGAAGCTTGTTCTCAAAGAACAACACCGGGTTGTTGCTGCGGATGGCGGCCTTCAGCAGGCCTTTGGCGTCGGCAGGTGTACCGGGGGCGACGATGATCAGCCCTGGAATGCCCATCAGCCAGGCTTCCAGGCTCTGAGAATGTTGCGCCGCCATGCCGATGCCTGCGCCGCCGGGTGTCCGCACAACCAGCGGCAGCCGAAACTGCCCTCCAGACATGTACCTCAGTTTTGGCGCCTGATTCACGAGCGGATCCATGCAGCAGGTCAAGAAGTCGGAGAACTGAATTTCAGCGATGGGTCGCATGCCGGTCATGGCAGCGGCGACGGCCGACCCGACGATGGCATACTCACTGATCGGCGTGTCGATCACCCGCCGGGGTCCAAATTCATCCACCAGGCCGGCGGTGACCGCAAAGTAGCCGCCGGCAGTCACGTCTTCGCCGAGCAGGTAGACGCGATCGTCGCGACGCATCTCCTCGGCCATTGCTTCGCGCAGAGCCTCGGAGAAGGTGATCTCGCGACCGCCGCCCGGAACCTGCACCGGCGTCCATAAATGACGCGGTTCGGGCGAGAAGATATCGCGGTTCAGCTCCTCAGGAGAAGGCTCCGAACTCTGTTTGGCAAACTCCAGAGCTTCTCGAACCCGCTGCCTGGCCTCTTCTTCGAAGCCGGGCAGGTCGCTGCTGCGAACCACCTTCTTCTTGAGCAGATGCTTTTCCCATCGCTGAATCGGACAGCGAGCCTGCCACGCTCTGCGCTCTTCCTCACTGCGATAGCGGGCACTCTCTCCTTCGGTGTGGCCGCTGATGCGATAAGTCATGCATTCGACGATCGAAGGGCCCTCCCCTCGCCGCGCCCGTGCCACGGCCTCGGAAACCGCCGTGTAGACCGCCCAGACATCATTGCCATCGACCGTGGTGCCTGGTATGCCATAGGCTGCCGCCCTTTCGGAGAGGCGCGACAGGCGCGCATGTTCGCGTGCCGGCGTGAACTCGGCGTACTGGTTGTTTTCGATGACGAACACCGCAGGCAGATCGAACACTGCGGCGAAATTCACCGCCTCGTGGAACATCCCATGGTTGGTGGCACCGTCGCCGAGAAAGCAGAGCGCCACCTGGTCTGTTCCCCGCAGCCTGGCGCTGTGGGCGGCGCCAATGCAGATGAGGGCGGAAGCGCCAACAATGCCGTTGGCACCCAAAGCGCCGACATCCGCCTGTGCCACGTGCATGCAGCCGCCCTTGCCCTTGCAACTCCCGGTCGCCTTACCGAAGATTTCCGCCATCATGCGGTTCGGATCGACTCCCTTGGCAAGGAGGTGACCGTGGCCGCGGTGAGTGGTGGCGATGTAGTCCTGTGTGCGCAGGGCAAAGCAGGCACCGACAGCGCTGGCTTCCTGGCCGATGGACAGGTGCAGCGCTTCAGCCGGAACGTTGCCCGTTTGGAATTCGGCCGCCAGGGTCTGCTCGAAGGCGCGGATCAGCCGCATCCGCCGGAGCATTTCGACCTGCAACTGCTTTGGATCGTCTGGCAGGGCCTGGTCCGCGAAACACTCTTGGAAATCCACCTGCTCGGCGTCGACGAGCTCGATCGGCGGAGCAGGAAGGGTGGAGAGGTCAACTCTTGGCCTTTTGGCGAAGGGCCAGATCCTGGAGAGGGTGCGGACTATCCCCGGCCGCCGGCGCTGCCGGATCTGGCGTGCGGTACCGTCAAGAAGATGTCCGTAGCCCATTTCACGCAAGACCTGGGGATAGATATCGAAAGCCGGCTTGACGGCGGGCAGGAGCTTCAACGCCTTGGGCACCGAACCGCGAGCGATGATCTTGCGGGTGGCAATGGCCCTGGGCACGTTGAGGCGCCCCAGCCAGAACTGGTGGGCGACATCG
This sequence comes from uncultured Cytophagia bacterium, assembly GCA_964527995.1. Classification (GTDB taxonomy): domain Bacteria; phylum Zhuqueibacterota; class Zhuqueibacteria; order Oceanimicrobiales; family CAZGRP01; genus CAZGRP01. Next base: position 48,176 of record CAZGRP010000009.1, on the reverse strand, counting down.
GCGGACGACGTCATGCGGACGTCAGGCTCACGGCTTGACTCGCCGAATTCGAACTCGATGGGCTGGCGTGTCAGATCGATGGTAGCGACACCGTCTGGATCGCGGTACTGGAACTGCACGACCAGATCGCCGGCCGCAAGCTTCTCGGAAATTTCAGGCTCGCTGCGGAGGCGTTCAAACAGTGCCCCCATGACTCTATAGAGCTCTTCCGTGTTTTTGAAGACAGGCATGGATGCTCCGGGTTGCGCCGCGACAGACGGCGCCGGAGGCGCTCAGAGATGTGAGGTCGGTAGAGGGTTGCCTCGCGCGTCGCAGTCGTGGCCTATTTGTCGATCAGGATCATTCGGTCGGGACGTTGCGCGATGTCGTTCCAGCGTAGCAATTCAAAGTCGAACTCACCGGCCTTGTTCTTGATGAGCTGCACAAAGGAGAACCTCTTGTTGACCAGCAGAAGCCGCAGTGCCGGATCGAAGGTCGGAATCCAGGTGCCGCTGTTGACATACCAGCATCGCTCCGCCAGGGTGCGAATGTCGGCATTGTGGGTATGGCCGAAAACGATGATACGCGACCGCTTGTCAGATCTGCCAGCAAGATCGCCGCGGCGTGTCAACAACTGCTGCGCTTCTTTGTGAAGGAACTTGACACCGGCGAACACGGAGTAGAACTTCAGCAGTTTCGGGATATACAAGATGCCAAAGTTGATCGCCAGGTTGGCCCACCAATGACCGACCAGGAAACGGCCGAAGCCATCCAGCAGATCGACGAAAGCGGCGCGGTAGGCTGGCAGCAGCGTCGGCAGCAGAAAGGCGAAAACAAAGTACGCAAGCCCGGCCACATAGGGGATGAAGGTCGCCAGCAGCCAAAACCGCAAGCCGTGTTCTCGGAAGCTCCTCAAGAAAGCTTTCGGGATGCGCCGCACGAGGATCTCCAGTGCGTCCGAGGTGCGTTTTTTCACCATGAATTTGATGATGTGGGAGGGTGGCCGCAGGTTGTCGGCAAAGGGCAGCATCGACTCGATGTGGTTCATGACGTAGCGGTTGAAGAAGTTGCCAGCCGGCATCTTCAGCTCTGTGCCGTTGATCAGGTCTCCCTCCACCCGGGTCAACTTGTCGTACTCGTTGCCGTGCTCGATGTGGATGCGGTTCTCGATGACGTAGGCTCGCTGGCAGAACTCTACGCGCCGTAGAATTGTGCGCAACGCAACGTCGAAACTGGTCTCGCCGCTTTCGACCGGTGGATAGCTCTGCGCCAGCAGACGGACGAACATCGCCTGCACGAGTTCCCAGTAAAACTCGATATCGTGGTTGCCTCGGATGACCACGAGACGATTGCCGTCCATGACGAAGTCGGCCAGAGCTTCGAAGAACGGCCGATGGCCGCGGTGGATCACCATCAGCTTCCACACCGATTTGAAATCAGAGGTGTTCAGTCCATAGCGGCGCTCCTCCTTGGTGATCGTGTTCTCGAGATTCTGCACCGGCTTACCGAGATCCCGCAGGGCCTGGGCCCAGGCTTCCAGATCCTGCCCACGAGGGCTGCTGACCACACGCGGGAAATCGAACAGGTCACCGTTGAAAATCAGCTTCCAGGGCCGGCCGAGAATGTAGGAGCGCTCCTTGAGGTACTCAAGGAAATTGCGGAATTCCAGATCGTAGAAGAAGCTTTCGCGGCGAGAAAACTTGCGCGTGCGCGGGTTGACACCTTCGCCGAGATGAAGGTCGCTGAGGACGATCAGGTTGCACGTCTCTTCAGCGACATGCACCTCGCCTTTGTCCTTCGGCCCCGAAGCCTGCGGCAGCAGGGTCCCGTTCTTACTGTGCTGATGGCTTGCCACCGGGACCGGCTGCACTTCAACTTGCGTCAATGCCATCTCACCTATCCGTACAAAATCATTGCGTCCATGAAAACATTCAACAGCCAGTGGCCGAGGACGACGTACCAGATCGATCCTACCCGCAGGGTGACGGCCGCCGTGGCGATTCCCCAAAGCGGCGTGCCCAGGAGCTCAGCAGACGGCTTGCCGAGATGCCAGGCGGTGTAGGACAGCATCTGAATTAGAATGGCGTAGATGCCGAACTTCTGGTAGAGACCGAAAAGCAAGTAGCCGCGAAAGATGAATTCCAGCGCCAGAAAGAAGAGCAGATAGCTCACTTCGAACAAGATGAACTGGCCGGCGTTCGACGGATGAAAGAGCGGGTACTCGTGACGGATTCCCGGGTCGTGCGAGCCAAACCAAAACAGTGGCAGGCCGATGGCCAGGGTGACGACCAGAAACGACAGGCCCAGGCGAACGTTGCCTTTGCGCAGGCCGAACTTGGCCAGGCTCTCCCGAAAGCCGAAGCGGATGATCGCACACGGAATGGCGACGAGAAGCACCACCCCGGATAGAAAGGTGAACCACCAGCGATACATCGGGAGGGCTTGGACGAGGGGAGGAACCTCAAAATAGAAGAGGGGCCGTCCGTGGTAGCCCCAGAGGATCAACAGCATGAAGGAGCTGGCCAGGATGATCGACGGCCGATCCTTGAGGCGCTTGAAAGTGTCCAGCAGGATCTCGAACACCCGCCTCATTTCTCTCAGACTGATGGGCATGACTACACCTTCCAACTGCAAACTACAAGACTGCTTACTTACGTTGCCTGAGGCATCGTCCCTCCCTCTCCATTCTCCTGATACCCTCTATAAATTCAACGCTGTTTCGGGGGTGCCCAGTTCAGTCGTTGCAGAATCTTCACCGTGCCCCGGATCGCCGGGCAAGCCAGCCCCCACAGGAAGGCCATCGCTATAGCGACTTGAAATCGTCCTGTGATGAATAGAAACCGATCACCCGGGTAGTGCCAGAGTTCGAACAGAGCCGCGTTGGCTACCTCGGGGAAACCGGCGAGCACAAGCCCAGCCAAGTACAACACGAACAAAGAGCTGTTGCGCAGAAGGAAGGCGACACCGCCCAGGACTGCACCCCAAAGAAGAGCAACTGGCCACCACCAGGCATAGCCAATCTGCCACAATTGCAAAGCATGTGCCACCACTTCCAAGAAGAGTTGCAGAGTGAATCCAGTGCTGACATAGTACAATTGTAACTTTCGCTGGCCCTCTACTTTCATGAACGCTCCTCTTTTGGATTTTCATCCAAACGCCCGCGCCGCCGCCCGGCAGCTTTTTCCGAAGGTGGGAAAAAGACACACGTGCCGCTGATCGGCGCCGCGCCGGCCGATTCGTCTGGCCAACAAAAAAGGTGGACCGTTGAATTCCGATCCACCTTAAGAGGGCTTCCCCTGGCTGCCGTCCTGGGCCGGCGCCGTGTCCAGTGGGCTCAGGAAAGGGACCCGGCGGCCGCAGCAGCCTTGGCCCGTTTCTTCTTGGCCTTCCACTTCTGCTGCCTTTTGATCCGTTCGCGTTTCTGTTTGCTCTTGCTTCTTGCCATCGAGAACCCTCCCAGTATTGTTTCATAATGCTCCTTGGCTTGCGAGTAATTGGGTTACTCTCCAATGTGGAACGGTCCTGGTGGCTTCTCTTTCTGAAAATAAGACAGAGAGGGAAAAAGTCAAGACCCCGCCAATTGACTTTGCAGTTGCCGCGACGTATATTGGCCGCAGGAGCCTCGTGAAGTCGAGAGCAGGCCAGTGAGCGACGAACTTCTGAAACGGGTTGAGGACCTCGAGCACCGAGTCAGAGTTCTCGAGCGGCGACTCGCCCATCTGCATGCCTCGGTAGTGGACGTCCTGCGCCAGAGGGGCTTCGTGGTCGACAGCTACAACCCCACAGCGCAGGTGCTTCTGCCACACCCGATCTCTGCTGATCGCCTCGACCGGTTCTACCGCCTCCTGCATCGATACTCGTTCCGCATTCTGCTGCGCGACATCATCCGCCACCGTGACCGCTTCGAGATCGACGACCTGCTGCACTACTGTTCGCGACGCAAGGCGGTACGATTCGTGGACGAGCTGGTGTCGCTGGGGATCGTAGAGCGGGACGGCGGCTACCGTCTTCGCAATCGCCGGGCGACCAGCTTCGGAGATACCCTCGAATGGTATGTGGGGCAGATTTTTGAGCGCGAGTTTGCTTCCGAGGCGATCTGGGGTGCGAAGTTGCGAGGTCTTGAGTCCGGCGGGGACTACGATGTCGTGGCGCATGTCGGAGCTGATCTGGCCTATGTCGAGGTCAAATCGTCGCCGCCGCGCAACATCGAACAACCAGCCATCGGCGGTTTTCTCAAGCGCCTGGATGACCTGCAACCGGACCTGGCGATCTTCCTCGAAGACACCCATCTGAAGATGGAAGTAAAGATCAACCTGATGTTCGCCAGTGAGAGGGCGAGCCAGGCCGGCGCCGGCTGGCTGAGCCCGGAGACCACCATGCTGCGGCGGGGCGTGTTTCAAGCCGGGCCGCGCGTGTTTATCATCAACAGCAAGCCGTCGATCATTCACAATCTGCGGGTGTGCCTGCGGACGTTCCGGAGGGTGAGTTCGTAGCGCCAGCTGAATTCAGCCGCAACTGAGCTTCCTGTGAAGATGATTCGCTTCGGGAGGATTTCATGACGAATCGATCCTTTGTCGTCGCAGCCGTGCAGGCGGCCCCCGTGTACCTGGATCTCGATGCCAGCACCGCAAAGGCCGTGAATCTTATCGGCCAGGCGGCCTCCCAGGGAGCCGCTGTGGCCGCATTTGGGGAAACGTGGCTTCCCGGCTATCCGTCCTGGCTGGATGTCTGTCCGGGCGCCGCCCTCTGGGATAACCCGGCGACCAAGTCCGTGTTCGCCAGGGTCATGGAGAACAGTGTGACGGTTCCTGGTACCGCTGTGGAGCGGTTGGCGAAAGCTGCCCGGCGACATAAGATCACGGTCGTCATCGGAGTGCATGAGCGTCCGGCAAGTGGTGCGGCCCGCGGCACTCTCTACAACACCTTGCTCACCTTCGGGCCGGACGGTTCTCTCCTCAACCGCCACAGGAAACTGGTGCCCACCTATACGGAACGGCTGGTTTGGGGATATGGAGATGCCGAAGGGTTGCGAGCCGTGGACACGCCTGCCGGCCGCATCGGTGGGCTGGTGTGCTGGGAACACTGGATGCCGCTGGCCCGCCAGGCACTGCATGAGAGTGGTGAGGACGTCCACATCGCTGCCTGGCCCACTGTGAAAGAGATGCACCAGGTTGCCAGCCGCCACTACGCCTTCGAAGGACGCTGTTTTGTCATCGCCACTGGCTCAATCATGCCAGCCGCCGACCTGCCCGCTGAACTCGAAGCGCCGCCGGACCTTCAGGGTAAACCGGAAGCGCTGCTTCTGCGCGGCGGCAGCGCCATCATCGGACCGGACGGGGCCTACGTAGCCGGCCCTGTCTACGATCGTGAGACGATCCTGACAGCCGAGGTTGACCTGCGCAGGAGGGACCAGGAGTCTCTCACCCTCGACGTCACTGGCCACTATCATCGCTCCGATCTCTTCGAGTTTCGCCTTCGGCGTCGCCGGGAAGAAGAAAAGAACCCGCTCCCGAGCCTCTGAACGGCGGGTTCGTATGACCGGAAGCCGCTGCTGATGACTACTTCAGCAGAGTCATGCGGCGGGCGGTGTGATGGCGGCCGACGATGAGTTGGTAGATGTAGACACCAGAGGCAACGGGCGAGCCTGCGGTATCAGTGGCATCCCAGACGTACTCGTAGTGCCCGGCGTAGAGCGCCCGATCGACGAGCAGGCGAACCAGCTGACCGCGGAGGTTGTAGATCGCCAGCCGCGTCGGCACGGCCTCCATGTATTTCCGGGGCACATCGAACGTGATGGTTGTCTGTGGATTGAACGGGTTCGGATAATTCGGATAGAGGGTCATGGTCAGCGGCAGCGTCTCGATGTCGATACCATCGGCCGCTAGACGGCCGAGGCCAAAATCGACGTCTGAAAAAACCACCACGCCAGAGCTGCCCTGCGGGCCACGGAATCGGATTCGGACGTCGTTGTCGCCCTCTTTCAGGAACGGCTGCAGGTCGATCAGGGCATCGCCCTCTACCGGGATGTAGAAGGTTGTGCCATCCTTTCCACGGAAGCGCGGGTGTGATTTGACCAGCAGCCTTCTTTCGTTCAAGTCGATCTCCAGCTCCGACAGCCCACTGTTGACGATGTACAGGTAACGATCGACGTCGAGGATCTGAAAGGTGTGCTCACCGGAGCCGCTGCTGGCGGCAAGCTGCAGCCAGACCGGGTCGACCTTCAGCTTGTTGCCGCAGAGATCGGTCGCGACCAGGCTCCATCTCACCGGCTGGTCCGGATCAATGCGGCGGATCAGCACCGACACTTCCCTGTCGCCCACCTGAAAATCATCGATGATCAACTCGCCGTTCTTCAACACCTCTTTTTCTATCGAGGCGATGCCAGTATCGTCGCGAAAGATGACCGTGATCTCACTGCCGTCGTCGGAGACACTCACCTCAGATGTCGGTGGCGTGTCATCCTTCACTCTGCGAACCCGTATCGTGTCTGCCACCACAGTCCCGTCTCTGGCGACGCAGGTCGCGACGATCAGGTTGGTCCCCATGGAAAGCGGGATCATGGCCGATATCAGGCTATCGCCGGGGTCGGCGGGGAAGCTGTTGATCTCGCAACTGACGACACTGTCTGGCGGAGAGACCTTGACCTGCACGAGCACCGAGTCGTCGCAGGCGATGCTGCCATCCTCCGGAGAGACGATCTCCACCTTCAGGACGACAGGAGCCTGAACAGTCACCTCGACGCTGTCGCTGTCAGTGCATCCGTGCCCGTCATCCACGGTCAGCACCGCGGTGAAGGTGCCCGACTCCCGGTAGATATGGCCCACCTTGACGCCGCTGCCACTGGTGCCGTCTCCGAAGTCCCACTGGAAGCTCAGGGAGTCGCCGTTGGGGTCGCTGGAACCACTGCCATCGAAGAGAATTTCCTGGCCGACAGACCCGCTGTACGGGCCGCCGGCATCCGCTATCGGCGCCCGATTGAAGATATTCTCCTGGTTGATGGAGGGCGAGCAGGCGGCAAACCAGTCTTCAGCCAGGGTAAGATCGCCGCCGCCGCTGTTGGTGCCTTTCCACTCGTAGGAAGCGCCCTCCCCGACGAAGGCCAACGCTTCTCCGGTCCGCCAAAGTCCGGCCTCGACGGCCACCGAGTCGCCGTCAGCACCGATCTGTACGAAGTCGACGAGCCGCAGGGGATTGTCGAACGCGAAGGTGCCTGCCGAAACGTGCCGGTACAGGCCGATGCCGAAAGGCGTGTCGTTGCCAGGTCCCCCGAGCACCATATCCTGGGCTGCCGCACTGTTGTTCCCCCAGAAACCGTCGCTGGCATTGCCGGGCGTTCCGTCGTCGCTCGGCACGCCCGTGAATACGGTGACCCCGCCGTCGGAGCCGGTGTCGAGCCAGTTCACCACCAGCAACGACTTGGCAGGAATGCTCAGCCCCGGCGGAAAGGCCCAGAACGTATCGCGGCCGCCCTGCGAGATCCGCACAGCATAGCCGTCCAGTGTGACGGAAGTGGAGCCGGTGTTCTTCAGCTCGATGCGCTCACTTCCCAGGTCGTCGCCGGGCGGGTCGTAGAAGACTTCATTGAGCACGACATTTCTGGGTGCCAGGCCGACAGCGACGCGGGTGGTATCCCGGTCCATGCAGCCATCTGGATCGGTCACTGTCAGCACGACGGTAAAGCTGCCGGTGTCGGCGTAGGCATGGGCGGGAGTGGCGCCCTCGCCGGTGGTGCCGTCGCCAAACTCCCACGCAAAGGTGAGCGCGCCGCCATCCGGGTCGGCGGAGGCGCTGCCGTCAAAGGCGATCGGGTCGAAGACAAAGCCACTGTACGGCCCGCCGGCGTCGGCGACCGGGGCGCTCAGGAAGGTGTTGTCCATGCCGATGCTGGGCGGGCAGGCGTCGAAAAAGTCCGCTGCCAGCGTCAGCAGATTGCCGCCGCTGTTGTTGCCGGTCCACTCGTACGAATGTGCCTCGTCGATGAAAGGAGCGAATTCGCCCGCCCTCCAGAGCCCGGCCTCGGCTGCTACAGCTTCCTGCCCGGTGCCCGCCCCGCCGATCTGCACAAAGTCAACCAGGTTGTCGGGGGTGCTGACGTTGAGCGAACCCGGCGGCAGGTTTTGAAAGAGGCTCAGTCCGAAGGCGGTATCATTGGCGGCACCGGCAAATACCATGCTTGCAGCCGCAGAGCTGTTGTCACCCCAGAAACCGTCGGAGGCGTTGGCAGGTGTGCCGTCGTCGGAGGGCAACCCGGTGAACACGTTGCCGGGATCGTCTGCTCCGTCGGCGAGCCAGTGGACCACCAGAATGGCCCCGGGTTGCAAGACTTTGTTGCGCGGAAAGGCCCAGTAGCTGGCGTGGCCGCCCTGGTTGAGTCCGATGGCGAAGTTGTCGAGCGACTGTGCGGTCGAACCGACGTTGCGGATTTCGATCTTTTCGGAGCCCAGGTCCGGGCCGGCCGGGTCATAGAGGACCTCGTTGAAAGCAAGGTTTCGCAAGATCACGCCGGCCGGCATGACCGTTGCGCGGGTGGTATCGCTGCTGGCGCAACCCCGGCTATCGGTGACGGTGAGCACGACGGCAAAGGTGCCGGTGTCGGCATAGGCATGCGAGGCTGTGATACCCGAGCCGGTCGTACCATCGCCAAAGTCCCAGGCGAAAGTCAGAGAATCTCCATCCGCGTCACTCGATCCGGTCGCTGAGAAAACGATAGGTTGGCCCACAGTGCCGATGTAGGGACCGCCGGCGTCGGCGACCGGGGCGCTGAGGAAGGTGTTTTCCGTGCCGATGCTCGGCGGGCAGGCGTCGAAGAAATCGCTCGACAGCGTCAGCCCTTCCTGCTTGATGGTGAAGCCGCCGGCGTCGCCGCTGTCGGTGCCTTTCCATTCATAAGAATGCCCTTCGGCGATCAGGGAGGTGAAGTCGCCGGCGAGCCAGAGGCCGGCCTCGACAGCCAGCGCCTCCTGACCGGTGCGGCCGCCGATCTGCATAAAGTCGGAGAGACGATCAGGGTTGCTGAAGTCGAGAAGCCCGGGAGGTGTTTCACGAAACAGGCTGACGCCGATCGGCGTCTGGTTGGCAATGCCGCCGAGCACCAGGGTGTCGGTGATGGCGCTGTTGTCCCCCCAGAAGCCGTCGCTGGCATTGTCGGGGGCGCCGTCGTCGGAGGGCATGCCGGTAAAGACGTTGGCGGCATCGTTGGTGCCGGTGGCCAGCCAGTGGACCACCAGCAGGGCGCCCGGCGCCAACGTCGCGTCCTGGGGGAAGGCCCAGTAAGTGTTCCGGCTGCCACGAGCGATGCCCAGGGTCCAGTCTGCGAGGGGGATCGATGTCGTGCCGGTGTTCTTGATTTCAATGCGTTCGTTGCCGATGTCGCCGCCTCGGGGGTCGTAGAGCACCTCGTTGATGGCGACCGTGCGTACGGGGAAGGCAACGTCAGCGACCGTGGTGTCGCGGTCGGCGCATCCCTTTTCATCGGTCACAGTCAGGACTACAGTGTAGCTTCCCGGACGGGCGTAGGTGTGCGTGACCTGCGCGCCCACTCCCTCAGAACCGTCCCCGAAGTTCCACTGAAAGGTGAGCTGCTCGCCGCCGGGATGAGAGGAACCGCTGCCGTCGAACTGAATCGGCTCGCCGGCGACACCGGCGTAAGGGCCGCCGGCATCGGCGATCGGCCCCGGCCGGAAGAGGTTCTGGGAGCCGATGGTCGGCTCGCAGGTGTCGAAGAAGTCGGAGGACAGGGTGGTTTCGCCACCACCGCTGTTGGTGCCGAGCCATTCGTACGAATGGCCTTCGTCGATGAAGGCGGCGAAATCACCGGCCGTCCACAGACCGGCCGCCACCGCCACTGCCTCGGGCGCTGCATTGGAGCCGCCGGTCTGCATGAAGTCGATCATGCGGTTGGGATCGTCGAAGACGAAACTGCCCGGGGAGACCGAGCGGTAGAGCCCCAGGCCGAAAGGTGTGCGGTTCACGCTGCCGGCGAGCACCATGTCTGCCGCCGCCGCGCTGTTGTTTCCCCAGAATCCGTCGCTGGCGTTTTCCGGGCTGCCGTCGTCGGTGGGAACGCCGGTGAACAGGTTCACTTCATCGTTGACACCGACACTGAGCCAGCGGACGACGAGAATCCCGCCGGGTGACAGCACCACGCCGCTGGGAAAGGCCCAGAAGGTGTCGTCGGTTCCGTGGCTGACGCGAAGGGCCACGCTGTCGAGAGAGACGGCGACGGTCCCCACGTTCTTGATCTCGATCTTCTCGTTGCCGATGTCCGTCCCTGCGGGGTCATAGAGCACCTCGTTGATGACCAGATCGACGCCCTGAGCGATCGGCATGATTACGGCAGGGTTGTTCCCCAACAGCTGAACGGGCGACCCGGCGACTCGCAGTTGCGCCTGTGCGCTGGAGCAATAGCCGACCACTGCGCCGAGGACAACGCCCAGCAGTACACGTGACCTGTCCCGCATTTGCACACCTCCACCAGGAGAGTTTCACCGGATCGACACTTCTTACCGCATCGAAGAGTAGTGCAGGGGATTTGGGGTTACGTCGACGGGAAACGTTTCGCCTCCGCCGGTAGGGAGCAGGACCGCGCCGGCGAGCGGCGGCCAGGGGGTGCAGACTCACGGGGTGGGATCGTGTACGGCGCAGCTCTTCCTTGCATCTCCTTCGCCGGGATGTCCAATCCTTCCCTCCTTGGCCTCTGACGAGTTCCCCTCACCGTGGTGCTTGTCGAGTCCGACCGTGGCGATGACTCCTGAAGTCGTCGGCAGCGGGTGCCGCCTGCGCCGACAAGTAGCTATCCCCTGCTTTCCTTCTGAAAGGGTTGAACTGACTCGAAAATGGAAGACTTCGGAAAAAGAAAGGGAGGTTCGCTTCTGCCTTTTGATTCCCTTCAAAAGGGGGGCTGAACAAGCAGGTGTGGCAGGAGTCCCCAGCGTCCCTGAATCCTGGCTCGGCTGTGCCATGGCAACTCGAGACCAGTCAATCCACCTCCCGCAGTCACTCCGGACAGACGCCCAATTCAATTCTGAAACGACTGTGACAAAATAATAAAAAGTCCTGGAATGTCAAGTACTTTTTGGGGCGCCTCGCAACAAATTCCGAAATTTGGTGGGTCTGTCTACAGGCGAGTTTGGGGTTGTCGATACCGCGGTGGGATGCACGCCATAAGCTTACCAGCTTATGCTGGAGGTGGGGTCGGCCGGGTCATGGCCGGGGCCACCAAAAGGCCAACAGGCAGCTACTGCGAGGCCGATTCAGATTTCCTCCAACAAGCGTTCGACGCTCGCCAGCCACAGCGCCTGAAGGAAAGGGTGCAGCCCCGGAGGCAGGCGATCGAACAACTCGACGGTCACCGAGGCCAGGTTGGCCACCTCCGCCGGCAGCTCCCCCCTCTCGCTCCGCTGCCGGAGGTTCTGCAAATGACTGGTCAACTCCTGGCGGCGCTCGGGTGTCAGGAGCTGCTCGAGGATTTCTCCGACCAGACGATCACGTTCCTGTTTCACGGCGTGCGATCGGCCCTGTCGCTCAGCCGTCTGGGCCCAGTCGAAGAAGCGCAATGCATGCTCTTCCATTTCTGCGGGCGTAAACAGCACTTCGTCCCGATCAAGGAAGATGAACAGATGAGGGGTCCGGGCGGCGGCCTCGGCAAGCTCCCTGCCGACCAGTGCTTCGACTTCGCGGTCAACCGGCGTCGCCGGCCTGGAGAGATCGAGCCTGTCCTCGGACGCGTAGTTCAGGATTTCGATCAGGCTGGTTTGGAATGTGCCCAGAAGAAAAGGGTTGACACCGGGGTCGAAGAGCTCGAGGCTGGCCGCCGCCAGTGCCCACAGCCTCATCTCCTCCTCGGTCTTGGCGGTCGCCAGCTTGCTGTAGAGGACCCTCTTGAGCCGCCGCCGCTGTGAATCCGAGAAGATCTTGCGCACGGCATCGGCCATCAGATCTTCCAAGTCGCGCGATGCCACCTCTTCTCCTCGCCATACCCGCATGATCTCATCGATCTCTGCGTGTGCAGCCGACAGATCGGCAAAGCGCAGGTCCGCGTGTTGCGTCGCCAGGGTGTAGGTCTCTTCCAGCAGATCGTGCAGCCGCTCTTCACCCAACTCCTGCACGATCTGCAAGCACTCCTGGTCGATGCGGCTTTCAACGAGGCGTAACCTGTCGCGGCTGTCGAGTACTTGTCGCAGCGAGGCACTCAGCGGCGTTTTGCCCGGTGGCGGTGTCGATGCTTTGGGCCGTGGTGCCCTCTTTCCTTTATTCGGCGCGCTCATTTCGAATGCCTACGGCAGATCTTCGGGTCGCCATTCGTCTTCCAACTCAACCCCGAGGCCGTCAACCAGGCGATTCACCAAGTTGAAGTAGCCCGCCACCTGATTGATGTCGAGAATGGCTGAGTCAGTGAATCCGGCCTGGCGCAGATGCTCGATGTCGTGTCGGGTGATTTCCCAGGGCGTGCGTGTTAACTTGGCGGCGTAGTCCAACATGGCTCGATCCCGGGGATTCAGTTCGGCGTCGCGGTAGTCGTGCCAGAGTTGCCGTACGAGTTCAGCGTTGCGCGTCAGCCTGCGGAGCGCCGCTCCGTGCTGGACCATTCAGTAGCGGCAATGGTTGGTGGTTGACACCACCACAGCGATCATCTCCCGTTGTGCCCGACTCAATTCCGACTTGCCGAAAAGGAGGGTGCGGTAGAGCTGATGGTGGCTCCACAGCGACGCCGGGTTGAGGCTGTGGATCTTGTAGACGCCGGCAACGTTGCCGTGATCGCCCACTTTTTCGTAAAGCTCCCGCAGCTCCCCACTCGCTTCGTCTTCAGAAATCACGCGTATCCACGCCATCGAATCTGCTCTCCTTGTGTCGATTCAAAAGTGGCTCATTCCCACGCCAATATACGGTTTTCCTGTCGGCTTGTCAACACGCATTGGCAGCCGCCACCACGGGGAAGGGTCTCGAGGTCATGCCGACCTTGACAATCGCAATCAGGTTACCTATATTGCCTGCGCCGATGGGGAAAAGATCTGGCTGCCTTTCCACCTTCACGATCACTCGTCATACCTGTCCAAGATTCGGTTCCCCGGTTTTGCCTCGCGCGATTCAGGCTGATCAAGACACGAAAACTCAACCAGGAGGAGAAGAGATGGCTTCTACTCAACCAAAGCGGAGAGCCGCTGTGGCGCTGCTGGTGTTCTCTTTATTCGCCGCCACGGCGCCGCTCCGGGCTCAGAGCCTCGAGGAGTTCGAAAAACGGATCACCGAATTCACCCTGGATAACGGTCTGACGTTCATCGTGCTGGAACGCCACGAAGCGCCTGTGGTCTCCTTCTTGAGCTATGCAGACGTCGGTTCGGTCAACGAGGTAACCGGCATCACAGGTCTGGCGCACATTTTCGAACACATGGCGTTCAAGGGAACCAAGACCATCGGCACGAAGGACTACCAGGCTGAGAAAGTGGCCATGGCGCGCGTCGATTCTCTTTTCGATGAAATTCGCCACGAGCGCTGGAAAGGGCCTCATGCCGATCCCAAACGGCTTGAGCAGTTGCAGAAGCTGTTCGAAGAGGCTCAGAAGAAGGCCGGCGAGTATATGGTGCACGACGAGTTCGAAGAGGCCATCGAACGTGCCGGCGGAACCGGCCTCAACGCCACTACGGGGCGCGACGCCACACGTTACTTCTACAGCCTGCCTTCCAACAAGGTTGAACTGTGGATGTCGCTCGAATCGGACCGCTTTCTAAGCCCCGTGCTGCGCGAATTCTATAAGGAAAAGAACGTCGTGATGGAGGAGCGCCGCCGGAACGAAAACAATCCCATCGGGCGTCTGCTGGAGGACTTCCTTGCCACTGCCTACAAGGCCCATCCGTATGGCCAGCCCGTGCTTGGGTTCATGTCGGATCTGCAAACCATCACACGCCGCGAGGCCATGCAGTTTTTCAAGACCTACTACGGTGCAAACAATCTCACCATGGCTGTGGTGGGCGACGTCAACCCGAAGCGGGTCAAAAAGATGGCGCAGCTCTATTTCGGCCGCATGCCCAAAACCCCCAAGCCCGAGCCTGTGGAAACAGTCGAGCCCAAACAGCAGGGCGAGCGCATCGCCACCGTGGTGGCGCAGGCGCAACCGTTCACAATCGTCGGTTACCACCGCCCCGATGTGAATGACCCTGACAACGCCGTCTTCGATGCAATCACCGATATTCTTGGGGCCGGGCGCACGTCGAGGCTTTACAAGTCGCTGGTCAAGGAGAAGAAAATCGCCATACAAGCGTCGGCCTTTTCCGGGCTGACAGGGGACAAGTATCCCGGCCTTTTCATTTTCTACGCCTTTCCCGCCAAGGGCCACACCAACGAAGAGAACCTGAAGGCGATCGATGCTGAGATCGAGCGCTTGAAGAGCGAGCCGGTCACAAAAGAAGAACTCGAGAAGGCCAAAACACGTGCCCGCGCCGGGCTGATCCGCCAACTCAACTCGAACATGGGCATGGCCATCCAGCTCACCTATTTTCAGGTCATCACCGGAGACTGGCGCAACCTGTTCCGGCAGATCGACAAGATCAAGGAGGTCACGGCGGAGGATATTCAACGCGTTGCCAACAAATATTTCACCGCCGAAAACCGTACCGTCGGCTTCCTGGTGACCAAGTCCAGCGAAATGAAGACGGCCGAGAAAGAAGCCAGCTCAGAGTAGGACGTTGGGAGCGGGCAAGAGACCGTGAACACAACCCGAGTGAGGATCGATCATGAATAGATGCTTTTCAGAGGTCCGACGTTGCCTGGTGGCCGGCATGGTGCTGGCCCTTCTGTTCGTGCCCCTGATCGGTGGTGAGGCATGGGCACAGAAACCGTACAAGCAACTCACCTACCCGAAACTGCGAAAGGTACACATCCCCAAAGTCGAGCGTGTCAAACTCAAAAACGGCATGATGCTGTTCATGGTGGAAGACCATGAGCTGCCGCTCGTCAACATCCGGGCCCGCATCGGCACCGGGTCGATCTTCGATCCGCCCGACAAGGTGGGGCTGGCGTCGATCACCGGCCAGGTGATGCGCACCGGCGGCACCAAGTCGATGCCGGGGGACAAGATGGACGAGGTGCTCGAAGCGATGGCGGCGTCGGTGGAAACCAGCATCGGGCAGACGTCGGGGAGTGCCAGCATGTCGGTGCTGAAGGAAGACCTGGACAAGGTGCTGCCGATCTTCGCCGATGTCCTCATGAACCCGGCATTCCCGGACGACAAGATTCAACTGGCCAAGATCCAGGCGCGCAGCGTCATCTCCCGCCGGAACGATAATCCGTCGTCCATCACTTTCCGCGAATTCGCCAAGCTCATCTACGGCGCCGACAGCCCGTACGCGCGGCACACCGAGTACGCCACCATCGACGCCATCACCAGGGACGACCTGGTGGCATTTCACCAGCGTTTTTTTCATCCCAACAATGTCATGCTCGGCATTGTGGGCGATTTCAAGCCCAAGGAAATGAAGCGCAAGATCGAGGCGGCCTTTGCGCAATGGAGGCCAGAGAAGCTGGACCTGCCGGAACTGCCCAAGGTTGAGTACAAATTCGAGCGTGGCGTCTTTCTGGTGAAGAAGGAGGATATCAACCAGACGCATATCCTGATGGGCCATATCGGCGGCTTGATGAACAATCCCGACTACCCGGCACTGGTGGTGATGAACAACATCCTCGGCGGAAGCTTCACGAGTCGGCTCTTCAAGAATGTGCGATCGCGGAAGGGGCTTGCCTACTCGGTGTTTGGATCCTATGGGGCCAATTTCAATTATCCAGGCATGTTTTACGTCGGCTGCCAGACCAAGTCGGAGACCACGGTGCAGGCCACCCGTGCCTTGCTGGAAGAGATCCGCAAGATGCGTGACAGCGAGGTGACGGACGAAGAGCTGGCGCTCGCAAAGGAAAGCTATCTCAACTCGTTCGTATTCAACTACGACAGCAAAGGTGAGATCGTCGGCCGGATCATGACCTACGAGTACTACGGCTACCCCGACGACTTCTTGGAAAAAACGAGAGACCGGATCGAAGAAGTGACCAAAGAGGATGTTCTTCGGGTGGCAAGGAAATATCTGCATCCGGACAGCCTCAAGATTCTGGCCGTCGGCAACCCGAAAAAGTTCGACCAGCCCCTCAGCGTGCTTGGGCCGGTGAAAGAGATCGACATCACCATTCCGGTGCCCAAGGAGGAGCGGCCGAAGGCCACGAGCGAGTCCCTCCAGAAAGGACGCGAGCTGATCGCCGCCACAGTCGCCGCCCTCGGGGGTGCTGATAAACTGGCGGCGGTCAAGAGCCGGAAAGTGATTGCCGATGCCACCGTCTCTATGGGCGGCCGGTCGCTGACGGCTGCGGTAACCGAGCTCCTGGTCTACCCGGACAAGCAGCGCCAGGAGATCACCATGCCAATGGGTCAGATGGTACAGGTCGTCGCCGGCGATCGTGCCTGGATCTCCACGCCGCAGGGGACGCGCGATGCGCCCGAATCGATGCGTAAAGAGATGACCCGGTCCATCGATCGGGATCTTATCCGCCTTCTGCAGATGGCGTTGTCCGGCGAAGTGACGGCACAGTCGTTGGGGCAGGAGCAGGCCAACGGCAAGGCGACCGATGTCGTGCTGCTGACTCGCGGAGATGAGTTGTCTGTCAAGCTCTATCTGGATCCACAAAGTCATCTGCCGGTGAAAAGGTCCTACCAGGGAAACGCGATGGGACGGGCGGCCAAGCTGGAAGAGACCTTCAGCGACTGGCGTAAAGTCGACGGCCTTCTGCTGCCGTTCCGTGTGGTGACGTATGCGGATGGACAGAAGTTTAGCGAAACCACCTTGAAGGAGGCTGACATCAACGTGCCAGTGCCCCCAGGGCTGTTCAAGAAGAAAACGCAGTAGGTGGCTGGAAGCGGCCGGTCATACGAAACGGCCCGGGCGGTCTTGCTCGGGCCGTTCTGCATGGTTCACATTGAGCTTGATTCGACACCGGCCATTTCGTATTTTGATGTCGTGTGCTACACGGTCGGGCGAAAGATTTGGGTAAGGGTCGAACTCATTGTTGTTACCCACAGAGGGTACCTATCGGAATGATCGCGCGCGTCGAAGCCCTACGCTACAAGTGCCTACGGTTTATCCGCCAGGAGCTCGGAGCCTTTCACGTTCTTGTTGGTCCCAATGCCAGCGGCAAGAGTACGTTCCTTGATGTGTTGACGTTCTTGGGGGATCTCCTCAGGGAGGGCCCGGAAACGACGGTGCTCAAGCGGGCGGGGAGCGCAGAGGAACTCGTATGGAAGCGCGAGAAACGACATTTCGAACTCGCTGTTGAACTCGCCATTCCGGAGAGGCTTCGTCATGGCAAGCTCAAGCAGTTTGACCGTACTCGGTACGAAGTGGAAGTTGGTGTCGATGAGAAAAACGGTGGCATACACATCCTAACCGAAACGTTGTGGCTGATCGTAGCGTCGGATCGCCGATCGTTGTCGCGGCAAACCGATCTTTTTCCGGTGGAGCAGGAACCACCAGCAAGCCTCTTGCAGAAGTCGTTCCAGAGGTCACCGCGTGGGTGGAGGAGAGTCGTGGTGAGACGACCCGAATCCCGAAATGATTACTTTAGGGCGGAGACGACGGGCTGGAACGCGCCTTTCCGCTTTGGACCACAAAAGACGGCACTGGCAAATCTGCCGGAAGATCTCGACCGTTTTCCCGTCGCGACTTGGACGAAGAAGATCCTGACAGGAGGGATCCAGAAGCTCGCTTTGAACAGTGCCATGATGCGGCGGCCATGTCGGCCTGACTCGCCACGGATGTTTCTTGCCGACGGGTCAAATCTGCCCGTTGTGATCCGGGAGCTTGAGAAGTCACACAAGGAACGATTTCGGAGATGGTTGGAGCATGTCAAGGTTGCCTTGCCTGGATTGGAAGGTCTGAGGATTAGGGAACGACCGGAAGACCGATATGTCTACATCGTAGCAGAATTCCGGGGTGGGCTAGTCGTGCCTTCGTGGCTTCTCTCGGATGGAACTCTCCGGCTGCTGGCCCTCACGGTCTTGCCTTACCTACCTGCGGAGGACTCTGTGTATCTGATCGAGGAGCCGGAGAATGGCATCCATCCGCGAGCGGTGGAGGTTGTATTCCAATCGCTATCGTCTGTGTATTCCAACCAGGTTCTGCTGGCAACGCATTCTCCTCTTCTGCTCGGTCTTGCCACACCGAACCAGATTCTCTGCTTTGCGCAGACGAATAGCGGTGCCACGGATGTCGTGTTGGGTTCGCAACACCCCAAGTTGGCGAAGTGGAAACGTGGGATGGACTTGGGTATGCTCTACGCTGGTGGAGTGCTTGGATGAACGGACGTTCGAGCGAGGCGGCCGGGTCAACGTCTGACCTTCTTGTCTTGGTGCCGGATCGTGACATGGACGTGACTTTGCGGGGACTTCTTTCCCGCAGCGAAGATCTGGGCATCCGGCCTTTACGTAGCGAGGTATTCACTCACCCACACCACGATCCAGGAGTCTTGAACGAAGCGCATGAATTCCTTCGTCCCTTTCTTCGGCAGTTCGACTATAGTCTCGTCTTGTTTGATCGAGAGGGGTGTGGCCGAGAAAATTTGTCGGCTCCCCAGTTGGAGGATCTAGTGCGACGACGCCTCGAAAGGAATGGGTGGGATGGGCGTGCAGGCGTCGTTGTTTTGGATCCTGAGTTGGAAATCTGGGTATGGGCCTCTTCACCAATCGTCACGCGTGTTCTTGGTTTGTCGCACAGCGAGTTGAAGGGACTGCTGCAGAGCGGCTATGTTGAGTCTGGCTCGTCGAAACCAAGGCGGCCAAAGGAGGCAATGGAGGCCGCACTTCGAATGTCGCGTACTCCTCGCTCGTCCTCTCTTTATGGGACGTTGGCGAAGAGTGTCCCGCTGGATATGTGCACCGACCCTGCCTTCATGCGGCTCAAAAAGATTCTACAGAACTGGTTTTCCGAACCCTGATCACCGGATCGCTGTCTGTCCGGTCTTATTCAGAGAGGTCGTACCCCCTGAAACTCCTCCTCTTCTACACCCACGACTTCTGGCTCCGACCCTACTCAAAGAGCATCGAGTCGGCGGCCGATGCGAGCGAAGAACAGCAGGCGACCGATGCTGTGGTCACCTTCGTGCATGCAGAAGCCGAAGACGAAGAACGGCTGGCCAAGGTCGTCACCAAGGCACTGAAGAACATCAAATGGCTGGCCGGAAAGTTCGACAGCCGCCGGGTCGTTCTTCATTCGTTCGCCCATCTGGGGAAGAGCAAGGCGGAACCGGCGTTCGCCCAAAGCCTTTTGTATCGAATAAGGGATCGCCTTGAAGCCGCGGGCTATGAGGTTTTGGTGACGCCCTTCGGCTATTTCAACGAGTTCCGGATTCACGTCGCTGGACCTTCCCTGGCAAAGGTCTTCGTGGAGATTTGATGGAACTGGCAACCCGAGTGGAACAGGAGCTGCGTGCACGGTGCGCTCGGGATGGACTCTTTCGGCCTGACTACGAGGGCTACTGCCTGTCGAACTTGCCGGCGACGCTGTTTCACCTCCTGGGCGTGGAACTGGCTGGCCAACCGCTGCTGCCGGACGAAGTCTGGAAGCCATTCCAAGGCGTGCAACGGATCATCCTGCTCGTGCTCGATGCCCTCGGCTATGCCGACTTCTTGCGTGTGTGCCACCGGATTCCTGGACTCGCCATCTGCCCCGACCGGCCCGGCAACCGATTTGTCCCATTGACCTCCGTCTTTCCCTCGACGACGGCCACAGCCCTGTCGACGCTGCACAGCGGACTTGAGCCGGCGCAGCACGGAATCTTCGGCTACCGCATGTACATTCCAGAGCTTGACGTCGTCGCGAACATGATCAAGTTCACCACAGCCACAGGCGAGGGGCCCAACCTGATTGAACGAGGTCTCGATCCGAGACGCTTTTTCGCCACCCGGTCGGTCTACGAACGCCTGGAGGGCTTCGGAATCGAGGCAGCCAGCTTTGTCAACAAGCGTTTCCAGGATAGCGGGCTGACGCGCATGTTGCATCGCGGCCGGCAGATCCCGCATATCGCCGCCAGCGATATGATGGTCGGGCTCCGCCGCTGGCTGGTGCAGACCGCTGGGCGCCGGGCCTATCTATATGCCTACTGGGACCTGGCGGATATGTTCGGACACGAGTACGGTCCCGGCACCGAAGAGTACGACGCCGAAGTAGCCGCGTTTCTGACACTGCTACGGCGCGAGCTGTTCGAAAAGCGCTCGCCGGCGGCCAGCCGAGACGTGCTCCTGGTTTTCACCGGCGACCACGGGCAAATCCCGGTGCCGCTGGAAACCTGCGTGGCTTTGCAGGAGCACCCTCAGGTTCTGTCGCGGCTGAGGGCACTTCCGGCAGGAGGCTCACGGGCTGTCTATCTCTATGTCAAACCGGGCCAGAGAGAGTTCGTCCGCGACTACTTGAGGCAGCATCTTGGCTCTGGTTTCGTGGTGATGGAGAGAGAGGAGCTGATCGACCAGGGGCTGCTTGGCCGGCACAGGGTTGCTGCGCGGCTGTTACCGCGGCTCGGTGACCTCGTCGTCATTGGCAGACCAGGACATACGCTCTTTTACCCGTTCAAGGCCAACCAGAGTCAGATCGAGGTGAAGGGTATCCATGGTGGATTGAGCGAAGCCGAAATGCTGGTGCCGTGCGTCTTTGTGCCGTTGGAGGATGCAAACGGGTAGATGCGTGCCGGTGAGGTAGCGGCACGCGTGAGGACGATCCGGAGGAAACTCATGCGAGCCTGATCCGTAGTAATAGTGGTCCGTGGAACGACGGAGGAGTCATCATGGAACTGGTTGGCGCACTTGTTCTTGTGGTACTGGCCGTCATCGTCCTGAAACTCTTCGGCCTGTTTTTAAAGCTTTTCGTCTGGCTGCTGCTCCTGCCGTTTCAGATTCTGGGTCTGGTGATCGTTGGTTTTCTTCTGCTCTTTCTGCTACCGTTCGGCATTCTGGGGATTCTCTTTGGCGCGGTGGTAGCGCCGTTTATCCTTTTGAAACCGCTCTTGCCCTGGCTTCTTGCCTTTGCGGCAATCTATGTCATCGCCAGACGTCGGCGAAGCTAGCTGGCTGCACTGCCGTCCTCATGAAACGGGACCGCCGCCCTCGGGCTGAAGTCACCTGACGCGATGGGATCTGCGAGCCGGTGACTCACGCCACGACTCCGGGTCGCAACAATCAGCCCTCCTACACCGGTTTGTCGCCTGATCTTCCTGTCGGCGTGGGGGACGCTTGTTCTCTAAGAAATGCAGCGCTTGCTTTGTCCGATTCGGGCAGGTTCATGAACGCAGTTGAGCTGAAACCAGACAGACCCGAACTGCCAGCCCACACCAACCACGGAAGTACGCCCCGAGGTACGACTCTCCATGTGAGTTCGTAATCGATCCTCGACCTTCAGAAGCCAAGCCGGAAGTCCACCTCAGCCGGAGTCGCGGCTGCCCGTCTCGGTGATGGGCGGGAGTTCCACGCCCGGCCCGCGCAAGGAAATTTTTTGGGGAAGCCTTGACATTTTCTGGCAGAAGTATATCTTAGTCTGAGGTTGAGAATCGGAACAATTCTTATTTCTGATCCAAACAGAGGAGGTGTAAGATGAGCCCAGCTCAGAAGAAGCACGCCACCGGCACGGTAAAGCCGGGAGATGTGACAAAGAGTGTTGCTGTGGAGTCGATTCGGGCCCGTGGAGTGAACGTGGACGAGCTACGCGAGAAGCTGATCGATGCTGCTGCGGCCGAGTTCACAACGTACTACTACTATAGCAATCTGCGCATGCATCTTGCCGGGCATGAGGACTACAAAGAGATCTGCGAGGACGCCCGGCTCGAGGATCGGGCTCACTTCGAGCTGGTCTTGCCGAGGATCTTCGAACTGGGGGGCAAGTTGCCGGACGACATTCGCGATTTCGCCGACAGGGCTTCTTGTCCGGACGCGTATCTGCCCAAGAATCTCACCGCCGCAGCCATCCTGGAGGTGCTGCTGGAGGCAGAGCGTTGTGCCATCCGCACATGGAGCGAGGTTTGCGATCTGACCTTTGGGAAGGATCCGCGAACCTACGACATCGCCTCGCGAATCCTGCAGGAAGAAGTGGAGCACGAGGCCTGGTTTATCGAATTGCTCAGCAAGGAGCGAGACGGCGTCATCCGGCCCTCCGGCCATTTCCGCCGCGGCGAGCCTGGCGACGCCCCGCACAGCAAGAACCGGCCGTTCTACAATCCGTGAGCCGCACCGTCCTGTGCCTGCTGATTCGAGGAAATCCCGGAACCAAGCCGATCAGGCGTACCAGCCCGGCCGGCAGTCGGCGTTCCGCGTCGAGCTGGTGACGCCGACCGGAGTGC
Source organism: uncultured Cytophagia bacterium (assembly GCA_964527995.1). Classification (GTDB taxonomy): domain Bacteria; phylum Zhuqueibacterota; class Zhuqueibacteria; order Oceanimicrobiales; family CAZGRP01; genus CAZGRP01. Next base: position 25,844 of record CAZGRP010000009.1, on the reverse strand, counting down.
ACGTTGTTCGTGTGGCGGCCGATGAGCACATCCTTGACGCAGCCGAGGCGCAGGGAGTCGACTTGCCGGCGACGTGCCGCCAGGGGTGGTGCGTCACCTGTGCGGCACGGTTGCTGGAAGGCGACGTGGACAACAGCGACGCCTTGAGGTACTATCCGGAGGATCGTGAGGCGGGGTTTGTGCTGTTATGCACAGCCAGGCCCCGCTCCGACCTTCGCGTCGTGACGCATGCAAAACAAGAGCTCGTGCAGCACCGGGTGAGGCTGGGGCTGCCTGTGCCGCGCGGGTGAGATGCGCGTGCGGCGACATCGGATGGCAGGCGAAGGCGGGTGGGCTCTCGCTGGGTTCCGAGAAAACCGGCGTCGCGCTTGACTGCAACTGTGGACCAAACCGTACGTGACGACGATGAGTTATCCGAAACTCGAAGAGGTGCAAAGCCGGATGAGGCGCAAGGGGTTGCGGCTCACCGAGCAGCGCCGCGCCATCATCGAGCTCTTGCAGAAGACGGAGGATCACCCCGCCGCCGACTGGGTCTACGACCGGCTCAAGAAGAAACTACCCGGGGTCAGCCTGGGGTCGGTCTATCGCAATCTCAGGGTGCTGGTGGACCAGGGACTGGTGAAGGAGAACAAATACCAGGACGGGGTCACACGCTACTGCACGAATCTGAAGCCGCACCATCACCTCTTCTGCACCGAATGTGGGCGGGTCGTCGACATCGAGGTCGACATCAATGGAGACCTCAAGGAGCGCATCGAGCGCGAGCACAAATTCGTCATCCGCTCGGTCTACATTGAATTTCGCGGTGTGTGCTCGGAATGCGCGATGCGCTGGGGATAGGCGGCAGGCTCTGCTTTCCTGTTTGAAAACAATCCAGCCACGTGTCGCAACCGAGTTCCTCCCTGGCGTTCCATAATGGCAGGTGGTTCACCACCGCTCTCCGGCCGGCCTGGGTCGGACTAAAGGCCGCGTTGTTGCAGGTACTGCCGCATCATTAGTGCCGCCGTCGCTCCTTCTCCCACGGCCGAGGCAGCCTGCTTCGTGCTTCCGGCCCGGACGTCGCCGGCCGCGAACACACCGCGCATGCTCGTCATCAATGTGTCGTCGGTGAGGACAAAGCCCCACCGGTCCCGTTCGATTTCGTCGGGCAGCCAGTTGCTGTTGGGCGACAGGCCGATGAAAACGAACACACCCTCCGGATGCCAGAGCTTGACCTCACCGCTGGCACGATCCTGCACCCTCACGCCTGCCAGGTGCCCCTTTTCGACCAAGAACTCCTGGACCGCGTGATTCGTTACCACCTCGATGAGGTCCTTCTTCTCTGCCACCTTTTCCTGCAGGATCTTGCTTGCCTTTGGTTCCGGCTCGAACTCGACGATGGTGATTCGGCTGGCGAACTTGGTGAGAAACAAGCTCTCTTCGAAAGCGCTGTTGCCGCCGCCGATGACCAGAAGCTCTTTGCCCTTGTAGAAGGCGCCGTCGCAGGTGGCACAAAAATGGATGTTGACGCCGATCAACTCGCTCTCGCCGGGGACATTCAGACGCCGGTAGCGCGAGCCGGTGGCGATCAGCACCGCTCCGGCGCAATACTCCTGACCGTCGCCGGTGCGTGCAGCCCGGTACTGCCCGTCCTGGGCAATGGTGCTCACCGTTTGAGATTGCAGGATCTCGACCCCGAAGCGGCGGGCCTGGCGAGTGAGGCGTTCGGCGAACTCAGCACCGCGGATGCCCTCGTCGAAACCGGGAAAGTTGTCGAGCCGATCGGTGACGCCGGCCTGACCGCCCAGGCCGGAGCGCTCGATCAGCAGCGTTTCCAGACCTTCGCGTGCGGCGTAGAACCCGGCTGTGAGGCCGGTAGGGCCGCCGCCAACGATGACAACGTCGTAGTACGTCCGGGCAGCCTTGGTTTGCAGGCCCAGTTTTTGAGCCAGCGCTGTGTTGTCCGGATTGCGGAGAATCCCGCCGTCCGGGAAGACGATGGTGGGGACGATGCGCTTGCCGTCGTTGATTCGCTCTACCAGCTCCATGGCGTCGCTGTCCTTCTCGATGTCGACCCAGAGATAGGGCACTCGCACCTCTCCAAGAAATCGCTTCGCCCGCTTGCAATCCGGGCACCAGCTTGTGCCATACACCGTAATCCGGTCACTCATCGCTCACTCTCCTGGGGTTGATCTCCCGTCTCATGCCTGCCGGCGGTTTGCCTCCTACCCCTGTCGCCGGCTTCGATGGAAACATGGTAGCGGACGCCGTTTCCGAGCCGAGGCCGCTTGCAGCGCCGCGCGGTCCTCAGTCTCGTCCGACTAATATAACTCGTGCTCCCTGTCTCTGCAAGCGAAAAACCCACTGCTTGCTTCGCAGAAGTGATAGGGCAGACCCGCACCATTCTCATTTTTGAGAAAACGCTCCGTGAAAGGCCGCCGATAGGGCTCCTTCAAGAGAAGTGGCGATGTTGTTTTAGAAAAACTTAGGCAACCTGTTGATGGCAAGCCGTAAGCCAAAAGGCTGGCATGTTTCTTGTGCACAAACTTAAGGCATTGGTGTCTCCAGGGCGCTGGTGGCGGCGATACGAGGTCGAAGGGGTATTCGTCGGTATGTCGGTGCTCCTCGGCCGCCGTGGCGTCGAGCAGGCGGTGGAGGTTCAGCTCAGCCCAGGACAGAGGGGGATTCCGCAAGCTTCGGGACGCGGCGTGAAGGAAGGAATCGGCGGCTGGCAAGGTTGGCACAAGCAGGGCTGTGTCGCAACGACTGCATCGGGCAGCCAGGGGCTGGTTGCGCTGAGATCGAGCAGCACGGTTGAACGTGAGAAGGACTTACATCCTAGCACGGAGGTGACGCAATGATTGACGTAAAGCAAGTAAACGCCATTATCCGGGAGGCGGCTCAAAAGGCCATGCAGGAAACCAGCGACGAGCCGGAGCCGGGACTCACGGGAAAGGTCGAGTGGCCTTTGACGGTCACCATTAACAAGGGGCTTGAGGGGGCGATTGCGTGCGAGACGCAAATCGGCTATGTCAACGGCACCAAGGGCTGGCTGGTTTACCGCGGCTACAACTGCTTCGACCTGGCCGAGAAGTCGAGCTTCGAGGAAGTGAGCTACCTGCTGTTGTTCGGCAACCTGCCCACCCGCCAGGAGCTCGACGAGTTCAATCGCAAGCTTGTGGAGTATCGTAAGGTGCCCAAGGAGGCGCTGGACGCCCTCAATGTTGTGCCGGTCCGCAGCACGCATCCGATGTCGGCCCTGAGAACGGCGGTGTCGGTTCTGGGTACCATGGATCAGACCGCCGAGCAGACCACGGTGGAGGCCGAGCGTGAAGTGGCCATCAAGCTGATCGCCCAATTGGCGACCCTGGCGGGCGCCATCGCCCGTCTGCGCGCGGGCAAGGATCCGGTCGATCCGAATCCCGACCTCAGCCATGCCGGCAACTTCCTCTACATGATGACCGGCAAGAAGCCGGAGCCGATGGCCGAGCGCATCATGGACGTGGCACTGATCCTGCATGCCGACCACGGCATGAACGCCTCGACATTCACCACGATGGTGATCAACTCGTCGCTCTCCGACATGTACAGCTCGGTTGTCGGCGGCATCGGCAGCCTCAAGGGTCCGCTGCACGGCGGTGCCAACGAGAGGGTGCTCTACGACCTGCTGGAGATCGGCAGTCCCGACAAGGTGGAGTCGTGGTTCCACAAGGCACGGGAGACGAAGCGGAAGATCATGGGTTTTGGTCACCGGGTCTACAAGGCCTACGATCCGAGAGCCAGAATCCTTGGGCCGCTGGCCAAGGTGATCGCCGATCACAATCCGGAGATCAAGCCGCTGTATGAGGTCGCTGCCCGGCTCGACGACCTGGTCTGCAGCGAGCTTGGCAAAGAGAAGAAGGTGTTTCCGAACGTCGACTTCTACTCCGGGCTGGTCTACCGCGGCCTGGGCATCGACACACCCATGTTCACACCCATCTTTGCGGTGAGCCGTGTGGCCGGCTGGACGGCCCGGGCGCTGGAGTACCTGGCGACCAACCGCATCTTTCGGCCACGCGCCGTGTACACCGGCCCGATTCGGCTGGAGTTTGTGCCGATCGATCAGCGCTCGTGAGAGGGGCAGGACAAGGGCGAGGGCCTGGCCCTCGCCCTTTTGTATTCTACGGGAACAGAGCACGCTTTTAGGTTGTTAGATCGACGGCCGACGTTTGTCCGGTCTCCCCACGCGGATGTCCGCCCATCCCTTGAGGGTTTCTGCTGCCGTGTCGACGCGCCGCTTCGGGCGGCGCAGCGACCGCAAAGGACGCACGGGCGTCCGGTTTGTTCTTTTCTATGTCTTGCCGAGATCAGCCTCTGGCCGACAGGCGTGCCGGAGGTATAGGGTGATAAACATGGAGGACCCATGAGTACCGGCGGAAGCTATTTGATCGCCCCAGTCGGGGCCGAGGAAGTTTTTACCCGCGAGAAGTTCTCTCCTGAGCAGCGCGACATCGCCACCATGGTCGATGAATTCGCGACCGACCGAATCTACTCCAACAGAGACGCCATCGAGAAACACGACAAAGAGCTTTCGTTGACTCTGCTGCGCGAATGCGGCGAGCTCGGGCTCTTGGGCATCGAGGTACCGGAAAAGTATGGCGGCCTGGATCTCGACCTGATCACCGCCACCATCGCGGCGGAGCGCATCAGCGCTGGCGGAAGCGCCTCGTTCACCGTCACCTTCTCTGTCCAGGTGGGCATCGGCATGCTGCCGATCGTATATTTCGGCACCGAAGCGCAGAAGCAGAAGTACCTGCCGAAGCTGGTGACCGGAGAGTGGGTGACGGCCTACGCCCTGACCGAACCGGAGGCTGGCTCGGACGCTCTCAACGCCTCTACCACGGCCAGGCTCAGCGACGATGGCAAGTACTATATCCTCAACGGAACCAAGCAGTTCATCTCCAACGGCGCCTGGGCCGACGTCTACATCGTCTTTGCCAAGGTGGACGGAGAGAAGTTCACAGCCTTTATCGTTGAACGCGCGAGCGAGGGGCTGAGTCCGGGTGCCGAGGAACACAAGATGGGCATCAAAGGGTCGTCGACCACCAGCCTGATCCTGGATAGCGTGCCCGTGCCCGTTGAGAACGTCCTTCACGAAATCGGCAAGGGGCACGAGGTGGCCTTCAACATCCTCGATATCGGCCGCTTCAAGCTCGGTGCCGCCGATCTGGGTGGCTGCAAGGTGTGCCTCAACGAGGCCGTCCCCTACGCCCTGGAACGGCGGCAGTTTGGCCAGCCGATCGCTCGCTTCGATGTGATTCAGCGCTATTTCGCAGACATGGTGATCCGCACCTTCGCGGTCGACAGCATCATCTACCGCACCGCCGGTCTGATGGAGGAGGCCATCGAGCAGCTCGATCCAGCTGCTGCGGACTACCATCGTAACGTCCGCCGTGCCATCGAACGCTATGCCATCGAGGCGTCGGTGTGCAAAGTCTACGGTAGCGAGGCACTCGGATTCGTCTCCGATCTCGGTCTGCAGATTTTCGGCGGCTACGGCTTCATCGAAGAGTATCCGATGGCGCGAATCGTGCGCGACACGCGGATCGATCGGATCTACGAAGGCACCAACGAGATCAACCGGCAGATCATCACCGGCTACTTTCTGCGCAAGGCTCTTATGGAGGAGCTGCCGATCCGCGACGCCGTCAAGAAGCTGCCGCGGCACATCTCGGGTGACGAGCCGCGTGCGCAGGACGGCCCCCTGGCAGCCGAGAAGCGTGCTGTGGAGCTGGCGAAGGCGCTGACGCTGTATGTGTTCAACGAGGCGGTTTGCGAGTACGGCCAGGGTCTGCGCAACCAGCAGCAGGTCGGCGAGGTGTTGAGCAACCTGTTCATCGACCTGTACGTGATGGACAGTACCCTCAGCCGGGTGAGCCAGCACCTGGCCAGCGAGGCGAATGACCCGATTTGGATTGCCATTCCGAAGGTCCTTGTCGCCGAGCGGACGGCCGCGATGGCAGCCGAGGCGAGAAAAGCCTTGTGCGGCATGCTGCAGGGAGCCAACCTGGACAGGGCGCTTGGCGAAGTGCAGGCCATCGCCGACCGCATGATGCTGAACACCAACGTCTTCGAACTGAAGCGTCTGATCGCTGAAGACCTCTACGAGCGGGGGAAGTACCGCTTCTGAGTCGGCCGTGCTTCGCCCTTGAAAAGGAGCGGAAAAGTTCTACATTCACAAGGTCAGGCTCAGAGCAGCCAATCTGTTTTTAGGACCTGAAACGAAAGGGAACATGAACGATGGACCGTGAAGCGATTGATAAAGCAAAGGAGCATTTTGGAAAGATCCTCGAACGGCAGTTGCAGCGTGTCGAACGGCTGAAATCGGCGGAGGATTGGATCGACTACGGCGCGCTGCATCCGATCATCATCGGCGTGGTCGGCGGTGACGGCATCGGTCCGTTCATCACCAAAGAGGCCCACCGGGTGCTCGAATTCCTGCTGAGGCCCGAGGTGGAGTCGGGCAAAGTGGAATTCCGAGTGATCGAGGGGCTGACGATCGAGAACCGCGCCAAGGTGATGAAGGCGATCCCGGACGATGTGTTGGCTGAGATCAAGCAGTGTCACGTTCTGCTGAAGGGACCAACGACGACGCCCCGCAAGGGCGACCCGTGGCCCAATGTCGAGAGCGCCAACGTCGCCATGCGCCGCGAGCTGGATCTTTTTGCCAACGTGCGGCCCGTGCGTGTGCCCAAGGAAGGCATCGACTGGACCTTCTTCCGGGAGAACACCGAAGGGGAGTACATGCTCGGCAGCGAGGGTCTGAACGTCACCGAGGACCTGGCCGTCGACTTCAAGGTGATCACCGACCAGGGATCGGAGCGCCTGATCCGCGCCGCTTTCGATTACGCCCGCAAGAACGGCATCAAACGGGTGACCCTGGTGACGAAAGCAAACGTCATCAAGACCACCGACGGCAAGTTTCTCGATATCGGCTACCGCATCGCCAAGGAATACCCCGAAATCGAATGCGACGACTGGTACATCGACATCATGACGGCCAAACTCCTCGACCCGAAACGGCGCACTCAGTTCCGGGTGCTGGCGTTGCCGAATCTGTACGGCGACATTCTTACCGATGAGGCGGCAGAAATGCAAGGTGGTGTCGGAACGGCGGGCAGCGCCAATATCGGGAAACGCTATGCCATGTTCGAAGCCATTCATGGCAGCGCACCGCGCATGGTGCAGGAGGGGCGGGCCCAGTATGCTGACCCGAGCAGCATCATACGTGCCGGTGCCATGCTGTTGCGGCACATCGGTTTCGAGTCCCACGCCCGGCAGCTGGAGATGGCGCTCGACATCTGCAGCCAGTACGAGAAGAAGGTCGTTCTCACCGGCCGGCCGGATGGCGGCACCGGCGAACAGTTCGCCAACTACCTGATGAAGACGCTCCAGGACCCCGAGCTCGAGGCGAAATGGCGCCAGTATCAGGAAGCTGTCTGACGAGGTTTGCGGAGCGACGACCGGTCGTCGACTAGGGTGGCTACAGAGAGACGATACTCCAACACCGAACGACACCGAAAGAACACCGAGTGCACCGAAGTAAGAACGGTTTGCTCACCGCGATCTTCAGTGACTATCGGTGTCTTTCGGTGCTCAAAACTCAGGTGCTGGTTCTGCCGGATGGCAGCATGAGGTGATCTATTCCACAGGGCCGTGTCAGAGCGCCGCGCAAGAACACGGTCCTGCTCTAGTTTTGCCGATCGGGTGGCCTGCAGAGGGTGGACTATGAAGCGACGAGGCAAGATGTTTGTCGTGCTGGCGCTGCTGGCGGCCCTGCCTGCCTGCTCGGACGATGATCCCGCCGGCCCGGGCGACGACTTCGCCTATCCCCTCAATCTTGGCATCAAATGGGAATACACCAGGGAATTCTCCAGCTTCAATTTTCGTCCAGACACCGCGGCCGTCGCCATCGCTGACACCACAGTCCTCTCCACCGTGTCCATAGAGATTATCCGGACTGAAAAACTTCCTGGTTCAATCACGGCCCATGTACTTCGCGAACAGCACCGGGAGGGGGATCGTGTTGTGCAGGACAGCGAGTCCTTCTATGCCAACCAGGATGACGGGCTCTATCTCTACGCCTACAAGGGCCCCGGACATGTCCGCCCGAAGCAATCGGCCGGCCGTCATATCTACTTCAAGGGGCGGTATTTCAGAAGCGCCAGAGAAATTGCGTCATTTCTCGAAAAGGCCGTCGCCGGCGCACTTGCACGGTCCGACTCGATGATCTTCGAAGACCCGCCGCTGAAGGCCCTGCCCAACCCCATCGAGGTGGGCGCGCAATGGGTTTACAGGAGTGAGGGAAAGCCATGGAGGATCGACAAGAAAGTAGTGGCAGGAAAGGAGAAAGTTCGGGTTCCCGCAGGTGAGTTCGAATGCTACAAAATCCAATGGCTACACGATATCGACGGAGACGGAGAGTGGGACCCGGAGATCCAGTTCTTCGATTATGTGAGTCCTCAGGGACTGATCAAGCGGGATGTCCTCTTTAAAGATTTGATCTGGCTGGGGCCGGATAGTCCCGAGCCGATTGGAAAATTCGACAGCAGAGACCTGTCGCAATTGACCCGCGTGATCATGGAGTGAACCAGGGGCTACCTGCTGAGCGAGCAGCTTAGAGCCCCACTTTCAACTCGCGTGCAAGCCTTGAGGGATTCGGAAGTCCGTTTGGCAGTAAACCTTTGAAAGAGGAGTCGATATGTCAACACCCGATCATTCAGCCGTCATTATCGATGCAGTAAGAAGCCCCATTGGGGTGAAGCGGGGTCGCATGGCGGGCATGCGGCCCGACGATCTGGCAGCCCAGGTGGTCAAGGCGCTCCTCGACCGCAATCCCCGGCTGCCTGTGGATCGCATCGAGGATGTGGTCCTCGGGTGCGCCTTTCCCGAGGCGGCCCAGGGGATGCTGATGGCCCGTGGTGTGGCCATCCTGGCCGGCATTCCGAAGGAGGCAGGCGCCAAGGTGGTCAACCGCTTTTGCGGCTCGTCGATGGATGCCGCCCACCAGGTAGATCTGGCCATTCGCAGCGGCGACATCGACGCTGCCATCGCCGCCGGCGTGGAGGACATGTTCTCGATCCCCATGGGGGGATTCAACCCGAGCTTTCACCCGAAGCTGGCGGAGTTGAATTACTACATCAGCATGGGCGAGACGGCCGAAATCCTGGCGCGTGAGGGCAAAATCAGCCGCGAGGAGCAGGAGGAGTTCGCCATCGCCTCGCACACCAAGGCTCTGGATGCCTGGAAGAACGGCCGTTTCGACAATGAGGTGGTGCCCGTCACCTGGAACGGCACCACCATCGAGAGGGACGAGGGGCCGCGCGAGCCCGATCTCGAGAAGATCAAGTCGCTGCCGCCGGCTTTCCTTGAAGATGGCACGGTGACGGCGGCGACCAGCAGCCCGTACTCCATCGGGGCAGCCGCCATCCTGATGACCAGCACCGAGCTGGCTGCCGAGCTGGACCTGAAGCCGAGGGCGCGTATCGTTTCGCGGGCTGTCGCCGGCGTCGACTGGACCCGCATGGGCATGGGGCCGATCCCGGCCAGTCAGAAGGCGCTCAAGAAGGCGGGCCTCACCATCGACGACATCGATGTGATCGAGCTGAACGAAGCCTTCGCCGCCCAGTCTCTCTACGTGATCAAGAAAGCTGGCTGGCCGATCGAGAAAGTCAACCTCAACGGCGGGGCGGTCGCCCTCGGGCATCCGCTCGGATGCTCGGGTGCCCGCATTCTGACGACGCTCATCAACGTCATGGAGCAGCAGAAGGCAAAGCTCGGCCTGGCCACGATGTGCATCGGCTCGGGCCAGGGGATTGCCACGGTTGTGGAGCGGCTGTAGAAGCCGGGATTCATCTCCACTGGAGGCTCGCCGGCCATCGGCCCTGGTGGATCTTTTGGCTTCCCATGCGAGAAAACAAACCTGCAGAGACGGATGTCTTGAATGAAGCTCCGATCCGGTGAAAACCTTCTTCTGCTGGGTACGGGTCTTTTGGGTGCCGTGGTGCTTTTCTGGATGTTCGGAAGGGTCGATCCGTCGGCGCGGCTGGGCCTTGCGACCAACCGCAGCGAGGCTCAGGAAACGGCCCGCCGGTATGTCGACTCGCTACGGGTGCAAGTCCGCGGCCTGCGCTCCACGACGTCTCTGGTGATCGACGATGTCGAGGAGGGTTTTCTCCAGTCGCAACGGGTGGAAGGCGCGGAGCGCCAGCGGATCGAGGCGTACCATCCGGTGGCTGCATGGAAGGTCGTCTATGTGAAGAGCCGAAGCAGCGAGCACATCACCGTCCTCGTGGATGGCCGGGGGCAGGTTTTCCGGTATGAACATGTCTTGCCGGCGGATGCAGCCGGCAAGAACCTGACTCAGGCCGAGGCGCGCCGCAAGGTCGAACAGTTCCTGGCCCGTCACCGGGGCATCGTCTGGGCGGATTATCAATTGGTGGATGCTCAGACGGTGAGGCGCGCCCTGCGCACCGACCACACGTTCCGTTGGGAGAAGAAAGGGACAGGGGTCGGAGGCTTGAAATTCCGACTGTGGGCTACGGTGCAGGGTGACGAGATCGGTGGCTGGGATCGTCATCTGCAGATCCCGCAATCGTTCGTCGACCGTTACAATTCGCGTCTCAATGCGGGCGAGATCTTTGCCTTCGGCAGGCAACTTGTCCCCCTGGCCGTTGTTGTCCTCAGTCTGATCGTTTTTGTTCTGCGTTTTCGAGCCGGGGAGGTGAGCGTCCGCAACGCCCTGCTGTTTGCGGGCGTCACTTTGGTGGTCGGCTTGTTGTATTACGCCAATGTCTTCGCATCCCAGGATAACGAGCTGTTCGCCGCCACAGGTGAGAGTCGTGGCCTCTACATGTTCTTTCTACTCGTGCTGCCTTTGCTGGCGGCGACCCTTTCGGCGATCGGTGCGTTTCTGGTATGGGCCGGCGGCGAGTCCTTGACGCGCGAGGTCTGGCCGGAGAAGCTGAAGAGCTTTGACGCTCTATTTGCCGGCCGTTTCTTCACCTCCGGGATCGGCGCCGGCGTCCTGCGCGGATTCAGCCTGGGCATGATCACAGCAGGACTCTGGTACCTTCTGCTCTACCTGGCGGCAAAGCGTGCCGATGTCTGGGTGCTTTTTGGACAGGGTTCTTCGAGCCAGTCTGTCACCACACGCATGGCCCTGAGTGCCTACGTGCCCATCGGCTTCTCCGTTGTGCTCGGGCTCTCTGCTACGCTTTTCGCTTTGTCGTACGCGCCGCTGTTCACGCTGGCCTATCTGAAGCGCAGCCTCAAGAGCACCTCCTGGGCGGTGGCGCTGACGATCTTGCTCTTCCACATGCCGCTGCCGGGCAGCTCCGCCGTTCAGAGTGCCTGGCTGGAAGCCAGCGTGGCCATTCCGATTGCGTTGATCTCCTACCTCTTTTATCTGCGCTACGACCTCCTGACTGTGGGTGTCGGGTTTTTGGTGTCGATCGCCTTGCCGTTTTCAATCGTGTACCTGGCCCAGCCGGACACTGTCTTCCGGGCTGCAGGATGGACGTCGCTCGTTTTGCTGGCGCTGCTCGGCGTCTTCGGGCTCGTTGCTTCGGCACGTGGTTCCGACGTCGATGAAGAGGGAATCACCCCTTCCTACGTGCGCTACATTACTGAGCGCGAACGCTTGAAAATGGAGCTGGAGATCGCCCGGCAGGCGCAACTCCGGATGCTACCCCAGCAGGTTCCACAGCTTCCGGGCCTCGACGTCGCCGCCTTCACCGAACCGGCTCGCGAAGTGGGAGGGGACTACTACGATTTCGTCTGTCTGGATGGCAATCGTCTGGGGGTCGTCATTGGGGACGTTTCCGGGAAGGGTATGCCGGCGGCGTTGTACATGACGCTCACCAAAGGGGTGCTGCAGGCACATGTCGGCGCGGCCGCTTCCCCAAAGGAGACGCTCTGTCGGGTCAATCGTAGTTTCTATCAGGCCGCGGAGCGCAACACCTTCATCAGCCTCTTCTACTGTGTCATCGATCCGATCGGCAGAAAGGTGGTTTGCGCTCGCGCCGGACACAACCCGATGATCCTGCGGCGTAGTGGTGACCGCAGCATCCGTTGCGTGCAGCCGCCCGGATTGGCCATCGGACTGGAGCCGGGGGAGCTGTTCGAAAAGGTGATGAGGGAAGAATCGTTGCGGCTGCGGCCCGGCGATGTGCTTTTCTTTTACACCGACGGTCTCACCGAAGGGATGAATCACGGCAAAGAGGAGTTCGGGGAAGCGAGGCTGATCGAGGCCATCGAGCGTGCCGACGGCGCATCGGCCGCCGAGCTGCTGCAACGCGTTCGCCGCGCACACGAAGCTTTCGTCGGCCGCGAGCACCAGCACGATGACATGACGTGTCTGGCCGTCAAGGTGGTCTAATCGGTGGAGGGTCGGATGGTGGAGTGATGCAGTCATTGCGCTTTTGGCTCGAGATGGCCCTTGGGCGTACAGTCCTCCTGCCCTCCAAGACCCCATTCCTCCAGGACTCCGGGGTGTAGAGAAAGTTAGCACGTGCTTTGGTACACTGAAGATTATACAATTCGGGAGCTTAACTCTGATGGACTACAAAATCGAAAAAGCCGCAGTGCTGGGAGCTGGTGTCATGGGAAGCCAGCTGGCCGCTCACCTGTCGAACGCCGGTATCCCATGTGATCTTTTTGACATCAGCCAGGAGCTGGCCGAGAAAGGACTTCAGAACGCCCTGAAGCTCAAGCCGCCACCCTTCTACAATCCCAAGACGGCCGAGCTGATCACGCCCTGCAACTATGACGACCACCTTGATCGCCTGCGAGAGGTCGACTGGGTCATCGAGGCCGTGGCTGAGCGCATGGACATCAAGCACAAGGTGTTCGAACGGATCGTGCCTCAACTCAAACCGGGCGCCATCGTCAGCTCCAACACCTCCGGGCTGCCGCTGCGCGGGATGGCGGAAGGTATGCCCAACGCCTTCAGGAAACACTTCCTGATCACCCACTTCTTCAACCCGCCGCGCTACATGCGCCTGCTGGAGATCGTCGCTGGCAAGGACACTCTGCCGGAGGCGGTGGCGTTCATCGCCGGCTTCTGCGAGGAGGTGCTCGGCAAGGGCATCGTCTATGCCAAGGACACCCCCAACTTCATCGCCAACCGAATCGGCACCTACGGCATGATGCTGACGCTCAAAGTGGCGCAGGAGATGGGGCTGGCCGTGGAGGAGGTGGACAAGCTGACGGGCGAGATCATCGGTCGCCCCAAGAGTGCCACGTTCCGGACCGCCGATGTTGTCGGCCTGGACACACTGGCCCACGTCGTTCGAACCAGCTATGAGAATCTGCCCGAAGACGAGGAACGCGATATTTTTCAGATTCCCGAATTCCTGCAGAAAATGCTCGACAAAGGCTGGTTGGGCCAGAAAGCCGGCAAAGGATTCTACCACAAGACCGATGGTGAAATCCTGTCGCTCGATCTTGCAACCCTGGAGTACAAACCCCAGAAGCGCGTGCGCTTCGACGGCTACCGGATCGCCAAGGGGTATGTGACCACGCCGGAGCGAATCCGCGCCCTGGCTTTCGCCGATGACAAAGCCGGCCGATTCATCTGGGAAATCGTCTCACGGACGTTGATCTACTCTGCGAACCGCATCCCAGAGATCGCCGACGATATCGTCAACGTCGATCGCGCCATGCGTTGGGGGTTTGGCTGGGAGTTGGGTCCCTTCGAGACCTGGGATGCCCTCGGTGTGGAGCGGGCGGTGCGGCGCATGCAGAAGGAGGGTAAGACCGTGCCGGTCTGGGTTGAGAAGATGCTGTCGGCCGGGCGTGACAGGTTCTACTCCCACGAAGCAGGTCGTGTTCTCTATTTCGATGTTTCCACGGCTGAGGCAAAACCCGTGGAAGAACCGCCGAAGGTGATCCATCTGGCCTTGGAGAAGGAGAAGGGAAAGACCGTCCGCCGCAACTGGAGCGCCAGTCTGATCGACATCGGCGATGGGGTGGCCTGCCTGGAGTTTCACAGTCCGCTGCAGCCGACACTCAACCCCATCGATGCGGCCATGATCGATCTGTTGTCGGAGGCCATGGAAATTGTGCCTGAGAAGGGATTCCAGGCCCTGGTGATCGGGCATCAGGCGCAGAATTTCTCTGCCGGTGCCAACCTGGCTTTGATCCTCGAACTCTGCCGCGCTGGAGAGTGGAAGAAGATCGAGGCCATCAGCAAAGCGCTGCAAGACGCGGGTCAGGGGCTGAAGTTTGCGCCGTTTCCGGTGGTGGCAGCGCCCTTCCATCTCTGCCTGGGCGGCGGCTACGAGGTGGCTGCGGCGGCGAACCGCATCGTTGCCTGCGCCGAACTCTACTGCGGTGCCGTGGAGGTAGGCGTGGGATTGATTCCCGGCGCCGGAGCGAATCTACGCCTTCTTCTCAACAATATCGATGCCATGGCCAGACGGCGCCCGGGACCGTTTCCACCGGTTCAGAGGGCCTTCGAGACGATCGCCTATGCCAAAGTCTCCAGCTCCGCCAAAGAGGCGGTCGCCCTTGGCTACCTGCGACGCGACGACCGTATCGTGCTGAATCTGGACTACCTGATCCATGAGGCCAAGCAGACGGCGCTGGCCATGGCCGATGGGTACCAACCCCCAAGGTATCGCGATGACATCATCCTGCCGGGGCAGGAGGGGCGCCTGGCCATCGAAAACACCCTGGACAACTTGCTCAAGGCCGGCCAGATTTCGCAGCACGATCGCCTGATTCTGGGAAAACTGGCGCACGTGCTCACCGGAGGTGATGCAGCCTCTCCCACCCGGCCGGTGGACGAGCAGACCATCCTCGATCTGGAACGCGAGGCCTTCGTCAGCCTGTGTGCCGAGCCGCTGTCGCAGGCCAGGATGCAACACATGCTCAAGACCGGCAAGCCGTTGAGGAACTAGATGCGCCGGGGCCGGAACCGCGCCTCGGGTGAAACCTCCAGTGGACGGATGATGACCTCGGGAGGAACAACCATGTTTCCGAAAAGACCAGCTGCTACGTTTGCGGTTATGTGGCTGCTGATGGCGAACTTCGCCTTCGGCTGCACGAATGGCAAGAACGAGACGTACGCAAAAAAGGGAGGGGCAGCCATGAACCTACGAATCACCAGCAGTGCCTTCGCACATGGAGATCCCATCCCGGTCAAGCACACCTGCGACGGCGAGGACGTATCTCCGCCGCTGAAGTGGGGGGATGCGCCTGAAGGGACGAAGTCGTTTGCCCTCATCAGCGACGACCCGGATGCACCTGTGGGCACCTGGGTTCACTGGGTCATCTACGACATTCCAGCCGAAGTCACCGAACTGCCGGAGGCGGTTCCGGCGTCAGAGCAGCTTGACAACGGGGCCCGCCAGGGACGCAACGACTTCAAGCGGATCGGCTACGGCGGACCGTGCCCGCCGCGTGGCAACCCGCATCGCTACTTCTTTAAGCTATACGCCCTAGACACGTTTCTGGGACTCAAGCCCGGAGCGAAGAAAAAAGACGTGCTCCGGGCCATGGAAGGGCACGTCCTGGCCCAGGCCGAGCTGATGGGCACCTACAAGCGCCGCTAGCGGCCGTCGGGTTGCCCACAGTGCCTGGCATGTCTGAAACGAGCCCCTGCAAAGGAGGTGACGACCATGCCGACCATCTCCAAGCGACTGCAGTCCTTCCTGGACGAACATGCCGTCCCCTATGAGGTGATCCACCACCGGCGGGATTACACGGCCCAAGAGACCGCTGCCGACACGCATACCCCCGGCAAAGAATTCGCCAAGACCGTGATGCTCTGGGTGGATGGCAACTATGCCATGGCCGTATTGCCGGCTCATCGCATGGTGGATTTCGACAAGCTGCGCCAGGCGCTCAGCGCCAAAGAGGTGAAGTTGGCCAGCGAAGATGAGATCCGAGAGCTCTGCCCCGACTGCGAAGCCGGTGCCGTTCCACCTTTCGGCAACCTCTACAGCCTGCCGGTCTACGTCAGCGAGGATACGGCCGAAGACGAGCGCATCACATTCAACGCTGGCACCCACGAAGATGCCATCCGCATGGCGTACAAGGATTTCGAAAAGCTGGTCCAGCCGACGATCCTGCAGCTGTCGAGGTAGAACGGTACAACCGGGGCATGGGGGCGGCAGGGGGACGACGGTGGGGAGCGATCGGGGGAAGAGGGGGCGCGCTCGGGATTGCATCGGGGGATTGACAAGCGACAGAACCAGGTTTCCCCAATCCGCGCCGATTGGATGACGACAGAACAGGTACCCGTCCTCGACCGAATTCTCCGGGTCTGTCTGCACCTGTGGATCTTCTCGCTGATCTTTTCCGTCGTGGCTGCAGAGGGCCTGGCCATCGTTCTTTTCCTCCTGTGGTTGCCGACGCTGAGAAGCCGGCCGCGGCTATGGTTTGCCCTCGACCTGCCTGTGCTGGTCTTCCTGGTCCTACGGCTGCTGTCAGTGGCCACCTCAGTCGATCCCTCCACGAGCGTTCATGCGCTCAGAAAGATTCCGTTCCTCCTGGTCTTCTTCCCCGTGTCCCGGATGGCCTGGCGTTCGGGCGCCAGGGGCGTGTTCCCTCTGCTGCGGACCCTCACCCTCGCCGGGCTGGCCGCGGGTACTTATGGGCTCATCCGACTATCCCTGTCCGGCGTGTACCCCATTCATTCGACCACGAGCGGTCCCTCCACGCTCTCGATTTTTCTGGCCGCAGCCATGGTTGTCGGCGTTGCCCTGGCTGTCGGTGGTCTTCTTCGCCCCCTGCTGCCCTGGCTCTTCGCCTTCGCCGGCATGCTTTGGGCTATGGCCTTCACCTACAGTCGTGCGGCCTGGTTTGCCGCAGTGGTTGTCGGCCTGGCCCTGGTCAGTCGCTGGCGGCGCTGGGTAACGGCGCTGGTGATCATGGCGGCCATCATCTTGCTGGTCGTTCCAGGATTCCGCATGCGCCGCGCCGGAGTGTTGCAATGGCCTCCCAACTTCGGCGACCGCCAGGTCATCTGGCAGTCCGGATGGCAGCTCGTCGAAGAGCGGCCGCTGCTGGGTCACGGGCCTGGGACCTTCCGCCTGCTGTTCGACCGCTGGGACGAAGTGCGCGATAAAGATGCCGGCGCCTGGCGGAACTTCATTCTGCAGTTGCTCGTGGAAAGTGGCATCGCCGGCCTGTTGGCGTTCGCATGGGTCGTCCTCGAGGCGATCGAGCTGGCGCGCCGCGGAAGAAGGGATGAGCACGATCCAACCTGCCGGCCGGTGGCGACGGCGCTCCTGGCCGGCATAAATGCACTGCTCTTCGCGGGGCTTTTCGGCAACCTGGTGGGAGATCCGGTGATCGACCAGCTCTTCTGGGGACTGGTGGCGCTGCTGGCGGTCTTTGCGCGACCGGCAGCGTTGAGGGTCGACCGGCCTGCTGTGAGCGACGCCATGACTGCGCCGGCCGAATTATGAAGTGTCGGTTGGAACGGACGGCGGAACTCACCGGCCGGACGGCGACAGCGCATCCAGACTGCTGGCCTTCAGCCAGCGGCTCAAGTTCCCGCGGATCACGCAGTCGTGACAGACGTCTGTGGCCATCAACGTGATGCGGCGTCTTTCTGCCAGCGAGGTTCCAAACGGGATGCCAGCACGGCGCAGCATCTGCATGAAGGCCTCATGCTCGTCGGCAAGGTGCTCTGTGTAGATGCTGACCAGACGCCGGTCATCCCCCCGGGCCCAGTCGAAGAACTTGGCCAACTGGGCGTAGAAGGCATCGAACAGGTAGACTTCACGGATGTGGTCCGTGAGCCCGCCGACAGCAAGCACAAAGGCCGCCGGCCGGTAGCCGCCGCTGTGTGCGGTGACGATGATGCGGCCGGGCTCGGCGTGCTCGATCTTTCCCTCCCTTTGCAGCACCTGCAGCAGTTCCGTCACAAAAGCGCGGAATCCTCCCGGCTCCTCCATTTTGCCTCCGAACGAGTCCGGGGCGTTTTTCGGCCCCTGGGCGATCACCAGGATGGCATTCTTGCCCGAGGCCAGAAGCTCTTGCGGCAGGGCGAACTGTTCCATGACGTTCAGGGCGTCGTTGCGATGGCCATGGAAATGCACGATCAGATCGACGGCGCGGTTGACTTCGTGGAATCCTTTCGGGATCACCACCACCGCAGTGGAATCGTCGTAATGTCCTTTGTAAGGATAGAACTCCCCGGAGGAAGTGCGGTAGCCGTCTCTGCGGGCTGGGTGTGGAAACGGCGAGTTGGATAGAGGGATGCGGGCCCACTCGCCACTGGGAAAGGCGTTCCAGTCGATGCTGGGCCGAGCCGGCGGCACCATCCCGGAGTCGGCGGCGAAATAGTTCCAGATCAGGCGGGAGGCTCGGGCCACGGCCACCGCCGCCCGGTTGTCCACGGTTTCGCGGTGGTCGCGCGACAGGTCTGCGAAGATGGCCACGGCGTAGCGGCACCTGGACGACAGCACCAGGCCGGCATCGACCCGTGTTTCGGTGACCGACCCGGTCTTGTGGGCCACGCGCAGATCCTGGACGTCTTCGAAGGGCAGATAGCGTGGCAACATCGAGTTGTACTGCTGCCGCGCCAGGATGTCGATCATTTCTTCGGAGGCCTGCCGGTTGACCAACTCGCCGCGGGCCATCTTCTCCAGCAGCAGCACCATGTCGGCTGGCGTGCTCACGCCGATGCCGTAGCGCAGCGACTCGGGGCTGTCGGTCTTGGTGGCCCACGACATCACCTTGTTGAGCAGGCGGGTGTTCTTCAAACCCAGACCTTCCATACGACGATTGACCGCCTGCAGGCTTGCCGGGAGGTCAGGGCCAAGCGCGTCGATCACCAGGTTGGTGGCGGTGTTGTCGCTCAGGATGATCATCAGCGTCACGGCATCGGCAAGCTTCAGTTTCGACTCGCCACGGAAGTACTGCAGCACGCCCGAGCCGCCCCACTTGTTGCTGTCGGCCAGCACCACCTGCTGTTCCGGCCGCAGTCGCCCCTCCGCCACCTGGTAGAAGTACTCCACCATCACAGGCAGTTTGATGGCGCTCGCCGTCGGGAACTTGGCATCGGCATTCAGGGCCAGCATCTCACCGGTTGAGAGGTTCTTCGCGGCAATGCCGATGCGGCCGCCATAGAGGTCGGCCAGGGAGGCCAGGGAGTCGAGAAGCGCCTGACGGTTGGCCGTCTGGGCGCTTGAAGCCGAGGTGTGGGTCAGCAGTATCGACAGCAAGGCGGTGAGAACGAAGGTACGAGGCACGGTTCCCTCCCGATTGCGAGTTTGTTCTGTGTCCCCAGGAAAGCCGACTCAGACGCCAACCCTCTCGATCACCACTGGCGCACGTGGGTGTCACTGAGGTGGCAGGCCGTGTTGGGTTTGTCCGAGAAGGTCAGCGTCTCCGGCCATGTCGAGAATAGAAGGGCTACGCGTACCACGGCCGTTCGGCATAAGGAATGGGGTCGTCCACGCCGGCCTGCTGGAAGCCACGCAGGCGGTAGGCGCAACTGTCGCATACCCCGCAGGCGAGATCTTCGCGCTGGTAGCAGGACCAGGTCAGGTGAAAGGGCGCTCCCAGCTCGGTGCCGCGCCGGACTACGTCTGCCTTGCGCATGTGGATGAGCGGCGTCTCGATACGCAGCCGCGTTGTGGGTTTGGTGCCGACATCGATGACGCGGTTGAAGGCTTCGTAGAACTGGCTACGGCAGTCCGGGTAGCCGGCGCTGTCTTCTTCCATGGCGCCGATGAAAATGCGCTCGGCAGCGAGGACTTCGCCCCAACTCGTGGCGATGGAGAGGATGTTGGCGTTGCGGAACGGCACGTAGGAGGTTGGGATCTCGGTGCGCGTAAGATCCGCCCGGGATACTTCGATGTTAAGATCGGTGAGGCTGGAGCCGCCGATCTGAGACAGGTAGGTGATGTCGACGACAAGCCGTCGCTTCACCTGGTAGAACCCGGCGATGTCATGAAAGGCCTGTAGTTCGCGGCGTTCGGTGCGCTGGCCATAGTTGACGTGTAGGAAAGCCAGCTCGAAACGTTCGGCAGCAATGGCCGCAGCCACGCAGCTGTCGATGCCGCCGCTCACCAGGCACACGGCGAGAGGACGGGATGAGTGCGCACTCATGGGTCAGGAAGAGGTTGTCTGCTGCCGTTCGTACGCCGCCCGCACCGTAGTGTGCATGCCGCCCCGACTGGTGAACTCGCCCGTGACCTTCATCCGGCGCGGCTGGCAGGCCGCCACCAGGTCGTCGAGGATGCGGTTGACGGCCACTTCGTAGAAAATCCCCATGTTGCGGTATTCGAGGAAGTAATATTTCAGGGACTTCAGCTCGAGGCATTTCTGGTCCGGAACATACTCGATCGTGATCGTGCCAAAGTCGGGAAGACCGGTCCGAGGGCAAACGGAGGTGTACTCGGGATTGACGATTGTAATGGTGAATTCTCTCTCGGGATATTGGTTGTCGAAAACCTCGATCTCAGCCATGGGTGTCCTTCCTCACCAGTCGATTTGCCAGATACCACGTCCCACGCGCTGGCGGTCGATGAGCGTGTCCTCTTGCCAGCGCCGGTCGTCGCTCTTTGGGTAGTCGGTCGTGTAGTGCAGCCCGCGGCTCTCTCTGCGATGCCGGGCGGCGCGAATGATGAGTAGCGCCACCGTCGCCAGGTTGCGCAGCTCCACCAGCCCTTCGGTCACCGTGGCCCGCTTGTAGAAGTCCTCGATCTCTTCGGCGATCAGATGGATGCGTCGCAGCGCCCGGTCGAGGCGCAGGCCCGACCGCACGATGCCGACATAGTCCCACATCAGACTGCGGATCTCCTCCCAATCGTGCGAGATCAGCACCCACTCCTCGTGGTCGAAGGTGCCCTCGTCGTTCCAATCGGGCAGGGGTGGGAAGCGAAAGCGCTGCTGTTCGGAAATGAAATCGCGGGCGTTTTCCCATGCGCGGCGGGCAAAAACCACAGCCTCGAGCAAGGAGTTGGATGCCAGGCGGTTGGCGCCGTGCACACCCGTGCAGGCGGTCTCGCCGCAGGCGTACAGGCCGATGATGGAGGTGCGCGCGAACAGGTCCGTGGCCACGCCGCCACACATGTAGTGGGCCGCGGGCACCACCGGGATGGGCTCGGCGGTCATGTCGATCTTGTACTCCAGGCAGCGCTCGTAGATATAGGGAAACCGCTCGCGGATCGCTTCGGCGGGCAGGTGCGTCAGGTCGAGGTAGACACACTCCTCGCCGCGACGTTTCAACTCAGCATCGATGGCGCGGGCGACGATATCGCGGGGCGCCAGATCCTTCATGGGATGATACCGTTCCATAAACGCTTCGCCGTCGCGGGTGCGCAAGATGCCACCGAATCCGCGCACCGCTTCCGAGATCAGAAACGAGCGCGCTGCGGGATGATAAAGCGTCGTCGGATGGAACTGCATGAACTCCAGGTTGGCCAGCAGTGCACCGGCCCGGTAGGCCATGGCGATGCCGTCACCGGTGGCGATGTCGGGGTTGGTCGTGTGGGCGTAAACCTGACCGCAGCCGCCCGTACACAGCACGGTCACCTTCGCCAGGAAGGTCTTCACTTTGCCGCCAGGAACGTCGAGCGCGTAGGCTCCCCAGCAATGTTTCTTTGTGGCCCGCAACTCGGCGTCGCGACCCAACTGGTGTTCGGTCAGCAGGTCGATGGCCAGGTGGTCCTCATAGGTGGTGATGTCCGGATGCGACTTAATCGCCTCCAGCAGGGCGCGTTCGACCTCCCGGCCGGTACGGTCTTTTGCATGAACGATACGGCTGCGACTGTGACCGCCCTCGCGGCCAAGCACCAGACCGGAGGTGTCGCGACTAAACTCCGCTCCCCACGACACCAACTCCTCGATCGCTGCTGGCCCTTCGTGGACCATCATCTCCACCGCATCCCGGTGGCAGAGGCCGGCGCCGGCCGCCAGCGTATCGGCCACATGGGAGTCGAAGCTGTCATGTTGGTCGACAACGGCGGCGATCCCGCCCTGAGCGTAGTTGGTATTCGACTCCGCCTTCTCTTTCTTGGTGATGATGGCCACGCTGCCGTAGTCGGCGGCCTTCAGGGCAAAGGAAAGACCGGCGATGCCACTGCCGATCACCAGGAAATCGGTCTGTGTTCGGTTGCTCATCGGCCTACGGATGGCAAAGCAGCGGGCGGCGTCTGGTGACCCAGCAGGAGCATGGTCGCAGCTTGCCTACTGCAGCAGCGACTGAATCGTCGCCTTGAGTTCACTCAAATCTGCGGATTTTACCAGGAAGGCGTCTGCAGACCAACTGCCGAAGTCGGCTTTGTAGGTGGAGTAGGCGGTGTTGAGGACGACTTTGAGATCGCGCGAGCGTCCTTTGAGCCGGCGTAACAGCTCGATGCCGTTCATCTTGTCGAGCTTGATGTCGAGCACAGCCAGGTCGACCGGCACCTGCTCGAACAGATCTAGAGCTTCTTCGCCGCTGCCCACGCTGATCACTTTGTAGCCCTCCTCGCCAAGCTCCTGCTCATAAAGCAGGCGAAGGTTTGCCTCATCTTCGACCAACAGGATCGTCTTCATGGGGACTCCTTTCCCTGCTACGATGACGGGCCTACAGAATCAAGTGCTAGAAACAAAATTAGTACAATTTCCCATAAATGCAATAGAAGATTTCCAGCAACAACAAAAAGGCCAGCACCGGATCGCCGGTCTGGCCTTTTGGATGGGCTGGATGTACTGCTGGCGGGTTGAGCCCCTGCCGAGGTCGCGCAGGCTAGAGCTCGAGAGCCTTCATCTGCGACAGCAAAGCTCGTGTGCGGATGGGGCGTACCACGAAGCCGTCGGCTCCCTTCGACAGAACTTCCCTCTCAAGTTTATGATTCCTGGAATCCAGAATGGTAACGATCTTCAGGTCCTTGTACTTGCGCTTCAACTTTTCGATCAGCTGGAGGCCGGAACGTCGATCGTTCCATTGACTCGAAGGCTGAAGGCCGAGGAGGAGCAAATCTGGTTGCAGCTTACGGACCATCGCCATGACTGCGTGGCCATCCTCGGCGATTTCGACTCTGTACTTGTCGCGGAGCGCCAGGTAGATGCGCATCTGAGACTCAAGCTCGTCGTCGAGGAGAATGATCCGTGTCATCGTTGCAGTGCGTAGGTTCCCTCTCTCGCGGTTTGCTTCTGTTAGTTAGAGGCAAGCGGAAGGCTTTGCGGAGAGGGAAGCACGAAAAACTGCCGGATCGCCCTCCCGCCTCAGTGAGATGTCCCCGGGCCCACTTGAATTTCCGCAAACGCTTTGTTATCTTCCGGTCGACAGGTCCTCACCTCAGGAGTGGAGGAAACTTCATGCCGGTGAAAACGATCGAGTGGAAAGACGGCAAGGTGCGGCTGATCGATCAGACCAGGTTGCCACACGAGCTCGTTCATATCGAGACGGACGAGGTGGAAACACTCGGAGAGGCCATCCGCTCGCTGCGAGTGCGTGGCGCCCCGGCGATCGGTATCGCGGCCGCCTTCGGCGTGGTGATCGGCGTGCAGAAGGCGCCGGACGAGCCGCAGGCGTTCTACCAGCGGCTGCGTACGACGATCGATTTCTTGCGAACGACCCGGCCCACGGCCGTCAACCTGTTCTGGGCCCTGGACAGGATGTGGGCGGTGGCGCAATCGCGCCGCGGCCAGCCTGTGGCCCAAATCAAGGCCGCCCTGCTCGCCGAGGCCCAGCAGATCCTCGAAGAGGACCGCCGCACCTGCCGCCAGATCGGCCACCACGGCGCAGCGCTCCTGCCGGACCCGGCAGAGGTGTTGACGCACTGCAACACCGGCGCCCTGGCCACCGCCGACTACGGCACCGCGCTCGGGGTGGTCTATGCCGCCGTCGAACAGGGGAAAAGGGTGCACGTCTATGCCGACGAAACCCGGCCCTTGCTGCAGGGGGCCCGCCTCAATGCCTGGGAGCTGATGCAGGAAGGCATCCCGGTGACGGTGATCGCTGATGGCGCGGCAGGGTTTGTGATGCAACAACGCAAAGTCGATTGTGTCATCGTCGGTGCCGACCGCATCGCTGCCAACGGCGACACGGCCAACAAGATCGGCACTTATGCGCTGGCTGTGCTGGCAAGGCATCATGGCATCCCGTTCTACGTGGCGGCGCCGATCTCCACGATCGACTTCACTCTCCGTAGCGGCGACCAGATTCCCATCGAAGAGCGCGACCCGGAGGAGGTCAGGAGTTGCGGCGGCCACAGAATCGCCCCGGCCGGCGCCGACGCCTACAATCCAGCCTTCGATTTGACCCCGCACGGCCTCATCAGTGCCATCATCACCGAGGCTGGCGTCATCGAGCCGCCCTTTGCACGTAACCTGCGGGAGCTGGCACCCTCAGGAGGCAGGTAACACCCTCGTCCGCCGAACGGCCCGGCGGTGGCTCCGGACAGGCGCAACGAGGAAGAGTGCAGGCGGTCGGAGCAGGGCCTTCCAAGCAGCAAATATTTCTTGACTTCATTGGGCGTTTGGGCTATATTACACGGCGGCAAAAGGTTGACAACAAGTTCAAAGAGGAGATCTGTAAAATGAAAAGCAAGTTTTCTGCCGCGGCCACAATCCTTGCACTGGTCGCATCTGTTTCCTTCTGGGCCTGCCAGTCTAAGGAGGTGACCTCGGCAAAGGTCTACATCCAGCAGGGGGACTGGGACAAGGCCATCGAGCAGCTCGAGCTGGCCGTGCAGACCTACCCCGACGATCCAGAGGCACACTACCTGCTTGGGCGCGGCTACGGCGAGAAGGGCAAGTTCAAGGAAATGAACGCCGAGTTTGACAAGTCGCTGAAAATCTCTCCGAAGTTCGAACAGCAGATCCGTATCACACGCGAGAAGTACTGGGTGGACAATTTCAACCGGGGCGTCAATTTCATCAAGGCCGGACAGACGGAAAAAGCGCTCGAGGCGTTCAAGACTGCGATTCTTCTGGACCCCTCCAAGCCCGAGGCCTACAAGAATCTGGCGTACGCCTACATCCGCATGAACAATGCGGATGAAGCCATCGCCGCCTACCAGAACCTGCTCAAAGTCGCTCCAGATGATGAAGAAGCGATGGTTAGTCTGGGTAACCTGTACTACAACAAGAAAGAATACCAGAAGGCCATCGACATTCTTCAGAAGGTTGTCGAGATGGATCCCGACAACGTCGATGCCATTGCCAATATCGCCCTGGCCTATGACTTCATGGGGCAGCGCGAAAAGGCGCTCAACTTCTACAAGGAAGCGATTGCCAAGCACCCCGAGGACAAGGATCTGCGCTTCAATTACGGCCGGTTGTTCTTTCTTTCCGAGGAGTACGACAAGGCCATCGAGCAGTTCCAGAAGGTTCTCGAGCTTTCGCCGGATGATCTGGAAGCCTATTTGAATATCGCCAACGCCTATTTGATCATGGCCGAAAACAAGATGAAGGTGTTGCGCGAGCTCGATGTGAACCAGAAGGAATACTCCGAGGCGCAGCTCAAAGAGCTGCGTGACGAGGCCATCAAGAACTACAAGAACGCAATCCCCTATCTCGAGAAGGCCAAAGATCTCGATCCTACCAACTACGCCACGTGGTACAATTTGGGTGTGGCCTACGTCAACACTGGCGACCGCGAGAAAGGCGAGGCTGCATTCAAGAAGGCGGACGAGTTGAAGGGCGAACAAAGCAGCGACGGTACGGAAAAGAACAACCAATAGCCCCAACTTCCATCTCCGAGAGCCCCAGGCGTTTTGCCTGGGGCTTTTTTTGTGGCATCCACAAGATCGTGGTGAAGACAAGAGACGGCACTGTTTTTGCCTTGACACGCAAGCAGAAAATGGCTACCTTTTGTGCCAGGTGACTGTGGCACCGGGGAAATCCTTTCAACAAGCAAGACGAGGTGTGGT